>JBCDAJ010000175.1:0-11665 GCA_039185935.1 Cyanobacteria bacterium P01_F01_bin.56 | reverse complement strand
TTGGCAAGTTACGAGCAGAGAAAAATAGAAGCCCAGATTTATAAGGGTTTTACGCTTCGACTGTTTATGGAATTCCAGGCTGTTGGCAACGTGATTGCGTTATTTCAAATATTCTTTTTTCAGAACATACCAAGTCGTGTCGCAACACCTTTCTGCGCTTTGTCGCCCAATTGTCGCTGCCTGACAAGAGCACACCACGGATTGCGGGCGTGGATAATTTTGCCCTACGACGCGGTCATCAATACGGGACGATTGTGGTCGATCTCGAAACCCATCGACCGATCGCACTTTTACCCGACCGGATGGCTGAGACTTTGGCCGCGTGGCTGAAAGCGCATCCGGGTATTGAAATCTTGTCCCGCGATCGCTCCAAAACCTACAAGCGCAGGATGAGCAAAGGCGCACCGGATGCCATCCAAGTCGCGGATCGCTTTCATTTACGGCAGAATCTTGAGGAGACTCTGGAGAAAGCTTTCAAAGGCCACACGCCAGTCTTTAAGCGAGTTGAACAGGCCATATTAGTGCCTCAAGACAGCACCTCTGCTCACAGTCCTACGCCTGTCCTGTCGGTGTCAACACAAGCAGCTGAAAGTAATCGGGCTCAACGCTTAGAGCGCTATGAGCAAGTCCATGCATTACGACAGCAAGGCTATCAAATCAAAGACATTGCGCATCATCTCGGGATGGGCAAACGCACGGTCTACACCGATCTGTCTTATGAAACGTTTCCCGAATGGCAACCTTCCATTCGACGACGCGGCAGTGACCTTGAGCCTTACAAAGGCTATCTCCTGGAACAATGGCAGCAAGGACACCGGCACACCAGGCAACTGTTTCATGAAATTCAACTGCAGGGCTATCAGGGCAGTTACGCCACAGTCGCTCGTTACACGCGACAACTGCGTCAGTCACAGCCTCAAACTCAGCCGTCCCCTGAGACCCTCAACGATTTACCCGGGCGGAGGGCCTGCGCCTCAAAATCCAACTGCTTCATCAACTTCCTTAAGTGCCTGCCGGGCGGCTTGGTTAATCTTGCAGTGGGCTGAAACCCTGACTACTGAACAGGAACAAACACTGGAGCATCTCTGTCAACAACCCGAGCTGACCGACGCGATTGCCCTCGCCCAAGGCTTTATCGAACTGATACGTCAGCGGTTACCAGAGGATTTGGACGGTTGTTGGCGAAGGCCGACAAGAGCTCTATCAAAGGCTTCCAGAGGTTTGCCAAGGGCCTTAGGGAAGACTACGATGCCGTCAAGCGGCTTTGACTCTAGACCTCAGCAATGGTCCCGTCGAGGGCCTCAACAATCGGCTCAAGATGCGGAAGCGACAGATGTATGGGAGAGCTGGACTGGATTGGCTGGCCAAACGGTTCATCTTGACCAGTTGAGGATCACCAAAAGTTGCCATGAGCCCGAAGTTGGGGTGATTTTTCACTATACCCAGAAGCCTGTTGCAGAGGATGAATTTGCAGCACTCTGCCTGTTGAGATTTTGGGGCTAGCTGCAACAAGCTGAAACGCGATATCACTGCTGTATCGCCTAAATACAGAGGATTCCTGCGATGACAACTCCTGCGATTTCAACAAGCTATTCGCCAACGTTCCATCAACGCCGCCTGCGATCGCTCACCAAACGCCTGGTAATCGAACTGGGTTATCTAGAGCACTGTCTTGCCGAAGGGATGCAAGATACGTACCTGCACTCTGCCGCCACCGGCATTGACACTGCCATTGATTGCTTAAATGAATACCTGGCCGATTAACCAGACTAATCCTACCAACCCTCATTATCTGGCCTGACCCACCACCTAGCCGATTGAGCGGAGTCAAAATCAGTAGCAGTCTCTTTAAAGTTTGCTCAGACCCCACCCATTTATTCAACCAGCCGTTGACCTGGGAACTCTAAGATTGCCGTCTGCTGGCAGATGGACTCCTGATTGAAAGGTACAGCCTCCCGCGTAGCGACAGCTCGGGAGGCTTTTTCATAGTGAGAAAGTCACACTTATCGAAATCCCCGGCTTTGCCGAAAGTGTCTGACTCTAAAGGACGGGAGTAGTACATAGGGCTACATCACTACTCGTTGCAACGTTGCCGAGTATGGTCGCAACTATGGCACATTGTTGCTGAGCAGTACCTGTACTCGGAACAATATTTACTACAAAAGGAAGATTAGCTTCTTGCCCACGTAGGGTGCCTTGGTAGTCAAAGGTAATTACGTTGTTAGGAGCATCGGGCGCATCCAGCGCAATTGTTCCCGGTTGTAAGTCATTGGGGCCCAGTTCTTCAGAAAAGCCATCAACAACGATAGTGGGAACAGCTGCGGTTTCGTCAATTGTGACTGTTATATCGCGTCGCTGTGAAATTGCCCGTTGTTGAGCTTGCTTCAAGACTTCTACCAAGTCGCTCTCTACCGCCTTCACGCGTTGTCGGGTCGCATAAGCCAGCCAGCTGGGAGCCGCGATCGCCGCTAAAATGCCCACAATAATAACTACGATTAAGATCTCCACAAGCGTATAGCCAGCTGTCGAAGCATCTTTTGGTGACGATCTAGAAAGCATCATGGCGCGTACTCAAATAAGGGGTGCAGAAAACTCATTATCTCAATAAGCAATAAGGAACGTTGAGAGAGCCTTACAGTGGTTGGTTTTGGATAGTTCCTCGGATTAATACCTGAGACTCTAGTTTGGGCAAACTGCTCGTCTCGCTGATACCAATGACTCTATCAGGGTCTCTTCTAGAAGCATTGCCCTGCAGATAGAGAATCACCGACTTATTGACATTTTGATTATTCGCGCCGCCACCGTCAGCTTGAGTAATACAAGTATAAAAGCTGTCGTCGTTGGCTGGTATTCTCACATAACTAGCGTTTGCATCAGCCGGTAAAGTCGGACAGGCAGTCGTAGCGGTTGTGTCAACAATATTCACATAGTCTGTTAACACAGATGCACTGCTACTACTCGCATTTGATCCGGCATTTCCCTTCTGCCAGTTACCAAAAGAGTTGAATTCAGCAGGGCTAGTTCCAGGAATGGGTAAGGTTGGATCTGCATAACCTTGGTTACGGGTCAACGCAGTTGTGCTGATTTCTTGATAGGCGGGCAACTGATAGCGAATAATACGAGACTGGCCTTCCCAGATATCGTTAGCTGCATTTTCTTGATGGAAGTAAACAACTAGGGTATATGTGGCTTGTCTTACCAACAAGGTCTCACATTCGTCTGCAGCATCACCTGTTTGGGCATCACAGAAAGTATTTAGAGCCGTAACTTCTGCATCAGAAAGCGGGTCTAAACGCCAAAAAGCCAAAACCGGAGTGCCAGCTGGCTCACCATCCAGTTGAGCCAATAAGTCGTAAGAGCTCCCAGAGGTAAATTCGCTATAGACGAAAACCGCCTCACTGAGGTCTCGGGTCATGAAATCAATTGCCCGCCGCATGTTTTGTTGCGTTTGGGTCAGGCTTTCTTCCCGGTTATTAACCTGCAGCATCTCAACCACTAGAAACAGGAGGGCACTCGTGATAATGCTGCCAATCAACACCGCTACTAGCAGCTCTAATAGAGTAAAGCCCTGCTGTGTCAAGCGATGCACTCGACCAAGACGACGAAACAGTTTATGGGCAAGAGCGGTCGACATAATTCATATCCCTAAAGGCGTTGTTGGTAAACATCAAAAACCATAAAACTCTATTAATTACAGGTGGCAGGTTTGGTCGCAGTTCCATCTGGATCTGTGTAATCAATCCAGTTGCACAAAGACTCACCGTCTTCAGTGATACCAACGTTGGTGTACAGCACTGATATCGGTTTTTCAGCCCGCTCTCCTTGACTGTCCGTGAAGCCTAACCGGGCCTCGTCGGTGGCTAGAGCCCCGCCAGTATTGTTGTCTACAGTGTTGTAGTCGTAGACCCGCACTCCCATCTCGTAGGTGTCATCAACACCTGTTTTTTCAACTAGGTAGCTTTGTATGACGAAATCAGGGGCACCATCATTATCAACATCAACTTGCCGCAACGTTGTCGCTGTATCAGTTAGGGATGAAGGTCCAGCGACGTCAGGAGCTCGATCGCCGACCACAGCTACCTCAACCGGCAAACTGCTGTCTAAATTATTTTGCTCAAACTGAATGCGCACCCGATCAATTTCCCCCTGAGCCAGCTCCAATGCTTGCTCAGCCTTTTGGCTTTGCACTCGGGTCGCGACAGAGGCCACCATCATGGGGGCGATCGCGGCACCCATCAACCCGACGACGACGATCGCCATCACGCACTCAATCAGAGTTAGCCCCGCCTCGTCGCTCGTTGATGTTGGTTTCACCAGACGCGCCAGACGCAAGGATGGGTAGGGGTACAGTAGGGTATGTCTATAACGGGTGTTTTGCATGGTAGTTGCCTGCTGGGGTGAGTGACGAGACATGACCTCGGCTAGTTGTTGCACAAGTTCGGGAAAATCTGATTGTCACTTCCATCTTCGGCACAGCGAAGATTGTTGACGTAGGGGTCATCGGACGGCAGTTCGCGATAGTACTCACTCCGGGCTCGGCCGAGCTGAGAAAAGCGTCGAGCCGCCGGACCTGGGGGGTTAAAGAGCAAACCCACATCAAAACCCCAACGTCTCTCAGGCGCTAAGTAGTGATAAAACCATTCATCCGCAACGGTTGCGGTACCCGGTTCCCAAGCATCTTGATCATAGGGACCAGTGGCAGACGTCGAAAAATTGAGCTGAATAAACGCGCCATTAATAAATAGATCCGCATTCGAATCACGCCAATTTTGTAAAAAGCGAGGGTAGTTGTGTAACCCACCATAGGAGTCATTGGGGCGCTCTGGAGTGATTCCCCCCACAAAGGTGGCGTTGACATAAGACGTCTGGGCCGGTGGCTGATTTGCTTCGCGGTCGCCTCGTTCGCCCATAGTAATGAAGTCACCACCATCGGTCAGTCCGGCGAAATATTCTTCCCAGCCATCTGCACCATCATCAAGGTAGAAAGTGCCGTTACGGTCCACCCAAACTGGAACAGGGTCATCACCTGTGCCGTCTTCACGTAACCAGTCACCATCATCTCGGGGGCGATTGAGCATAGCGAACGAAGAATCAGTATGGTTACCCTCCTGGAATGCGTCGTCAATCGCCCCATCGGGGAAGTTGGCAGCAAGCACCGTGAGGGCATCAGTCAGCACCTCTACCGGTCGCCAGTGGTCTGCTGCCAAGTTGGCAAAATCATCTTCGACAGTCGTCCGACCGCCATAAAAGTTGGCTTCGTTGAAGTCTATATTTTGGATGGTTTCCTCAAACTCCTCTAAAATGCCGCCAACTGCACCATTATTGGAATGGAGATTGAAGTTGCCCTGAATATAGGCCGTATTATCAGATACAAAGGTCATCCCGTTTTGGCGACCGGCTGCTGGATCACCCCCACTAAAATCAGCCGGGTTGCCACTGGATGTCCTGAATCGAAATCCATGAGCCCGACGGTCTGGATCTGGGGCAAAATCGACCGGCTTAATGCTGACGTCGTTTGCCTGCAGGGGCGGGTCTTGAATGGTTGTCCCCGGCAACACAGACATACGACAGTTGGCCTCAGCTGCAATGCGAAAGGTAGTGCCGTTCAAGCCGTCGCAGTCGCTCGCTGAGCCATTAGCCGGCCGCACGATTTCGTCTTCGCGGACGGCATCTTCGCGGGCGGCATAGAGAATGCCCTCTGTGGCAAAGTCAGTATCGATATCAGGGTCATCGGGCTTAGAGGGTAACCAATAATCATTGGCGGCGACGCCCCCTCGTCTTTCGACAATCTTATCGATATCAATATCAAGCACGCGTACTGCCATTTGTTCGCGAGCATTAAAGATGCCCTTATCGAGCATGGTAAGGTTGCGGGCAGCCGCACCAACGTTAATCGCAAATGTTTCGGCAGCGGTATCGACGTTGGCAGCAGTGAGGGTAGTGCCTGCACTGGTCGGCAAGGTCCAGTCACCGAAATTAGTTGCCTTAGGTGCTCCAGCGATCGTATTTGGCTCTAGAGCTGTGAAGAAGTCGCCGCCGGTTGCATCAGGACTGTTGACAATGTAGTCAGTGATGATTCCAGCACCTGCTGCAGTTGCGTCAATGTACTCTTCACCGGCTGGTTGGGCTGTGCTGTTAATACCTGTAGTCCCAGAATTCGCTATCTGGCCATGATTAGCTCGGGGGAAAAGATAATACAAAGAGGGATACTTAACAGCTTTCTCTTGATTACTTGAGGCCGTGTTTGCAGGCTTGGGGCAGAGTGCCAAGGCTAACGTTAGAGCTTGATCAACGCCAGCGACGCCTTTATTTGCTATGAATTCATTTGGGTCACAACTTACTGAATAATTTCCAGCAGGATATGTAGGAGTCGCATTGGCAGCAGCCAGAGTGAAGACGCCAGTCTGTTGGGAATAACCCGCAATCGTTACTGCAGCTGCTGCCAAGCCTTGACCTGTGGCAAAACCAAAGGTGCGATCTCTCAGAACCTGCCAACGTTCAGCCGCCAGTTGCATCCGATCAATTTCAGCATCAGTCGCAGGAGTATTCGCATCAGCCAGGCGAATCCACTCATCCGGAGGCGTGGTATTGATAGCCGCAGTTGCAGGATCTACCTGATTAGCACCAGTGCCCACAACTAACAGCAAATCCGCCGCAAGATCAGTGTAACTAGCATCTACAACGTATTCGCCTTCAACTGTATCGAGATTGTCGGCAAGCATGCTGAGGGTGCAAGCTGTAGAATGCAAAGTCGCTCTATCAGCAGGACTAAGAGCCGCATAATTGGCCCCCGCATCCCCTTCTATGATGCGTCTGAGGGCCGAGAAGTCACCCCACATTGATAGATATGGAAAGGGATGTATAAAGGTGTCCTGAACAGGCTGGAAGGAAGGTGCGCCACCGTTAGGATCGCCAGCAAAATAGGCTAAGTTGCTCAGCGCGATTCTCAATGCAGAAGCCGTATCGTTATAACGAGCTTCAAAGTTGGCGGCTGTGGCGAAGCCGTTGGTCGCATCATTAGGGTAAGAAAACTCCCAGCCATTCGTGCCATTACCGGTCAAAAAGTCTGTTGCGAGAGCCCCACCTGGATAGTTGTTAAATGTGCGACTATTTACGACTGTCTCGCTGGTGCCAGGGTGGGCAGTGACGGCCATGCAGGCGACCGGAAACGTACCACTGTCGACCTCGTAATGGTAAACCACCATACCCTGTACAGCGGCTAAATTGTCTCGCAAAGAACGATGCTGCCGATATTCGTTGGCACCTGGCAAGTTACCGCCTGTAAAAAGATTATTTGCGGCTGCAGGTGTATTGATGGGTGCTCTTGCCGGATACAGTGGTTCAGCGTTCACGCCCCCAGTGGATGCCACTCCTCCTGTCGGGTCATAGCCCCAACCATCGGCGTTACCCAGTTCTAAGCGCTCGCCCACAATAACGCGTAGACCACTTCTGATCGCTTGACGCTCCCAGTAGCCATCAAGACCACCGTCTTCACCCGTTGGCTGAGTCAACCGATTAAAGATGTCAGTAACTGGATCACTAGGGCCGGTGCCGGGAGCGATAGGGTCGCCGACCGTATTGTCATCAGCGTCAGCAGTGTCATAGTCTACATTTCCTCCCTCAAGACTCAGATCGTCATCGCTGATGTCATACCGAGGTTTAGGACCCCAGCGATTGTCGGCGCGGTAAAAGTCATCCACAAAGGGACGTTCTTCTGGAGCATTGCGAATTCGCCCGGTTTGTACAAAATCGCTGTCTTCCCAAGCCGCAGGACGATCCCACCCGCCTGCTGTGCCTTTAGCGACCACATGTTCTGAACGGTCTCTCAAAAAGAGCGTAATTGGGTTCATCGCGACATCCGCAGGTGCGCCGCCATCGACCGAGTCAACGCCGTTAGTTAAGAGCGTATCTAGAGTGGGCGCGACCCCTTCTCCGTTAAACAGGTGAAACTCAACATCATTACCGTCGTAATCGTTTTGCCTGATCCGACCTTTGACCGCCTGTCCTTGAAAGGTGGTGCCGTCTGCATATGTGACCTCGCCCAGTGTGATTTCTGAAGAAGTATCGTTATAGAGGCAAGAGTTGTGGGAAGTCAGCATATAAGAGGCTATATCGTTAGCCACGAATAGACTGCCATCGGTATGCATGGCGCCATTCCACTTGAAATCGGCCCCAGGGAAAACGCCCAGGTCATACCGAAACCAGGCACCCCACTTATTGAGCGTGGAAGCAATCCGAGACTGCTGGAACTCTAAACTTTCAAAGGCTTGTCCAACGTCATTTCGGTTGTTGGAAACAAACGCCGTAATCTGAAAATTCTTTTGAATGTCAGCAGATGTACCTGTATCAACCCGGTTCCAACCTTCTTCCACGACTACGTTATTGTTGCCGCAAGTACTGATCGCTTGAGTTGTCGCCAAAGGCCCCGTACGAGTCACCAATGCATCCGCTTTGGCATCATCAGCGACATCAGACAGCTCAGCCACTATATTATCGTCCGCATCCCTAACCTCATGGTCAACCAATATAGAATACGCAGCCGTCTCTCCGGTCTGGATGGTGCCGTCGCCATTGACGTCAGCATCGAATGCCCAAGCATTGTCAAGTCGATCATCCCCATTGACGTCTAAGCGCGTTTCGCCAGGCAAAGTATAAGGATCAGTTAGCCCGTTTAGCTCGATTAAATTAGTACCGGCAGTGTCCGGAATGCGATCGGCCATCGGCAGCATCATATTGGCCAGAAAGTCGCTGGAGGGCACTCCAAGCAAGCGACTGTCTTGCTGAAAGAGAAACTCAAGCTTAGCCTTGGCTCGATCAATGGCCGGGGTAGCAGAGTTGTAGATAACCTGCTGCTCGCGTTGACTAATGACCTGAGTGCTGCGAGAAAAGGTTCGAAAGGTCAGGGCGCTGGCCGTGAGCAGCACCATCAGGACCAACAACAGCGTCGTCGGAAACACAAACCCGGCGGCGGCTCTGCCCTCCCGTCGCCGTTGCCCGTTAAACCACCACATTGAGCGAAACACGCCCTTCATAAATGGCTTAAGCAACCGCTGTGAGCGACTAGGTTTATGCGAGTTTTGACGATTAGGCATCATGTTGGCTCACCCTAATTAGCAAGTCCGAAACGGCAAGATTAGCATTCACTGCTAAAACCGCTGGCAGCATCAATAGTAGCTAACCAGCGCGAAGAAACTATCCTGTACTGACTCGGCGCGTGAAATCCTGTAGATGGTAGCCGTGTTGTACTCAATATCAACAGTCGGCATTTCTGAAACCCTAACGAATCTTAGCGAATCTTTTAAGAACTGCCACCCTCTGTTAAGCGAAAGCTAAACCCAAGGTACCCACCCATTCAGATAAAACGATCAGTAAATACCAAAACAATTTTTACTTTTAGGCATGAATGAATCTTGCGTATTTACACGTAATTCTAGTAGCGGCAGTTAACTTTTTTGACGTTGCTCTATTTGTTCAATAAAAAAGTCTTCTAACGTTGAGCGGGCCAGTCTTAAGTCAACTAAAGTACCTCCCATACCTCGCAAGCTCGATAAAAAATCGTAGGGTTCACCATTGAGCGTGCCGTGCCATAGCCCTTGCTGAAATTGCAGACCTGGCAGCCACTGCTTGAGGACCTCAAGATTTCCGCCTCTGCCTGAGACATGATAATGACTAGAGGTTCCCAATAATTCATCCAGGGTGCCCGTGCACAGTAACTCGCCTTGGTCTAGCAGAGCCACGCGATCGCAAATAGTTTCGACGTCTGAGAGTACATGACTATTGAAGAAGATGGTTTTGCCCCTGGCCTTAAGGGTCAAGATCGTATCGCGCACTCGAAAGCGGCCCAGGGGGTCCAGCCCTGACATCGGCTCATCTAAAAACACGACTTCTGGATCATTAATCAGCGCTTGGGCCAAACCTACTCGTTGCAGCATGCCCTTGGAATATTTTTTGAGCGGCTTGTTGGCGATGACTTTCGGGTCAAGTCCAACGATATCGATTAATTCGGCGATCCGCTGCCGCTGCTGCGTTACCGATAAGCCAAAGAGCCCTGCGGTGTAAGACAACAATTCACGTCCAGTCAGGTAGTCATAAAAGTAAGCGTTTTCGGGTAGGTAACCAATGCGATGCTTGACTGTGCGATCGCCAATCGGTTGCCCCAACAAAGTCGCCTGACCGCTGGTTGGCTGCACAATACCGAGCAACAGTTTGAGTAGGGTTGTCTTACCAGCCCCATTAGGCCCTAGTAAGCCGAAAGTCTCGCCTGGCTGCACCGACAAGGTGCATTGCTTGAGAGAGCTGACAAATTGGTTTAACCAAAAACCGGTGCGGTAGGTTTTGGTGAGATTGTAAGTGGCAACCACAGCCGGAGCGCTTGGGGGCGGAGGGGGAGCAACAAAACTCGGAACTGGAGCACTCATGGCGATACCGTTTTATGTCACGCTGATATAGGGCGCTTACTTAGGCTCTGAACTAACATGCGCCGCTCAAAGAGTCGTATTTTAGGGTATCGGACATCAGGCCGCTATGAACCGTTCTAAAATTGTTGCGATTATTACTGGAGCACTGTCACTATTGCTAGCGATCGGCTATCTGTTATTGGTGCAACTACTTGATTTTCGAGGTGAGATGATACCTGCTCCAATCGATTTAATTGGGTGGCTAACCTACTGAGCAAGAACGGCCTTAGTCCCAATCTTTTTGCCGCATCAAAGGGAGAACATCGCCAAGAGTCGAGATGATGTGAAGGTTAGATTGCTGCATTAGAGAGGGGCAAAGCGCCATACAGAACCTCGATGAGAAGCGGCCAAGAATACTTTGTGTTTAAGGTTTTCAGCTTAACTTCCATCGCCCCTGATTCAGCTATTTGGCTTGAGGCGCTGGGGCGCTAGGGTCAGAATCAAGAAACTGGCATCGTTGGGGCGCTGTTGCCAAAGTCTTTTAGTGGTAGTCACGATCAAGTTCGGTTTCCGGCGAGTAAAAATTGGATGGATCCAACAAGAATCGCATTGCTTCCTCCTCTAGGCGGTTGATGAGATAAGGCTCTAGGGCATCGGCATGGCGCAGGGCAGCGATGTACCCTTCAAAAAAGAGGCGCAACTCGTCTGTGCGATAGCCTCGATTCCAATGGTCAACCAAAGAATCAGTAATGCGTTGATAGTACCGAACCGATCTGACATCCTGAAGCATAGTGTGTCGTACTTCTACCTAAGTAACAATTTGCAACGTAACGTACCGCAATAACTATGACTGTAACAAAAAGTCGCAATCAGCCAGTATTTCATTGACTCCCTAAGGCCTGTTATTCCCAGGCCTGTTGGATGCAAGCAAGCGTGGTAATGCTGAGCTCCAACTTCTGGAATCAATCGATACGTGCTCTAGCCATCTACATAAGCACCAGCTTGGTTTACTGACAGCAATTATGATCTTGCTGGCATATCCAAATCTGCCCACCTCAGGCAAAGCAATCTCAAGTAAACAAAATCGGCAAAGCTGTTTTTGCCTTTGATTACCTGCCAATCTCCGGCTGGATGTATCAACCTAAGCGATGCGTGACAGGTTAAGGACAAAACGCTTTTGTCAAGGGCATTTCACCAATGCCAAGTTGACGGCTATATCAGTCTTTCAGCCTCAATGAGTAAATATACTCATTGAGCAGGTATTTTGG
>JBCDAJ010000174.1:0-11703 GCA_039185935.1 Cyanobacteria bacterium P01_F01_bin.56 | reverse complement strand
TGACGGGTCAGCCAGCGCCCGACAGTGGAGAGCCAGAGGAGTTTCAGTCACGTTGGCCGGGATTTGGAGTTTGTGACCTAAACAATATAGAGGGCTGGCCGATACGATAGCCAGTTTCAGTCCCGTTGGCCGGGATTTGGAGTTTGTGACTACCCCATCTGGGTTCATAGTGATGAGTTTGTGGGCGCTAGTTTCAGTCCCGTTGGCCGGGATTTGGAGTTTGTGACCGCTCTGACCTGGCTCGGTTATGATTATTGGCTTGCGTTTCAGTCCCGTTGGCCGGGATTTGGAGTTTATGACTTGGTTGAGACTCTTGGTATGATAGGCATGAGAGTTGTTTCAGTCCCGTTGGCCGGGATTTGGAGTTTGTGACTCCACAAAAGACTAGGTGAAGATGTAGCACAGAACAGTTTCAGTCCCGTTGGCCGGGATTTGGAGTTTGTGACGTAGTCCCGAAGCCCCTCAGTCGAAGCTCCAAGACTAGTTTCAGTCCCGTTGGCCGGGATTTGGAGTTTGTGACGAAGGCCAAGGCTTTTGGGCGGCAATTTGAAAAGGGTTTCAGTCCCGTTGGCCGGGATTTGGAGTTTGTGACCACGTCATTAAAATCGTCTGGCGAACAAAGACCTTGGTTTCAGTCCCGTTGGCCGGGATTTGGAGTTTGTGACGGCAGGGCTTATATTCCCCTGCCAGGAAGTGGTTGAGAGGTAGTTTTGGCAAACCTCTTCATTAAGCCTCAAATGTAGCTCAAGCATAGCGCCAGACTCTCGTAATCATTTAGCCAAGACTTAAATAAAGTATTGATTTGTCAAGGTTTTACACTTTTTGGCAAACCTCCCAAGGATTTGGTGGTTGCTTCGGTTTGCCAAATTTAGCCAGCGGGCATCAGGATAACAACTGCTCAGCAAGATAAAAACGACTAGATACCCCAGCAGCAGCACAATTAAGTACATTCCGCTTCGAATAACAAAACGGTAATGAACGCGATCGCAGTAGTGATGATTTAATGCGGATGGCGAGACTCGAACTCGCACGGCAAAGCCACACGCCCCTCAAGCGTGCGTGTCTACCAATTCCACCACATCCGCGTGGGAAGTACGGCACCTAGAGGGATTACCAGAACCGTTCACTTAACATAGCTCAGATTGGGGCATTTTCGATGGCAAATTTGCGTTGAGCCGCCAATCCCAGCAGCGGCCATTGACAACTCAGTTCACTGCCCCAAATGGCTTCGGTTAAACCAGATGAGTCATCAACTGGCAAAAAAGATCAGCTCTACGCCGCCTCATTTTGTTGTGATAAAAAGCTTTGGAGGCGCATCAAATTCAAGCTTTGTCCTAGATTGATGGGCAGTACTGAAATGCCCTCAATGCGAGACTGCACCCACTCGTCGCCCCAGCACCACTCGTGAAAGCCGTCGACGCCTTCCCACAACAAGAAGCGGATGCTTTGAGGCGTTAACTCAGTTACTTGATGTTGCACCTTAACCGGACCGAGGTAACTGGCAAAGATGATGTCTTTATCGAGCACATCGGGGAGCCCCACGGAAAAGGTTTGAGGCCACAGCCACTGCTTAAACTGGCGCGGTTGCAGTAGGCTATCGCGAATCACCTCGGCAGGAGCATTCACCTCAACTCGCAGCGTCGATTGCTGAAAAGTGCCGAACATAAGACTCCCTTCACTAATACACGATTATTGTGACGTAGCCTGGCGCATCTTGACGGCTTTCTGAACGGGCAATATTTATTTTTTGCTGGCTGCTGATCGGCACTGAGCCCTGCGAAAATAGAGTCACGTTTGGTTATCAGGTGCTTATGGATGCTGAAATCACCGTCGTGCCCCTGTTGCAAATGGCTTCAGGAGACGTCCTGTCGCTGCAGCAATACCGTTTTGTCGGGGCTCAGTCGGGCAAGGTGGTGTACTTGCAAGCCAACCTACACGGGGCAGAAATCGTGGGGAATGCGGTGATTCATCGCTTGCTAACCTATTTCAAAACGCTGGATGCGATCGCCCTGCAGGGAGAAATTCGTCTCGTGCCAGCCTGCAACCCGATTGGGGTCAACACTCGTGCCCATAACTTTGCCAGTGGTCGATTCAATCCCTATGACGGGCATGACTGGAACCGCATTTTCTGGGACTGGGAACAGGCACATCACGGTGCCAAAGCCTTTGCGGAAAGGCATCTCAACAGCGATCGCGCCACGATTCAGCAGACTTATCGTCAGTTCATCCGGCAGCACTTTGAGGCCGAACTTGATGCTTTGCAATCACCGGTCGGATCGCCCGTTCACCAGCGGTATCGCACGCGTTTACAACAATCGGCACTGGATGCCGATATTGTGATTGATCTGCACAGCTCTAGTCATCAAGGGTTGGTGTACGCTTATTACTTTCGCGATCGTGCCCCGTCGGTCCCTTACTTTGACCTAGACTTTGCCATTCTGTTGGATCGATTTGACGGCAATGCCTTTGACGAGGCATTTATTAATCCTTGGTTAGCGTTGGAACAGGCTTTTGCAACGCTGGGGCGATCGCTGCGATTCGACATTGAAGCTTGGACACTAGAACTGGGCACGGGGATGAAAATAGATGCCCAGGCCGTAGAGCGAGGGGTGAACGGCATCTTGAACTACTTACGCCAGCAGCACATATTGCAAGATGATGAGGCCATTTTTCATCACCCGGTGTCTTTGACTCGCACCAGCCAACTTACGAAGTATTACGCCACGACCGGAGGGTTTGTGCAACAGCGCGTGGCGATCGGCACCTGGGTACAGGCGGGGGAGCTGCTATATGAGCTACTGTGCCTTAACAAAACGGGGCAGTTGCCCCACACCATTGCGGTGCAGGCGCAGCAGGCGGGGCTGGTCTATGATCTCTCCACGATCGAAGCCGTCAGCGAAGGAGAATACGTGCTCGCGGTAATGGTGCCAGATGAATGAGGGTGATGGGGTGGCAGGGTGATGGGGGAGGTGAGGAGTAGGGTGAAGGTAGGTGGGTAAGGTAGGTGGGTATAGCAGAGGATAGAAAGGTGCAGGGTTCAAGGTGCAGGGTTCAAGGTGCAGGGTTCAAGGTGCAGGGTTCAAGGTGCAGGGAAGGGCTTTGCCGCAAACGGTCTGGTGCTTGAAAGTGTCCAGAACTGACTGCGGTTCGCTATATCTGATGCGAGTGTGATCACCAAAATGCCTCGCCTGTAAGGAATGTTCGGCGGAGTGGGGCCGAAGGACTGGAGAAGTGGGCAGACAGAAGTGGCGCTGCTGGTGCTACTCACGAATGGCAACGGGCTTTTCCCACATGATCAGGACGAGACAACCGTCGTCGCTGGCGACCCAGTGGTCACTATCCGGTGCATTAATCACCAGGGAACCGGCAGGATACGTCTGATGCTGGTCGCGTTGAGACCCGGACAGCACCAAGATATGTTCATAGCCAGTGTGGTCGTGATGGGGGACTTGAGCACCGGGCGCGTATCGCAATAACGCTGCCGACGGGCCAGTACTGTCGCCATAGAGCCGATAAATGTCGACCCCGGGGCGGAAAGGCTGCCAGGGTAAGGTGTCGGCGCGATCGCACAGTGACCAGATATCAGAAATGACTAGGGGAGAGGGCACGGGTTTGGGGGGGGAGATCGGTGGCTGGGTAGTTGGGTGGCTGGGTGATGGGTGATGGGGTGGATGGGGTGGATGGGGTGGATGGGTGATGGGTGGATGGGGTGGATGGGGTGGATGGGTATGGGTGATGGGGTAGTTGGGTGATGGGGTACTGAGAGAGGACCTGGCACCTGAAACCTAGCACCTGAAAACCACTTCCTTCACCCCATTCTCCTAATGTCCGGCCATGCGTTGACCGATGACTTTGAGGTCGGCGTCGGCGATCGCACTTTCATAAACAAATTCGCCTTCACTCATGACGATAAGGCGATCGGAGAGGGCGAGCAGTTCATCTAGATCTTCGCTCACCAGCAAGACGGCAACGCCACGATTGCGGGCTTCGATGATCATGTCGTGAATGAAGTCCACGGCGGCAAAGTCCAGGCCAAAACTGGGGTTAGCGGCAATCAGCAATCGCACCTCGTGGGAAGACAGTTCGCGAGCGAGGACGGTGCGCTGCACGTTGCCGCCTGAGAGGTGACTGATGGGGGTTTCGACTGATGGGGTCTTGACGGAAAAAGTCTGCACCAGGCCCACAGCGGCATTGCGAATCGCTTTGAGAATCAGCAGTAAATTCCATTTAGCTTGGGGGGGGCGATCGAAGGTGCGTAACGCCATATTTTCAGCGACGCTCATGGCCGGTACACAGGCATTTTTGAGCGGTTCCTCGGGTAACGAATAGACGCTGTGTTTCGCCATTTCTGACCGGGTGGCGGTGTACAAGTCGCCGTTGACTTTGAGGTGGCCCTCAGTGGGTACCCGCTGGCCTGACAGACACTCTACAAATTCCCGTTGGCCATTGCCAGACACCCCGGCAATACCCACAATTTCTCCGGTATGCACCTGCAGATTAACGCCTGTTACTGCCGGGAGCCAGTTGTCTTTATTGGCGTGTAAGTCAATGACTTCGAGGACTGGGGTCCGGGTTTCGATGTCAGCTTTAGGCACTGACTTATGCTGGCGCTCTTTTCCCAGCATCATTTCGGCCATGGCGTTGATCGATAAATCGTTGACTTGGCCCTGGCCGGCTAATTGGCCGCGCCGCAAAATCGTGACTTCATCGGCAAAGGCCTGCACCTCACGAAATTTGTGCGTAATCAGCAATACGCTGAGACGCCCTCGGGAAACTTCCGCTTTTAACAGTCCCAAAACCTCGTCGGCTTCATCTGGAGTCAGTACCGAGGTCGGTTCGTCGAGAATCAGTAGGCGGCTCTTGAGGTAAAGCTGCTTGAGAATTTCCAGTTTTTGCTTTTGCCCAGCCGCGAGTTGCCCAACGGGCGTTTCTAAATCGACATGGAACGGGGCCTCATCCATGAACGCTTGGAGGGCTGTGAGTTCTGCCTTCCAGTTAATCAGAGTCTGATTGTCGTAGCGAGAGAGCACCAAATTTTCCGCGACGGTCATGGCAGGGACAGACGTAAAGTGCTGATACACCATCCCAATGCCGCAAGCATGGGCGTCTTTAGGACTGTGGATGACTTGGGGTTGGTCATCAATTAAAATTTGGCCCGAGGTGGGACGGTAGAAGCCCATGACGCATTTCACCAAGGTGCTTTTGCCTGCCCCGTTTTCGCCCAGCAGCGCATGTAGGGTGCCGGGTCTGAGGATCATGGAAACTTGGTCAAGGGCGGTGAAGCTGCCAAAGCGCTTGGTCATCGCGACCACATCGAGTTGGGGAGGCTTTTTAGGACTCAGAGAATGGGTGGGCAAGGTGGCGGTATCCATGATGCGGTATTGGGGAAATTAAGTTTGGCTGGCAGCGGCCTACGGGTGATCTTGAGAATCGTGAACGTTCTAAACGAACCCGCTCAATTTTGAATGGCTTCGATAAAGGCGGTAGATGTGGCGACGGCTCCAAAAACGCCTCCTTGCATTTTGATCATTTTGAGGGCTGCAAGGTAGTTGCCATAGTCGGTTGCCCCCGTACAGTCTGACAGCATAAGACATTCGTAGCCGCGATCGTTCGCCTCGCGCATGGTGGTGTGGACACAAACATCCGTCGTAATGCCGGTCAGGATGACATTTTGAATGCCCCCGCGACTGAGAATGAGTTCTAAATCTGTCGCGTAGAAGGCCCCTTTACCGGGTTTATCAATCACGATTTCTCCCGGTAGGGGAGCCAGTTCAGGAATAATGTCCCAACCGGGTTCGCCCCGCACCAGAATTTTGCCGCAGGGACCAGGGTCGCCAATGCCAGCGCCAATTTGGCGCGATCGCCACTGCTTATTTGCCGGTAGATCAGAGAGGTCGGGTCGATGCCCCTCACGGGTATGAATGATCGTGTAGTCGAGCGATCGCAGCACCGCCAGGAGTTTCTGCAGTGGCTCGATCGGCGCTCGGGTCAGCGACAGGTCGTATCCCATCTTGTCGACATAGCCGCCCTGGCCACAAAAGTCCGTTTGCATATCAATGACGATTAGTGCCGTATTGTCTGGCCGCAAGTCGCCATTGTAAGGATAGGAATACGGATCAGCGTTAACGGTACGTCCCATAACTCTCTGTGATGAAGGCTCATTGGAGAAGTAACACCTCACAGACTACCCGAAGAGTTCAACACGAACGAATGTCATGAAAAATTATGATTGTTGATCCTAGGGTCTGTCATCATTTAGTCGCCGAACTCTGATATCGAAAGGCATGCAGGCCCGAGCTTATTTTAGGAATGCGGGCGTGATCGTGTTTGTCCTATGAGGCTTCTGGATGCAATTGATGACGTGCCCTGAATTTCGGTGAGCGAGTGGGCGATCGCTGTTTCCGTATGCGAGCTCGGCATTCTAAGGATCGGGAATTTAATCATGTGCCGGTTTTCCCCCTCGGGGGCGGCCATAGGCGGGGTGGGTTCAAACCCTCGCACTCAGAGGCAACCCACCCCGCTGCCCCTCCCAGGAGGGGAAATGTTATCCGGCTGGGCCTCAGTAATTTATTTAATCCTCATCCCTAAGGAGATTTACAGGAAAGAATTTACCGCTTGTAGGGTGTCATTAGTGAAGCGTAATGCACCGCCGAATGGGTATGTTCATTGCACAGAAATCTCCTAAGTACCCGATAGGAGAGCAACAGCTGAGGGAGTTGCGCTTAAATAACATCCCGCTGACCCTGCTACCCATCCACCCTGCCACAGTCTTGTCCGGGTACTTTATTTTCAAGCCGACCCCTTAATGAAGTGTCAAAAGGCTAATTCGACAGGACTCTTGCGTCGACACTCCACACCTTACGCTCGCACTCTGCTGTATCCCGCTGTCATGCACCCACCCCCAACTGCTCCAGAAGTTCACCTAGTAAATCGCTTGCGCCAATGTTGAACGCCCTCGCAATTCCCAAATGTCTAGGAAATTGCGAGGGCGCTATTAGGAGTATGTAAAACCGGCAAGAGCTGTTTCCCAAAGTTTGAGAGATAAAGTGGGGCACTATCTTACTCGTGCAAGCAATCTAGTCAATGATGGGAGCGGCATTCGCAAATCCCATAATATTGGTCGTCAAGTTGGCTAAAGCCGTCGTGGGTTGGGTGCGTCCCGTTGCTAGCGGAAAGACCTCAAAGGAATTGGCCACGGCAGGATCAGGTAAACCGCCCCCCAGCAATGGAGTCGCGGTCGTCATCACACCGCAGAAGCTATTGGCGGGCCTAAAACAGATGGCCGGATAGCCCGCACCAGTTGTGCCCACGTCAAATACCCAGTCGCTATAGGCACTCGTATTAAAAGAATTAAGGCGATCGCGGTATTGAATGCAGCGTCCTTGACCACTGATTGCTCCCACTTGAGAAAAGACAGCTAGACTCCCCTGAACGGGAACACCGACAAAAGCATTCGGTGTCACAATGAGTGCATTCGCTTGCTGAGTCCCTAAACCAGAGGGATCATCCTGTAAGTTGCCGCTGGGAACAGAACAGCCAAACGTTCTTCCAGGAAAGGGTTGGGCCACGCTAGCTGGGCTCAAACTTGCCAGAATCGGGACTGCGCCGGCCACAGCCACCATTAAATTTAGAGCGGTAAAACTAAAAAACTTCTTCGCCATAGACTCGTCAACTCCATGCGGATTGAATTAGCAGCGAGATTGTCAGACAGAGATGGGCTGGCAATCCTCTAGAAGCTTTTCAGGCTCAAACTAAATTTTTCAGGACAATAATGCGCGGCTCAGGTCATGGGATGCCATCATCATGGCCGCGATCGCCGTGTAATTGCTGGTGCTACTGGCTTTTCCTAAAAAATCCTGCCTTTGACAAATTGATAACCCAGGCGGTCGTAGCTCCCTAATGCAACTTCTTAAGCGCCCCAGACTGGGCTGGAGCCCTATGGTTGACGGCGTCTTTCGGCCAGCTTGAGCACAATCTCACTATGCACGGCGCGGGTAAGCGGATAGAAGTAACACAGCACCAATGCGCAACAGAGCAGCGTCAGCGGCACCAGCCCCATAAACGCCCGAATCGCCAGTAGGGCCGAATCTGGCTGAATGACCTGTTCTGGAGAAACGCCTGTACCGTCTAGCGTTGCTCCGAGGACAAAGCGGCGCGCCACAATGCGAATGTCGGACTCGGCCAAAAAATTGGCGGCTTCAAGCGCGAGCCCGACCAAAAACAAGCCGCCCGCGAGCCCAAATTTTTGCAGCAGCGTCATAAAGGCATAGAAAATGCCTTCGCGTCGCTGGCCGGTATTGAGCTCATCTAACTCAATGATGTCAGGCAACATGGCCCAGGGCACCACATAAGCGGTTGCCACCCCAAAACTTGCCGCAATACAGAGCACATAGAGCAAGCCAAATTGTCCTGGCTGCAAAGAGAAGAGGCCAATTTGCACCAGCAGCCACACCCCAATACCGACAAAAAACACCCCCTGTTTACCCAGACGGCGGCTCAACAAGTTGCAGGGCCACATCATAAAAATCGCTGTCCCCTGCACCAGCAGCGCGGGCAAAAAGTAGGAATCTAACCCCATCCAAAAGGTGGCGTAAAACGGGATGATACTGGCGGTAATTTGCAGTGCCAGCCAGGCAAATAAATAGATACCCACCACATAGAGAAAGGCTCGATTGCGGAAGGCAATCCGGAGCTGCTCGAAAAATGGAATGTCGGCGGCGGGAGCCAATTGAGTTTGCGTGGTCATGGCCGCCCGTTGCGCTTGCGGATAAGTGCCAAAGACACACACCAGCAGGGGAATGACGGAAGAGATCGCGCAGATGCCCCCCAGTACGGTGTACTGCAGCGTTGATTGTTCAATCACTGAGGTCACGACTAGCCCCAACGCCAGCGCCGCGATCGCCCCGAACAGCGAAAACCCCAAGCGAAAGCTGTTCAGATCAGTACGTTCATCGTAGTCCTGAGTGAGTTCTGCCGTCAGGGTGGCATAGGGCAGATTTGCCGTGGTGAAAAAAATCTGGAACAGCACCGACGTCGCCACGTAATACCAAAACCGAAACCCAGAACTGCCCCCCGGCACCAACCACATAAGAAAAAACGTGACGCCAAACGGCAAGGCGCTGAGTAAAATCCAGGGATAACGGCGACCCCAACGGGTTTGCGTGCGATCGCTCAACACCCCCACTAGCGGATCGTTAACCGCATCCCAAGCCTTGCTGATCAGCAGTACCGTGCCCGCCGCTGCCGGACGCAGGCCCGCCACCTCGGTCAAGAAAATCAAAAAGGAAAACGCAATGAGATTGGAGGTCATGCCCGCGCCCATGTCCCCAGCACCGTAGGCGAGCTTCGTCCACAACGACAGCTTGGCCGGTGCCTCTGCTAGGTCAGCAGATTTTGCAAACTCATGGGTCATCGGTGCCCCTCATCTCAATCGGTTGAGCCTATCAAGTTGTATCATGACTCAATCTTGTTCTTGTGCCGCTAGCGCTGTGACGTTGGCAAAGCCTGTCCGGAGGACAATCGCCATTATGTCTGACCTTTATGTCACTTGGGATGATTACTACGCCCTGATTGAAAGTCTGGCCGTGCAGGTTTACGAGTCAGGCTGGAAGTTCAACCAAATCGTTTGCTTGGCCAAAGGGGGCCTGCGAGTCGGCGATTTGTTATGCCGCATTTACGATGTGCCGCTGGCAATTTTGTCTACCGCTTCCTACGGGGGAGAGAATAATCGACAGCGCGGCAAAATTGTGTTTTCCAAAGATCTCACCATGACCACGGCTAACTTGGGCGATCGGGTATTGGTTGTTGACGATCTGGTAGATTCAGGTACGACCTTAAACCGCAGCATTCAGTGGCTACAACATCACTACGGCTTTTATATCGATGAAATTCGGACTGCGGTGCTCTGGCAAAAAGCCTGCTCTTCGGCCGAGCCTGATTACTATGGCCGATACCTGGAAGACAACCCTTGGATTCACCAACCTTTTGAAAAGTATGAGCGGATGCAGATTACAGACCTTGTTGCTAGCCCAAAAGTGACTGGAACGTTTTGACGTCTTGTGGCCAGCGATCAGTCATTAAGCGATCGCAATCTGGCAGAATCTAGTATGACAAAATTAATCTCCCAATCTGAATCGTGTGACCCTATTAGCAACTCAAACAGCCGGGTTTGCTTTCTTGGGATCCATACCAAGTTTTCTAATGAGCAATCTCTCTTTTGGGTTTGCCCAAGCCTGCTAAAATCATAAATCTTATGCCGATGTGGCTCAGTGGTAGAGCACTCGATTCGTAATCGAGCGGTCGCGGGTTCAAATCCCGCCATCGGCTTTTTACTAAAATCCGCAAAAGTCAATGACTTCAGGGGATTTCAGGATTACCTGAGCGAGCGTCACATTGATTGTTGACGCGCGCTCAAGGATGCTGGTTGCCGAGGCGAAAATACCCAGACATGACAGCATTAGAAAATGGAGTGGGGCAGTGGCGAACCGTAGTCGGCACGATTAACGAGGGTTATCGGGTCGCCTCAGGGCTGACAGAGAGTAGCCCGTATCCTCAAGGGGCGTTGGCAATGCAGTTGCCGCATTTTTCGGCGCGGGGGTTCGATTTGCGGCCTTACTATTTGGGGACGCTTAATGTGAATATCGCGCCGCACCAGTTCCGCATGGTGCAGCCCGAAGTCACGCTAGCGCAAGTGGCATGGACCGATGCCCACGCCCCCGAGACGTTTTCGTTTTCGCACTGTCGCTTAGTCTGGAATGGCGACATGTTTAATGGTTGGGTTTACTATCCCCATCCCGAGACGAAGCCAATGCACTTTCAGCAGCCAGATTTGATTGAGGTGCTGATGCCGAAGATTGATGGCATTGGGTATGGCGATCGTGTCGCCCTGTCGATATTAGCTAATGAGATTCATATCGTTGGGCCAACTACTGGCTGCGCGGAGTCGAAACCAACGGAGTCTTGATGAAGTTGACAACGCGAAGGCGATCGCGCTTACTCTAAAGGTCGCCAGTCGCCCGTTAAGACAAAAGCAGCCCAATAGTAAGGATGGCTATATTCCCCGCCTTCCTCAATCATGTCGAGCTGCACTTCCCGTAAGGCTTCACTGCGGCCCCTGCCAGCGGTAAGGTTTTCATAGTAATTGGCCATCAGGCTTTGGGTGCCAAAGTCGCTAACTTGCCACAGGCTCAGTAGTTGAGTTTCGGCTCCAGCCAGGGCAAAGGCGCGACGGAGACCATAGACGCCTTCACCGTTGCTGATATCGCCCAGGCCAGTGTCGCAGGCGGAGAGGACGACGAGTTGGGTACCAAACAGGTTGAGTTGAGACGCTTCGAGGGCGGTAAAGACACCATCTTCATCACCGCTGCTGCGGGTGTTGAAACCGGCCAGGGCGAGGCCAGAACGCAGCAGGGGATTTTCGACGGCGACGCCCAGAGGCCCTGAACTGCTGAAGGGGGCATCGCTGGCGATGACGCCAATACCACGCTGGTTATTCAGGTCGGGGCGCTCAACATCCGTGAGGAAGAAGCCGTGGGTGGCGATATGCAAAATGCGAGGTGACTCTACTAACTTAAGCAGGTTTTCGGTGGCTTCGGCTTCGACACGAATCTCGGCATTGGGGAGGAGGGGGCGAAGGGCTTCGGCTTCAGCGGCGGTGCCGGGCAGGGGACCGACTTGTAACTGACTGAGCTCGGTAGAGCGGCG
>JBCDAJ010000173.1:0-11760 GCA_039185935.1 Cyanobacteria bacterium P01_F01_bin.56 | reverse complement strand
TTGGTATGTTCTGAAAAAAGAATATTTGAAATAACGCAATCACGTTGCCAACAGCCTGGAATTCCATAAACAGTCGAAGCGTAAAACCCTTATAAATCTGGGCTTCTATTTTTCTCTGCTCGTAACTTGCCAAGTCGTGTTTGATCGCCAGGCATTGTACCGAAGCCTGAACGCAACAGCACGCCTGGCAAACTTTTGCAATGCAGACGACGCCCATCAAGCCTCAGATTTAAGAAGGGTTAGGAGGCGATCGCAGAGCGATAGGATCACAAGATGTCTGTCAACTTAACTGTGGCGATTTATGGATAACTTGCCCCCTCTGACCACCGATACCCTTTGGAATATTCTGAACGAAAAGTTGGATGACGATACGGTCAATCGCCTAGTGTGGCATTATCTGGGTTATCGCTACGATCCGGATCAGGATTGTTGGCAGCTTGAAAACGTTGAGCCGGCCTGGGTCGAGAAGTTTCCGACACCACCCAACTTTATTGACAGCCGTCCGGCCACCGTGCAGCTCACCCGCTCAATTCCCAAAGCCAACAAGCAACTCTTAAAAGAATACTTAGGCTTTAAGGGGTACAGCGTTGATCAGTTAGTGCCTCGGCTGACCCGGCGAGCCACCATGACGAACTGGCTGTTGAGTGAAATGCAACAGCAAGGACTGCTCACCTAACCGTTCTAAGCATCGATAGAAGTTGCTTGAACCCAGCTACGAATTTGAGCTTTTAGTTGGCAGTGGAACGGCAGATGCCAAATACTGACGTGTAGCCATGTAAGAAGGTCGTGCCGCCAACCGGGCCGATTTCGCCATTGCAAAAAAAGCCTCCCAAGGGCAAGTCACCTAAAACGGCTTGAAAGAGTTGGGTGTCAAAGTTCGGTTTCTGGTAGAGTCCTTGTCCTCGCCCCATGCAGGCAAACATGAGGGCCCCAATCGGGGCACTTGTCGAGCGTTTATGTTCGCTGTGATAGCAGTTCAGTAGGGATTCTAAGTCGTCTGCAGAGGTCCGAGCATCGCGCAAATGAAACTGAATGCGCTGCCCCACGCGGATGCGATCGCCGACTGCCAGGGCGCCAATTCGGGGGTCAACGCCCAACAAATTGCGAATCAAAAAGTCGCCAGGTTGCAGGTTTTCCTTAAAGCTATCTTGGGCAACCCCAATGTGTAGAGAATCCTGCGCGAGTTCGCGGTCTGCTTCACTCAAGTCTTGCAAGATATTCTGCAGGGCTGTCAGCGGTGTTTGCGTGTCGCCCCCAAAGTCATCACATTCTGAGAGTTCGAGGACAATGTTGCGATCGCCGGCCGCCACTCGAAACGGTCGCCCAATTGGTCGACAGCCTTGCGCCACTATCGCCTCTAAAGTCACGTTGCCCGACAACGCTACCCCAACCACGCCTTCGGTTTGCAGCGTCTGATTCAAAAATAAACCGCTCTGTCGTTGAAAGCCGTTACCGCTGGCTAAGCCCCCAACTTTGACCGCATCCGGATAGGCAAAATCGAGCCCTTGCAGCAATTCTGTGATTTTGGCAGTAAAGGGATCTGCTAGCAAAATAAAGTTGGGATGAGCGGCTGGCGATATGCCAATTTTTTGAGCCCAGGCATCGGGAGGGCTGTCTAAGTCGGGCAAGTCGGCTTCGGTCAAGGAAAATGGCTGGACATTTGCACCGGGCAAAGACGCCACGCAGAGGCTAATTCCTGGGCTTTGCTCGATCTCCTTAGCCGGGCTAGCCGGTGGGGTACCGACAACCCCACCACCGCTACAACCAATCAAACATGGCAGCGGCAGCGCTTCGTTCAGTAACGGCAGCAAGCGAGCAAACTCACTCGCATAGGCCGCTGAGATGAAAACAAGCCCCAGGTCGGGGGGACTTTGCAATTGTCCTTGCACTTGGTCCACCAGATCGCGGACGGCAGCCTCAAGGGAAGCTTGGGTTGAGAGGGCACTCACCCACTGCATAGATCGACTGATTTCAGGCATGGTTACCCCCTTACAGGTGTTTACACACGTCCGCAGCTTCCGCGCGATCGTTCACTGCTTTCTACTCATTCAGAGCAAGGCATTCAACTAACCGATGTGGGCAGAGGTCGAGAGTTATCATCAGCCTAAGCCAAATATTGGGAATTATTCCAGATGAGCGGCAAAACCCGTCTTGAGACTGACGGTACGTTGGCATTGCAGTCGGTGGTAGCGCCCCTTGCAGTCAAATTGACTCATCATCAGTTACCCACCGGGGCAAAACGGCGACAAAACCGAACAAGAAGTGAGGATTTTCGCCCTGGAGTCCGCTCATCAATCAGCAGTACTTTAAAGGGGAACGTGGGTTTTTCATTCCTTCATCAAGGAATATTGCGGGATTTGGGCTAGAGCAGTTGCTGTGTAAACGTTTGCCATGGTTTACACCATTCTGACTAGACTCCAAGGTTAAACTAACCGAGAACATCTGCGCGACTAATCCAATCAGGTCTCTAGTCAGCGACAGCAAATACGTAATCTAGGACAGTTTGATAGGGTTCTTATGAGTAATAACATTCAAGACAAAATTCAAGACGAGTTGAAAGCGGCTCGTACTGCCTGTGACAGCTCTGGAGCTAACTCTGCTGAGTGCGCCGCTGCTTGGGATGTAGTGGAAGAACTGCAGGCAGAAGCCTCTCACCAGCGTGTAGGAGGTGGCCAAGCAAAGTCATCTTTAGAGACCTACTGTGATGAAAATCCTGAGGCGGATGAATGCCGCGTCTATGAAGACTAAGGTCTGTAAACCTGTTGCCCAGTCACAAAGCCGCCCTGAAACAGGGCGGCTTTGCTGTATCAACGATGTCTTGGCGTTCTGGTGTACGTGATGGCTTGCTTCCCAAACTCTTAAGCGGTAAGCATCATCCCGCCCGCACCTACCTCACGGGCAACGAAACCCTAAGTTAGGGAGTCGCGCTTAAATAACATCCCACCGACCCTGCTACCCATCCACCCGGCCACAGTCTTGTCCGGGTACTTTATTTTCAAGCCGATTCCTTAGCGTTCTGGTATCAACTAGCCGTTGAAATGGAAGCGGGTACTGTCATTCCGGTGCCTGATTATTACAAGCTGTCAGAGGCTGGGGTAAAGCTGTTTGGTGGTATCTCTCGGCTCGATTTTGGCCAGCAGATGACGATTATGCGCCAGATGGTTGTCGCGATGGGCGTTGATCCTCTTGCTTAGACCCCAGCAGTGATCGCTCTCAATAAGGAGGCTCTAAGAATCTGTGCCTCCTGTCTTTGCTTCAGTGAACTCAATGTGTAAATTGCTGCTAAGCAGAGGTTTTTTATGTCGCAAGGGCAAACGCAGTTAGTGCCGTCACAGTCCATATCACGGCAAGCTGAGCCAACGATTCAGCAGTATTTTGAAAGCTTTAAGTAGGAGACTTTGAGACTACCGCAGCGTTCTTTGCCGCCAATGGACAATTGCTGCCGCCGTTTGAATCTGCAGTTATGGGCAATGAGGCGATCGCTCAATGCCTCAAGGCTGAGGCGGCAGGTATGCTGGCGTGTCCCCAAGCGTTAACAGTTGAGCCAAATACCGAACTCACTCGTCGGGTAGTGGTGAAAGGGCATGTCAAAGAGATCGTCTTTCAGGTCAATACTGCCTGGATTTTTGATCTTAGTGACAGCGGCGAGATTCAATCAGTGCGCGTCAAGCTCTTAGCTTTAATGCAACAGCTGCTAGGCCTACGTTTCTGACTAAGAACTCTGACCAAGCGACAGAACCAAGACCTTTTGGCCAGACTTTAAGCAACCTTTTTGATCGCAGTGGGCTGGTGCCAAGATAGCGAGAGGATTTGCTTTCCTAACTCTTGGTGATGCGGCGCACATTGCCAGTCAGGATGAGACGTCATCAATAGCGACTCTAACGACTCTTGATCAAAGAAGTGGGTAGCCAGATAGCCGTCTACTTCAAAGTCAATAACAAAGCAGTTTTTAGAAGCGCACTTGATAGTCAAGACGGCCCCAGTAGCGGTGGGCAAATCCAGAGTATCGCCAGCCGACAGGCTGCGAAAAGCTAAGATCGCTTTTCGAAATTGATCGAAGTCGCTGGTACTGAGCCCTGGCAAGATAATGGGCTTAGCTTCGTCTCCGTTGACCAAGAGCCAATAACGGCGGAGGGGATCAATGCCCACCAGCCAAGTCTGTTCGTCATTTAGCCGATATCGAGGAACTAAGGGGAAGCGATCGCTCATGTCGACATTCGAAAAACTCGTTATTTCTAGGATTTCCTAGGCTGCTAGATTTCTCAATCCCACGACATAAAAGTTAAACAACGCCAATGAAGTTCATAAACATGTATTAAGCCCTGCCGGATCTTGATTGGACGATCGCTGCTGAACAACCGATGAGCCGACACGTTTTGATAGCGAAGCAATAGTCGTCAAACCACTTGTCGATGAACTTTACAGCTCGATGAAGCGTGGACAAGTTTGCTGGAGGATAACCGCTAACGCGATCGCTGATTTAGAGACCAATCGTAAATATATAGTGGAACTGGCTTATTTATGGAGTCCATCGCACTTGCTGGATTGGCAGTTTTAGAACTCACAATCGGTGGGAAGATATAGCGAGTAGGACTTACGCCGTTGCATCCGATTTGGGCTCTTGCCCCCCATCGGGGAAAGTCGGAAGTAATATTCCTAAGATTAGTAGGGGTTACCGGGGCTTTTTCGATAAGTACTCACAACGTTAGGTGATACCTACAAGCGATAGAAGGCTTGAAGTTTCTCGCCCGACTAATCACTGAATTGTTTAGAAATTAAGCTTGACGTATTTTTCATGGTTGCTGTTGAACGATTTGTGCCGCCTTCAGTTTTTGGTTTGACCTTTCTCCTCTTCATTGGTCTGTTCTTCTTCATTCGCGCTTCGACCAAAGATCGGACAGAAACAGCGCTCTACGTCACCCCATTGGCAGACGTCACGCTGCTTGAAAAATTGCAGCAATACTTCTCCAAGCGTTCCTATCGGGTCACTGAGGTAAATGCTGATTCTGGGCAGATTGCGTTAGAGGGCACCGTCGGGGCCAGCGTTTTTATGGCAGTCTTTTTGGGGAGTCTAGCTGGCGTTGGTTTATTTTGCTTGGCGCTCGTGCTGGTGATGTCGACTTCAAGGCTAGGGTACTGGCCCTATGCACTACTTGGGTTGTCACCGTTAGCTTCCTGGTTTTACTGGCAGGGGGCGAATCGGCTAGAGCAGGTTTCTTTTTGCGTGCTGCCGCCTGATGACGTGAATATCGTTGACGCGAGGATGACGACCTCAGAGACGCGACTGCAGGTGACCGCCCACCGCGATGAACTGGCGACGCTGGCGGCGCAGCTCCCTTTAAAGCGACAAGAGATGGAGTAATAACCTCCACCTCTTGTCAATTGGGACTTTAACCGCCTCTATTTGAGATGCTGAAAAGCTGCCTGGCAGAAAGTGGCCTCAGCCATGCAACAGAAGTATTAGTTCGATAAACTCACAACTTCTTCTTCATCTTCGTTCAACAGTGCTCTCAAACTTGGAAACAGAAAGTGATTCTCTTCAACATATTGAGCACCGAAGAGCCCTTTTTCTGCCCAAAAATATCGATCTGTCGTATGCTCATTGCGTTTCACTAGCAACAGCGCGGGGGGAGCAATGTTTTCGCTGTGAATAAAGTTACGAGCTGCGGTAACGGGCTTATCGGTGCCGCTTTCGATACTATATTGAGGTACACACTCCAGAATGCGCCTACCTTCTAGACGACGGCGGCTTTTACGTTTACGTCTTCTTGCCAACCTGCCTACCTCCTACTCTCTGGTGTCCATATACAATTGGGTATGTAGTTCCTGCTACAAAAGCCCAACCTTGCAAAGTATATCCGGTAAAAACTAAAATTTCAACTTGTCTAAACGTTGAATGTGCAACTGTCGTGGTTAAATGGTAAGTTTATTTACCCTTTTTGACTGGCTTGAAGGCAGCCTACCGCTGCTCTCGTAAGGGTTTGAATTTTTCCTTTGGAAAAGGATTCAGGCGACTTTGAAATGATGTTAATGCCTGCTAGCGCAGAATTTGTCGCCCTGTGTCAGTCACAGCTGGCAATGATGACCAAGTTGGTCGGTGCTGACTCAACGGCTGTCTACCTTGCCGAGGGTTGGTCTGATCAAGCAATGCCTAACCTAATGCCCATTGCACTGTATCCGCCGGGTTCTCAAGGGTCGGCCTCAGGGGCGATAGAGAAAACTCTGCCCGCACAATCTAGTAGCAGTGCTAGTACGGCGGCGTTTCAGAGTCAACCAAAGCTGGTCACGGCAAATTCTTTGGACCCCGAGCCGCCGCGCTTCGCTGAGACTGGCTCGGTGGCTGAACCCACTGAACCGTTACAGCGTCTGGCCATTCCGCTGATGCATGAGGGTGGGATGTTAGGAGTGTTGGTAGGTTGGCGGGTCGATCGCCCCTGGCTTGAGACAGAGCGTGACCACTTCGAGGCGTGTGCCCAATCACTGACATTAGCCTGCGTGTTAGATCAGCGCGGACAGTGGTTGCAAAACCAAATGTCTTCATTAGATCAATTGCAAGCTCAGCAATCTGATCGCTTTCATGAGTTACTGCATCAGTTGCGGAGTCCCCTGACGGCGCTAAAGACTTTTGGCAAATTGCTGACCAAGCGAATATCGCTGGAAGATCCTAACCGGCGGTTGGTGACTAACATGCTGCGAGAGAGCGATCGCATGCAAGAGCTGTTGGGTTATTTTGACGATACGCTGCAGGCGGCGGATGATTCTCGTGAAGAAACGGCGACTACTGTACCGTTATTACTACCAGCAGACGAGATCGTTGTACAACCCGCTTCGTTAACGGCTGCGACTGGTTCTCTAGCCCATTTTGGGGGAGTGTTGACGCCCCAAGCAATCGCGATTGCATCAGTCGTGTTGCCCCTAGTGGAATTAACGCAGCCCCTCGCCGAAGACGCCGATATGCAGTTGCAGGCGTTCCCTAAAAAAGCCAATCTGGTCGTCCAGGCTGATCCAAAAGCGCTAACAGAAAGTTTGAGTATACTGCTCGACAATGCCCTCAAATATGCCATTTCCGGCAGTCATATCTGGCTAGATTGGGGATGCTCACAACCTGAGTTTCCCGATTTGGTGGGCATTGTTGTGGGAGATACCGGCCCAGGCATTCCGCTAGATGACCAGGCCCGCATTTTTGAGCGCCATTATCGTGGCCTACAAGCATCGGGTGAGTTGGATGGTACTGGCTTAGGGCTAGCGATCGCGGCTGACCTCATTCAAGTAATGGGGGGCCACATTCAAGTCTTTAGCCCCTTGGCGGCACTGCCTTGCCCCTTACCAGATCTCGTTGATGGAGCCGACCAAAAGCGCGGTACGGCCTTTGTCATCTGGTTGCCACGAGCCGAGCCCTTGGGTTGCTGACAGCATGACGCTCCCGGCAGCCATGCTGTCAGCACCTAAGGAGTTACAGGTAAATGACACTCTATCTAGCCTGCTACCCATCCACCCGGCCACAGTCTTGTCCGGGTGCTTTATTTTCAAGTTAATCCCCCAGGCGATTAACCTCTGGCATCAATGCTGAACGTCCCCTTGGTGGGTACGCTGGAAAAGCTTTAAGCCATCAATCCTAGGGGATTAGTGATTAGGGCAGCAAGGTGCTGGCAACGTAGCCTTTCATCACCAGGTCAGTCACTGACACCATGCCGAGCAACTCACCCGCTTGCATCACCGGCGCCCGCTGAATCCCGGCGTCAGACATGACCAATGCCGCGGCCCTCAGGCTGCTCTGAGGTTCGAGGGCAATGCAGGGCTGACGCATGATGTCTTGTACCCGCACGCGATCAGGGTCGAGGTTACGGGCAAACACCTTATAAACTACGTCACGCTCGGTCACCACGCCGTAAGGCAAATCAGGAGAGGGCCGGTCAACAATAAGCGATCGCACACCGTGGGTCTGCATTTGCAAGATAGCGTCAGCAACTGTGGCCAGACGATCAACGACTTGTACGTCTGCGGTCATAATGTCAGCGATCGTCAACATCTTTGGGATACCCCTCCTCAATAAATAGCAAAACAGCAAATAGCAAAACAGCAATTGAGCTCTGTTGATAATGGCACTCCCCAGTTTGTGGGAAGTTGCATCCACATCCTGGCTAGAGAACGCAAATAAGGCTAATTTCTGCGGGATATTTTTAACTTTAGCGAGCTTTAAAGGAATGGTGAGGCGCGGAGAATGAATTTGCTGAGTGCCGCCGTCAGGCTGCCGAGTGTCAAGATGAAATTCCCTTTAATCAAGGTTTTAGAGCCCCCAATAAGTCAAGTCAGGGAGGAGGCTCAAGACCTTGAAACCGATGCGTGAACTTCCCCATTTCCTCATGCTGGTGGAGGCAGTCAGGCAAGTCCTAATGGGCCAAAACCAAAAAAAAAGCTACCTGCATTAGCAGATAACTTTTGACATCTACAAAACCTAGTTGTGTCTTCAATGCGGCAGGCAGTCTCCCACACCTTGACATATTGACATCACGCTGAGCGGATCTTGCTCCACCAAAACCGGCGGCGAGTGTCGACAAACGTGCCGCAACTGCTGCACTTTTTAATTCCGCGTACACGAATGCGACGAAGCTTAGTTTCTCCACATTGTGGACATTGAAGTTGTTTGGTCATGATGCGTCTAAGGACACTGGGAGCGTCATTGCCAGTATTGACTACAGTCGTATCTTGGCAATTCCGTAAACTTAATGCCCCCAAGACACTACCCAAGCTGGACCAGCACGCAGCAAAAATTTCTTAGATATTACGGATGCGATCGCGCCCTGGCAGCGATAACTGCTCATCCACTCACAAAAGTGTCCTCAGAGAAAATTGCCAATGAGTGGGGCGCACCAGCTGAGGTGACATCGTCATTAATCGAATAAATCGAAAGGGAAGGGACCATAGGTGCCATTCACCAGGTCAACTTCTGGCTCTGAGGCATGAAACGACACCAATACGCCTCGTGAAGCCCCAGAGTAGCCATCTAGATACCAAGCTCCCTTAAACGTGTTGAATTTAAGGTAGACTGGCCCATCGCGGTCTTCTAGCTGCAGTTGTATGGGACGCCCCAGAGCCGCGACGTAAGCTTCGGTCGCAGTCTGAGCGATCGCCAACGTGTCAGCACAGACACCCAGCGTTTCATAATCTGCGGCCTCACTAAAAGCTTGCAGTGCCTCCCGAACCGCAACTTTTTCAGATTCGGCCAGTGTCGGTGGTGTATCTAAGCAGCTAAACGGGGCTAAACGCTTACGCAGAGCTTTGTAGTCAATCGAGTTTGAGTCTGTGACGGTCATCAGTCGCCTCACCGTTAACGCCGAAATTCTCTTGGGCTTACTGAAAGTAAGGGAGTTCACCCCATTTACCTTACTGGCTCAGGTGCATCCATGACGACCTATCAAGTGCGTGTGACCGACATGCCCTCTAGCGAGCGACCGCGAGAGCGGCTGTTGACGCACGGGGCTAAAACCTTGGCCACGGCAGAACTCATCGCCATCTTGTTAGGCACCGGACAAGGGCCTGGTAAGCTCTCAGCAGTGGGCTTGGGGCAGTACATTTTGCAATGTCTGGGTGCCCACCAGCGTGACGCCATGAGCGTCATGCGAGATGTGGCTCCTCGAGAGCTGATGGAAATTCCTGGAGTTGGTCCGGCAAAGGCGACGAGTATATTGGCAGCGATCGAACTGGGTAAGCGAGTCTTGCAATCGCGACCACCAGAGCAGACCGTGGTGGATGATCCGAGTGTGGCGGCAGCGGCCCTCAGCCATGAACTCATGTGGCAATCACAAGAACGCTTTGCAGTGCTCTTTCTCGATGTCCAACATCGCATTTTAGGGATGAAGGTGATCACCATTGGTACTGCGACGGAAACCCTGGCCCATCCCCGCGATATTTTTCGGGAAGTTCTGAAGCAAGGTGCGACTCGAATTGTTGTTGCACACAATCATCCCAGCGGTAGCCTAAACCCGTCTGAGGAAGATATTCATCTGACACGCCAACTCCTAGAGGCCGCCAATATCCTCGGCGTTCCCATTTTGGATCACCTGATTCTCGGCAATGGCGACTTCAGCAGCCTGCGGCAAACTACCGCCCTATGGCAGGAGAGTTCGGGAACGACTTGAGCAAGTTGCGGGGAGAATAGTGGCGATTAGCAATCAGGACTTGACTACTCCTGCTAGCCGCAGCCTTTAAAGCAAGGTATCCGCAAAGCTTATTTTTTCGGATTCCGCAGAACAAAACTTGAAGATAACTCAGGTTGAGAAAAATTTGAGGTCTCGGATCTAGGCCCTGCCTTAAGGTGTGAGACAGCATCTGTCATCTTATCTGCTCCTGGCTTATGGCGACTTTCCAGAATGCCTTCATCTCTTACGGCCGCGGCGACAGCAAAGCCTTTGCGGCTCAGCTCAACGATCGCTTGATGGCGGCCGGACTCACCATCTGGTTCGACTTCGAAGACATTCCCCTGGGAGTGGACTACCAGAAACAGATTGACGACGGCATTGAGAAGGCTGACAACTTCCTGTTTTTGATCTCGCCCCACTCAGTCAACTCGCCCTACTGCGGCCTGGAAGTGGAGCTGGCGCTGAAGCGAGGCAAACGCATCATTCCCCTGCTGCATGTCGAGCAAATTAGCCGCGACACTTGGCAGGAAAGGAATCCTGGCGGCACGGACGAACAGTGGGCCGAATATCAAGCGGCGGGCAAGCACTCCAGCTTTGCCAACATGCACCCCGCCATCAGCAAAATCAACTGGGTCTACTTTCGTGAAGGTATCGACGACTTTGAAGCCGGACTGCAGGGACTACTCGATATCTTTGCGCGACAGCAAGGCTATGTGCGGCAGCATACGGAACTGCTCGCCGCCGCCCTCACCTGGGAGCACAATCAAAAGCGCACTCAATATTTATCGACGGGGCAACGACGCCAACAGGCCGAAGATTGGCTGCAAGTGCGGTTCCCGGAAGAACAGCCGCCCTGCCTGCCCACCGATTTACATTGCGAATACATCACCGAGAGCATCAAAAACGCCCACAACTTGATGACCCAGGTGTTTTTGGCCCATGCAGAAACGGATGCTCCCGTGATGCAGCAGATTCGCCGTTGCCTGCAGCGAGAAGGACTTACCGTCTGGACCAGCGCCACCGACATTCGCTCCGGGGAGGATTTTCAGCAGGCGATTCGGCGCGGCATTGAGCAGGCGGATAATCTGGTGTATTTGCTGTCGCCCGCCGCGATCGCGTCCGAATTCTGTCAGCAAGAGTTGGACTACGCGCTGTCACTCAACAAGCGCATCATTCCGGTGCTCGTTAGTGAAACCGATACCGCGATTATTCCTGCAGCGCTGCAAGGACTGCAATATATTGAGTGGTTGTCGTCCGAAGAGGATGGGGCGCAGGCGAACAGAGATCGCCCCCTGCTGAAAGCCCTGAAAGACGATGCCGCCTACTTTAACGAGCACAAAGTTCTGCTGACCCAAGCATTGAAATGGGAGCGGCAGCAGCGCAACCCCAGCATTTTGCTGCGAGGCTATAACCTGCGCCATGCGGAAGCCTGGTTAAAGGTGGCTCAGACCCGTGCTCGTCACCAACCCACGGCCCAGCAAACGGAGTTTTTGCAGGAGAGTCTACGCCAGCCTCCGGCTCCCTCGCTGGATGTGTTTATCTCTTACTCGCGGGTGGACTCCGACTTTGCCCGCCAGCTCAACGATCGCCTGCAACTGCAGGGCAAGCTCACCTGGTTTGA
>JBCDAJ010000172.1:0-11836 GCA_039185935.1 Cyanobacteria bacterium P01_F01_bin.56 | reverse complement strand
GCGGCTAATCTGCTCGACATGCAGCAGGGGAATGATGCGTTTGCCTCGCTTCAGCGCCAGCTCCACTTCCAGGCCGCAGTAGGGCGAGTTGACTGAGTGGGGCGAGATCAAAAACAGGAAGTTGTCGGCTTTTTCAATGCCGTCGTCAATCTGTTTCTGGTAGTCCACTCCCAGGGGAATGTCTTCAAAATCGAACCAGATGGTGAGTCCGGCCGCCATCAAGCGATCGTTGAGCTGAGCCGCAAAGGCTTTGCTGTCGGCACGACCGTAGGAGATAAAAGCGTTTTGAAATAGGGGCATGGCAGTCTTGGGCGGCGGCAGGGGGCAGGTAACCAGGCACGCTGGCAAACGGCCTCCTAACGAGACCCGTCAACCGTTGGCCATCGTTCACTTCAGACCATGATGGCAGCATCCCGGAGAAAAAGAAAAGTTGATGTCAGGCGATCGCGACAGCCAGCTAGTCCAGCCTGGCCCGGTTCATGTGGTCAGGTCAGGCCAAGGGGATAGCAAGATGCCGCGATCAACTAATTACAGTGGGGTCGAGCCGGGTGGACAGTCGATCTCGCTCGTTTCGGGATTGAAGGTCGGCGCAGCCGTAAATGCCGCCGAACCCTCGCAGATTTGCGTCACTGTGGTGGTGGTCTCGGGGCTGTCTCCAACCATAAAGACCGCTCCGATATAGTGATTGATGGGGTCTGTCAGAGGCGTGGCGGTAATGAGCACATGGGTGCCGCTGGGCTCAACTTCCAGGCCGTAGCGATAAATGGTGCTGTCCCCAAGGCCGAGCTGCAACTTCCCCATGGAGGGGGTAAACGCGCCATTTTCGATGAATTCGGCTTGCTGGGCTCGACTCATGGCCCTGACATAGGTTTGTGCTTCCGTTTGTTTGGCTCGGTTGGCCTGATTGAGGAAACTGGGTAGTGCGATCGCCATCACAATGCCCAAAAACACCACGCTCAAACCGCCGCCGCCCAAGCAACCCAGAACAATCCACAAACCGTTGTTGTTTTTGGGGGAACTCGACTGGGTCGATGATTCAGCCCTAAACTCTTCACCAGAAGGGTTGTCAGACATGGCATATCACCTAAACGAAAGGGGCTTGATGGTTCCACGTGCGTGCGAGACCACTCACTCCACGACGATATCGACAATCTCGAGGTGTGAGCCCCGCCCAACTTAAAAAGTTTAGTTTTGGAGTCCGTTCAGCGAGGTGAGACGTCCTCGTTGTGAGCAAATTGCGCCTGCTTATGCGGTGACTCGATGCGCGACCGGCCACCCCCGACAAGGTTGGCAAGGCGTCTCCTCAGGAAAGGTTGGGTGAAGTTGGCGGGCGATCGCCTCAGCCTCAGCCACATAGCAGAATGCGCTGACAAATGGTCGCCAAGGATCTGCAATCTGAAACGAGTTCACAAACTGATAACCGACATTTCGCAGGTTCCCTCAAGAAATCAAAGGATTTTTGAAAGCCTTGTCCCATAAGACTTTCAAGGATAGAGTCTGAATTGCGATGATCCTAAGTTTGACGCTTTTTGCATCGATCTGGTTGCTTTCATGAACAATTGGCAGGGTTTTCTCACCGCGATCGCTGTCGGCAAATCGGACTGCAAGGTCAGTGTCTCTGGTGTTTAGGCCGAAAGCTCTGCTCCAACGTTAGTCTGGTTTTCAGCGGTTAGGGATGGAAAAACCCAAAAATGGTAAAATGCTTATACGGTAAGCGTTTCAGGGTATCCGATAAAATCCCTTTTTCTGTCCATCAACCTGCGGAATGTGGGTGATAAACCTCACCCAAAGCAGGCGAGGAGGCCATAACCGCATAGAGGCGACGATTGACCAGATAGAACTGCACATGAGAAAAGCTTTCTTGTGACAGGTGCCAATACTCTCTGCCGGGAATGCCGTCGAGATATACCGGTGCGCCCCGATTCACGATCGCTAGCTGGGTTCAAAAGCCTGACAAAAGTCGTCAATATGGCGGAACAGCTCTTCTAGATTGGCTATGGGAGGGCTCCGCTGAACTTTACTTCCTTCGTTTCAGCTGACGAGAGTTCTCCTAAATATCTCGATCTCAGTTTAAGGTAAGACAGATCAAAGCCTGTAGCCATCCTTTACTAAGGCTAAAAAATGGCAATTGATGATGTTCGTGATCGGCGTCGCTTAGCAAGGTAGACGCATATAAAACGCTGAACCCTGACCAAGTTCAGAGTGCATTTCCAGTTTGCCGCCATGGGTTTCTTCAATGATTTGACGGGCGATCGCCAGCCCTAACCCGGTACCTTTGCCCACAGCTTTGGTGGTGAATAAGTGGTCAAAGATATTCGCCTGAATCTCTTCTGGAATGCCAGGACCGTTATCCATAATCGCCACGGTTACCTGGTCATCTTCTAAGCCAGTGCGAATAGTGATGTGATAGGGATGTGCCCTCATCTCAGTCAAGTTGTGGTGTTGACTAGCCTCATCCAAAGCATCAATAGCATTCGCCAAAATGTTCATAAACACCTGATTAAGCTGACCCGGAAAGCAGTCAATTTCGGGAATATTGCCGTAGTCAGTCACGACCTCAATAGCGGAACGCCGCTCATTGGCTTTAAGCCGATATTTAAGAATTAATAGGGTGCTATTCAGCCCCTCATGGAGATTGACATAACTTTTAAATGAATTATCAGCTCGGGAAAAGATTCGGAGGCTAGTGCTGATATTCTTGATTCGTTCTGTAGCCCCTTGCATGGCACTCAGCACCTTAGGGAGATCTCCTTGCAAAAATTCCAGGTCGATTTCCTCAACATGGTCTTGAATGACCGGCTCCAGTTCAGGAGAGTGTTGTTGGTACAGGGCTATGTGGTCAAAGCAGTCTTGCACGTACTCTTGAACGTTGCTAATGCTGCCATTGAGGAACCCTAGAGGATTATTGATTTCGTGAGCCACCCCGGCCACCAGGTTACCCAAGGAGGCCATCTTCTCTCCCTGCATCATTTGTAGATTGATCTGCTGCAACTCGACATCAGCTTGGTGACGTTCAATTGCAATTCGTGCCAGGTAGGTAGCAACCTCCATTAATTGGCGATCGTGCAGGGTAAATTGACCAGTAGTGGGCTGATACATTGCCAAGGTCGCTAGCACTTGCCCTTCTGCCCCTAAGATCGGTGTCGATGCACAAGCTCTCAGGCCAAACTCTAAAGCAACTTGAAAATTGGCCCAGAGCGGATCTGTGGCAATGTCGGTGACGGTAACAGAGGCTTTGTTATAGGCTGCGGTACCGCAGGAGCCGACTTGCGGACCAATGCCAATACCGTCAATCAAGGCAATATAGTCAGCGGACAAACTTGGGGCAGCCGCATGGCGCAGTCTTTCTCCCGCTTCTAGCATCGAGAAGGAACAATAGGCCACATGGTGGCTTTGGCTTTCAACGTAGAGAGCGATTTCTGTCAAGATGTCTGTCAAAGGCAAGCCCTGGGCAATGAGGGCTAAAATATCTTGCTGTCCTTTAGAAAGGGCAACAACTTCGGCTAGTTCCTGAGATGTGGTCTGAGCTTGCTGGAGAGAATGCTCCAACTCCTTATAAAGCAGTGAGTTTTGGATGGAAATTGTGGCCTGGGTGCAGAGAAAGTCAAGGATGAGGATGTGATCGCCCGTAAAGACCCCACTGGTGAGGCGATTTTCTATGACGATCATGCCGATGCCTTGCCCCCGATGCATCACGGGTAGGCCTAACACACTCTTGGGTTGATGTTGCCTAAGATAGTCATCTAGTACCGGCAAATCTGTGGTCAAATCATCGATAATGACGACTTCTTGAGTGTTTTTGACATATTGAATTAGCTTGATTGGCACACTTAACTTATCGATCAAGGGTTCAGCACACAGCTGAGTTTCCGCAGCCGTGGCGATCGCTCGCACCTGCCATTCGCCAGTTCCGTCAGAGAGGATGAGGGTGCAGCGATCGCCACCAGAATTGTGCAGAATAATTTGGGTCAGTTGGCGGAGCAGCTCATCCAGTTTAATGTTGCCAGACATTGCCTGGGACGCTTCCAAAATACTGGCAAAATCCAGGCTCTGATTCAGAGTAGACGTACCGGAGCTATTACAGGTGCGAGCATGAGATGAAATCGTCGGGCGGGCCAGCGTCATGAGGGTCGTCAACACATCTCCCGCGAGGTTTGATGATTGCAAGATGGGACGCAGTAAATCAGGGTAGCGAACTTCTAAATCGTCTACCTTGGCCTTAGCCCCCCAACGGGAATAGCAATAGTAAGCCTCTTGCATATAGCCTGCTGCAACTTTCTCTTTACCCCAGTCGAGATAGAACTTAGCTGCCAGCTCATTAGCAAGCGCCTCTTCTTGGATATAGCCGCTAGCTTTGGCCCCAGAAGCAGCCTGGTCATAAGCATCCATGGCTTCCAACTTTTGCCCTAAGCAACGATGTCTTTCTGCTAAGACCAAATCGTACTTATGTGAAAAGTTCATCGGGGCATGACTGGCCCAAAACTCTAGTTTTTTCTGGTTATCGTCAACTTGAGCCGGTATGGGCGTTGCCGCTGAGCTAGAGTCATGTAATGACAAGCGAATCAGAGAATCATAAAAATAAAACAGAGGAATCGTTGCTTGAGACGTCGCCGCCATTAAATGCTTAGCCGCAGTCTCAATATGCGCTAATGAAGCTTCTGCTTGACCAAACCAATAGCCAAGAATAGCCTTATGTAAATACAGGCAATATAATCCCAGCATGTTGCCGGACGATTGATATAGTGGCAACATTTTGGCTTCATCAAAAGCCTCTCCTGAAATCTGATCTAGGCTTTCAGAGTCACCGATTAAATTCAAGATGACTTGGTGCAGCAGGGCATTATTACCAAAGTGAAACCCTTGTTTTGTCTGTTGAATTTGCGCACTATAAGTCGAAACTTTATCAGCTAAATCCTGGAGCTCTTCACCTACAAGATAAGACGATTGACTTTCATAAAAATGGCTCAATGCTGCCCCGTCGAGATTTCCTGACTCTAAGCCATTTCGATAAGCTTCTTGCAGCAGCGGAATGCTTTCTTTCAAATGGATTTTCCAAGGAAGCGTTAGCGCGCCAACCATAAGCAACACGCGGGTGCTGATTCCTTGATCACCAAAATTTTCTGCTAGGCTGAGCGCCAACCGACCAAACTCGTACCCCAGGACGATTTCATTTCGTTTGCTACAAAGCATAAAGCTATAGCGAGCATAGGCACCAGCAGAAACAGGGGTATTTCCATGTAAAAGTGATAACTTGACCTGGGCCAGCACAATCAAGGGAAAAAGCTGCGGCTGCGTTAGATATACCGTCGCCGCCATGCTATTGAGGATTTGCAACGCAGCCAGGGCATGGGGCGCTGTTATGGTTGGCAGATCTAGTAATGATTGCGCATCTTGATTAGCAGGCATCAGCGAACTAACCTCAGCCCAAGCTTGTTGGATATCAGCGGAGGTCGATGCCGTTGGAATTGAAACACCGAGCCGTTCTAAAATTTGTTGCCCTGTTACAATCGCTTGGCTGGATTGTCTCTGAGCCACATGAACTAACAAGCTTATTTCATGGGCTTTAACTTCATCTAACGTAGTCTGAGCATGGGTCTGAATTGTTTCAGAATACTGCTGTGATGTCTTGAAATCACCTTTAAGATAGGCTAATTCTGATGTTAGCTCATGGAGATTTAGAGTTATATAATACTGATTTTTCCAGCCCTCTGTAGGTAATAGACTTACGCTGGCAAGGGCATATTGATATGCCGTTTCATAGGCGGTAGCTCTTTTAGCTTTAATGGCAGCTTTAAGGTTTAATTGGCAAAGCTGTTCTCGCTCAGAGGCAGCCGTGACTAATTTCAGTCCGATATTAAAATGGTTGACGATATCAAAGACTCGCTCTTCTATCTCCTTTTCAGGGGTGCTGTGAAAAAGTAATTGCCCAATCTGAACGTGAGTCTCGTGTTTATCTTCATCTGGAATCAACGAATACGCCGCTTGTTGAACGCGGTCATGTAAGAAGCGGTAGTGAATGGACATGCCGTCGACGGCCCCGTCCGTTTGTTCTCGCCCTTGAAAAAACTTATACGCTTGGCTCTGAGGTAAGATTAGCCCTTCTCGCAGAGCTTCCCATAGGTCAGCCGCAACTTCTTCAGCCGGAGCATCACAGATAATGGCTAAGGTCTCTAAATCAAATTGATTGCCGATGCAGGCAGCTAGCTGCAGTGCGGTTTGGGTAGCACGGGACAACCGATGCAAGCGTCCAGCCATAAACTCCACGACATCATCGGTGAGGGCGGCATTCCGCACACGCACTAAATCACATTCCCAATATCGTTTATTGCGCTCGAATTGAATTAATCCATCGGCATAGAGTCCTTGCAAAAACTGAGTCGTAAAAAAGGGATTACCCTGAGTCTTTTGATAGACTAGATCGGTTAAAGGTTTCGATAAATTCACTGTGCAGTTGAGCGTTTCTGCAACCAACTGGTTAACGTGAGATATCCCCAAAGGAATCAGCGTAATCGTCGAAATTGCGGCTCGCTGTTTTTCTAATTCCGCCAAACAGAGCATTAAAGGATGAGCGGGAAAAACTTCATTATCTCGATAGGCTCCCAATAGCAATAAATGCCTTTCTTGGCTGTTGCCCATCAGCACCTTGAGTAAATTGAGCGAGGCGGAATCAGCCCATTGCAAATCATCTAGAAAAAGCGTCAGCGGATGAGCTGATGTGGTGAACACCGCAATAAACTTTTGCAGCACTAAATTAAACCGATTTTGGGCAGCGGTGCCAGCCAGTTCTGCCACGGGCCGTTGTGCGCCGATGATGCGCTCGAGTTCAGGAATAACTTCAATCAGAACTTGTCCGTTCTCGCCGACAGCTGCGAGGATGTTTTCTTTCCACGCGTTTAAGTCGGCGTCACTTTCGCCGAGAAGCTGCCCCATCAAGTCGCGAAAAGCTTGCACAAAAGCGGAGAAGGGAAGGTTGCGATTAAATTGGTCAAACTTGCCTTTGATGAAGTAGCCGCGCTGCCGCGCAATGGGTTTGTGGACTTCGTTCACCACTGCCGTTTTGCCAATACCCGAAAAGCCCGCTACCAGAACCATTTCACTGTGGCCTTCAGCGACGCGCTCAAAGGCGTCTAGCAAGGTCTGGACTTCTCGCTCTCGGCCATAGAGCTTTTCGGGGATGAGGAAGCGATCGCTGACATCCCGCTGCCCTAGCTCAAAGTCGACAATGACTCCGCAGGCTTGCCATTGGGTCAGACACTTTTCTAGGTCATGCTTTAGCCCGAGGGCACTCTGATAGCGGTCTTCCGCATTTTTGGCCATGAGCTTCGCCACGATCTCCGACACCATTTCTGGGACCTGAGGCTGTACATGAACCACGGCTGTCGGCACCTGAGCCATATGGCAATGGATGACTTCCAAGGGGTCATCACTGGCAAAGGGCAGTTGACCGGTAAGCAGTTCATACAGCGTCACCCCCAACGCGTAGAAATCGGTGCGATAGTCGATAGCTCGATTCATCCGCCCGGTTTGTTCGGGGGCGAGATACGCCAGGGTGCCTTCCAAACTCTTGGGACTTTGCAGCGCTTGGGTTTCTTTGGGCAACAGTGAGGCAATGCTGAAGTCAATCAGCTTGACTTGTTTTGAGTCGGGGTGAATCAGAATATTGGCGGGTTTGAGGTCTTTGTGAATGATCCGATGCTGGTGCAGTTCATGCAGAATGTCAGCCAGTTGCAGGGCGATACTTAGAATCTCAGTCAGACTAAGAGAGGATTGCTGCGCGTATTGCCCCAGGTCAAGGCCCGCAAAGTCTGCCATCACCAGGGCATAGCCATGACCGTAGGGTTTCAGGCTGAAGGGCTGCACAATACCCGGGATGGATAGATTTTTGGCCACCGTGTACTGATTGCGGAACTGTACCAGTTCCGCAAAGCTGGGGTACTCCTCAGACAGCACCTTAATCACGACAGGTTGCTGCGTGGCGGTTACCAGCGCCCGATGGACGGCGGTGCGTCCCCCCTGATAAATCGTTTCGACAAACGTATAGTCAGGCAAATGCAGTTTAGTTGAAGTTAGGGCGTTGGCAAGGCTCTTCATAGGTAGTAGAGGAGAGTCGGCAGTTAAGGGAGGGAATCGGCGGCGTCTTCACTCAAAATGCCCTAAAGCAGATCTAAATTGACAGGACAAGTCAGTGAATAGACTTGAATTCTATTTATTATGGGGCAAGGTAATTTCAAAGGCAGTTTCTGCCCCTGGCTGAGAGGTGACCGTCATCGTCCCACCGTGATTCTGAATGATTGAATAACTGACAGAGAGACCCATGCCAGTCCCATCACCCACTGATTTCGTGGTAAAAAATGGCTCAAAAACTTTCTGCTGGTCTTCTGGGGAAATCGTACTATCGGTATTGGCGATAGTGATCTGAATCTGCTTTTGATTGAGGATTTCTGTTCTAATTCGGATTTCGGGGCTGGCACTACAGTCAGGATTCTCTTGAATGGCATCAATCGCATTATTAATAATGTTTAAAAATACTTGATTGAGCTGACTGGGACAACAACTAATGGGTAATAAGTCGCCATATTCACGAACAACATTGATTTTAGGAAGTTTTTGACTTCTAGAGTTCAAACGATGCTGCACAATCAACAGCGTGCTATCAATCCCACTATGGATATCGACGGTTTTAAAGGATGCTTCATCCAAACGCGAAAAGTTTCTTAGGCTCAAAACAATTTGTTTGATGCGCTCACTACCCATAGCCATGGAATGTAAAATTGCGGCTGTGTCCTCCAGGATAAAATCCAGATCAATTTCCTCTTGCTTAGCTTGAATAACTGGATTTGAATCTGGATACTCGGTTTGGTAAAGCGCCATTAATTCCTGTAAATCCTTGAGATAGCCTTCTAAATGCTGGAGGTTACCTTTAATGAAATTAACTGGATTATTGAATTCATGAGCAATGCCAGCAACCATTTGCCCTAAGGAAGACATTTTCTCGGTTTGAATTAACTGGGCTTGCGTTTGTTTTAAGTCCTTAAAAGCTTGCTCTAAATCCTGATTGCGCTGTTTTAAGATCTGGGTTTTACGCTCAACTTCAGCTTCTAGACTGTAGGAGTAGTCTTCAACTTTTTGGTAAAGGCGAGCATTGTCTAGAGAAATGGCCACCTGGCTGGCTAAAAGGTTGATAATGTTGACGCGATCGCGATTAAAAGCGCCCACGGTCACTTGATTTTCTAAGTATAAAATGGCGATCAGCTTGCCGCGTTGGGAAATGGGATTGCAGAGTAGGCTTTTGGGCTGATGGCGGTTGACATAGTCATCTGCTGCCAGCGGCAGATAAGTAGTCGCATCGGCAATCACAATGGGTTCTAGGTTCCGCTTGACGGTGTTGATTAACGTTGGCGCCAGGTCTGGGAACTTGGAGAGTGCGATCGGCTGTATCTGCGCAGGGGCATCCAGGGTGGCAATCGCCTCGACAAACCATTCTTCAGTACGCGGCATCAGCAAAATTCCTCGGGTGGCACCGGCATTCTCCATTACCGTATGCAGCAAGATGGTCAGCAGCCGCTCCATCTCAATTTCGCTGGAAAGCCGTCCAGGCTTAGGGGCCGGTTACCAGCCCAGTCGCGGTTCCGCTGAACATTGACTTGTGCTCGTCCGGCGGGGCCGTGGCGCAGCCGCTGCCATCCATACAGACGTACCTGCGCACTTTGCCGCGCCGCTATGAGCCGCCGGGAATGGCTGTTGTTTCAGGGCGTTGCGCCTGCGCGCTTTCGCCTCGCTCAGGGTCCGGTGGCTTGACCCCGGCGCGACGAGCGGCCATGAAACATCTCCAAACCGATCCAGACACTCGTCAGCGAAGGAAGCCGAATGGCAGACCTGCCCAGTGCTCCGCCAGCGAAGAACCTTGCTCCCGGAGCCCAGGAGGAGCGCGCAAAATCCAAAAGCGTGGCCGTGCTGTCCGCGCTATGGCCTTTCATGCGCGCCTATACCGGGCTGATTGCCGCCGCGAGCGCGGCGCTGGTGTTGACGGCTCTGGTCTCGCTTGCCCTGCCAATGGCCGTGCGGCGCGTTGTAGACAATTTTCGTGACGGCGAAAGTGAATTGCTCGACCAGTACTTTCTTGCTGCGCTCGGCATTGCCGCTTTGCTGGCTTTTGGAACAGGACTTCGATACGCGCTGGTCACGCGACTGGGAGAACGCGTCGTTGCGGACCTGCGCAAAGCCGTCTTTGATCGCGTCATCGGCATGAGCCCGGTGTTCTTCGAATCCATTATGACCGGCGAGGTGCTGAGCCGTATCACCACCGACACAACCCTGATCCAGAGCGTCGTGGGATCGTCCATCTCAATTGCGCTGCGCAACTTGCTGATCTTCTTCGGTGGTCTGTTGCTCATGATCCTGACGGCACCGGGCCTGACGGGGCTGGTTCTGTTGATCGTGCCGGCGGTCGTGGTGCCGATCCTCATTCTGGGACGGCGCTTGCGCACGATCAGCCGCACAAACCAGGATTGGATCGCGGCCAGTTCGGGCACCGCATCTGAAGCACTGGGAGCGGTGCAGACCGTCCAGTCCTTCACGCATGAGGCCGCCAGCCGTGGTCAGTTCTCGGATGTGACCGAAACGTCCTATGACGTGGCGCGAGTGCGCATCCGGACGCGTGCGATCCTCACTGTGATTGTGATCTTCCTGGTCTTTTCCGGCATTGTCGGAGTTTTGTGGATCGGGGCTAACGCTGTGCGCAGCGGGTCGATGACCGAAGGCACTCTGGTCCAGTTTGTGATCTATTCGATCATGGTGGCCGGCGCGGTGGCGGCGCTTTCAGAAATCTGGAGCGAGCTGCAGCGCGCTGCCGGTGCGACCGAACGGTTGGTCGAGTTGCTGAACGCGGAAGACACGGTGACCGACCCGATCAGGCCGCAGCAACTGGCGGGCGAGGTCCGGGGCGAGATCGTCTTTGACGGCGTGTCGTTCCACTACCCATCGCGGCCCGAAGCAACTGCGCTCGATGACATTGACCTGATCATCAAGCCTGGCGAAACCGTCGCGTTTGTCGGCCCATCCGGCGCGGGCAAGACGACGATCATCCAGATGATCCAGCGGTTCTACGATCCGGATGCCGGGCGGATCCTGGTGGATGGTGTCGACCTGCGCGACATGGAGCGCGCGCATTTCCGGCGCCACATGGCGCTCGTTCCGCAGGACCCGGTGATCTTTGCGGCCTCAGCGCGTGACAACATCCGTTTTGGCCGCCCCGATGCGACGGATGCCGAGGTCGAAGCTGCGGCGCGGGCGGCGGCGGCGCATGAATTCATCGAAGCGCTCCCGGACGGGTATGATGCCTATGTCGGCGAACGCGGCGTGATGCTGTCGGGAGGGCAGAAGCAGCGCATCGCGATCGCACGTGCAATCCTGCGTGACGCGGCGGTGTTGTTGCTCGACGAGGCGACCAGCGCGCTTGATGCGGAAAGCGAACGAGCGGTGCAACATGCCGTTGATCAACTTAGCCATGGGCGAACCACCCTGATCGTGGCGCACCGGCTTGCCACGGTCAAAAAGGCCGATCGGATTGTTGTGATGGATCAGGGTCGCATCATTGCAACCGGTGCCCATGATGAGCTGGTGGCGCAAGGCGGGCTTTATGCCCGGCTCGCGCGGTTGCAATTTACCGACGGGATGGCCGCCGAGTAGCCAGACCACAACGGCGATGGCCAAAGTGGCGTTGCGTCATTCCTGAAGATGACCTTGCGTGCCTCTTGCGTGTGGCTTGCGGGCATTGCCAATTCCCCGCATGCTGCGGCCAACAGGTCAGGCCACACAACTAACATGGGCCAATAGG
>JBCDAJ010000171.1:0-11842 GCA_039185935.1 Cyanobacteria bacterium P01_F01_bin.56 | reverse complement strand
GTGGTGACGATGGCTTCGAGTGACTGGCGCTCGTCAGCAGTTAAACTCACAATGTACTTTTTGGTCATATCAGCACCTGGATAGAAACTGATTCCAGCTTACCTCTTCCACTCATCATTATTTTCTTGACTGAACACTAGCCGTCTGTGTTGCGTAGTTCAACATGGCAATATCGCCATCAGAATTACCCACGGCCATAATGGGGCGTTGGCCAATATGGCGGTCTATATGAACTGGCTTACCAGGGCCATCATTTAGCGGTTGTACAAAGGTTGCTGTGCGTTGGAGGCTGCCGTCAGGCTGATATGTTTTTTGAATGGCAGAACCGATGACGCGCTCTGGCGAAATGGCGAAGGCTTGTGCAGAAATTTGCCTCATGAAATCCACACCGCCTGCAGAACAGAGATAAACCGTGAACTGATGCTGCTGCAGATATGCGATCAGCTCTACCATGGGCTAATAAACCAGGCGATAGTAGGGCTGATGAAATCGCGGATGCTTTGCCTGGGCAAAAAAGCTGGCAACGACTTGGTCAAAGTCTAGCTGGTTCATACCCGTGTGGGTCGCGGCAACTAAGGTCAGGACATCTTCAGGAATGCTGAGTTGCTGCAGGCGTTGTGAGTCACCAGATAATACGGAGCTAAAAGGTTCTTGTTGCCACCAATCCAGATGTTGCGGGGCCAATGCGTGGACGCGCTCCACCACAAAGGCGAGTTGCACATAGAGTGGCTTTTCGCACCAAAGGGTGCCGTCATTGTCAAAGGTGGCGATGCGATCTCCTGGGGGCACATAGGCTGCACTATCGGGCCGAGTTACATGGGCCACAAACTGCTCGATGCGACGAGCAGCATCAGGTTGCCAAGTAGACAGTAAGGGCAGTATGGGGGCAGGCGATCGCAGTTTGATGTGCTTACTTTCGATTATTCAGCGGCGCTGAAGTGTGCCTTCAGGGTGGCTTCCTGCTCTTGCGTCAGGTTGGACTGAATGAGTTCAGGCGCATCCGCTTTAACCGCCTCTTCCACCTTGTCAAGGGTGACACTTTCAGTCAGTAAAAATAGTGCCGAGGTCCCTTCCGTAACCTTGTCACGCACTTCCTTGATGAAGTCATCATTGATGCCGTAATCCTGGAAGTGTCCAGAGAGGGCACCGGTAATCGCCCCAACCGCTGCCCCAAATAAGGGCACAAAGAAAATCAAGCCAAACAACATGCCCCAAAACGCCCCATCCAAAGCACCGAGGCTGGTGAGAGGTAACGCTTGCTTGGTTTTAGGCTTTTTCTTGCCCTGTGGCCACGTTACGATTGCGGCATCCTTAATATCGATTAAATGCTGCTTTTGCAGGTCTGCCAGCTTAGCCAATACGCCTTCGGCACCATCCGAACTTGCAAATTTCCAAACAGTTAAATCAGCCATGGTTCAACATAATCCTTTGGTAAGGTTAGTTCAAGCGTCTGCTTCCGGGCGTCCTTTAATCGGGACTTTATTCATATAGCAAACCGCATCCTTAAGGACTTTATCCGTCCAGGCAAATTCAGTTAAGAACTGAACAAAGAATTAAGGTTTGCAGCCATCATAGCCACTCCAAGTCAGATGAATAAGGAAAGCCTGCCATTGCCATGAAAGCCAGAATTGAAATGTACGGAATCTTTGCCTGGAGAAGGATTAGCGTTTATTGACGCAAGCGTTCGTGCTGGGCAGAGTCACCCGACAAAATGCGGGGCTCAGAGGGGAAAGATTGCCGGTGAGGTGAGGAGGAGGGCGTACCAAATTGCCCCCGATTATCCCTCCGCTGTGTGACATCACCAATTGCTGCGCCCCTAAATCAGAAAATTGCTGATCTGGCCAGAGCAGCAAGGGTGAGTTGGCGGTTGGCAGCCTCTAAAAACAGCAAATGATGTTGTGTTTGTGATCAAGATTCTCCTTCAGTGCCTATATTTTGAGGGGGTCGGTTTTTGTGGCGGGCGCTTAGGCGGAGAGAACTGAAAGGCACATGATGGAATTCCGGAATGCTTCGACTCAAGTTTTGCACTGGTTTTCTCAACGGCGAGAAAAAGCCTTGAATGCTGCCTATGAAGGAGCGTTGACCATTCGAAAATTAGAAGAAGAGTTGTTTGCGGGACAAAAAATTGGGGAGAGCACCGACAAAAGTAAAACGGTGATTGACTATGCCTGTAGTCTGCGCGATCGCCAACTCCTCAAAATTCGCTTTAACCTGACTCAGTTCAAAGCCAACAGTTTTTTATTTGAGTCTCAAGGGGTAGCACCCGATCCGCCAGACGCAGCGACCCCACCAACACTAGAACCAACGGCTGAGGCGACAGCCGAGGAAACGCAGCGGCAGCTGATACTCGATAAGTTGGAATTGATCGAGTCAGTGATCGCTAAATATCGTGGAGAAGGGAACTTAGCGACCTTGTTTGCGGTTGATGAGAGACTGATGCCCGCTCAAGAAGAAACGGCACCTCGCCCGGCCCGCGATCGCACCCTTGATAGGCCCGCCCTGGCCATGGACAGCGATCGCCAACGCGACAAATTACTGCCCCGGTTGCGATCGCCCAACAAGGAATCCACCGCCGAATACGAACAACAAATTATCGACACCTTGCGACTGCAACGCAAACAAGCCCAGATTGCGATTCGTTGGTTAGCGGTGTTGCTCATCATTCCGCTGTCGATGCAGGTGTTGACGAAAAACCTGATTTTTGAACCGCTGTTGGGCACCTATAGCAATCGCAACCCGACCGAAGTTCAATTGAACGAAGAGATTCAAGATGAGTTTGCCCGTGACTATTTGTTCGCCAAAGAAAAGTTAGAAGTCGCCACGCTGCTGGGCTACTACGACGATATGGATGACGAACGTCAGCAAGCATATTTGCAAGAGGCGGCTTTTGACCTCTGGCGCGAAGCACGAGAAGAAGAACTCAACGGCTTGAAAAATCTGTTGGCCGATTTCGTGGCCTTTCTCTCGGTCATCGCACTCCTCCTTATCGGCAGACGACAGGTCGCCCTGATTCGCACCGTCTCTAGCCGCACCTTTATCAACCTGCGTGACCCAGTCAAGGTTTTTCTCTTTATTCTGGTGACTGATATTTTTGTTGGCTTCCACTCTGCTGAAGGTTGGGAAGTTATCTTGCTCGCCATGTTTCAGCACTTTGGCGTTCCCGAAAATCAGTTCTTTATTAACGGGTTTATCGCCACCGTTCCGGTCATTATTGACGCCTGTATCAAGTTCTGGATTTTTAACTTTCTGACTCGTTATTCACCAGCCACCTCGGCCATCTACGAGCGCATGAATACGTAATATCAGTTCTCCAGAATAGAGCTACAGATTGTAGCGGAGGGCTATGGGAGCAAGGGGGCAAAGGGGAAAGGATGTGTAGCCAGATTTTAGAGAATCGGCATAAACCCAAGAGGAAAAAGTCTGCGGTCAAGCATATATGGAAGGGGTTTGCTGTGTTATCCGTCATCTGCTCTTTCGTCAGCACGGCAGCTTAAAAAGATCAGAAGATCTGTTCCCTTTCAGTCATCAAGATGTAGCCTAATGCACAGCTCTCGAAGAGATCCCATAAATATAACCGACGAGGATGAACAGCAATGGCTTCTGACAAGACTTACTTTGCTTACATCGCCGTCTACGATAATGCCGAACATGCGAAGGGTGATCTCGACGCTTTTCGAGAAATCGCTGCCGCTGGGGTGGTGGGTCGATATGATACGGCACTTCTAACTAAAGATGATGACGGTAAGGTTCATATCAAAAAGCGCGGCACTCCGCCGAAAAGCGGTGCCTGGCGAGGGGCTCTGGCCGGTACTATCATTAGCCTGCTTTTTCCACCGTCGATCATTGCTGGCGGCATTCTGGGTGGGGCTGCGGGTGCCCTGGCCGGCAAACTGTGGGGTGGCATGTCTCGTCAAGACCTTAAGGAACTGGGCGAATTGCTCGATGAAAGCGCCACCGGCTTGGTTATCTTTGGTGAATCCAAGCTGGACGAATTTATTGAGAAAGCTCTGAAGCGGGCCACTAAGCAAATCGCGAAGGAAATCCGTGCTATGGACAAGGAGTTTGAAAAGTACCTCACGGAATTAGAGAAAGAAGCAGAAAAAGAGTCCGAATAATTTTTTGCTGCAGGCCAACTGTACCGAATTTTGTGTAAGCGGTCTAAAATCCTGATAACTCAGGAGACCGCATCCTGCCGAAGAAGAAACCAGCACCGAATCGCGCCGATGAGTGGCTAGACGAGCTGCGATTGGACTGTCGCAGCCCAGAAGCGATTCTGGGCGAGTCCGGCTGACTGAAACAGCACAAAAACGCTTGGTAGAGCGGGCAGCCGGGAAACTGAACCATCACCTGAAGACCAGCGAGTGAGTCGACCGGCTAGGTCATAAGTATAGGCATAGGCCGAGTCAGGGTCGCTGGCTGATTTGAGCTGGCTGACTGCATCGTAGGTGTAGTCGATCTGCCGAGTGGTGTTGCCTTGCCCATCGAGCCATTCCTCCTGGGTCTGTCGGTTCAGCGCGTCGTAGGTAAAGGTGCGTCGCGGCCATTGCGATCAGTGGTGGAGAGGCGATTGCCCACGGCATCGTAGGTAGGTGCGAGTGTAGATCGCTCTTGCATAGCAGGCTAAAGCGTTTTGAGTTTCAAAGAACGGGTTTGCAGATTACTCAGTTTGAGCAATCTCATATCGTTTGTCAGTAAAACTGCTTCTAGCGTTAATGTGGTCGCTGCAATAATGGCATCGGGTAGCTTCAGACCGTGCTGTTGCCTCAGTCTAATTGCAGCCTCTTTGACTTCGGCATTCAATTCAACAATCTGGAGCTGGGTCAACAAAGTGCGAATCTGCTTCTTTGATTTTGCTGTCAGACTCGGATACGAGAGCAATTCCATCTCAGTGATGACAGAGACTGCATACGCGCCTGCGGGTAGCGGCTCAGCTAAGCGATCGCCCAGCAAATACAACACGATATTGGTATCCAGCACGCAGCGTGTATTTGAATCTACTGCCATGCCTCACGCTCTTGATGCTGGTAGTCCAATGGGTCAATGGTGAGCTGAATCGTCCCGGCAAATGCCATCAGGTCTTGGCTGTTGTCGTGAGGAGTCTGATTTTTCAGCAATGCCTCAATTTTCTGCCAATCTTGGTAGCTGATGATAACGCCAACTGGCTCCATCGCTTCGTTAGTGATGATTTGTTTTTTGATCTCGACCATGTTGCGACCAAGGGATACAGATATTTTTAGTGTATCGTTGGCAGTGATTTCTCTATCCATGGCAACCTCGATCGGCAGCCAACGGTGAAGCGGTGGCGGGCTGCTGTCGTGTATCCCAGTGTGGCGATCGCCCTCTGTGCTAGCAAAATCGATGGTGGTGAAAGTTGATAGTCTGACCAGGCAGGTAAGGTTACCGAGTACCTCTATGACAACGTCGGCAGGTTAGCGGGCGTACGGGATGCGATGGGCTTTTTAACCCAGTATCGCTATGACGAAATCGGTCGCTTGGTGGCCGCCGAAGACGCTGCAGGCAACATCACTGAGTACGAGTACGACAAGGTGGGTCGCCGCACGGCGATCGAGCTGCCTCTGGGTCAACGGGCGATCAGCACCTACGACTTGGGCGGCAACCTGCAAACCTACACTGACTTCAACGGTGAGGTCACCGGATTTGACTATGACGCTCAGAACCGGCTGATCTTCAAGGACTACGAAGATGATGCGGATGTCAGCTACACCTACACCGCCAATGGATTGATTGAGAGCATTACCGATGGGCGCGGCATCACTCGCTACGAGTACGATGTCCAGAACCGCCTGCTGTCGCGCACGGATCCAGATGAGCCTTACCTGCCCAGCGGTACCACCATTGAGTACACCTACGATGAAGCGGGCAACCGCACAGCTGTTACCACACCGAACGGCAGCGTGGGCTACGGCTACGACGAGCGGAACCGTCTGACCACAGTGGTGGATGAAGACTTCAACCTGACTACCTATGGCTATGACGATGCCAACAACCTGACCCGGACGGAGTTCCCCAATGGGGTAGTTGAGACTCGTGAATACGACGACCTGAATCGCTTGGTGGCGTTAGAAAATAAGACCGGTGATACGGTCATCTCTAGCTACCGCTATGAGCTGAATGCCGCCGGGCATCGGCTCTCGGTGACGGAAGATGATGGTCGTCAGGTCAGCTATACCTACGATGACCTCTATCGCTTAACCGAAGAGAATATCAACAACGGGGAACGAGTCATCTCCTACACGTTTGACAAGGTAGGCAACCGTCTCACGCGCAATGATTCCGTAGAAGGCATCACGACTTACACCTACGACGACAATGACCGGCTCCAAACGGAAATCCTGAGTCAAAACGGCACCGTTATCGACACCACCACCTACACCTATGACGACAATGGCAATCTGATTCAGCAAGTCAAGAATGGGACTGAGGCGACGACCTACACTTGGAATGATGACAATCGCCTAGTGGCAGTCACGACGCCAGAAGGCAACTCAGTCACCTATGAATACGATGACTCCGGCATTCGCGTCAGCACCACCGTTGATGGCGAAACGACCGAGTACCTGATTGACAAGAATCGCGCCTATGCCCAGGTGTTGGAGGAGTTTATCGATGATGAACTGGCAGTGTCTTATGTCTATGGTCATGACTTAATTTCGCAAACACGAGCTGAGGATACGTCCTATTACCAGGTGGATGGCTTAGGCAGCACCCGAGTGCTGACAGATGAGTTGGGCAACGTCACCGATACCTATGACTACGATGCCTTTGGCAATTTGATTGATTCGAGCGGAGGGACAAAGAATAGTTATCAATTTGCAGGAGAGCAATACGATGAGAATTTGGATAACTACTATCTGAGACAGCGTTACTATGACCAACAGCTTGGAGTACTCATAAGCCAAGATTTCTTTGAAGGTCTCACGGAAGTTCCCAGATCGTTGCACAAATATGCCTATGTGTTCAACGATCCTGTAAACACAACAGATCCAACAGGCTTATTCCCTGCTTGGCTGGAAGGCGTATTTGTCCACAACTTTATTGGCTTGCATTTTGTTGCTCAGAATGCTAGTGATCATCTATCTAATCGTTGGATCCAGACAATATTGGAAGAGAGGCGTAGTAGTGCCAAAGCCAGCTACAGTGAGTTCAACAAACGTCCAGATTTGATTGACATTTCTGATCAAGAACTTTACGAAATCAAAACTGTAAGAGAAGCTGCTAAAGGCGTCGCTCAATTGCAGGGATACGTTAATATCCTCAACAAATACGATCCTGGTTGGACTATGGGAACCTCTTATAGACCTCCTTCCACAGCGACAGTTCCCACCGTTGGTTTAATAAGAATATATGAACCGACGATAGTAGGCTCTGGATATGAGGGCATCGTGTCTTATGAAAAGCATCAAAACAACAATAAATTCAATCTAGCTCTAGCTAACTCGTTGATAATGGCGGCTCAAATTACCGCAATAGCTGCGCTCATTAATCGAACTCAAACCACTGCGGCCTTGACGAGAGGTTTCATTTGATCTTGTCTTAATCACTACTACCCAATAGAAAAGATGGAAATCATTAATAGATGCAAAGCTGGTTTTTATCAGTGGGTTCAGAAAGATATAGAACGCGAGGTCGATTCGGACTTATACTTGCTACGACAAATTAAAGGAAATCCAGCGATAACATCCTGCTGTTATTTAGATACCTTTGGATCCGACATGGTTTTAGATAACTTAAAGTCTTTTTCAAATAGATTTCTTCAAAATGAGAATGCAGCGGCCGTAGGTAAGCTTCCGTCTGAAATAGATAGAAGAAGATGGAAAGAGCTTGAAGAGGCTGTATTTGTTCATCCTATAAATATCGAATATATAGAAAGTTTCTACAAGGGAGAGCTTTTCCAAAAGATAAGAGGTTTAGATAAGAAGCTGCTTCGCCGTCAAGTCAAGGAAGCCTGTAGTCCGTATCTAGGGAAACTTGTTCGTAATAGTAGTAGCGTTCTCTACTATGAAACTTACATTCAAAACTTCAGGGTTTTTACTGAAATTGATTTGGGCGGCTGGACGCAGCTGAGGTATTTACATTCAGTTCAATATGACGATGGCACTAGTGATGTGCGACAACGTGTGATTATGACTGACTTTTTGAGATGGTTAGGACTGGGAGAAACAGCTTGGGGGTTTATGACTGATGAAGATATTCCCACTGCCGCTAATGTTTTAGGTGAGCTATGTTCCAACTTTATGAAGGGTATGGAACAAATTATCTCTGACGCTGTTGATTAGCGTCAATCGCGGCGATGTCGCTACCTATGCCTACGATCGCCGTGGCAATCGCACTCGCAAGGTTGATGCCCTCGGTAATGAAACCACCTATACCTACGACAGTCGCGGCAATCAGCTCACCGAAACCATGACGCTAACGACGGCTGATGGGGTGCGCACACTCACCACGACCCGCACTTACGATGCCAATGGCAATCAGACTGCGGTAACGGATGCCGAAGGCAACCTGACCCAGTATGAATACGACGCCAATGGTAATCAGACCGCGATGATTGACGCGGTGGGACGGCGCACGATCATGCGCTACGACGATAAGAACAACCTGATTGAGACAATTTTGCCGGACGATACGCCAGAGGATTTGACCGATAATCCCCGTCAAGGCGTCACCTACGATGCGGCAGGCAACCGCACGGGCATTATTGATGCCGATGGCCGATCCACGACTTACATCTATGACCCGCTAAATCGGCCTACAGGCATGACGCTAGCGGACGATACCCCTAATGACCCCACCGACAATCCCCGCATTGTGGTGGAGTACGACCAAGCGGGACGGATGACGGCGCTGGTGAGTGAAGCGGGAACTCGCACGGAATATCAGTACGATGCCGTAGGTCGCATGATGGGCTCTGAGACTGTCTCGTCGACGGGACTAGCCCCAGCGACCGCCTCGACCTTTGATGCAGCAGGGCAAGAGCTTACCCGCACTGACGCCCTCGGGCGCACTGTCGAGTTTGTCTATGACGAGTTGGGACAACGCATCGAGACCCTCTACCCTGACGGCACTCGGACGCGCACTACCTATGACGATGCGGGCAACGTGATTGCCGAGACGGATCAGCTCGATCGCACCACCACGTTTGAGTATGATGCCCTCGACCGACTGACGGCGGTGGTGGACGTCCTCGGTCAGCGCCTGAGCTATGAGTACGACGAAGCCGGTAATCTGGTGAAGCAGACCGATGCTCTTGGTCAGGTCACCCGGTTTGAATATGACGGCTTGGGCCGCCTTACCGCTACGGTCAGACCCCTGGGTCAACGCTCCGAAGTGGCGTACGACGCAGTGGGTCGTGTGGTGCAAACAACGGACTTTAACGGTGATGTGATCACCTACAGCTACAAGGACCTCGACCAGCTCACCAGCAAAACCCTGGTGAACGAGGGTGTCACGGTCAACTTTAGCTACAGCGACGGCGGCAGACGTGAATCGGTGACTGACAGCCGGGGCACCACGCTCTATGACTACGACACCCAGGGACGATTGCTTTCCCGCACTGAGCCGGACGGCATCGCTGTGGCCTACACCTATCACGCTTCGGGTCAGGTGGAGACCATTACTGCCCCCAGCGGCGTCACGACCTATGAATACACCGAGCTAAATCAGTTGGCGAAGGTGATTGCGCCGAATGGCGATGCCACCACCTACCGCTATGACGCGGTGGGCAATCTGACTCGCACCGAGCGACCGAACGGTACCAGCCAGAACTACGAGTATGACGAGCTGAACCGGATTGTCTATCAAGAGAATACCGATCGCACAGATATGGCGATCGCCAGCTATCGCTACACCTATGACGATGCGGGGAATAAGACCTCGGTCGAGGAGCACACCGGGTATCGAGTGGAGTACACCTATGATGAGCTGTATCGTCTGGTAGAAGAGAAGATTACCGGCCCGGTTGAGGGCGATCGCACCATTGCCTACACCTTTGATGCGGTGGGCAATCGTCTCACTAAGGACGACTCAGTTGAGGGGCTAACCACCTACACCTACGACCAGAACGATCGCCTCCTGAGCGAGACGACAGCAGGCATTATCACAACCTATGCCTACGACGATAACGGCAACCTGATTAGTGAAACGAATCCAGATAAACAGGTTACCTACACTTGGAGTGATGAAAATCGTCTGGTAGGGGCTGAAATTACGGATGCCAGTGGCACCCAGCAGATTGAGTACACCTACGACGCCGATGGCATTCGGGTGGCGAAGACGGTCGATGGCGATGAAACGCGCTATCTGGTTGATGCCAATCGTCAGTACGCTCAAGTGCTAGAGGAATATGATGCAACCACCGGCACTGAAGTCTCCTATGTCTACGGTGGCAATGAGTTAATTTCTCAGTCGCGAGGAGAAGACAGTCGGTTCTATCTGTACGACAGTCACAGCGGTACCCGACAGCTAACTGATGAGACCGGGGCGGTGACTGATAGCTACCTTTATGACGCCTATGGCAATGTGCTGAAGCAGATGGGTGATACCGAGAACAGCTATCTCTATCGCGGTGAGCAAACCGATAATGAGACGGGATTACAGTATCTGCGAGCACGATACAACGATTTGGGAACCGGAAGATTCGTGAGTACCGATCCTTTTAAGGGGTGGCAAGAGCAACCCATATCGCGGCACAGGTACTTGTATGGCGCTGACAATCCGATTACCTATGTAGATCCAACTGGAGAAGCATTTGAAGTTTATGGAAGTCTTGTAGCTCAGGCATCGCTCGCCACTATGCGAACTGTTAATTACGGTTTGGCAACACAAGTTCTGACTTATGCAACAGTCGCGTTCGGTCAAGCAGCGTTCGGGGTTTTAACTGCAAATGAGAGAGCTTATACCTCCTGGGATGCAAGAAATATAGGCTTTGGAGGACCAGTGCCTCTTTTCGGGTTTGCGGGGGGAGGAGTCGAAGGATACTATGCAGAGACATCTAATAATAATAGAAAATCGACTGGCCTAGTGCTGACTATCTTTGGTGAAGCAGGGGTAGTTGACCTTCCAGCTAGTATTACTAATAGCGGAACGACATTGTATTCTCCTCCTATATTCAAAAGTTCTCCAGCAGCGTTCACGGGCGTTTACTATGGGGCTGGAGTTGCCACCGGAATTGCAGATCTAGGAACTTTTCAGATAGGGTTTGGATTTGGATTATCTTTGCCATCGCCACCAGAATTTGAAATTGACGCGAATGGCTTTCCTCAAACTCGAGATGTTGAATTAAATTTCGGCGGTTCTGCTTTTGCTGGTATATCCATTGGCATACCCATTGATTTAGAAAGACCAGATGTTACAGAACCCAGGTAATTAGATGCTGTTTTAATGTTGAACCTTTCAATATTTCAATATCCAACATAAATGCACCTGTTAGCTTAATTTGCAGACAGTACACGCATCAAGAGATCATCATGCAATGTCAATCAATAAACGTAGATTACATTTATTTTTTTCTACTATTTATTCCTGTTATTCTGATTGGAATCTTCCTCTTCTATTATTTTTTGAATGATGCAAGAAAAATCATCAAAGCGTACGGAATAAATGAGGTGCCTGAGTATGTTGACTTCAAGTGCTGCAAAGGCTTTGGGATAAGTGGGCTGGTACCACTGGAAAGCGATTTCGCTTTATAGCCATTCCCGGCCTGGTAAGGTACACTTAATACTACTTGAATTGCCCCAAAAAACCGAGATGAAAGCTTACTCTATCGACTTCCGTCGCAAAATTATCAAGGCTTACGAGGACGAATCAATTTCGCAACGCCAGT
>JBCDAJ010000170.1:0-11875 GCA_039185935.1 Cyanobacteria bacterium P01_F01_bin.56 | reverse complement strand
GTCGTCAGTAATGGTAAACAGCGTTGAATTTTGATCCGGATCAACGACATAGCCATCGCCTTCGAGCAAGCGGAAGTCGAAGGTGGTGGTCTCCTCCACCAGGTCGTTAATCATCGGCAGTTGGATCGCAGCTTGGTTCTCTAGCAGGCGAATCCCGATAATGTTATTGACCTGATCAAAAGGCGGCGCTAGGCCCAACCCTTCAAAGGCGGCGCCTTCAGCTTCACTATCAGCCTGATCAGTAATGCCAAAGAGGTTCTCAAAGAGAACGACCAGGCCACCTGCGGGGATTTCACCGGCAACGGAGAACTCCAGTCTGAGGAGTCGATCGGCGACGCTAGCTTCCTCAGAAATGGTGGCTGGGACGGCCTCAAAGCTGACGACCGGGTCACCGGAGGGCGGCGGATTGGGAGCCGCGACAGTAGAAATTGTGACGCTACCGGTGTCACTGCCGCCGTTGCCGTCGCTGACGGTGTAAGTAAAGCTATCGGGATCGTCGAGGCTAAAGCCGTTGGTGGGAGTATAGGTAAAGGAGCCGTCGCCATTAAGGGTAACGGTGCCATCTTCGGGGTTGTCTGCGATCACCACCGTCAAATCATCCCCATTGGCATCGGTGTCGTTAGCCAGTACGCCCTCAGCCGCATTAACTGTCAGTTCGATGGGGGGCTCAACGCCCTCGACCCCAGGAATGGTAACGGTGTAGCTGTCGTCAATGGCGATCGGCGGGCTGTTGGGCACGACGGTGGCCTCACCCACATTGAACGCTAGGGTGTAGTCACTCTGAGCCCCCAACTGCTGTAGGGCAAAAGTATAGATGCCGGCCGACAGGGGACCCTCGAATCCTTGGCCACCAAAGTTGGCCCCATTGGAACCATTACCAATGTTGTCGAGAATGTCAGTGCCTTGGGCGCTGGCGCCAAACAGCGTATAGCCCAGGAACTCGCTTAGCTCGGCGCTATTGTCCAGGGGCTCTGTGAAGGTTGCCCCTGCCTGGACCCCAATAAAGGCCACATCATTGGGAGTGAAGGACTCCAGCACGATGGCTTCGAGCTGGAAACCATCAGGAATCGTCACCGTGACGTATTCCTGCTCGCCGCCACCAGTGGTAGCCGACAGGCGAGTGGTGCCCTCGGCCAAATCCAGCGCTAGCGGATTGCTGGGATCACCAGAAATATCGCCGCTGACCGCCTCATCGTAGTCATTTGTGGGGGTCACGCTAGGCAACTGATCAGCCGTATCGGCAAATAGCACAACGCTGCTGGCAGCGTCAGGATCAACGGTGTAATCACCAACGCCAGTAATGATGCCTTGGTCTTCGGTGGGAATTTGATCGGCTGTAATCAGGGAAAATTCAACTTCTACCAGGCCGTCGTAGGGAGTCTGGGGCGGTACCGCCTCCTCTTGATTGAGCACATCAATTGTAAAGAAGGCAGACTCTGCTCCTTCAGCAATCGTTAAGGCCAGGCCCGATCGATCATCGTTGCGCTGAGGAATGGGGAAGGCGACAATATTTTGCACCCGCTCCGTCGCACCCCCTAGAAAATCGCTAACTAGCTGCGCGAAATCGAGACGATTAAGAATCTCTGTCACCGTACTATCGACATAGACCCTCAACCCCCCGGCCGGGGCGGCCTCGTCTAGATCAAAGCGCACGGTCAAAGCATCACCCTGATCTTCGACAAGGGCGTTAAGGTCACCGTCGAAGTCGGTAGAGGTGGTCAAACTGACTTGAACCATAAACGGAGAATACTCCTGTGAGTCACAATTGGTTTGCCTTCAAGCACTCGAACGATTAATCAAAAGCGATCGCCCGCTTCGGAATGAGTACTGAAATCAAGATAAAAACGGCGAGAACTTGAACCTAAAAGCTATGAGGCGCAGCACAATCAGGTTCGCTATGCCCAGCAAGAGAACCACAACCTGTACGCCATAGAAAGCAGTAGCGGGACTCGTGACGAGGGGCATTGCGCACCCAAGCCAAACCATCAAAGTAGACATTTCAATTCCAAGCAGCAGAATCGAGCTGCTGCAAATCTTGTGCAGCGGCAAGAAACTTCTTGAATTGCCAGAAAACCCTAGCTAATGTCGCCTTTTAATGAGACCTACTGTCAATAGCCAATAGGGATAATATCATTAAGTTCAGATTTTATGCAGCATTTTTTATAAAGCAAATCCGCAAATATTCGGAGATGACTCGGCTTATTGCTCACTTTCTGTAGTCTATTTTACGGAGTCAAGAATGCTGAAACACCTTATATACCGACCTTCTACTGATCTCCAAATCGAAAATATACCAGCGCGATACTCGGCAGATATTTAGAAAGCTTATAGATTTCACTGCGCTTATTGAACATCAATTTTGATAAGTGAAGTCAGATTGCCATCAAAGCAGGCTGGATTTGCAAATTTTGCAAGTTTGCAAAATTTGCAAATCTCACTTGTCTCTCCCGTTTATTGACTTGGCTGCATCCACCGGTATGAGTCCGACATTTCAGTACCGGGGCTCAGGTGCTCACGCTCTGTTCCCAGGTCGATTTTGAAGCGGTTCCTATTGGCTGAATTCATGCCCTAAAGCCGCCCCGCGATTTATTCGGGCCCCAAAGCGCTGGGCTCCACCGCATGGTCAGGCAAAATCACCTCGACAGAGCGCAACGTGCGTGAGCCATAGCCGCCGAGGCCAACGAACAACATCAGGACCGCGGTTGCCGTGTACAGCAAGGCAATGCCAGCGCCCTTGCCCGTACCCAAAATTGGCCCAAAGATCGGGGCCAGCCAGCCTTGAGGCTGCATCGCCGGTTCAAAGACAAAATCGGCCAGCGGCCCCGCTATCAGAGGAGCGATCGCCCCAATGATCAGCCCTACCATTTGGTCGGCGGCCAGCACCCGCCCTTGCAGCGGCGGCGGCACTTTGGCATACCAAATCGCATTGCTAGAGCTGTAATAGAGCGGAATCAGCAGCGTGGCGGCAAAGTGGGCGGGCACCCAAGCCCACACCGATTGGCCCAGGCCCAGGCCAATTTTACAAAGACCAGTGCCAGCAAACCCCAACAGCATGCCGTGGATGCGTCGCTGAAAGCCCCCTTTCCAGCTCACGAGTAGGGCGCCCAGGACGCCGCCAACTCCGGCCGCCGTGGTCACGGCTCCAAGCACCTGTTCTGACCCTCCGGAACGTGCCAAAATCATCGGATTGTACAGCGCCTTGCCAATATCGCTAGGTAAAGCAAAGCAAGAAAAGGCCAACATCATGGCGATGAATCCTGGTTTACCCGCAATGTAGCGAAAGCCAAAGGTCAGGTTGGACCAGCTAACCTGGGGGATAGCGGCTTCAGGGGCATTAGGATGCGGTTTCGGGATGGTTGAGGTCAGCAGGATTACAAAGGCAATCAAAAATGTGGTTAGGTCGATGAGGATAATGCCCTGGAGACCCATCAGGGGATAAAGACTGCCCGCCAAAATGGGGGAAAAAATAGCCCCGCTATAGTTGACAGCAGCGACCATACTTTCAGCTCGGGTGTAGTCTTGCTTTGACACCAATAGGGCAATCGACGTGGAATAGGCCAGGGTTTGAATTTGGCCAAAGCAGCCATAGACGGCCACGGCGCTGTAGAGATGCCAGATTTGCAGCCGATCGCCCCAATACAGCAGGGCGATCACCAGGGTGCAGAGCACCGCCACCACATCGCCTAAAATCATTAACTGCTTGCGGGGAAAGCGATCGACAATGATGCCCGCCAGGGGGGTAACGACAATGCGAGGCAGTTGCGAAAAAAAGGTCACCAAGGCCAAACTCGTTGCCGACCCCGTGATCTCCCACACCCAAAAAATTAGGGCAAAGACCGTCATGTAGCTGCCGACGGTTGAGACCAGTTGCCCCACCCAAATTCTCAAAAACGTCCGCATTTATCTAAAACTCCCAGCCCACGGTGCCAAAAATCGTGAAGGGAGCACCAGGCGTCACGCGGAATTGATCCCTTGCGCCTTCGAAATAGCGCACATCAAATAAGTTTTGAAAATTGAGCTGTGCCCGAAACTGCTCACGCCGATAAAACAGCACGGCATCGGTGCGGGTGTAGCTAGGAATGATAAAGGGAGTCCGAATGTCGCCGTTGCGATCGCCTTGAAAATAGACCCCGACCCCGAAGCCCAGCCCCGCTAAATCGCCATCTTGAATTTCGTAAGAAGTCCATAGACTGGCGGCATGTTCCGGGACGTTTAGCAAACGACGACCCTCGGGAAATTCATTATCTTCGCTAATCCGCGCATCGGTGTAGGCGTAATTGGCAATGATATTCCAGCCCGGCAATAACTCCCCAGCAATATCGAATTCCACCCCATCACTGGCCTGCTCGCCTACCTGCACCTGAAACCCAGGGTTATTCGGGTCTTGAGTCAGCACATTGGTACGGCGCAAACTGTAAAAAGCCAGGGTGGTCGTCAAACGGTTATCGAATAAATCAGCCTTCAAACCCACTTCATATTGGTTGCCCTCTTCGGGAGTGAAGACTTCTCCCGACTCGGCCCGACCAATGACCGGGTTAAAAGATTCGGTATAGCTAGCGTAAATAGAAACATTTTCAGCGGGTTTGTAGACAATTCCCACCCGAGGGCTGAACGCCGTGTCATTGGTTTCAATGGGTGAGGGGTCAGCACGATTCACCTCATCTTGAAAAAACTGGTCGGCAAAGTCTAAACGCCCCCCCACTAAAACGATTAAATTGTCGGAAAAATTGAGCTGCGTTTGCCCATACAGGCCAATGGTGTTGCGGCGTGTAACACTATCAGAGCCAATTCGCTCGTTCGAAATGCTTGCGAAAAAAGGATTAGGATTTTCTCCTGGGAAAAACCGTTCCGGGTCGTAATTCGCTTCAAAGATGTTGAACGGTTCTGAGTCGGGAGACAGGAAGGGTAAAAATAACCGCTGAAATAGTCGATCTTCCTGAGTTTCTCGGAACCATTCCACCCCGAGCAACAGGGTTTGGTCAATACCCGCAACGGGAAAATCGCCGACGACATTCGTATTCAACGTGTAGGCTTCGCGGTTGCTGGGGTTATCAATATAGACGCGATCAATGAGGCTGAAGTCAGGCTGGCCAGCAGGCTGCACAAAATTCACCCCAGCCACAAAACTATCTTCAGCGGTATTTTGAAAGGAGCCTAAAAACTCATTTCGGATCCGCCAGCGATCGTTAATCTGATGATCTAGGCGGTAGCTAATCCGCGAAACATTACTTTCTGATTGGCTGATATCCGGTTCACCCGAATTAGTGCGAATATCCAAGGTACCGGCTCTAGCCGTATCTTCCTCAGAAATCGTGCCCCCGCCGCTGATAATGCGCTCAACTAAGTCGTTATCTTCAAGACCAATTGCCGAAATCGCTGGTAGCCCGACTGAATTACCCCGCGAAAGATTATAGATGTATTCAAAATCGACAATTAAGCTCGTTTGCGCCGTGTCAATCAGCTGCAATGTGGGGGCAAAGAAGAAAAATTCACTGTTTTCAAAATCGACAAAGCTGCCACGATTTTCATAGGCCAAGTTGGTGCGATAGCTACTGAATTCATCTAGTGGGCCAGTGAAATCGAGCGCCGTGGTGTAAAGCGCATAATTGCCCGCCGTCACTTCCACCTCATAACGAGGTTCTCGCCGAGGCACGTCAGTCACCAGGTTTACGGTGCCGCCCAGGTTGCCCGCACCAAATAGTACCGAGGCTGGTCCCTTCAGAATTTCAATGCGCTCAATATTGCTCACGCCAGAGCTCAATCGCAGGGTGTCATCGCGCAGGCCATTCCGCAAAATATTGTTCGTCTCAAAGCCGCGAATAATGGGGGTGGTCGCCCGAGAACCACTGGCGGTGCGGCCGGCACTCACGCCGCTCGCATTCCGCAGTGCCGCGCCCAGACTGTCGCTCCCCTGATCTTCTAAGACCGCTTCAGGAATCACCTGGATGCCCTGAGGCACATCCAGAATATCGGTGTCGGTGCGCGTGCCCACACTGGCCGTGGGCACCTGATAGCGGGGTAAGGGGGCGGCGGCCACGATAATGCGTAGGTTGTTGCCAAACTGCGGCTCATCGGCGTCGGTAGCGGCGGCCGGTGGCGTGGCGGCAATATCGAAAATGAGCGATTCAGCCGCCCGTTCGAGATAGGCGTTGGGGGCCTGCGCCGTGGTGGCATTTACCGTAATCTGAACGGTGGATTCGGTGACTTGCGCGATCGCAATCGAGGCGACTGAGGGCACCGGATTATCTCGCTGCCAGCGATCGCCCTCGGGCAACGCCAATTGTGCCCCCAAAATCTCCACCAATAAGGTGTTTTCTTCCTGCACTTGAAAAACTTCCAGCCCCGTCGGATCAGTCGCCACCAAAACCACCTGTAAGCCATCCTCAATGGGCACTAGCTGAATCTGGGTGATCTGCGTAATCGGACTTGCCTGAGTCTCCGCCTGCTCCGAGCGATTTTGATCGCCTGGAGTGGTTTCGGTCTCAGAACGGGCCGGGGTCCCCAGGCTCTCCTGGCTATCTTGGGCTTCTAAGGCATCTTGGGAGACCGGCCGATTTTCACTCGCCGGGACATCGGGACGATTGGGGCGGTCTGTAAGCTGATGATCGGTCGCTGGCCCCGCTGGCTCCGCTGGCAGCGCATCGGGATTTAGAGGGGCTTGAGTATCCTCAATCGCTTGGGCCCAGCTCGGCGGTATCATCAGCATCGGCAGACTCGCCGCGATCGCGAGGCTGATATATCCAGTTATTTGACGCATTCAAATCCTTGCGATTACCAACAGTTATCCCCAGCAAACCTGCGCAAGCAGCATTCTACAGGTTATTGAGAATCAAAATCAATAAATGAAAATCGGCAGTCACCCTCGACTTTGAGGCCGTCGGTGGTGATGAGATGAATCTCCGCCGGGCTGACAATGGCCCCCAACAACCGGCTTCGTCACGGTCAACCTGAGCTTCTCGCCCTAGCCACTAATCCCCCTCATTGGACGGTTCTGCCGGTGATTCGGTAGCGGCACCCGGAGCTGAACTCGGTAGCGGCGTTGCGGGGGCCGGGGTGGGAGCAGTTTGGGGGGGAGGACTGACGGGAGAAACTGCCGGCTCGGCCGTGGCTGGAGTTTCGGGAACTACCTGAGGCGGTGATGTTTCAGAGGTGGCGGCCCCATTGCTTGGGGCTGAATTAGTCGGCTCTAACTCAGGACTTTCTGCAGAGGCATCATCGGCCTCGGTTTCCTCCTCTCCCTCCACAGGCGTTTCTGTAGTGGCTGCCGGGGGCGTTTCAGAAGCGGCTTCTTCTAATAATTGGGGCGACGGGGATGGCGTCTCCGCTGGTGCCGACTCGGATGCCGGTAGTTCAGACGGGCTAGTTGGTGGGTTGGGGGTCGCTCCGGTGTTGGTCGGCGTGACCGGGGCAATGGACTGCTGCACAGGGAGTTCAATCACTTCCCGTTGTCCAGCTGCCTGCGCCGCGTCAAACTGGTTAGTGCCCTCAATCACAAAGGGCACCTCGACTGAAACCTGCCCCCCTAAGCGATAAGGATCGTCAAACCGCCAATTGGTCAGCGCTTCTTGGAGCGCCGCCTGATCCAAGGCATTACTCCCACTCGTGCTTTCGACCACCGCCTGAACCACGTTGCCATTGGCATCGAAAATGATATTGATAACCGGCTGCCCTTGAATGGTCTCGCGCTGCTCTGAAAGGGGATAATCAGGCGTTGAACAAGGGTTGCAGGCGACTCGACGAGCCGCTGGCGGACGCGCACGGGCGACTTCCTGCACGGGCGCTCGCTGCTGCACATTGGGCGGGCCCACCGGCTCAGTGGGATCGCCTTCCAGGCTGCCGTCGCCGCCGACCAAACCAATCGTCCCAGCATCACCGGCGGCCCCTTCGCCGCCCTCAACCCCCGTTTCGCTAGCGATCGCGGAGTCGGTCGGCACGGTCTCAATCGACTCGGCAGTCGGCGGCGAAATCACCGAATCCGTAGTTCTCAAGGGCGGGGCGGAGTCCTCAGCGGCCGCTGCTGCCGGTTCGTTCTCCGTTGCTTCCTCCGATGGGGGAGGTGGGGTGACGGGCGCTTCCGGTTCTGGCACCGCTTCTTCTACAAAAATCACCTCAATAGGCTCTTCAATGGTCTCAAGAGTGACATCGCCAAAGATGCTGCTGACGAACTGCAACAGCAACGGCACCGACGACAGATGCATGCCGACTGCTGTGATCAAGGAGCCCAACAGCACCCATCGAAAAAAGCGTATTTCCTTTCGCCGCCCCTCAGAGGACGATTCCGAAAAACCCATAATCGGTTAGCCCTGGCTAAAGCTTGTTAAGAATATTTTTCATGTTAGTGCAATCCGCACGAGTCGATTGGTTGAGATCGAGATGGTTGGGCATCGGTTTAGCCATCGAGGATTTAGACTTCAGATAAAGCCTTGGGGACAGGAGGCACCCAATTCAGCAGCAGGGCCGCGATCGCCGCTGTCCCCGCACTAACCAAAAACGGCACAGCCACGCCAATCTGGGTGTACAACCACCCCGCAAGTAAGCTAGCGGGCAGAGCAACCAGTCCTGTCACCAGATAAAAGGTGCCAATTTCTGCCCCCCGCCGAGCGGGATGCACCAAATCAGCCACAAAAGCCTTTTGCACCCCTCGGGTCAGGGTGGAGTAGAGCCCATACAGCATGAACAGCGGCCAGACAACGTCAGCATTGGGAGCAATCGCAAAGCCCAGATACACTAGGGCAAAGACCAGATAACCACTAGCGAGTAGTGGCCGTCGCCCCACCCGATCCGACAGATTACCGGCGGCGAGCCCTAACGCCACCTCCACCAGGTTAAGTAGAGCGTAAAGCAGCAGCACTTGCCCGCTCACGAAACCTAAATCGGTGGCCCGCAGTAGCAAAAACGCATCGGAAGAGTTACCCAAGCCAAACAAGCCTACCACCAACAAGAACCGGCGATAGTTGGGCGATAGGCCTCGGAACGTAAACTGCGGACGCGATCGCGGCGTTTGATGAGGCGATCGCGGTTCTTTCACCAGCGCTAGCAGCACCAATACGCTCAGCAGGGCGGGGATAAACGCGATCGCAAACACGCCCCGATAATTTTCTGGAAACCGCCAGAGAAAGGCAAATCCCACCAGTGGGCCAATGATTTCGCCAATGGTCTCCAAGCTGTGATGCAGGCCAAACGCTCGTCCCCGCTGGTGGGGCAGACAGTTTTCGGCGATCAGGGCATCGCGGGGGGCGGCGCGCAGTCCCTTGCCAATGCGATCGACCAAACGAGCCCCCAGGACATGCCCCCACCCCACTGAAACGGCCAAGCACAGTTTTGACAGCGCTCCCAAGCCATAGCCCATGATGGCCAGAGGTTTTCGCTGTCCGAGGCGATCGGATAACCAGCCGGAATATAGCTTGAGAACACTCGCGGTACTTTCGGCAATTCCTTCCACAATGCCGACTGTCCAAGCCGGAGCCCCCAACACCCCGGTCAAGAAAAGCGGGGTCACTGGATAAACCATCTTGCTAGCAAAATCACCCAGCAAGCTAACCACGCCCAAGAGGCGGACAGTAGAATCAAGCTTCTGCCGAGAATCAGATTGGGACATAAACACACCACAAAATCAAAAGACTGACGACAACCCTTTCCAATAGCACTCCTTTCCAATAGCACTGATGCTGTTGAGTCTAATAAAACCCTTTTTCCTTCAAAATCTGACGCTTATTTAGGTTTGACATTTATCAGCAATGGGAATGTGGGGGCGCATGCGTAAGCCCAGACCAATTCACCCACAGCGTCTCAAATGGTGACAGTTCCTAGCCGGATTTTCGGGACGGGCGTGGTAATGCTGATACCGCCAGCGTTCTAGTTTTAATTGATGACACGCCCTGGCAATCAGGCAAAACCATTGGCACAACATGCTTCTCTGCTCTCATCAATCAAATAGCGATGACCGGACTTACGCAGTTGCATCCGATTTTGGCCTCGGCATCCTCAAACCTGGAGAAATTGGCTGCAACAGCCCCCAGTTTTTGGGGGCTGAGGGGGCTTTTGCATAAGTCCTAGATTATTAAATTCGTTCAAGTTTAATGGGAGTTTTTCTCAATAGTCTCTAAGGTTGAAGAGTCGAGCTGCGGTGAACCATGACAACTATACCCACAAGCCCTCAACCTAATCTGCTGATTCGCTTACTCTTGCAACCGGTAACCACCGAGGACTTTGGGGTGCAAATCCTCTGGTTAGTCATGCGAGTTGGCGCTGGTGGACTGATGATTCACAACGGCCTGGATAAGCTCGCCGATATTCAAGGGTTTGCCGACAATGTGGTGGCGTATATCGGCCTGCCTTACCCCGTTTTCTTTGCCTACTGCGCCGCCTACACCGAAGTAATTGGCGCCATTTTGTTGGTTTTAGGATTGCTGACTCGGCTGAATGCTGCTGCTCTACTGGTGACGATGCTGGTCGCCATATTTTTTCATATCAAGGGAAACGGCCTCAAAATAACGCCCTTAGAAACAGCCACACTCTATGCGGTGTTTTACCTATTCTTTTTGGCAAATGGAGCCGGCAAGTTTGCGATCGATACCTGGCTGTGGCAAAAGCTGGGCTCAAAATCCAGCTCATAAAACTACTTGGGCACGGCTATGGCGCAAATATGGGTTTCGAACGCCCTCCTGATCGTTGGCATCTCTCTAAGCCCCTTTCTGTGGCTCGTCGTGATGGGGTGGTTTATTCACTCAGCATTAAACGGTCTGCATCGGCAGCTCACCAAACTCCAACAGCAACGCACCATGCCTTGCTTTCGTTGCGCTTATTTTTCTGGGTGCGAACAACTAAAGTGTGCCGTCAACCCTTACTCAGCCCTGACCGGAGCCGCAAAAGACTGCCGAGACTTCACCCTATCAAGTGCGATTAAAGACACGAGTTGGTGGCATCACAAACTTTAGCTAACCGAGTTTTAATCGGCATGACAACGTCCGCGATCGCCGGGCCACAATAAAAGATTGTTCATGGCCAAACCGCCAGACTTCGCAGCTCTAGTACATCGCGTTTTTATCCGCCGGTTGCTAAACTGCGTAATGGTCGAACCGCATCATTCATTCGATTAAGACCCGTTCAAAAATGCATTCCGTGACAAGCAACGAAAGGGCAAGTTTTCACTCACTTCTCAGTATTTTCTCCATCTTTTTTCCTTTGGTCAACTCATCTACTAGCTTGTCGAGATATCGTGCTTGTTGAATCAGTGGATCTTCAATTGCTTCGACTCTATATCCACAAACCACGCCCGTAATTAAATGAGCATTAGGATTGAGCTGGGCTTTTTGGAAAAAGTCTTCAAAAGTCACTTCATCCTTGATGAGGGATTTCAGCTTCTGCTCATCATAGCCAGTCAGCTACTGGATGACTTCATGTAATTCTTCTTGGATTCTGCCTTTCTTTTCAACTTTAGCAATATAGAGAGGATAGATTGACGCGAAGGCCATCTTTGCAATGCGTTCGGCTGTACCAGGAGGTGGCTTTTTCATAGCAGTTCAGTGATTGGTCACGGATTGAAAAAGTTGGCGATCGGTTCAGATTCAGCCAGACAACGGTTGCGATGAGCCGATACCGGAAATCCAGGCTACTAATGCGATTTTTTCAGCGATCGGCTCTATCGACTGCTGCTGCTGTAGAACCTTTTAAGGCTTCACTGTCAAGCCTTGTATACGATCTGCGAAAGAATTTATTGATTTACAAATATCTGCTATAGCCATTCCCGGCCTGGTAAGGTACACTTAATACTACTTGAATTGCCCCAAAAAACCGAGATGAAAGCTTACTCTATCGACTTCCGTCGCAAAATTATCAAGGCTTACGAGGACGAATCAATTTCGCAACGCCAGTT
>JBCDAJ010000169.1:0-11955 GCA_039185935.1 Cyanobacteria bacterium P01_F01_bin.56 | reverse complement strand
TCATCAAACTGATGTTGTTCGAAATGGAGTGACTTAATTTCTAAATGGCCGATTTTTCGATGGGCTTTACAATCCATCCGCCCCACAAATTTATCGCGGTAAAGTAGCGGCAGACAAAAGTAGCCATATTGACGTTTTGCTGCAGGCACATAGCATTCTAAATGGTAGTCGTAGTCAAACAGGGCCTTGAGCCGTTCTCGCTGAATGACACTATTGTCAAAGGGCGAAAGAATTGACATGCGGTTGTTCAACCGGGGCAGCGGGCGTTCGAGCGCCCCCGCTTCTAAAATAAATACTTCCCCACTGCTCACTTGTACTTCTTCTAAAGTGCGCTGCGCCAATCGTTCGTTGACCAAAGCTTTTACCGCCTTGCGGAGTTCAACATTGCGACGCTGATAGGTTAGTCCTTTGAGTGAAACTAACCCATGGCAGCGTAATTGTTGATCGACAAGATGCGCCGCAAATTCCTCCGTGCTGGGCATTTGTACGTTGACGTGCGATGACAGGACTCGCTCGGTCAGGTCATAGGTTTTCTGGAAACCTTCGCGATCGCTGACCATGAGATCGCCCTCCATATACAACTGTTCGAGGGCTTTTTTGGCCGGTTTCCAATTCCACCAGCCTGACCGTTTGGGGGTGTTAGTTTCGAGATCTCGCGATCGTATCGGCCCATCTGCCCGGATACGGGCCAACAGTTCATCCATAAGCTGCGTATCACGGATTCGATACCAGTGGGTTTGACCGCTTTTAATAGCGTGTTTGTAAGGTAGAGAAAAGCGAAAATCGGCGATGGGGAGAAAAGCTGCTGCATGGGCCCAATACTCAAAGATGTCTCTATTGAGCAACATTTGATGGGTCATAGCAGGCTTAAACTGAGGCACCCGAGCGTAAAACACATGATGGTGTGCGCGTTCTACCACGGATATGGTGTCGATCTGCACATAGCCCAGGTGGTTAATGGCTTTACGTGCCCCCACCAATCCACAACCATAGGGCTGAGCCTGCAGCAAACCTTGTGCAGCTAGGGCAAGTCGGCGTAACCGCGCCTGCTCTTGTGGATGTTTAATTTCAATCATGGTCATACTTGTCGCCTGACGGCTGCGGTCAGCGGTGATTAATCTCTTAAACGCCGCTGCTCCCTGCAATCCGCTGCACCGCAATGGCTATACGGCGATCGCCTAATTCTAGGTGTCACATTGATTTGCATGCAACAAAGGCAACGTGAGCCGGGGGTAATTTATTGTCACCGTACCTGAACCTACTCTCAACAGTAAAACCGACTTTTTTTGACTTCTTAGTAATATCTGCGGCTTTATATAATTGTTAGTAATGTAACTCGTCGTCTCGTTTATAGGACTCTTCCACATTACTAACAGCGGGGTCTAAATTGAGCAGAAAATCATCAAGATGCTTGACTAATATTCCTATTCAGAAACTTACGAGAGTGAGAAACGCGCTGGTATGCTCTACGCTTTAAACCCCGGTGAATACTTGATGACTGCGGTGAATGCGATTTGAAATTCGGACATTTAATTCTGACTTAGAGACGGGTTTTATTAAGTAATCATCAGCACCCGCTTGATAAGCCTTTTGAATTAGATCTGGATCCTGTCTTCCACTCAAAAAGATAACGGGTAAATGCTGCCAATTTATATCCGCACGAATGATTTGGCAGAGTTCAATGCCATTAACCTCAGGCATTTCGAGGTCTACGATTAAGAGATCAGGACGAATTGCCGTTAAGGATTCCCAAAACTGTTGTGGTTCCTGCAGCGTGGTCACCTGGTAACGATTGCCCATTAACTGGTGGGTAAGGGTTGCCAACATTACCGGGTCGTCGTCAACGGCCAAAACGTGGGGGTTAGTGATGCCATGTTCTTGGTACCAGAAGCTGACACTATCCCAAAGTTTTTGGGGTGGCAAGGTTCGAGGGAGGTATGTGCACATGCCACCGCAACGAACAACTTCTAGACGCCGTTGGAAAGTATCTGTGTTGGCCAAGATAAAAACTGGCAATTTAGGGAATTGCTCCACCAGCTTAGTTAACCAGTCAAGCCCCTGAGCTGGCTCTGAAAAAGCTGCCAAATCAAGCAATACGAGGTCTGGTAACGGTTGTTCGGATAGCCGGTCATCAACTTGAGCTGGACTTAATGTCACCACAGGTGCGATCGCCTGCAGCTCAGTGAACTCATTAGGCTCCTGGGTAATCAGCAGTGACTCTGGAGCGATCGCCATCGCCGTTGACCTGACTGTTGCCGACTGAGATGGGCAGGGTGACACGGTTGAAGAAGGGGCAGTCAAAATTGGATCAAGCTGCTGATGCAACTGTGCCACTAACTGTTGCAAACGATGTCGATCAGCATCTTTAATGGTTGCGGCCGGGGGCAATATTGCCTCAATTTCTCGACAGAGTTGTGAACCATCAGCCAATCCAAACATCCCCAGTGAACCAATCAACTTATGGGCAGCATGCTTCGCTGTTTGCCGAAGCGGCTCGGAGCAATTGCCGAGGGCCAACCCTTCTAGTAACTGATCCAAGGCCGTCAGACGCTCTAAAAAATCCGGTCGAAACTGACTCATGGCAGCCAATGCGGCACTTCTCGCTGCGGCTTTCAGATCCACAGTTGTGGGCGGGGAAGTCACGTCCGATGTTGCTGTTAGCTCAGCCCTAGTGGTCTCAGAATTATCCGTTTGAGCATAATCTGCAGCCAGCGATGAATTGAGGCGGTATCCCATGCCGTAAACATTCTCAATTACCTGATCAGCTCCGGCCCGCTTAAGTTTACGACGCAGACGTTTGATATGGGTGCGAATGGTTTCTTCGCCCGGCGTTTCCTCAAAACTCCATAGTTTTTCTAGAAGGATTCCACTACTAAAAATTCGATGAGGATTGCGCAAAAATAGCTCCAAAAGACCATATTCTTTTGGAGAAAGGGTGATTTCTTGGTCTTGATAAGACACTTCACAGGTGTTCGGGTCTAATCGCAACCCACCGTACTGGAGAACTGTGACAGCAACTTCTCGGGGACGTCGCAACAAGGCTCGAATGCGAGCGCAGAGTTCTTCTGATGTACAGGGTTTGACCACATAATCATCGGCCCCAGCATCTAAGCCTCTGACTTTATCGGCACTATCACTGCTTGCCGTCAGGAGTAAAATAGCACTTTCATAATTGGCCTGGCGCAGCTTCTTACAGAGAGAAATACCGTCTTCACCGGGCAATTGAACATCGAGAACAATTAAGTCATAATCGGTCGCGTGAACGTATTCCCATCCTGATTCAGCGTCTGATACGGCTTCAATTAGGTAGTTGTAGCGAGTCAAGTCATTTGCTAGCTGTTCAGCAAAGACGGTATCGTCTTCGACTAATAAAATCTTCATACGAGTTTTAGGACAAAAGTTTTTATTTGGGCATTACTCTCAGGTCAAGCGATATGTCATAAATTGCGATAAAGGCTTTATTCCTGAAGAAAACTACTGAGCTAAAAACCCACAGGAATACATTACGTACATGTCAGTCTTAAGTTGATACCTACTCAAGGTATATCTTTCCCACTCACTGTTTTTGAGGCGTCATTTACGTCAGCAGCTTCTCAAAAAAATACATTCTAAGCGTCGATGACAGGCTTAAAAGTCTGGCTGTTTTGTGGCGCACATTAGCGCTGCTCAGAGTAGGAGCTTGGCTTGCAGGCGCTGCTCGCTGATTTGGTAGACCCCGACGGATGGATGTCCCACATGGATGGCTAGGAAGTTGGTCACGGCTCCGGCCAGATATCAGAACCCGTGATGTGCCGATATCTTTTTGAGGGCCTTGGTAGATGGCCGCGACCAATCTAAAGCTTTTAAGACTGACGCCAAAGCCTCTTTAATCCCTCAAGCCGGGGGGAACTGCGTAAGTCCTGGTTTATGTACGGGGGCCAGTGACTAGGATGTCTACGGCTGCCGGGCGGGCGATCGCGGCTGACCAGCCGTGACTCAGGTGTGGCCAAGTGTGATGAAACCACCGATTGATTTAGTCGCTTGCTATGGGGGGAACCCTAATCACTGAGTTGACTCGTCACGCTAACGGAATATCGCTGTTATGACCCAGGCTGCCCCGACCGTTCTGTTGTTGTTGTCATCACCGACAGCACAGACTCGATACGCTGGGTGGTTGCGATCAGACATTGATGAGCCAAGGAAAGTTATTGAACATCGCCATCAAGCATTTCTAGGGGCTCAAGAAACGTTTTTGACGGCTAGTGCGGCGCCTGACTGGCGCGCCGATATCGTCATTTGCGATGAGCAGATTTACCAGGCAAGTTGGGCCCAGATGCTAGCCTTTTGGGGCACTTGGCAGCCAGCGTTTCTAGTGCTTTTGGACACCGCTGATGAAGCTTACGCGGCCAGCGTCTTGGCAGCGGGAGTGCAGGAATATTTGCTCACATCGAGCCTGACGGGTACCCGACTGCGGCAAACGGTCAAAACGTTATGGCAACACAGGCAACTGCGACAAGCCCTCGATATTTGTGAGCCCCAGGGTGGTTTTTCGCAGACAGCGATGGGTATCAGCCAAGTCGATATGGAAGGTCGTTTTATTCGAGTTAATGAACAGTTTTGTCGGCTGCTGGGGTACAGCCGGTCTGAGCTCTTGCAACTGACGGATCAAGCGGTTACTCACCCTCATGATTGGGAGGCTCAAGTTGCCCGAGAACAGCCATTATTGGCAGCGAATGTAGAAGACGTTGTTTGTGAGAAACGATATCTAGCGAAGGATGGACGTACTGTTTGGGCGCGGGTCACGGCATCGCTGATTCAGGATGCGTCGGGCACCCTAATCAACCGCCTCACCCTGGTTGAAGCCATGCGCCATCGTCAACAGTCAGACCCGCGATCGCGTGAGCCCGTTATCGACATTCGCGCTGGGCAACCGCTGGCACAGCCCTTTGATGAGAGCCGGGCGCAGTTTCAAGCGGTTTATGAGCAGGCCGCCGTTGGCATGGCCCTGGCTGATCTCGACAAGGGCACTTTACTCATGGCCAATCAATGGCTCTGTGATTTTTTAGGCTACTCCGAAAGTGAGCTCCAGCAGTTATCTTATCGAGACTACAGTCACCCCGAAGATCAAGCGATTGACGATAGCTTGATGGCCCAACTGCTAGCAGGTGAGCTATCTTGCTTCTCAGTGGAAAAGCGGCTCATGCACCAATCGGGTGAGGAGAAATGGGCGAATATTACGGTTTCTCTGGTGTCTGGCGCTGATGGGCAACCACTGTATGACCTTTGCATTGTGCAGGATATCGGCGATCGCAAACGACTTGAGCATTGCCAAAAAGAGGCAGAACAAGCCTTGCAAGAGCGTGAAGTTCAACTATTGGAAGCGCAGCGCTTGGCCCATGTCGGCAATTGGGAATTTGATCTCAACACCCAAGACTTTATCTGTTCGCCAGAACTTTTACGTATCTGCGGCTTGGATGACACGATTCCCCTTCCAACACTAGAGGCCTTTGCGGCATCCGTTCATCCAGACGACTGGCCGGAACTAGCTGCCGCCATTCGCCGCACCCGTGACGATGGAACTCCCTATGCTCTGACTCACCGGATTGTGCGACCAGATGGCGCGATTCGCCAGACTTTTTGTAAAGGGCAAGCTGTTTGCAACGACCAAAATCAAGTCATTAAATTGCAGGGCGTGTCTCAAGACATTACTGAAATTACCGAGGCTGAATTGGCCTTACAAGCCAGTGAGCATAAACACCAGACTTTAATCAGAGCCCTGCCCGATTTGATCATGCGCATGAGTCGCGACGGCATGTTCTTAGATCTGTTTGCTGCTCGCAATATGACGGTGCTGGGTGCTCCAGAGGCGTTTGTCGGTCGCCATGTCTTCAACAGTAGTTTGCCGGCTAAGGTCTCTGCTCAACGTCTGGAATATGTGGATAAAGCCCTCAGCACCGGAGAGTTACAGATCTATGAGCAAACGTTATTTAATGGCCAACGCCAGGTCGTTGAAGAAGTCCGGATTCTCCCATCGGGAGCTGACGAAGTTCTCGTGATCGTGCGTGACATTACCGAGCGCAAAGCAGCGGAAGAAGCCTTGCGCCTCGCGAACGAGTCTTTACATCAACAATCTCAACGCCTCAAACAGGGCAAGGACGCGCTAGCCCAAGTGCTAATCGAGCTGCAGGCGGCACAAGAAGAACGACAGGTGCAGTATCAGGAACTGATGCACACCCGCGCAGCGATTGAAATTGAGAAGCAACGTTATCAAGATTTGTTCAACTTTGCGCCTGATGGCTATGTCGTGACGGATGCCGACGGGGTAATTCAAGAGGCCAATCGAGCGATCGCGGCGTTAACGGGCACTGAACAAGTTCAATTAGTGGACTGCCGGTTGAGTACCTTCATCGAGGAGTCTAATCGCCCGGCTTTTACTGACTTGCTACGGGCCTTGAAGCACGTTTCTCCAGAAATCAAGCTAGAAACGGAAGACCTGCAACTTCAGTCAAAAGCGGGATACCTGACGCCAGTGGCGATTACCGGCACGGCAATTTTTGCTGAACAGCAGGTTTGTATCGGTCATCGTTGGCGCATTCAAGATATCAGCGATCGCAAAGCCACAGAAGCGGCTTTACAAACGAGCGAAGAACGGTTGCGAACCGCCTTAGAGGCGGCGCAAATGGCCAATTGGGATTGGGATCTAGTCACCAACAAAATCGTCTGTTCAGAAGGTTTTGAACGGCTTATAGGGCTTGCTCCGGGCACCTTTGATGGCGGCCTTGAAACCTTCATCAAGGTGATTCATCCGGATGATCGACAACGGGTAACTGACAACATTACTGACAGCATTCAACAAGGGATTCCCCATGATGTTGAATTTCGCGTTCCCCAAGCCAACGGCCGCACGCGTTGGTTAGCTTGCAAAGGCAACGCGATCTACGATGCTGCGGGCCAGCCGCTCCGCATGGCCGGTATGGAACTGGATATCACCGATCGCAAAGAGGCTGAGCTGTCTCTACAGCGGACCAATGCACTGCTGGCAGCCATCAATACAGCCCAAACGCAATTCATTACCGATGCTGACCCCCAGTTATTCTTTGACCACGTACTCAAAACGCTGCTGGCACTGACAGATAGTGAATATGGTTTCATCGGCGAGATCCTACTGACTGCCGATGCCCCAGACTCCCGGCTAGAAACTCAGGACCCCGCTGACCCCAAGCCGCTTTCCCTGGCGGATATCGCCTGGTTTGCCGCCAGCCGCCATGGCGAAGATGAAGCCACCTTGTTGAACAAAATCAACGTCTGCCCGCTGCAACCCCTAGTCGAGCAGGTGATTGCAGCGGGGCAACCGGTGATTGCCAACCACCTGGCGACGGGGGAGTGGTCAACTAACCGACCCGGTATGCCGGATGGTTGCCGGACTTTTTTGGGTGTGCCTTTTCATCGGGGTGACCAGCTTGTCGGCGTGGTGGGCTTGGTCAATCGTCTCGACGGCTATGACCGCTCCATGTTCGCAGAATTAGCCCTCTTTCTCCGGACTTGTCAGAGTACGATTGAAGCCTATCGGCATGAAACTCAACGACGGCAAGCGGAACAAGCGCTACAGCAGCTGAATGAAGAGTTAGAACAGCGAGTGCAACGACGAACAGCCGAATTGGCCCGTTCTGAGACCGATCTCCGCACGATTTTTAACCACGTCCATGACGCGATTTTTATTCACGATTTAAACGGCGTTATTCTAGATGTCAACGATCGCGCCGTCGAGCTACTTCAAGCGACTCGCGAGCAGATTGTGGCCTCTAGCATTACTGAGCTCTCGGCTCACGATGCTGACATCGAGCAGATCCCAGAGTTGCTTAACCGGGCTCTCAAGGGCGAAGTACTCCAGTTTGAATGGAAAACCCGACGGTATGCTGACCAGGTCACTTTGGAGACTGAGGTATCGTTACGCAGCGCTGAGCTAGGCAATCGCTCAGTGATCATTGCTGGGGTACGTGATATTGGCGATCGCAAACAAGCCGAAGCAGCTCTACAAGAATCGCGTAACATGCTGAAGCTGGTGCTAGATGCGATTCCTCAGCGAGTCTTTTGGAAAGACCGTGACTCTCGTTTTTTAGGCTGTAATCCGGCTTTTGCCAATGACTTTCAGCTCACCGACAAAGACATTTTGGATAAAACCGATGCCGAATTGCCCTGGGCTGATGAGGCCGAACGATATCGAGCCGCTGATGCTGAAGTCATGTCAACGGGCGTGGCCTGGGTCAACTACGAGGAATCTCTGGTCAACGGATACGGTGAATTAACGTGGATTCGCACTAGCCGGGTGCCCCTCACCAACGCTCAAGGAGAGGTGGTGGGCGTTTTAGTGTGCTACGAAGATATCACCGAGCGCAAACGGCTAGAGCAAGAACAAGCGCGGCTCCTCAAGATTCTCGAAGTCTCACCTGATCATGTGGGGATGGCCACCCCTGATGGCCAAGTGATCTGGAACAATCGGCAGGCTAAGCAATTGCGGGGGTTACCCCCAGATACCGATTCAACTCAATTTCCGATTGAGACTTATCATCCTCAATGGGCCATCGAAGTTGTTCTCAATCAGGGCATACCAAAAGCTATCCAAACCGGTATCTGGATGGGTGAAACGGCACTACTGGATGCTAACGGTGAGGAAATTCCCGTTTCACAGACTATCCTGGCGCACAAGTCAGAAACGGGAGAAATTGAGTACTTGTCGACCACGATGCGTGACATCAGTCTCCTAAAAGAAGCCGAAATGGCTCTGCGGCGCAGCAATGAAGAACTCGAAGCTCGCGTCATTGAGCGTACCGCTGATTATTTAGCCGCCAAAGACGCCGCCGAAGCCGCCAACCGGACTAAAAGCACCTTTTTTGCCAATATGAGCCATGAGCTGAGGACCCCCCTCAACGCCATTTTGGGCTTTAGTCAGCTGATGGGACGCGACCCTGCTTTGTCGACTAAACATTTAGAAGAGCTCAAAATCATTAATCGTAGTGGTGAGCATCTGCTGAATCTCATCAACGACATTCTAGAAATGTCCAAAATTGAAGCGGGTCAGGTCATCTTAACCGCAACTAATTTTGAACTCCCCAAAATCCTCAACAGTCTTGCGGATATGCTGCGGCTTAAGGCTGAGGATAAAAGCCTACAGTTTACGATTTCGCTGCACCCGCGACTCCCTCGGTATATCCGCACTGACGGCCACAAGCTCAAGCAAGTGTTGCTAAATTTGCTCAGCAATGCCATTAAGTTCACCCAGACCGGCTATGTCGTTCTCCGGGCAGAACTCGGCACTTCTGTCTCATTGGCCGATCGCGACCTCAAGTTTATCGATAAAACTGGGGGACCCATCACGGTTCTAAGGTTCCAGGTTGAAGATAGTGGCGTAGGCATCGCTGCAGATGAGCTGGATCTACTGTTCGAGCCCTTTGTGCAGACTCGTAGTGGTCGCCAATCTCAAGAAGGGACTGGTCTGGGCCTACCGATTAGCCGACAGTTTGTCGATTTACTCGGCGGTCATTTCGAAGTCACAAGTGAGCCTGGTTTGGGGTCAACCTTTGCGTTTGAAATGCCGGTGCAGGTGATGACGGCGGCGGCGATCGAAATGACGGAAAAGCTGCCACCGGTGATCGCCCTGGCCCCCGATCAACCGGCCTACCGCATCTTGGTCGTCGAAGACAGCTGGGCTAATCGAGTTTTGCTAAACAACCTACTCACGGATCTAGGATTTGTTGTCCAAACGGCCGTCAATGGTCAAGCCGCGATCGAGCGCTGGCAAGCTTGGCAACCGGACCTCATCTTGATGGATATTCGCATGCCTGGCATGAATGGGCATGAGGCAACTCAGGCCATCCGTCGGCTCGAACGGGCCGCCAACCCCCCGACCCATCCCACTAAAATCATTTGCCTAACAGCCAGTATTCTTGAGACCGACCAGCCAGATTTAGCCGCGATCGGCTTTGATGACCACGTTTGCAAACCGATTCAAGAAGCCGCGATTACGCAAGTGATTGCGCAGCACTTGGGAACGCGCTATCTCTATGCCGCTGCTGCGGTACGACCTGAGCACTCAGCCGCCCCGCAGCGCTTAACCAGCGAAGCGCTGCAGGCGCTACCGCTAGATTGGATTCGGCGCTTTCAGACAGCCATTACGCACCTCAACCAAGACGAAATGCTGACTCTGATCGCCGAACTCTCTCCTGAGCATGACGAGATGGCTCGGCTGCTTGAGGTCAAAGTCCAAGATTTTGACTACGAACGCTTGCTCAAGCTAACTCAAGTAAGTTTAGGTGACCGATAGTCCCAAGGGCAAAGGGTAGACGCATTGGTAAGAACTTAAGGAAACGATTCAGAAGTCAAGGTTTTTGGAAAAGGTGCAAACTCTAGGCGAGGCCGCCTTTTGCGTAAGGATTTGACCACATCAAGGCCCTGGTTTTGCGGGTCAGCGCAGTCGGCAATGGGGTCAGTTGCCCGACCTTTGTCATAGGCGACTGAGAAGTGATAGAGCCCCCGGTAGAGCATTTCCAGAGAGAGCCGCTCAACGGGCAGCGCCAACTCATCGGCCAACTCATCGGCGAAGTCCGCCAACACGATGTAGACCATCCAAGTGGCCCACACTTGCAGGGCGATGCCGTTGAATGAACCGGTCCACAAATAGCTGAGCCCCAACAACCGCTTCACCGTGTTGAAGGTATCTTCAATGCGCCAACGCCGAGCATAGAGGTCCGCTACCATCCCTGGCGGTAAGACGGTGGGGTCGAGCACTAAGGTGAGATAGCGATACCACTGTTGTCCGACGCGGACCTCAATCAGCCGCAGCGTGAGGATGGGGGTGCCTTGATAGCCTTTGCCTAAGCGAATGCGCGAATCGCGGTGCCAGGGACTGTGCGAGAGGCACTCCAGCACTTCGATGGCAGCCCCGGCCTTGAGTCGGGTGATGAAAGCGGATGGGGCCTCAATCAGGTCTTGAAAGAAGCGAAAATCCCAGAATCCCCGGTCGAGAATCAACAGCGTGGGAGCCTTAATTAACGTCAAGAGGCCCTCGGTAAAGGTGGTGTCATGGGCATAGGGTGCCGACTCGACCCACACCTCGACCGGTAAGCGGCGCACCAAATCGAGCACTACCATCATCTTGCCCCCCAACTGACCGACCGGGGCGTCCTCCAGACTCTTAAGTTTGCGAAACAACGCTTCTAAGGTCGAGCCATCGGCAATCCAAATGGCGGCAAACGACTGCTGAGCCTGACGGACACTCGGCGGCAGGGGACGGCGTTGCCGTTGTTGCCAGCGCGCTCGCATCGGGCCGAGGAGGTCGTGAAACACCTGTTTGAACAGCTCCGCTTTCAGCTCCAGCAACCGCTTTGACAACGCTTTTTGGGTCACTTTGGTCGCTTTGACCCACAGCAAGTCTTCCCGTTCTAAGACTCGGGTCAGTTCCGCTACCGAGGGAACCTGCCGCCAGATCAACGTCAGCACCACCGCCATCATCAACGGCAGGGTCAAAATCCGTTCACGATGCCCCAACTGCCGATAAAGTCCCAACTGGGTGTAGACCACAGGCGATAGTCACTGGTTCAAGCGCTCTTCGATGACCTCGTTTTGAAGAGACGGCTGATTGCGAGGGCGGACATGGTCTCGGATACTGGCAGAACCAGGCATGACATTAACCAAAATCGGGCTTGACTTTTAACTTATCGTCTTAAGTTCTTACCAATGGGGTAGACGTTAGGGATTAGCTTGAAAATAAATTACCCGGACAAGACTGTGACAGGGTGAATGGGTCGCAGGGTCGGTGGGATGTTATTTAAGCGCGATTCCCTTAGTACTTTGGAAATAAAGTTTTCCACCACTCTAGAGACTCTTGTCCGCTTGGATTTTGACATAATGGCGCTGAAATTTGTCCCGTGCGGCTTCAAGCGAAAATTGCCAATTGATGCGGATGCGTTGGTCGTGTCG
>JBCDAJ010000168.1:0-11977 GCA_039185935.1 Cyanobacteria bacterium P01_F01_bin.56 | reverse complement strand
GTGGTGACGATGGCTTCGAGTGACTGGCGCTCGTCAGCAGTTAAACTCACAATGTACTTTTTGGTCATATCAGCACCTGGATAGAAACTGATTCCAGCTTACCTCTTCCACTCATCATTATTTTCTTGACTGAACACTAGCGTGTCAAACAAACCCTGTCCTTTCAAAAACTCTAGCTCTCTTAGGCTTTTCAGATGTCATGACAATACCGGTATTCCCTAGACTTGAACAGCTTTTTGTTAAAATGAGAATTGCTAACTTTCAGACTGATGGAGTTTTGTCAGGGTCGGGCTGGCGCTGGCTTATTCAGCTCGTGATTTGAGGAACCGCCCCAGCCTCAGACCGCGCAAGCTGAGCGCTACGGCTTATCAACATTGCTATGAGACGGCAACATGCGGCATTGCCCCTCTATCCACCCAAAGTCGCGGAGAGACCGGAGTTCACAGTTCCCCAGGTGGGGGGAATATAGGGGGCTAGCTCTCTGGAAATGAGCAACCAGAGTGGCTTTTGGCCCTTTTGGCCGGAGCAATTTTATGCTTGGGGCTTGTGGATGGGCAATGGATCATGGCAGTGCTGGCCGCGATCTCCTTCGTGGTGGTATTTCCACCGGTGCAGCGCCAGCTAGAGGCCAAACTCGCCTTTTTGCAACCTAAAGTCTTAAAACTACTTGCTGGCATCGTTTTAATCATTGCGGCGATTAGCTTCACGCCAGCCGTTGCCCAGGCTCGACTTTGCGCGGCGCCAGTTGATGCGACTTGCCCTAGCCATGAAGCTGAGTTGAATGTTGACACCGCCTCGTCCGCTTTTGTGACGGCTCAGTTTCCAGATGTTGATACGGGCACCGAGGTGACGCTGGAGCTAGCCTACACCCAGAATGGTGAGACGCCCGCCGACCCGGCAGCAACCGATGCCACCGAGGCTAACGATGCGGCTGCAGAGACACCGCCGGATGCGGCGGAGACCGAGGTTGCTAACACCGATGCCACCCAACCTGTGGTCCACACCGCTGCCGCCACGGTGAGCGATCGCAAAGTGCAATTTGAGCTATAGAGGCATGCAGGCTAATCAAGTACAGAGGGATTCCACACAAAAAGGCATCGAAGCTTGAAAGTGTACTTAACCAAAGTGAACACCGCTATACCGCTGGAGACCTTGCCCATTGGCGACTACATCGCCACGCTAATAGCAGGAGAGGCGACGATTACCCAAACCTTTGCGTTAACCGGTCATCCACCCCGTCTCAATACAGTCGCCCTCTGTAGTGCCCTAGAGCAAGGTACTTCTGCGGCGAGTACGACTCGATATCTCGAAAATTCCTTTGAAACGCTGTATGTGACTGGTGCGCCCCAGCACGTTCGAGCCCCAGTACCCGTGGTGGTCACGGTTAACTATCGTCCGCGACCCGGAGACAGCGAGAAGTTGAATACAACCACGGTGACGGTTAATCCTGGCGACGAGGCTTTCCAAGCGGCAATTCCGTTGCCGACTCTCGACGTGGGCAACGATGAAGTGCAGATGGCCTCTGCTGCAGCGCCTGACTTTTGAGCCGCGACGAGTGCGTTTACGGTGTGGCCCAATACCGATGTCATTGACGCAGCGGCAGCCGGTAGCCTCGCCAGCGATTCGATTTCCCTGTCAGACCTCAAGGTTTGTGAAAAAACCCTCTCGCCTGAAGAAATGGCGCAAATTCTCAGTGAGGAGGGTTTGCAAGAAACGGATGCTAGTCGAGGCGATCGCTGTGGTGATAGTCAAGATAGCTTTCCTGTCAGCACCCAAACCGTTAATGCGGATGTCAGTATTGGCAGTCGGTTTACAGAGGCAGCTCAAAACCTGCAGCTCACATTTATCTGGCGCTACGCTGCTAATGAAAATGATGCCCTGGTCGAGGTGGCGGCCGATACCGTAATGATCACGCCTAACATTGGCACTTACCTCTACACCTTAACTGCGGGTGAAGCGGGGTACGACGCTGGCATCTATGACGTGTTGGTCTATCTCGGCACTGAGTCGGCGCGCCCCTTACGTCAGGTCTTTGTGGTGCAGTAATCGGTGTGATGTGAGCGCGGGCTCTGCTTGAAAGACAAGGCGGGAGACAGCTAGCTGCCTGCCGCTTTTTAGCTCAGTCTTGGTGTTAACGCCCACGGCGATCGCGAGTTGATTAGCCAACCTCTACACCGTCATGATGTCTGCTTCTTTAGCTTTCAGCGCTTGATCGATTTGCGCCGTGTACTTATCGGTCAAGGTCTGAACCTCATCTTGCAAGTCACGCAATTCATCTTCAGAAATTTCGCTGTCTTTCTCTTGCTTCTTAAAAACGTCAATACCATCTCGCCGCACATTGCGTACCGAGACTCGGCCTTCCTCAGCATACTTACTAGCTACTTTGACAAATTCCTTACGCCGCTCATTAGTCAGTGGCGGAATATTGAGCCGGATCAGTTTGCCGTCATTATTGGGCACTAACCCAATATCTGACATCGAAATGGAGCGCTCAATATCACTGAGTGAACTGGGGTCAAACGGTTGCACCATTAAGGTGCTGGCATCTGGAGTGCTGATGTTAGCCAGTGACTTGAGAGGAGTCGGGCTACCGTAATAGTCCACCATGATTTTGTCCAACAGTGAGGCATTTGCCCGCCCTGTACGGATGGTGTTAAATGCCCGCTTAGTGGCATCTACCGCATTTTGCATTGCGAGCTCGATATCAGTTAAGTCAGCTAACTTCACAGGACTCTCCCACTATTGTGCCGATCGATTCTCCCATTACTGCCCGGCGAATGTTACCCGGCACTGATAGGTCAAATACCATAATAGGAATATTGTTGTCTTTGCACAGCGCGATCGCCGTGCCATCCATCACTTTAAGGTCGTGGGTCAGCACATGACCATACGTGAGGCTGTTAAATCGCTTGGCTTCAGGATTTAGCTTGGGGTCAGAGTCGTAGACCCCATCCACCTTGGTCCCCTTAAACACGACATCAGCACCAATTTCGGCGGCTCTGAGGGCGGCCGTCGTATCCGTCGTAAAGAAAGGATTACCTGAGCCGGCCCCAAAGATGACGACTCGATGCTTTTCCAAATGGCGCATAGCCCGCCGTCGGATGTAGGGTTCCGCCACTTCTTGCATGGTGATAGCAGTTTGCACGCGAGTAGGCACACCATTGCGCTCGATCGCGTCCTGCAGGGTCATTGCATTCATCACGGTGGCTAACATGCCAATATAGTCAGCGGTGGCGCGATCCATACCGGCGGCTGACCCCTTAATGCCCCTAAAAATATTGCCACCGCCGACGACGATGGCAATTTGAATTCCGTTTTTGGCGACCGTGCTAACTTCTTCGGCAATCGATTGAACAATACTCGGATCAACCCCATAAGAGAGCTGCCCCATCAAGGCTTCGCCGCTTAATTTAAGTAATACACGCTGGTAAGTATTCGCCATTTCATTTATCCCCAACTCCACAACCCCAGCATCCCCCATACATCTAACCACATCTGAAGAGGCTGAGTTCAAATCCAACGGGAGAAGTTATACTTCGCCGGGCCTCAGTATCCCGAGGCGGAGCCCCACCAAGGGTATTCGCATACTGGCCGAACCACCTTGAACCGGAACGGCACCGGCATGGGGTTTACCAATAATGGCTATAGCCCCCTGCTGTCAATGTTATGAAGCGGATCAGGCAATTTTGCTTACCGAGTCATCGCAATTTGATGCTGAGCCCCCAATGCCCTCAAAGCATCAAATCGTGGTTGCGACGGCTGCCAAATAAATGTGCATAAACATAAGACATGGTGCAGCCCAAGAAAAAGATCTGACAGGTCAGATAAATCCACAACATCAGAATCATGACCCCGCCAATCGCACCGTAGGACTGGTATTGGCCACCAATGTGGATAATGTTGCGACTGACCAACTGCTGCAAACTGATGAGCAAGCCTGTGGTCAATAATGTCCCCAGCCACAAATCTTTCCAGGGGGTGGGCGTCGAGGGTAAAAAACGAAACAGCAACAATACGGCCAGCGCGACTAATAAAAAAGAAGACCCAATTTGCAACAGCCTGGCAATGAACAAACCGTCAATATTGATAAAGGTAACTGTGCGGTCCATATTATTGATAACTTGAAGCACCACTCGAATCACAATATTTGACAGCAGTGATAACAGCAGCAGCATCGCCGTACTCATGACCAACCCAAAGGCAAATAGCTTTTTGACCACAAAAGCCCAGGCATTGGCCGGCAAGGTCATGGACTCGTCGGTATCTGGTTCTTCCGCTTTCCAAATTCGATCTACGGAACGGTCAAGTGCACTAAACACGCTGCTCGCAGCAAAAAAAGAGACGCTAAAGCCCACAATGCCGGCGCCCACACTTTGACGGTTCAGTCTTAATAGCGTGTCTTCAATGATGCTAAAGGCCTCTGACGGCAGCGAGTCTTGAGTAAACGTCAAAATCTTTTGGGCGGTGTCCGTTTCGGGTCCCAATAAGAACCCCAAAATACTGGCAATGACCAGAGCAATCGGAAACAGCGAAAATAAGGCGTAATAGGAGAGTGCGGCCCCCATTTCCAAGCATTTATCTTTTTGCCACTTTAATCCTGTCTGGATGATGAGTTGTGCCCCTCGACTGGGTAAAACTTGATTTTTCAAAAACGGCAGCATCGCGATCGCCCTTGATCATGCCAACAGCCCCTACAGTATCGCTGAATGCTCCCTGATCGGGGGACGGGTCAAAGTTCCCCATCGGCAACGGCGGCTCTTGAGGGACACGCCCATGACCATCGCCACGAGCCCACGACAACAAACAGTATGACGGTTAAGCAAAGAACTTTCGGGGCTAACGAGAGCGATTAAGCAGAGGACGCCACCAAGCCTCATTGGCGAGATACCACTTGGCCGTTTGGGCCAAACCCGTCGCAAAGTCGTACTTTGGTTGCCAACCTAACTCGCGCTGAATCTTAGATATGTCCATGGCATAGCGGCGATCGTGCCCCGGTCGATCGGTCACAAACGTGATCAGGTTGCTCGCCGGAGACACCGGTAGGTGCCCCGCCAAGTTGTCTATCAAGTCACAGAGCTGCTTGACAATATCAATATTTTTAACTTGGTTGTTGCCGCCAATGTTGTAAGTCTCACCCGGGGCAGCTTGCTGTAAAACCAGCGCGATCGCTTCACAGTGGTCAGCCACATGTAGCCAATCTCGAACGTTTCTCCCATCCCCGTAAACCGGTAGCGGCTGCCCCGATAAAATATTCACACACATCAGAGGAATCAGCTTTTCTGGAAATTGATAGGGGCCGTAATTATTCGAGCAATTCGTCACCAGCGTCGGCATCCCATAGGTATGAAAGTAAGCCCGCACCAGATGGTCACTCCCAGCCTTAGAGGCAGAATAAGGGCTATTGGGCGCATAGGGAGTCGTTTCGCTAAAAGCTGGATCAGTCGGCCCTAAACTCCCAAACACCTCATCTGTAGAAACATGCAAGAACCGAAAATGCTCGGGCTTACCTTGTGCTTCCCAGCGCTGCCGAAACGCTTCTAACAAGGTAAACGTGCCCACCACATTGGTTTGAACAAATGCTGCCGGCCCTAAAATTGAGCGGTCAACATGGGACTCGGCCGCAAAATGGATAATGGTGTCAATTTCATTATCGGCAAGTAACTGACGCACAAGCTCAGCGTGGCCAATATCTCCTTTCACAAACTCAAAGCTATCCCTGGCTTCCAGGTCAGCCAGTGTTGCTCGATGCCCGGCATAAGTCAGGGCATCTAACACTGTCAAAGAGGCCGATCGCCCCTGCCAGTACCGCACAAAATTAGAGCCGATAAACCCTGCTCCACCCGTAACTAATACACGCATGTCACGGTAATGCTATATTGATCATTTTTTGCCTATCGTAATATCTGAGCTTGATAAATTTCTTCGAAAATATCCTTTAAGGTGTACTTATATTGCCAGTGGGGATAATGTTCTTGAAATTTGCTGACGTCAGAAATATACCAGATATGATCACCAATTCGATTGTCTTCTGAATATTGGTAGTTGAATTGATTGCCTGTAAACTCCTCACAAAGTGATATTGCTTCCAACATAGAACAATTGCTATGCCGAGCCCCCCCCATGTTGTAGACCTCACCACAGCGAGGATTCTGATAAAAGTGATAAAAAGCATTAACAAGGTCATAACTATGAATATTGTCTCTGACTTGTTTACCTTGATAGCCAAAAATCGTATAGGTCTTTTGGGCGATCGCGCACTTCATTAAGTAGGCCAAAAAACCATGGAGTTCAGCTCCTGAATGCAGTGGCCCCGTCAGACAGCCCCCTCGAAAACTCCCCGTCTTCATACCAAAATATCGACCATATTCCTGCACTAAAACATCGGCTGCGACCTTTGATGCACCAAAGAGAGAATGCTTCGAGTTGTCAATACTCATCGTTTCGTCAATGCCTTGATGAAATGGATGGTCGGGAGCAATTTCCCAGCGTGTATCTAATTCCTCTAAAGGGAGATGATTCGGGATATCGCCATAGACTTTATTCGTGGACGTAAAGATAAAAACGGCTTCGGGACAAAATTGGCGCGTCGCTTCGAGCAAAACTAATGTGCCGTTAGCATTGACCGTGAAATCAGTATGTGGATCATTGGCTGCCCAGTCATGGGAGGGTTGAGCTGCCGTGTGAATAATCAGCTCAATATCAGCCCCATAAGCTTTGAAGAGTGATTCAATGGCGCCGCGATCGCGAATATCAATATTCTTATGCTGGTAGCGATCGCGATATTGCTCAACTAGCCGATCTCTATTCCAACTTGTCGAAGCAGACTCGCCAAAAAATATGGCCCGCATATCATTATCAATACCGACAATATTGAAGCCCAGTCCAGCAAAAAAATGAACAGATTGAGATCCAATCAATCCAGCAGACCCTGTGATGACAACGGTACCCATCTCACACTTTCCTCATGCAGAACAACCTGATTATCCAAAGCTCCCACAGTGTTAATCTATGACCGTGAACGGTGAGGCTTGGATGCTTTTACAAACATTTGGCCGCCTAACAATTTCCAGGCGATCGGCAACTTCAGATACAGTCTCAACATCCAAGCTGCGGATGGTCTGCCCTTTGTCGAAAACGGTAAAAATTGTGGTATTAATGTATCAACACGAAAATCAAGTGCCTTCAATACTTCGAGCAATGACCAATGAGTGATAGGCAAATAGTGGTCGATAAAATCAAAATATTCTTTGTAGGCGTATTTAAAGTTTGGTTGAATGATTAGCAGAGAGCCACCTGGCTTCAGTTTTTGAAAGCAAAAGTTAAGTACTTCAAATAGCTGATCTTGATTGGCTAAATGTTCGAAGAAGTTGGAGACAAAAATAATATCGAAAAAATCATTCTCAACCTGCCCTCGCTGATGGATATCTAAGATATCAATGTTCACGATGTTGACATCTTGATTGGCAAACAGGTGACAATCAGGATTGAGATCAACCAAATGTTTGGATGATGCAGAAATCTGGTTAATGAATTCGCAATAGCCGCCTGCGATGTCGAGGACGACCGCGTCAGGTGAAATGTATTTTTGTAGAAAGTCTTGGATTAAAGTACGCCACAGAATTAGCTTTGACCTTTGCTGTTGGCGATCAAATCGATTTTCATATAAGCGCTTCAGATACTCTGCTTTGTCCACGTTGCGATACCAAACACCAGGCTAAATATGTTAAATCACGAGTTTTATACGTCTCAGCGTACCATGTTCGATTGACTTTATAGCGATTGCTACGCTAATAACGGCTTCAACATATCGTCATGCTCTAATATCCATTGATAGATGTCTTCTAAGGTTTCTTGAGGAGAGTATTGGGGTTGCCATCCAGTCTTTTGCTCAATTTTCTGAGCATCCATGATGAATAGAGGAACGTCACCAGGTCGCTCATTATCAACTGGGCTAATTTTGATTTTTGTTTGCGTAATTTGCTGGCAAATTTGTGTCGTTTCGAGCAAAGATAAACTGCTGTTTATCCCTCCTCCAACATTTAAAGTGCTGCCGTCTAAATCCTTAAAGTGAATTAACTGATATTCCACTAAATTCAATAGATCCTTAATGTGGAGAAGGTCTCTTACTTGTTTGCCACTGCCGCCATAACCAATATACTTCAGCGATTTTCGATAGTGGTGGGCAGCCACCCATAAGACAAAAACTCCTTGATCAACTTTGCCCATTTGCCAAGGTCCTGTCACTACACCGCAGCGATTAATAATGGCTGCCAGTCCGTAAGCATATCGATATTCTTCAATCAATAACTCTGAAGCTAACTTAGTCGTTCCATATAAGCTTCGATAACCCTGTAATGTAAATTCCTCAGCAATGCCCTCTATTGATAGACCAGGGAGAGTCTGGTCTAGCGCAATTGAATATCGAGTTTCTTCCTCGATTAGTTTAATCGACTTCAAAGGTTCGATTGGGTACACTCGACTTGTGGATAAAAATAAAAGTTTAGCTTGCGTCTTACGAGCCAACTCTAAAATATTGATTGTGCCAACCAAATTAGTTTGGAGCACGTAATCAGGCGCAGAAAATCCGGCTAAAACAGATGGTTCAGCAGAGCAATCAATGATAGCATCGACATCAAAAACAACAGGATCGAGATCACCGGGAAGACGAATATCACCGTGAGCAAAAAGAATTCCAGCGGATTTAAGTTTGCTAAGACTCAGCTCAGAACCGCGTCTTCTTAAATTATCTAAACATGTGATTTCCCATTGTGGAAATCTTTGCTTTAAGCCAATCGCAAGAGAGCTACCGATAAATCCAGAACCGCCACAAATTAGTAACTTGCTAATATCACTCATTAATCTTGACCATTTTCTTACGCTTGCTACGGTGATAGTCACCTCTGGAGAGATGTTTTTCTAGCCAGATATAGAGGACGATAAATAGATATCGACTACCCATCTCTTTGATCTTGAGCTTAGAGATGCCAGAATTCCGATTTTTCCAAATAATAGGAATGCTCGTGTATGAGTATCCCCTTGTAATAGCTTTGAGGGGAAGTTCAACAGTTAAGTTGAAATGGTGAGAAATCAAAGGAGAAATGTCTTCAATTACTTCTCTCCGATAAATTTTGAATGCATTTGTCGTGTCATTAAACCTGAGTGCAAACATAATTTGAATGAATAAATTTGCCAAGCGATTAATGAGCAGTTTATGCAACGGATAGTCAACGACTTTACCCCCCTTGATAAAGCGTGAACCAAAAACACAGTCATACCCTTCTTGCAGTGTGTAGTAATAACGAATAATGTCTTCAGGAACATCTGATCCGTCGGCCATCACAATCGCGACGGCATCCCCCTGAAAGTTTTCTAAGCCACATCGAACGGCAAATCCAAAACCATTGGGATAGTAGTTATTGATATAGCGAATGTGGGGATTGGCAGCGCTCAACTCGATTAATAAACCCTCTGTGCTATCGCGGCTATTGTCATTGATTACTAAAATCTCATAGGACAATCCTTCATCCTGCAAAACATCAGCAATATGCTCTACGGTGCCTACAACGGATCCTTCCTCGTTGTAGGCAGGCATCACAATAGACAACCGAAAATGTGTGCCTAAAGAAGAGAACTCGAGTTGCTGGTTAGAGAACTGGTCGGCAACTCCTGGAGAGAGCCCTTCTGGCAGGTAAATGGCCGGTTGATGATGATGAGTCTCGCCTAGAATGTTTGGATTAGAGTGGTTGAATACGAGGCGATCGCTCAATACATAATTGACTGCGGCACCTACGAAAACGCCGATCAGCGTGTTGACCAAATAGTTGACGCCAAGATGATCAAGCAGCGGAAAAATCAGTATGACTCTAAGTAACAGAGCCGCCCCAGCAGAAAAGTGATATAGAGGGAGTTGCTCTAGAATTATTTGCTTAAGGTTCCACCTGCCACCTGGCCATACCCAGATTCGATAAATAAAAAAGCTAAAGATGAGAGATAACTCAATCGCTATGAGGTTGGCAACATTCCGGAGGAAAGAGGTATCGAGCCCTAAGTATGCAACTGCAACATGAATTAACAGCAAGTTGAAGAGCGCTGCCACTCCGCCCCCCGCTAGAAATTTTGTGATTTTTGCAAGGGGTAATTTAGTCATCTGTAATCTTAGGGGTTACGAGCAATCGCCAATGCAGATGCACCATTGACTCGTTTGTTGGGAGACAGCTCTTGACCGGGCATAACGCTTTTAGGATTACTTCGCTTCTCCACGAGTTTTAGAAACACTGGATCGAAGATGTTGTAGAGTCTACCAGAATTTGTGTTGGATATAATTAGGACTATTTGATTAGCAAGCCAATGTTCAAGGCCCACCGGACAGTAGCCCCATCCACCCGTTAAATTTGGCAAAAAGTAAAGTGTCAAGCGCTGGCCATTCAATGCTTTAACTCTTACTGGGTGGACCTGAGGATTGCCGAAGTCTAAAAAAGCACAAGCGGAACCTCATCGGAGTGGACACAGTGGTCCCTAGGCTTGATAGTATCGACCCTGACAGTTTTCGGTTCCTTTATACTTTCACTTCCTGGCTGATGTTCAGTTACTGGGTACTGGGGCATTGACAAGAATGGGAAAGCGTTGATCTGACATCTTGCAGTATCTTAAAGCAGTCTCATCCTGCGACAGGAACGCGAGCAACCGTGATGGCAATTCCCAATTCCGTTAGTATGGGCTGCACATCAGCTAATTCCTGTAGAAAGCAGGCCAAGACTTCTTGCGGGAACCACTGCTGTCGAGCTTGATGAGCCGCTTGTTGCCAATCGAGGTTCGTCTGCTTGGAGGCTAAAAACTGCCAATGGGCTAACAGATAGCTGATAAAGGAGAGTATCCACCATCGGTACATACCCAACCGTGTACCTTGTCCAAAAGCATCCCAGCCAAACGGGTGCTTGAGCACTTTGAAACAAGCTTCAATCGCCCACCGCCGCTTGCCCAAGCGTACGATGTAGCCCCCCCTCAAAACTTCGGTGGCCACGACAAAGTGCGGCTCACGGACGCCCGTGTCCTCATGCTTGCGCCAAAACCAGGACAGCGTGACGGGGATGTCAAGGTCTTTGAGGGTGACCCGTTGGCCTCGTTTGGCCACCGTTTTGACCGCTTGACCATCGGCGAGTAGGCAGTCGCAACACAGACTCATCAGCACCTCAAAGCCCAGCTTTTGCGCCCCCGGAATCAAGGCTGTCGTACTGAACCCAGCATCGGCCAGCACCCGAATCTTGAAGCGTTCACGTCAAGGTTGGGGGATTTGACCCAACCGCTTGAGCGCCAATTGGGTCGGGGTGCCCGTGCCTTTGCCCCGATAGACTCGAAAGCTCTAAGGGCAGCGAAAAGGACCGATAGCCAAATAAAGCAGGGCGACATGGACACCCCATTTACCGTTGTATCGACGCACGAGTCCTTGGAGGTCTTTGTACTTGCCCGTCTTCTCCAAACAGGTCAGGTCAACCACTGCCTAGATAATCGGTAGTCGGCCCCGATGAGACTTCAAATAACTGGCAATCAGACGTTTCAGGCTTTGCCGAGTGGCTCGGATAGCCTTGTCGGTGGGCCAACCATAGCGATTCAGAAAGCGACTCAAGGCCGCTGCGGACTGCGTTTGGCTGTGCTGTGGACGCGGACGTTGTGCTCCCAGAAACAAGGCGAGCAAACACTGCAAAGTGGCCCGCATATGAGCACTCGGCATCAAGTTGAGGAGCCGATAAACTAAGCTTTGGGCGTGCGTTGCAACCATCATTAGACCGTTGGTGTACCACGCCTGTTGTCTCAGATAACCGCGAATTTGAGAACTACCGTCTCCTAAGAAACATCCGCATCGGCAACAATCTGAGGCACAAGGTCAAAGCCTAAGACCTGGGCTTTCCTCTGAAGTTGCTTGAGCGTCCGTGCCTTGTACTGTTGCTCATAGGCCTCAAGGCCAGGCTCAATGTAGGCC
>JBCDAJ010000167.1:0-12032 GCA_039185935.1 Cyanobacteria bacterium P01_F01_bin.56 | reverse complement strand
TACTGTTCAGTCTGCTGACACGATGGGGATGGGCAACGACGAGAAGGCTCTTAATCTAGCGAACAAGCTCATTCAACATGGCTTGAGGGGCTGTCCAGAGTCGCTTCCAACACCATTGTCGCAGCTCATCCCACATACAAGGGCCTGTCATCATTTATAGGGAGACAACCCCTAGCTTGTATTTTGAGTGCGGGCGCGGTGATTCTGATTGTTAAAGGCTTCTGGATTTAATTGATGACGCGCCCTAGGCATTCATGACTAAGATGCCGGGTTCCGATTGGATGGGAACCAGATTCAGCACGTCTAGTTGCGCGCAATATTTCAAATCGTCTTCTTGGTGCAAACGCAGAAGTCGTTGACCATGGCTGGCGTAGTGCATCAGCTCTAATAGTGAGTCTTGCCATTGTTCATACAGGCTAACAGCGGCAACGGTTGAATCATTTCCCGCGATCGCTTTCAGGTTGCATTCCAAACGGGCCGCCAGTTGGTGAACGATCGCTCCCGCACAAACCGTATCTTCGAGGGAATAATCACCTTGCCAGCCAGAGCCGACCAACCACACCTCAGCAGGATTGCGGTCTAGCAAAAAGTCGACAACTGCTTGCCGGGTCGTCAAGGCGGCGGTAATAACGACAGGGGATTGCTGAATGCGACGCAGGCAACGAGTTCCGTTGGTGGTGGTCATAAATAAGTGACGACCCTGAGAGCGCTCGTGAGTATGGTCTAGAGGAGAGTTGCCCAAATCAAACCCCTCGACTTTGGCACCGCCCCGCTCTCCGGCTAGCAGCCGTTTTTCGGCAGGATAAGTCTCACTTGTCGTTCGCAGCTCGTCTAAGTCGCTAAAGACATGAATCGACTCAGCGCCAACGTTGAGGGCTGCCGCCATCGTTGAAGTGGCGCGTAGGACATCGATCGCGATCGCACAATCGGGCAAGTTCCCTTCTGGAACTTCTTCGGGGGTGTGATAGACAAATACCTTCACAAATTAGGGATGCTCCAACATTTTTACCTGTGCCAGTTTTTCATTCTATGCGGATTACATCCCAAAAGATAATCAATCTTCCAAGGCGTAACCATGGAGCAAGGGCATGATGAAAGCGCCTAAGCCAACGCCCGCGATCGCCCCAAAGACTGTCATCCGCAGGTTGTCCATGGGCCACCAAGCAAAGCCTTGTAGTGCCAGTTCAGCCGGATACGCCATGCAGAATGCAAAGGTCAGGCCAAATCCCACTAGGCCATAACGGTATAGCCAGTAACCGGCGGCACCGCGATCGCGACCATAGAGTAACCGCATGCCAATCAACCCAAAAATCGTTCCGTAGCAGCGCATGCACACGGCTGCGATGTGGTCTCCGGCTAGGGCCACGCCCATGTCAGGCTGGGGACAGACCTGTTGCCCCATAAAGTAGATGATGTCGCTGATTGTCACCAATACGGGCAGACCCGACGCGGCCAGAAAGGGTGCCGCAAACGGCCCACTCACCATCGCAATTAACACTAAATCAGCTAGCCAACTCAACCAAGTGCGCTGAGGCGGACGAACAGAAACAGACCCTTGCATCATGGCACGACTCATTCACCGTTATCGATTGTAGACATTCATCGACCATCTTGCTGGTGACCAGGCCATTTCTTCGCAGGCAATCGCTGATCGGGTTTGTTTACTCTGCTGGGGTAGGTGTGGCTGTCGTATCGTCCGCAGAGGCAGAGCCGCGCTCAGTATCGGTGGCCTCAGGAGCGGTCTGAGCTGGCCTCGCAGGCATGATGCCCCGATGGGTTGGAGAGGGCGACTCTTTGACCGGGGCCTTACTTTCAGCAGTTCCATCATGCTCCCCCGGTGTGGCTTCATCAGCGGGCACCGCCGGGGCATTGCGACCGATCTCTACGCAGTCTTCTGAAGCATCGGTCACTAGCACCTCGAATTGGTAGCCCGTAAATGTCTCAACGGGTGAAAAATCCAGAGCCTGAATATACCTAGTCGCTTGTTGGTCGAGTCCCCAGTAGCCCGTACTGCGAATCACCTGTGGCGCTTCTAACAGCTCGCCGGCGGGACTGACCCAGGCCCCAATTAGGCCATTTTGTGGTGCTTGGGTCAGGCAAATCCCTCCCTCATACTCTCTTTCCAGCCGAAGCGGTCGCTGCACGATACCCGCCGCAACCACTTCGTCCGTATCAGTCTCATCCTCAGCGACTGGGGCTAAAATACCCGCCGCTGCGGCCTCCTCAAAGGCACTATTAATCGCGGCTATCTCACCAATTTTCAGTTCGGTTGCCAGCGTTTTGCCCAGTTCCAACCAGTTGTCGTAGCTGCTGGCGATCGCCTCTGCGGTCATTTGGGAGTCATCAAACGTGTAGGCTTGCAACCGTTCTTCCAGCGTGAGGGTGTCAGTGGGATTACTATTGGCCGCGATCGCTGCGGCTTCTTGAGGGGATACTTCACTCGACTCAGCATCAGCATCAGGGCGTAGGGCGTCGGCCCCAGGTGGATTGGCAGAGGCTTGAGCCGCACCATCATTGAGCTGGACGCCTTCATCATTGGTACCGCCTCTAATCCCACTATTCCCGAGCGGTGGTAAGCCCCCAGACAAGGGCAGGGGAGAGCCTAAACGAGATTCTAAGCGGGTGATGCCAAATGGGAGGTCATAGGCCGAGGGCGGCGAAGTATTCCGACCAGACAGCAGCGGTTCCGAATTGATCACGCGATCACGGCGATTCGACTGGCCACCCGCTTCAAACAACGGGGCCAGCGTCTCTAAATCCCCAAAGTTGTCAAAGTTATAAAAAGGACTCGAAAAGTTGGGCAGTCGCTCTTGCTCCCCTGGGGTGAGCTCAACTAGAGGAACGTTGCGGCTTTCGGCGATGAGGGTTTCTTCTGTCAGGTCAAACCCCAAGCGGGGAAAATTGGGACCGGCGGCAAACAATGCCCCGTGGAACCCGACAGAAATCACCCCCGCTAGCCAGGCTGGGGTGAGTAATTGTCGCCAGTTGAAGCGCGGTTGAGAAGGTGGAGTGGCAGCCATAAACGCGATCGCTCCCTTTAAGCCAAGACGCGATAATCATCGTAGACGCAAATCTGAGCAGTGTGTTGCCCCCGTTGTAGCAGATGCTGGCCCACAATCGACAATCAATAGCGAAAAATAGGGCAAATCAAGCTGTGGCAAGTCGTGCAAGTCGCGATAAATTTGCTCATCAGCCTGGGTGGCTTGCACAATCAGACGACTGTGGGCCAGTAAACTGCGACGCTGCAAAATCTGCCAAACATCAGCATACACCGAGGCCACCTTCATCAAAACGACGACGCTACCTGGATTCAGGGCTGATTCTAAATCAGCGATCGCATAGAGGGTTGGCAACACCACCAACCGTTGTTGCAAAATTGTCAGCGGCTCCCCCAACTGCGCTGCGGCGGCCAAAGGCGAACATACCCCCGGCACGGTTTGGATGCTGGCATTGGGATGATAGCGCTGTAGGGTTTGAGCCAAATAAGTAAACGTGCTGTAAAAGCTGGCATCGCCTTCGGTGGCAAACACCACATCTTGCCCCTGTTGCAAGTATCGCCAAACTTGCTGAGCCGCCTTCTCCCAAGCGGCTTCTAAAACCGCAGCATCTTGCACAAAAGGAAATTCCAGTGGCAGTTGAATCTGATTTTGGCGAGCCGACAGCCAGGGTTGAATGATGGTTTGCGCAACTCCAGGTTGCCCCTGCCGCCCTGCGGGAAACGCCACCACCGAACTCTCTTGCAACAGACGCAAGGCTTTGACAGTCAGCAACTCTGGATCGCCTGGGCCGACACTCACGCCCCAGAGGGTCCCAATCTGTGGTTCAAGCATTACCCAGCCATCGTATTGAGGTTCCCATCGACAAACTTGCTGTTCTGTAACATCGGTTTTGTCTAGTAGCGCTACACATTAGACCTCTTGCGTCCATGCTGAGCGCCCCCTTTTCTTGTGTGACTGGAGGGCTTTAAGCTCCCAATACTGCTATCCATTAGGCATAAGTCTGGTAAAGCCATGTATAGCAAAGCTTCTGGTGATCGCTTGCAAGGGGTTATAAGGCGGAGATATAGGCTTCGTCGAGTCGTTGCGACTGGGGGGAATTTCGCTTTGCCCCCAGACCCCCGGCTTCGCGCGTCCTGCGGCCTACGACCAGGACGAACTGCCGTCCTGGACCTCGCAGATCCGATGATCTGTGGGAGCTTGAACCAGCTTTTGGTCCGAATCGAGCCAGTTAACGCCGTTGTCTAGCACTCCAAACGGGTCGTAAAACTTTTGCTGCATCAGCAAAAGAGAAACTTTTGTGTAAAGGATAGAATACTGGGGGACTTTCGAACCCTTGGTAGGGATATACAGAACCTTCAAGAGCAGTTTCCCAAAGATTGGGGGGACGGAAAGGGACCTTATTTTATGCGTGCAAGCGGTCTATTCAGATATGAAGAGTTTTGGCGCGCCATGGTTCAGATTCATTTTCCCATACCTTACAGGCTGATACGAGAACCTCACAGCAGTGAACTATTCTTTCTGCAGCACATCTGAAAAGGCGAGTTCTTCCGATGCCATAACCAATAGTGTGTTGGGTAACGACGCAATGCGGTGTTGCAGCTTTGCATAATAGTTTGTGAAGCTATCGACTGAGTCGGGGGTCGCTAGGCCCAGCAACACAAGATCTGCAGTCTGCGATGAGATCAGGAGAATTTCATCAAAGGAACGGCCATCAGCCACAATTACCTGCGAAACTGCCCCAATCCTGAGACTTTCAGTCAATCCTTCCAAGTTTTGCTCTGCAGATTCGGCGGCCATGGCGTCAGGCACCACTAGCTTCAGGCAAATTTCGGCATTGCGCCAGGCCCAACTGGTTCTCAATAGATAAGCCAAAATCAGCATCAGCCCGCCATTTGACTGCAGCCCGCCCCACCACACGTCAATGCGGCGAAACCGAGCCGGTCGTCGCTGCACCAGAGTGAACTGTTCAGGACTACTCCGCAAAATCGCCACATTGCGTTTGGCCTGGTGGCACTGGGCAACCAGTTCGCTAAAGCGATCGCGGCCCTCTGGGTTTTCGGTGTCCCCCAGCAAAATGGTATTGGGCAACAGGGGACCGATACCATAGGCTTCGATCAGCTGCTTCATCCCTTGAAAGGGATCAGACGCTGTGACCAAGCGGACAAATGCCTGAATGCCGCGTTTTTCCAAATATTCCTGCAGGGTCGCTGCGAGTTTTTCCTGACGACCGACATCGCGGCTGCCCTCTGGCAACACACTGGCCACCGTAAACAACCCGCGTTGGTGAGTCAGGGCGTTTGCCATATCCAACAAATGCCAACGCTTGGTCGGTGCACCCGAAAACACCAATAGATGGGGACGCCAGTTTTTAGAGTCCAGCGGTCCTTTAATGCGAAACAGGCCCGTGCGGATTAGGGTCATCCAAACTCCCTGCCGCACGTCACCCCAGGTACCCTCAATTTCTCGTCGTTCAAGCCAGAGATAGATGCCGAGAACGATCGCCGCTGCTACGACTGTCGCCACGGCATTGATCAAAAACATGATGCTGATGCAGCCGATCGCTCCCAGCAGGGAAAGTAACCAGGGCACTTTGAACGTGGGACGAAACGAGGGACTGCGGAGAAAGCCTTCGATGCCAGCAGAGACATTGAGCACCATGTAAGTCGTCAGGAAAAACATGGTCAGCACTGGGGCAATCAAGTTGAGGTCACCAATGGTAACGGCGGCGAGGGCAATGCCCAAGGTAAACAACGTCCCGATTCGCGGTTCGTCATTCGGACCATCGCCCTTGCCGAGCCATTTCAGCGATTTGGGCAAGACGCCATCCCGAGCCAGCGCCTGCAGCACTCGTGGCGCGCCTAAAATACTGCCGATCGCACTAGACAGCGTCGCTCCCCAAACCCCCAACAAGATGGAGTCGCCCCACAGCGCTATGCGGCGCATGATCAATGGATCAGCGATGAGGTCAGCGGGTGCTACCCGAAAGCTCAGGGTCAGGGGAATCAGCATATAGATGAGGTAGCCCACACCAATTGCAGCCAGGGTGCCAATGGGAATTGCCTTAGAGGGATTCTTTAAATCTCCTGACAAGTTGACGCCAGACATGATGCCCGTCACCGCCGGAAAGAAGACCGCCAGCACTTCCCAAAACCCCACGGAGCCTACCTCAATAGCATCTGCCGCTGCCGTGGGCTCTACTGTTCGGCCAAAAACCAGACAGATCAGCGATAGGGCGATCGCCGCCATGATGAAATATTGCGCCTTGATGGCGATTTCGGCTGATTGCAAGGCCAACAATGTGACTAAAACGGTCACGATTAAGGCGACTAGCGTCAAATTCAGCATCGGAAAAATTCGCACCACACTCTCGGCAAAGCCCAGGGTGTAGAGAGCCACCGACAGCGCTTGGGCAAAAAAGAGGGGGATGCCAACGGCCCCCCCAGTTTCGATACCGAGGGAGCGGCTAATCATGTAATAGGCACCGCCAGCGCGCACCACTTGGTCAGTGGCGATCGCGGCAATAGAGAGTCCCGTCAAGAAGGTGATGCTGGTGGAAATGGTGACAATCAGCAGCGTATTGGCCAGCCCTACATGCCCTAGCACCCAACCAAAGCGGAGGTACATAATCACCCCTAAAATGGTCAAAATTGAGGGGGTAAAGACTCCCCCAAAAGCGCTCAGGCCAGTCGCTTCGTCAGCATTTGGGGATTTTGTTGCGATGGGGCCCGAATCAGAGCTGTATTGAGGCATAAGAGTGCGGGGCAAAGAGGAGTCAGTTCTAAACCTTAACTTAATGGTGAAACCCTAATAACAAAGACGATAGTTGTACTCGCTTGACCAAACAAGGTCTCACGCCCAATCTTGATGAGGCCTTAAACCTCCCAAAGAGTTTTCCCGAGTGTCCTGGTATCCCAACATTCCACAAGATGCGATCGAGAACGCTGCCCATGAAGGGTTCTATCGTCAAATTGCGATTTAACCGCAAAGCTTGAGAGAACGCCTTTTAAGGAGCTGAGGCGCTCCTTAATTTTGGCAATCATTGGGGTAAATAGGCCCTTCATTCCCTTCACTTATTAGACTGGCAAAGGTTTAAAATCGACTCTAGAAAACTACACTTATGTGTCCACTTGTGGGCTTGACTTCACCGTCTCCGTCTTCCTTTCAGCCTGATCGATAACGACTACAGCCCAGTTCAAACTGCTGAAACCGCACATGCACGTAGCCTGGTTCCACATCAGCGAGTAAGGGCTGCGATTGACCCTTGAGGAACTGAGTCGTCGCCTCCAGGTCAGCAAGTTGAATGACATTTTTTTATGCGCGAGGGCACCAAACCGTTTTCAGAAAGCGGTTGACAGCTTAAGACCCAAATTTGTCTGAGTTGCAAGGGCGAGGCCAATGGTCTGTAAATTTACGTTGGCGGGTGGATCGCTCGTGCGATTGAGCCGCCAAAATCGGCGTTGGCCAGTGGCCCAATAGTCATAGGCGGCAAAGGTCGAGGGGGCGATCGCAAAGTGCTGGCACAGTTACTGTAGCGGCGATCTGTCAGCGGGCCAGGGCACGGGTGGCAGAATAGGGCCGATCGCAGTGGCCGCAGAGATGTCCTTATCAAAGGTGGTTAAAGGAGGCACTGCTGTGCGGTGCAACCGCGCCACAAAAAAGCCACCCGTATTGTTGAAATGAAGAAAATACTGCTGCGCGTGCCTGACATCAGCCCGATAGGTCTGTCCTTGCCAGTGGGGCAAGCCCGGTTGTGCCATCAACCCAGGCATCTTGAAGGGCACGACAACCACGCGATCGCCCATAACGGCGTCCAATACCGCCTCATTTTCTTCTGGGGCAAAGGTGTTGGGCTGATGGCCAACAAACTTTGAAAGTCGTCGACGATCGCAGCATATCGTGCCAATATAGCCGCAACGCCATCAGGCTCAGACTGCGAACACATCGTCATATCGACACGGGCCACAGTTGTCGATTCAGTTTAGTGCTGGTGTGTTCTATCATCAACGGCATGTTAGATTTGCTTTCCATTCATCGACCCATCTCCGGCCATGCCAGGTGACTCGCCCGACCATATTTTGAAACAGGGAATAGCAGCCCTGCAAACCGCCAATTATGCGCATGCGATTGAGTCCCTTTCGCAATTGTCACGTGATCGCACCGTATCTGGCTCGATTCGTCTCAAGGCCCATATTGGGTGGATCAAAGCGCTAAAAGGCGATGGTCAAACTGCAGCGGCGATCGCCCTCTGCCAAAAGTTGGTCAACCATCCTCAACCCAAGATCAAGCAGTGGGCTACTGATACCCTGGCGACGTTGACGGCCTCTACCCCAAAGGAAACCTCACCAGCGACGGCTGACCTGAGTGGTTTTCGTCATTTAGCTAGCGAAGAACTTCCCGAGGCCGCGACCGCGCCCCAGCCCACGCAGTTGCCATCGCCCTCCCCACATGTGGTTGATCCGACCGGTTTTCGACCGCTGGATGCCGTACCAGAAACCCTGCCAAAGGTCGAGCCAGAGCCAGCCAGTACCCACCCGACCCACACTCCGTCCCTAGAGGCTGAGGCACCGTCAGATTCACTTTCAACGGTTTCTGCTGCCGATTCAGCGGCGATTGCCGAACCACCCTCCGAGCTGCAATCTGATACGAGTGGCCTGCCCGCCTCCCAGTCGCGCGACATCGCAACCACAACATCATCACTCTTTCACTACGAAGAACTCAACCAACAACCGCTCACGAGTGAGCCAGCTTTGCCGAATCCTCCAACTCCCTCCACCGACGAGACGAGTCCCACAGAGCTATCACCTCCGGTACTCACCTTCCAACCGGGCGAACGACTAGATCGCCCGCGTAACCTGCCGTTGCCCTCAGGGCTGCTATGGCAAGTCTGGATCAGTCAAGTCATCGGAGCGATCGCGTTATTTTGGCTATGCCGGGCCATCGTGCGGTTCAACTTAGCCGTTCTGGCCGGTTTCTTAACCCCCTTTCGCCGCATCTTACCGATGTCCTTAGATTGGCGTTATCAAGAGGGCAATGGGCTTGCATTTATGGTCTTACTGGCCTTATTGCTGGCTTCCCCCTGGGTGTTAGATAAGCTGTTGCAATCCACTGCGGGCCTGCGAGTCCTTTCTATCCAAAAACTGCAAACGACTCATCCAGAGGGATGTCGCTTGTTACGGCGCATTAGTCAAAAGCAAGGTTGGCTCATGCCTTTGCTGCAAGAAATACCCACGTCATCGCCTTTGATTTTTAGCTATGGCTGGTTGCCCCGCTATAGCCGCATTGTGGTCAGTCGAGGTCTCTTGCAGCAACTAACTGATGAAGAACTCGCCACGCTCATTGGTTACGAAATGGCCCATGTGCGCAGCCGCACCCTGCCTTTTATGTCTTTGGTCGCACTGCTGTTGCAGCTTTGTCATCAAGGCTATTGGCAAGTAGCACAATGGGGCGATCGCCATGCCGATTGGTTCAGACGTACCGTGGCGGCGATAATCTCATCAACTTGTTATGGGCTTTACTGGCTATTTCGCAAAGTGAATGTGTTGGCCGCTCGCTCACGGGTCTCATTAAGCGAGCGTCAAGCCGTCATGTGGACGGGCAATCCCAATGCCTTGATGCGGGCACTTGTGAAGCTCGAAGCCGGTATCGCTCAATCCATCATTCAGACTGGCTACACGCCCCCATTAGTCGAAAGCACAGATTTACTCACACCGGTCGGGTACGAGGCCGCCATTGGCCTGGGCAGTCTATTTCCCAATGAGGGCTTTTTGAGCGCAATCGCGTGGGACATGCAAAATCCTTACCGGCAATGGCTGTCAATAAACAGCAGCCACCCTGGCCTCGGGGCACGACTCAAGCGCTTGACAGGATATGCTCGGCAATGGCAACTCATGCCAGCGCTACCCCTGCCAGAATTGGCCGACACCCGTAAAGCTGGGCGTTCTGGTTTTGGCACACAACGAGGCGCTTTTTTGACTCAAATTGGGCCTTACATTGGCCCCCTTTTGGGCGTCGTGATGGCCATGCTGCTGTGGTTTGCAGGCGGAGTTTTGGAACCATTGGGCCTCCAACGAATCGGCTGGCTTTATGGCGATCGCAGCGTCCTCTGGGGGAGTCTACTATTGGGCCTCGGCATGAGCATTATGATTCGGATCAATATTTATTTTCCTGACATCACCGCTGGTAATCGCTTCAAAAATCCGCCATTGCCAAGTCTATATAAAGATCCGTTTCTCTTACCGACGGTTAGTCAACCTGTCCGCCTGACCGGCAAACTATTGGGCCGCTCTGGCATTGCCAATTGGCTGTGCCAGGACATGATGATGCAAACTTCTACGGGACTGTTGAAGCTGCATTTTTTCTCTGCCCTTGGCCCTTTGGGAAATCTCCTGACGCACCCGCGTCATCCGGTCGAGTGGGTAAGCCAGCAGATTGATGTGCAAGGGTGGTATCGTCGCGGCGCGATCGCCTGGGTCGATGTTGAAGCCTTCTTCCAGAACGGCAAACTGGCAACCAAAGCCAATCATCCACTTTGGTCTGTAGCGCTCTGCCTAAGCTGTTGCGCACTAGGATTAATTATCTTAATTCGGGGTTGAGCGGCTGCCTGACGGGTTGAGTGTTGTCATAACAACATCGTTGCGAATGTATCAACAAAGTGTTACCTTTCTTAACAGAGTTCCAGTGCGCCTAACCGTGACTGACCCATGCAAGTATAGTCAAGTCACTTTACCCACCCGGGGGCTAGGTATGGGTTCTCCTACTCTCAACACAGCAAGACATACCAGCTGCTTGATTCAGGTAGCTGGTTTTTATTACTCAAATTCATAGGCAAATTTATCAGATTATTTCTGCGAGCATCTGCTATGCATGTTAAGTTAAGTAATGGCTCTCATGTGTCAGACAGTTGGATGCTAAGGCTTCAGAGGTATATCTACAAAATTATTTGTCTAGCCAAGGCTGTGTGAGGGTTGTAAGAGCAGTAAGTTACTTTTTGGAAATTGTGAAGTTGCTGATTTGACAGTTTTTGATAAGTCTGTTGCGTCATACAAAAAAATCTTTGAATTTTGAATTTTTCTGGGATTGAGTGGTCACAAAGTTACTGTTCTTAAGCTTGCTCAAAACTTGCTATCAGGCAAGCTTTGAGGTCTATCTAGTGTATTGAAAATAGTGTGTTGAAAAGAGGTATTCCTAATGTCTGTGAGAGTCTACGTCGGTAATCTGCCGAAGGACATTGAGCGCGAGCAACTGGAGGCAGTATTTGCCGAGCACTCCGAAGAGATTGTGTCTGTCAAACTGGTCACTGATCGCAAAACTGGTAAGTGTCGCGGCTTCGGCTTTGTGACGCTGAAGACTGATGAGCAGGCTGATGCTCTAGTCGCAAAGTTCAGCGATTTCGTCCTTCAAGAAAGTACTCTCAAAATTGAGAAAGCACTACCCCGCTCCAAAGGTAAAGAGGAGAATGACGGCGACTCCAATCGTCGTAAACCTGCGGCCAAGGGGCGCAACAAATCTGCCGCGAGTAGCGCAGAAGCTGCTCAGCCTGATCCACGCTGGGCAGATGAACTTGAAAAGCTCAAGAAAATGTTAGCTGCTCAAACGACAAGCTCGTAAATTCTTACTTGGATAGCGATCAGTTCTAGAACTTCGACGTAGTCCTGAAGCAATTTTTTGACACCTTTAGAGTCAACCCTAGTAGTTACTAGGGTTGACTTTTTAGATGCAACCAAGTGTATGCCTCATTCCCCCCAGAAGCTGTTGGCAATCAGCATCACGACACCCGCCCATACTCAACAGCACTCAAGACGGTTCCTCTAGTGATGGCTAGGGCGCTGCACTAAATTAACGCTAAAAACCTTGTGGAATACGCATCAGCACATCCGCTTCGATAATCCAGCTAGCAGGGTGGTTTCATACGCGAGAAGAAAAATGAGGATGGACTGAGTTGTTTCAAAATCAACAGCCCATGTCCCTCATAGAGCAATTAAAACAAATTCCTGACCATCGCCATCGCCGCGGCCAGCGCCACCCGTTATGGAT
>JBCDAJ010000166.1:0-12398 GCA_039185935.1 Cyanobacteria bacterium P01_F01_bin.56 | reverse complement strand
TTGGCAATCGACGACTGCGCAAAGCCCTTTACTTTCCCGCTCTGACTTGGTGGCGTCGATGCCCCCAAGCCCAAGCCTTTGGGGAACGGCTCTTGGCCGCAGGCAAGGTCAAGATGCAAGTCATGGGCGCTTTGATGCATATCGAGTCATCTATGGCATCCTTAAGTCCGGACAGCCCTTTGACCCCGACAAACTACTGCCTCGCAGTACTTGACACGCCAAAATCAACACAGTATCTAGCAATAAAAAAGGCGTCCGAAGACGCCAATCAAAGTAGAGCTTTTAGGGATGGAAACTAGCTATGTCCCGCAGAGACCACTGCCAGCAAAGTCGACATATTTGCGGCTAACAGATAAGCAAATGTCGCTCCCCCAATGCCACCAATCAAAAAGCCACCGGAAAACTCACTCCAGCCTTCGTCAGTACTGAAAGCTTCTGGCGGGGTAAAAGGCGCAGTCGTCTTAGAAACGGCAGGATTAACTCCGGCACCGGAATAGATGGATAAGCAGGCCGTCAAAATCACCACCAAACTAGCGGCTCCCAACAGGCCAGCCAAACCGGGAATGTCAGAATCCCGCAGAGGACCTAGCAGGGCAAAAGGACCATAAAGCAAGTAGCCGTGAGCCATGCCTACTTCTAAACCACGGCGCTGAGGCGATAGCCCCCTGCGGTAGGCAGGCAAATTACCAATGAATGCTTTGGTAAACCCTGAAGAATTCAACGGCGTTTCTAAATTGCCAATTTGGGAATTTCCCATTGGCTGAATCGCATCGGACATATTCTCGAGTTCTCCTACTCAACAAAGACGGACAAAACACAGCAAACTAATCGCGATTTCCTAACATCTGCAACCGCTTCAAATCTAAGGGCAGGTAAAGCTAAACTAAGCAATGGCTAGAAAACTAAGTTTTCTAGCCATTTTGCAAGCAAACCCTCGACTAAGGGTGAAGAAGTAAGTCAGGAAAAAAGCGGTTGAATTCAATCAAAACACCTGCCGTGATGAACAGACAAACAGTGGCAAGAACCGGAGCTGTCGATAAATAAGTCAAGAAGTTTTTACTCATGAATGCTCTCCAACAAACGTGAATGAACAGAGTGCCTAGCGAGGAGACACGGTAATCTCATCATCCTTAGCAAACATTTCGCCGCTAATCATGTCCTTAGCTGCCGATAAAGGCCAAGCAAAGCCAGAAAGAGCGCATTTAATGGCCAAAGGCACATCGATGACGATTTCTTTTTCTTCGGGGCTCTTTTCATTGCGGACTGTAATTAGATAGGCGCGGCCAACCCAGCCAATCCAACCAGCAATGTACAAAAACAGCAAGCTAGGAATAATGAATTCACCGAAATGAGCCAAGTCACCATCCACAATCAGGTGGGGCAGCCCATCTTCGCCGCAGAGCAAACTAGAGTTGCCATAAAACTCGAATCGAGCTTTGGCACTATCAGAAGTAGCGCTAGCGGCCCGCTGCTGGAAGGCAGCATTCTCGCCACAGGGGGTCAGGCCAGACACATTGTCACCAGCAATACTTGCAGATGCAGGCATTGCAAAGCCAAACCAGAGTGAAATTACTAGAGCCAGTGCAAACAACCGTCGCATACAGTGGTTTCCCTTTATTACGCAAAGGTCAAAATCTTGAAGCTAAACGTTAAGTTACTTGTAGACATTTTCGCCTAACGTTGCAATACATAATACCTTTCCTTCCGATGCCCGGTAAAGCAAAGCTGAGGCGGGGTTTACATCTCTCAAAGTTTTATGCTGCGTTTTGTAAATGAAGACTGTTTTAGCTATCGAGACCAGTTGTGATGAGACGGCGGCGGCGGTGGTACGTGATCGCACTGTGCTTAGCAATGTTGTGGCCTCGCAAATTGACATCCATCGTCGCTATGGCGGTGTGGTGCCCGAAGTGGCTTCGCGTGCCCACGTGGAAAATTTAGGGGCCGTTACCGAGGCCGCTTTAGGCAACGCGGGTCTCACCTGGTCTGAAATTGATGGTATTGCTTCGACCTGTGCACCCGGTTTAGTCGGTGCGCTGATGGTAGGCGTCACTGCTGGCAAAACCCTGGCGATGCTTCACAGTAAGCCGTTTCTCGGGATTCATCATTTAGAAGGTCATATTTACGCCTCTTATCTGAGTCAGCCGGAGTTGCAGCCGCCCTATCTCTGTCTGCTAGTGTCAGGTGGGCACACGAGTCTGATTCATGTCAAGGCTTGTGGTCAGTACAAATTATTGGGTAAAACCCGCGATGATGCCGCCGGAGAGGCCTTTGATAAGGTGGCTCGACTACTTGATTTGGGTTATCCTGGGGGGCCGGTGATCGATAAGTTAGCGGCGCGGGGCGAGCCCACAAAGTTTAAGTTGCCCGAAGGCAACATTTCTCTGCCTGGCGGTGGCTTTCATCCTTATGATTCAAGTTTTAGCGGTTTAAAGACAGCCGTACTGCGGCTCGTACAGTCTCTCCAAGCAGATGCGATTGATCCGTTACCGATTATTGATTTATGTGCCAGCTTTCAGGCGACCGTGGCGAGGGGATTAACAAAGCGAACGATTCGCTGTGCGCTGGATTACAGGCTCAAGACAATCGCGATCGGCGGGGGAGTGGCAGCCAATAGTGGTCTTCGTCAACATCTCGCCGCCGCTGCTAAGGAGCACAACTTGCGGGTGTTGTTTCCTCCACTGAAATATTGCACTGACAATGCTGCGATGATCGGTTGTGCAGCAGCCGATCATCTTGAACGAGGTCACCAGTCTGACTTTGCCTTGGGGACGCGATCGCGGATGGATTTAGCTGATGTTATGACGTTATACGGTCGCTAAGCGACTCGACTCAGAGCCTGACGCTGGGCAATTGCAAGGCTTGAGTTTTGAATGACACAACTGCAATAAATCTCAGGCCACCCCCTTACCGTCTAGTAAGGGGGTTTTCATAGGTTGAATTTTGGATTGAGAACATGTTGTTCCGTTGGAATTTTCAGACGCTACAGTTAATCGCTTACTGAAACGAGGTCCCATCGCCCATGGAAAATGCTGTTAAATCGTGAGCTCGTTCAGCGCTTCATACAGGGTTGCTAGTGAAGGGCGATCGCTTATTTTGGGCGACAGGCAGGCCTGTTGCATCCGCTGCAGTGCTTTGAATACTTCAGTGTGGGTTTCAGCATCCAGTGGTGGGCAGTAGCGTAGCAAGTCTTCTAGCAAACAGCCAAAGGCTCTCCCTTCAATTTGCTGCAAGTTTTTACCTGGGGTCTTTTCAACGTCGAAGAAGGCTGCTGCTCCAAAGTCTCCTAAAAGGCTGTTGCCGTTGGGCGCAGTCAAAACATTATGTGGATACAAATCTCCATGCAATACGCCCTGAAGATGCAAATGGGCCGTGGCGCCAGCAATACTACGTGCGATTTGCAAGCTTATGCCAATATCAAACTGCGTGCCTGGTTTGTAGGTATCGCGTGTGCAAGTAGCCAAACTCGGGGGGCCACCCAAGGTGCTGTAATCAGCAGAAATAAAGGGGAAAACGAGCCCTGCTTTTTGCTCCGGGTGGTTTACGACCCTGCCTAACACGCTGATCAGATTGGGGTGCGTGCCAGCAGCGATGCAGGCCTTCATTTCGTCGGCGGGTAAACCATCACTTGTGATATCTCCCTTGAATAATTTGACTGCCACATCCTCTACGGATGTGTGGCGATGCCAAGTTGCCCGGTAAATCACCCCAGAAGCCCCCTGCCCCAGTTGTTCGCCAATGGTCAGCTTTGTCCAATCGATGATTTCTAATGGGGTAGGGGCCCGCTGCGACGCCCACGAATCGGCACAAAAAGGATTGCCAGCGTAAGCGATCCACGCAAGGCGTGGCAAAGCGAACAAGCACTGTGGCATTGCCGTTAACTGGTTAGCAGCAATGCGAATCAGTTCCAGGCTATGGCAAGCTGACAATTCCTCTGGTAACGACTTCAAACGGTTGCCCGCCAGCATTAGCTTTTGCAGCTTTGTCAGTTTGCCTAAGGCAGCGGGTAGGTCAGTAAGTTGGTTGTTGGTTAAAATCAACCATCGAGTCTGTGGTGGTAAAGCCGTTTCGCTGAGAGTAGCCAATTGATTAGATTTGAAGCTAATCATTGACAGTTGTGGACATTGACTCAAGACTTCGGGAACCCCCTCGAACTGATTGTTGTTCAGAAAGAGCACCCGTAATTTATGCAATCGGGGGAAATCATCTGGTAAAGAGGATAGGCGATTGTTGGATAAGTCTATGACCTCTAAACAGTCAGCAAAATCGAATGCTTCCCGCGGGAACTGCTCCAGCTCACAGGAGAGGTTTAACCGTTTGGTCTTTGGAATATCCTGAACTTGGAGCTGTTCCAACATTTTCATTCTGTTTTCGTTAAGGGATGAGGATTAAATAAATTACTGAGGCCAAGCCGGATAAAAATTCCCCTCCTGGGAGGGGCAGCGGGGTGGGTTGCCCCTGAGTGCGAGGGTTCGAACCCACCCCGCCGACGGCACCCCTCCCGAGAGGGGAAAACCGGCACATGATTAAATTCCCAATCCTAAAGGTCGAAATGGACACACTCTCTATCTTGCTTGAGAACGTATTTATCTGCAGTTAAAACACCTCTACAGCGGCTCCGTTAACTGGTGTGTATCAGGTAGCGCAGCAACGGTAGCAGCACCCGCACCATGGCAAACGCATACTAAATGAGGATTCTCAATCGACTTACTGATCGGGCTTTGAACTTCCGTTGCCATTTTGAAAAGGATTTGGGTAGTGCCTAATCGGGACGCGCTTACATGCTGACAGCGATCGCTGCTTGAGAACTTCATCCATAAATGATGTTGAGGCAAACGCTGAAAACTCCACTAGAAAAGGAGTTAAAGCCATTCAAGCAGAGGAGGTGTTGGCTCAACCTGAACTGTTAGGCAGCCTCGTAAGCAAAGTGATATTTGCTTAACTCAAAAACTCACCACTTCCAGACTTTCTTCTTTGAAACTGCCTTCGATGTTGCAGAAGATAGGCTTTTGGGAGATTGATGCTGGGACTATTGCCGACAACGAGATAGTCAGAATCGCTAAGACTCTTATGCTACGCGCTTTTCATTTTGGTAGGGCTCGTCCTTCGAAAGAGAACTCCATAATATTTTGCTCTTATCGCAGAGTATGCTGCATTCCGCTCTCTGCTGCAGCAAAGCATCGACCACATACGATTCGGATGACTTGAACTTTCTAGGTAGCAGAAAAACCGCTTTGTGCTACATTGAAAAAGTTGCGTAAAGCACTCTGGCTCAGTAGCTCAGTGGTAGAGCAGGGGACTCATAAGCCCTTGGTCGCGTGTTCAAATCACGCCTGAGCCATTTCTAAGAAGATTCAAAACATTCAATAGTAATGGTCTTAACCGTGAGTTCTATGTCGGCAGCACAGCTGTTCAATGTGCAAGGCTTGGGAACTTACAGCAATAATTATGCTTACTACTTTTTAAAGAGTTCTCATTGGTCGCACATTTTAGCTGCACATCATAAAAGCTCAAAGAATCGGTGAATGATTAGGATCTCTTAGAAAAGGATAACTCCGCTTAATCCACAGCATGAGCCATGTTTTGCGGAGCCTTTTGCCAATGAGCCCGAAACAAATAAACAGTTACCCCTTTACGAAGCCTCTATGGAGCTATCCAGAGGCTCAAACTTATGTTTGTCAAGCTTCTGCTTCAGTAGTAGCCATAAAAAGGGCAAATCTTGTAAGAGGTAGCGTTTCCACAGACGTTTTGGCTCCGAAGTTAAGCGATAGAGCCATTCCAGCCCAGCTTCGCTCATCCACTGAGGTGCCCGTGGCTTGTTACCCGCTTCAAAATCAATCGCGGCACCGACGCCCATAAAAATGTCTATATCTGGTAGTTGATCCTGATACTTCGCAATCCACTTCTCTTGTTTAGGAGCTCCCACCCCAACAATCAAAACATTGGCCGAAGAGCTACGAATCATCTCAAGAATATGTTGGCATTCAGCTTCATCTTTTTCGAAACCAAAGGAAGGTGAATGCGCCGCCACGATAATTTCTCTACCAATGCGCTCATTGATACGCTGCTGGGCTCTCTGAGGAACACCTGCAGCACCTCCCAACAGAAAGACTTTAACCTTAAAGTTATGACGGTGATGCTCACAAAACATAGGAAACAAATCAGAACCAGAAATTCTTGCTCTGATGGGGGTTCCGAGGAACTTGGAAGCGTACATCAAGATCTGGCTGTCGCACACGCGATAATCAGCTGCATCATAGGCTCTAACAAACTCCTGATCTTCCCGAAGACGCATCAGGTGATCAACGTTAGGTGTGAATACAACACCTTTGTTCAATTTACTTAGAAACTCATCAACAGCAAGATTATCGATGCCCACATCTAAAATCTCGATGCGCTTAGACAATGCAACTTTTTCATAACTTATGAGTTGCTTAGCCTTGGATGTTAATACAGCCTGCTGAAAAGATTGGCGAAGTGGAGATGTCTTCTTCTCTTCCATGCGGTTTTACCTAGATCTCTTAAACTACTGGGAGCACAAATGCCAAACAAATGTCTCGGGAAATTCGATGAAAAGCTGACTCTAGCTCACAATCGATAGAACTAATTACTTCGAAAGCTTACCCTCTGAGATGAAAATTCGGAAAGACGGGAAATTATAACAATCCGAATTTAATCAAGTTTATTTCAGAGCGTTCAAACTCTAAGTTAGGCAAAAATATGAACTCTGAATCTTCAGAATCACCCTTTTCAGACAATACGCTGTGCCTTGCTGCGAGCCTTGTAGATCACCCAGTGCTTTCATGAGTAACAATACTTTTCTAGCGCATTGTTGCCCCGACAAGCCAGCAAATACAACTAAAATTGACAGACTCTTTAAGTTCAATCTCCTTGAAATACGTGTATTTACGCAGTTTTTCAGCATGGCATGATGGCAATAAGATCCGGCAAACAAATTGATAGAATCTTTGAGTTCAGCCATCTTTAAATGCGTATATGCACGTATTTTTTGTGGCATAACACGAGGAAAATTAAAAGTCCGGTAGACAAATTGATAAGATCTTTAAGCATAGCCATCTTGAAATACGTGTATTTACGCAGTTTTTTCGGCATGACATGATGGCCAAGACCCGTCAGCCACGACGGACTACCTTGTTGACCACACTGCAGTAACTTTGCAAAACTCAAGAGCATGCGACCTTCGGGTCCTTGCGTTAGGCTTTTCTGCCACAGTTTGTCATTCATTCACTATGAAGTTGTCATGAGCCATGTGGGGTGGCTCTCTACGAGGCCGTGGCAAGTTTTCTGGCCTCTCTACATGTCGGTGAGTTCTTAGGCAATGCGGCCGTATCGCGGGTAAGGGATCGGCTTGGAAATAAAGTACCCGGACAAGGCTGTGGCAGGGTGGATGGGTCGCAGGGTGGATGGGTCGCAGGGTGGATGGGTCGCAGGGCCGGTGGGATGTTATTTAAGCGCAACTCCCTAAGGGTGACCGCTTGGCCAAGACTGCATCTGATGAAAATCGGTTTCGTATAGCTTTATCCAGATCGGTTGGCTGCTGGGTGGACTGTATTTAACTTATTTGAGCTGGGCTCAGGAGTTGCGATCGCGGCCAATATGGTTTGTCGCCATTTGGCCAAATAAGTCTGCTCTTCCAAGACCTGCGATATCAACGTCGTCTCCGTTTCGCCTCAAGCAGCTTGCTTTTGCCCCAGCTTGGCTTAAGCCGTTTCGTAATTGCGTTGGGCATCATTCAACGGCGATCGCGGTCAGTTGCCACAGCAATCAGTTCTCTAAACTGCTGATAGCCGTAGCAAGCGGCCGCTTAATCAAGTCACTTTAAATGGCTGAAACTAATATCTGGCAAGTATTTCAACACTACATTTCAAACTCCGCCTTCTGCTATAACGTTGGACTCGTGTAAGTGGCTGAGCTAATTCGATATCAGCCTGACACGGCTGAGCTAGTCATCTATGGCACAAGTGGCAGCATCCTCCAGCAGCGGCTCTCCCTGGCTCCTTGGCTCCTTGGCTCCTTGGCTCCTTGGCTCCTTGGCTCCTCAGGAATGTTGGCAAATTTATGCCGCTGTGTACCAGGGGCTTGAGCTGAAATAGGAAGGTATAAATCGATGAGATGCCAAAGGCTACAACCTAGAGTAGATCCCACTGTTGCTGGTTAACCCTGCTCGCGGGCAAGATGTTTGCCCTAAACGCGTTGTGGAGATAACCCATCTGGAATGCGCTTATAACCTGCTCTCAATGATCTATCTCAGCCTCTCGGAAAGCAACAATGCCCGTTGATGGATGTCGGAATCCTTAAATCCAGAATGAAATATCTAAGGCGCTGTTAGGAACGCACTGTCGGGTTTAATAAAGGCCCAACGCTGATCAATTTGCACCCGAGCTAACGAGTCTGAAAAGGGTCCCGCATTTTGAAACGTGGGCGTAATGACAGTTTCACCTGACAGGTCAATATAGCCATACTGCCCGCCTCTCTGTATGGTGGCTAAGCCCTCAGAAAAGTCAGACGCATAGTCGAACTCTCCAGCGATTGCCACTGCCCCAACGCGGTCAATATAAACCCAGTCGCCGCCCTGCAAAACCACAGCTCGCCCTTCGGAAAAGTCAGATGCGTAGTCGAACTCTGGCTCAATGACCCAGTCACCTTGGGCGTCAATAAAGCCCCACTTTTGCCCCTGACGAACCCGCGCCAACCCTTCTGAAAAGTTGAAGGCTCCATCAAGCGTTAAGGGAATGGCAATGTTACCGTCAGGAGCAATGTAACCATACTGACGATCTACTTTGACCACGGCCAGCCCTTCGGAAAACTGCCACGCATCTTTGAACTGCAGGGGAATGACGAGGTCGCCTGCTTGATCCACATAACCGTACACACCATCTTGTTTCACGACGGCTAGCCCTTCTGTGAAGCTTTCGGCCAAGGCAAACTCTGGCTCAATAACCCACTGACCTTGTGAATTGATAAAGCCATACTTGTCACCGCCTTGTACTGCCGCCAACCCTTCGGAAAAGGCTTTGGCTTGCCTAAACTGCACCGCGATCGCCCATTCCCCAGACGGGTCAATGTAGCCGTGATAATCGCCGGCTCGGGCGACTGCTAACTGTTCAGAAAAAGCGCCGGCCACACCAACATTGGCATCTGCAATAACCGTTACCCAGTTGCCAGCAGTGTCGATATACCCCAACTTGTCACCCAGCCGGACGGCTGCCGTGCCCTCAGCAAAATCAGTTACAGTCTCAAACAAAAGCGGTTCTGGCATTGCTTGGGCAGTCTCAATCACAGCAGGACTAATGAACTCTACCATCACTGATGCGGGTGAGGCAGACCCTTGAGCAGCCGGTAGACGGCAACCGGCGATCGCGAGGACAAAAACACTGCCAAACATCTGCCAATCCGCGTGTAGAAATGTCATACCGAGAGAATGTGTCTCCACATTCGAACGCTGCTTTTATCAACTTGACAGGAGAAAATTGGCGGCGGGGGAATCCGTCACATATTGGGCCAATCCGTCATAATTCGCAGCAATGTTATGTAAAGCTGGGGCTGTCATCAATTAGAGTCAGGCTTTTTGCCCAAAACTGATTTCAGCCCCTAGCCTCTAAAGTTGATACGGGCGCGCCAATGCTGATGCCACCAGGTTTCTAGAATGAATTGATAATGCGTCCCAGGCTGTCACTTACGGCGTTACCCTTGGCGTCAAACGCTGCTGGCCGAGGCTGGAGCAGAGTATCTCAAAGGACAAATGCGGGTCCTGTTTGCCAGCCAGATGCCTGCCCGAAACGTGGATGGAGCTGCACATTTGGGAAGCTTTCTGAGAGCATCGGTCACTCAACGAACAGAATCGATTTCTACTTCATTTGAGGATGCGGGCAAGCACTCGTAGCGATAGTCACCATAATGGATTTCGGCACCGCAGAGGATTGCCCCCTCAAAATCAACACTGACCAAAGTAGCGTTGCTTAAATCAGCCCCAATCATCAAGGCATTCACAAATTGAGTCTTTTCGACAAAAGCATTCCCAAACCGAGTTTCGTAGAGTGAAGCATCGGTAAAGTCAGCTCGGTAAACAATGCTCTGATCTAGCTGGGCAGAGTTAAAGTTGGCGGCGATCGCCGACACCGACGACAAATAAGCGCCCTGTAGGTTGGCTCCACTCAGGTCGGCGTTGTCGAGGTTGGCTTGGTAAAAGTTGACCTCCGTCAAGTCGGCTTGCTCCAGGTTAACGCCACTCAAATCGAGTCGCCGCAGGTCAGCGCCTGAAAGATCACAGCGAGGGCAAGAACCCGTTTGCAATAATTGGGCAAAAGCTGCCTCATCCAAAGCCCTACCGGGAGTCGCTAGGGCTAAACCGCTGAGCACAGACAGGGCCAAGGTAACAGGAATGGAATTGAGAAGAGACGGGCGATCGCTAAACAACATCTGGTCGAATTATCCCGCGACTAAATTGATGAATTATGGAAATTTGTAAAGCTACTGCCTTCAGACCTCTGGCAAGTGCCTATTTACCCCAAGGTCAAAGGTGCTAACTCAAACTACTTCAGCCATATGATACCCGGTAGAGGCATGGGCAAATCGCAATGAAAGTTGGCCTATCTAGAGTGCGGCTGACTTAAAAGTTGGCCACACTCTTAGCCAAGATTATTCTGCCTGTAGAGACTTTGTCCGGAAGGAATTTCCTAAATATTTTGGAAGAGTTCTGCCTGACACTAGTAGATTGATCGCATAATAGCGATGCTCTAAGTCCAGTAAACCGGGGTGCTCAAGGTCTAAGTATTAACCTTTTCATTACCCGGCACTAATGATAGCCATAGCGTTCAGACAGACTACCCTCTCAGAGGGCACTCAAAAATACGAACAACCGTCTCTACCTATATGAGACACAACGGGTACATTATGAAATCAGTGAAAGTATGGAAATTTGTGGCGGTTGCGGCTGTTACAGCAGTGGGCATCTTCAGTAGTTTTAGCCCCTCTCAGGCCACTACCTTTGACGCGGTTGAGGTCGATGAAAGCGGTATGATTTCGGTCGCGATTCCCGGCGGCTCTTTAGTGCCTTACAAGCTTTGGTTAATTCGAGAAACACAACCAGGCGCCAATTGTTTTGCGGTTAATGGAGATAACCCTGGCATCGTGGAGCCTCTCTGGCAGACCACCAGTGGCTGTGGCGCTGGTTTTGATTCGAACGCCTATTCGATTCTTGTGGGGGGCGAAGAACTGAGAGGTCAATACAGCCTCATCGTCGAAGAACGTAATGGTGAGTTATTGCTGCTGGGTAAGCCCTTAAGAGGCCGTTCCTTCGTGATTGGACGCACGGGTGGCATTGTCCCCGGTGGATTTATGGAAATTGAGCTCGACCCTGGGTGGCGGATCACTCAGCGCTCTTTTGCAGGCAGTCGACTCAGTCACTTTTATTACACTAACGAAGCGAGCTTAGCGTCGCTGTTAGACGGTGAGCCGGTTGTTAGTAACCCCACTCCAACTCCCACTCCGCCCATACAACCAGAGTATCCCTTCCCAGATATTTCCAGAGATATCTACGCAGATGAGATTACTGCGGCCTTTAATCTTGGGATTGTGGCCGGCGGCAGCGACGGTAACTTTGAGCCTTTGCGACCAGTTACTCGCGAAGAAGCCGCTTCGATTGTGGCTGAGGCTATTGAGACTAAAGGGTTTACATTTCCTCAAACAGTCACCACCGCCCCCTTTCCCGACGTAGCAGCTAATCGCTGGAGTGCCGCGAAGATTGACACCTTAAAGAGACGGGGGGTGTTGGCTGGTGACCCTAGTGGTTTATTCCGCCCAACAGATACTGTCACTCGGGCTGAGGTGATGTCGATGCTGCGCCGCGCCGCCGAGCAAATTGTAGCTGTCGGTTCTGGAGATGTTCGAGCCGCCCAACTCACTCCGACTGGCGAGCTCTTCAACTTTTCTGATACATCAGGGCATTGGAATGACCAAACTATTGCCATGATGTCGGCTTACTGCAATGTGGCCACCCCTTATAACGAGAGGGGGACAGCGTTCCAACCTAATGCTGCGTCACTGCGCAACTACACGACGGCTGCAACTTTCCGCATGGTTGATTGCGGAGCCACGCCGTTGCCATAGTTGGCCTTGAGATCGTCGCTGTAAATGGTTGCCAAACCGGCAACGACGGTAGATCAGTCGCAAACAGCCTGCCGTTGAGATGGGTGTCTCAGCCGCAGGCTGTTGAGATTTTTATAAATAGGTTTGATTTACTAGATACTGTGTTGATTTTGGCGTGTCAAGTACTGCGAGGCAGTAGTTTGTCGGGGTCAAAGGGCTGTCCGGACTTAAGGATGCCATAGATGACTCGAATGAGTTTATGCATCAAAGCGCCCATGACTTGCATCTTGACC
>JBCDAJ010000165.1:0-13021 GCA_039185935.1 Cyanobacteria bacterium P01_F01_bin.56 | reverse complement strand
GCAGTAAATCCTGCATGCGGTCCCATTGATCGTCTCGAAGGGCATAGCGGCGCGACATTCTAGCACTCCTAACTGATAACTCAATTGCCTGGAAGGCTAGATTGTAAGCTGCCGAGAGTCCTATTTGATGACAGGCTCTAGTTCACATTAAAAGTTCACGATTTTTACCGAAGGCTGTAATGTATGGGCGATACTGGGCTCGAACCAGTGACATCCTGCTTGTAAGGCAGGCGCTCTACCAACTGAGCTAATCGCCCTTGTCACACGGCCCCTTATTCTAACAGACGCTGGGTGCAATCTCATTTTGCATAGCTTCAACCCTACGGTAACGCTGCATCTTCTCCCCAGTTGCCCAATTCTGGGAGGAAGATCGGAATTAAAGGTCCTCTAGAGAGGACTTTAAGGGACCAGCAAACTGTCAGCGACGAGCTACCCAATGTATATGTATTAGGTAGCCCTTACATGGGTTGGGCGATCGCGACCGTCTGCTCATCAATGCAGCCACCATCAGCAATCCTGAATTCTTGGCGGCTTTCGTCTACCTGCAACTCCACAGCCAGGACCTCACCCGATTACCACCGGAGCAGTTATTTCCTGATGTCAATTCATCGGGATATACGTCGGAGCCACATTTTCAGGACGATAGCCGGCTGCGATACAGGTCGCCAGCGAATCTTCTGTGGTGTACCCGATTTCATCAGCGATGCCGGTAACGCAGGCAGCGTAACGCTCTGGCAAAATTGTTCGATGACAATGGTCTAGTACAGACTGAGAATCATTCACCACCAAATCACCATGAATCGTGGCCACACACGAAGCGACTTCGTTAGGGCGACGATCGCGGCTACAGGCCGACAAGGCGGCAGTCGGTGTCACATCAGCCGCTGCCAGCACGCCCGAGACACAGCCCGAGACCTCAGTAGGGCGATAAGACATAGCACATGCGATCGCCGCCGCATCGGCCTCAACTCCAGCCGCCAACAGCTCATCAGCACAGGCGTCGTAATCAAGATCTGTGGCTTGTGCCTGAGCCACCGTAGCGCTCAGCGGCAAGGTACCGGCCGACAAGAGGGCCCCAGCCAGGAACGGTATCACGGGCCACTGGAAAAATTGCACAGTCCGAGAATGATGAATCATGACAGAAGGTAAACGGTTTCGTTAGTTGATTAACGCCTAATAAGCCCTGTCAACAAAAAATCAAGGCTGATTTACGATATTTTGAGGTCTTTTAGATCAAAAGCCTCCTCCCTATTCCACCACAATCCGACCGTTTTGGAATGAGAGCGATGGCCCTAATCTTCTACAGTAGAAGATAGCTGACACGTTACCTACGTAAACTTGAGGGTATCTCACTATGCATTTGAGTGACGTAACTCACCCGAACCAGCTTCATGGATTGTCGATACATCAACTTGAGCAGATTGCTCGACAAATTCGAGAAAAGCACCTGGAAACTGTTTCTACCAGTGGCGGCCATTTAGGGCCGGGTTTGGGGGTCGTCGAACTGACTTTGGCACTTTACCAAACCCTTGATCTTGATTATGACAAAGTGGTTTGGGATGTGGGGCACCAGGCTTATCCCCACAAACTTATCACTGGTCGCTATCACGATTTCCACACTCTGCGGCAAAAAGATGGCGTCGCTGGCTACCTCAAACTCTCCGAAAGTCCCTTTGACCATTTTGGGGCTGGGCACGCCTCTACGAGTATCTCTGCTGCTTTGGGAATGGCGATGGCAAGAGATTTGCAAGGCGATGACTACAAAGTGGCGGCCATCATTGGTGATGGCGCCTTGACCGGTGGCATGGCTTTAGAAGCTATTAACCATGCCGGTCACCTGCCAGATACCCGCCTCTTAGTCGTGCTGAACGATAACGAAATGTCGATTTCTCCCAATGTGGGGGCCATTCCTCGTTATTTGAACAAGATGCGCCTGAGCCCGCCCATGCAGTTCCTCACCGATAATTTAGAGGAACAGTTCAAGCATTTGCCGTTTGTGGGCGACTCACTCACACCGGAGCTGAGCCGTGTCAAAGAAGGCATGAAGCGTCTAGCAGTCCCTAAAGTTGGGGCCGTGTTTGAAGAGTTGGGCTTCACCTACATGGGGCCAGTCGATGGTCACAATCTGGCTGAACTTATCAACACTTTTAACGAGGCCCACAAAATCGAAGGGCCAGTGCTGGTGCATGTGGCGACGGTGAAAGGCAAGGGCTACGCGATCGCGGAAGAAGATCAGGTCGGCTATCACGCTCAAAATCCCTTCGACCTCGCAACGGGCAAGGCAAAACCCTCCAACAAGCCAAAACCGCCCAAATATGCCAAGGTTTTTGGCGACACCCTAACCAAAATTGCTGAGGATAATCCCAAAGTGGTCGGTATCACTGCGGCAATGGCGACCGGCACTGGCCTCGCAACCCTGGCCAAAAAGCTGCCAAAGCAATATATCGATGTGGGCATTGCCGAGCAGCATGCTGTAACTCTCGCTGCGGGCCTAGCGATCAAAGGGATGCGCCCCGTGGCCGCAATTTACTCCACTTTTTTACAGCGGGCTTTTGACCAGATTGTTCACGATGTTTGCATTCAAAAGCTACCAGTCTTTTTCTGTCTTGATCGCGCTGGGATTGTCGGCGCTGATGGCCCTACTCACCAGGGAATGTACGACATTGCCTACCTCCGCTCAATTCCTAACATGGTGTTGATGGCCCCTAAGGATGAAGCCGAGCTGCAGCGAATGATGGTTACCGGCATTAACTACACCGCTGGCCCGATCGCTGTGCGCTACCCCCGTGGCAACGGGGTTGGGGCCCCCCTGATGGAAGAAGGGTGGGAAGCATTGCCCATTGGTAAAGCAGAAGTCCTGCGCCATGGCGACGACGTTCTAATTTTGGGCTATGGGTCGATGGTGTATCCGGCCATGCAAACTGCTGAAATTCTGAGTGAGCATGGTGTACAGGCCACGGTCATCAATGGCCGCTTTGCCAAACCGCTTGATGAAGCGCTGATTTTGCCGCTGGCTGAGCAAATTGGCCGCGTTGTCACTATTGAAGAGGGTTGCACTATTGGCGGCTTTGGCAGCGGTGTCGCCGAAGCCTTATTAGACGCGCAGATTGCGGCCAAGGTCGTCCGGTTAGGAGTGCCTGATGTCCTAGTTGACCACGCCACGGCCGAGCAATCTAAGGTCACGTTAGGGCTGACGCCATCACAAATGGCCAACACAGTGCTCGATAAGTTGCAACTGGGTGAACTGCCTGCTATCACCTTGCAGCAAACTTAAGCTCTGGGTTGCAAAGTCACTGTAATCGCCCCCTTTAAGGATGTTGTCCTCAGGGGGGTGCCTTTCAGGCTATCGTGCATCAATGGCACACACCGTTGGTAATCGGCATCGCTGCACCGGCATGCACTCAACTGTTTGGGGCTGTTGTTTTCCCAGTACTGTGCTGAGTCAATTTGCCTACCGGTCTCCAGCGCGGGGAGCCGTGATGCCAGGGGCGCAAGAAACTAAAATAGTAGAGCGATTTCTGCCACCAAGTACTGGTTTGAGAAGCTGATGGGTGCATGCAGCCCATCAGCCTCCAGGTCGGCCGCGATCGCGGCCACAGTTTATCTAGACACTATGCAAGTTGTCGATGTTGGACTGCGTGGCGATCGTGAGGTCATCGGCAGTCAGTGCCAAATCAATGGGAGCTGCTGGATCTTCTGAATAGCCCACGAAGCCTAGGCTCACGGTCTCTCCAGGCGCGATCTCTGCGTTCCAAGCATCCGAGCTAGTGGGGCGGGCTTGATATCGACCATTGTCAATCGCCTCAATATCAGCATTCCAGAAATTGCCAAGGGCATAGGACGTATCAAAGCTTAAGGACCAGTCGTCAATTGTCGTGTTGCCCTGGTTGGTGAGAAGAATATCCCCACTAAAGCCATCTCCCCAATCGGCTGTGACTTGAAAGCCAAACTCCACATCCTCATGGATGGGCATGCCGGTCAGATCATCGATTTCTGGAGTGGACGATTTGGAGGAGCTTGGTGGCGCTGATGTTACCGACGGTGCCGATGCTACTGGCGACGGTGTCTCAGTTGCTCCCAAAACCACCTCATCCTTAGCATTGACGACCCAGTTAGTGGGTTCACTGGGGGTTTCGGCATTCCCTACAAAACCAAATTCCAGGGTTTCACCCGGCAAAATCTCAGTATTCCAAGGCGCATCTGCAGTAGCGATCGCTCGATAACGATTGTTCCCTAAGGATTCAATATCAGCATTCCAGGTTTTCGTAATTTCATAGTCAGTCACAAAATCAACCGACCAATCTTGGAGAGGTGCTGTACTCGTATTGATGATTTTGACATCGCTGCTGAACCCGTTATTCCAGTCATGGAGGACCACAAAGTCAACGTCTAGGGCATCGCTATTGCCATCACTGGGTTGATTGGGCTGTTCAGGTGGCGATTCTGGGGTTGAGGGCGGGGGAATGACTGGCGGCGGTTCTGGCACCTCTGGCCGAGGCGTCTCAGGCGCTCCCAAAATCACCTCATCGTTCACAGTCACTAGCAAGTTGGTCGGTTCGCTGGGGGTTTCGGCCCGACCGACAAAGCCGAACTCCAGGGTATCACCGGGCAGAATCTCAGTGTTCCACGGCGCATCTGTAGAGGCCGTAGCCCGATAGCGGTTGTCACCGAGGGACTCAATCTCAGCATTCCAGGTCTTCACGATTTTATAGTCTGCCGTAAATTCAACCGTCCAATTTTGGAGGGGCGCAGTACTGGTGTTGGTGATTTTGACATCGCTGCTGAAGCCGCGGCCCCAGTCACTGATCACCACAAAGTCCATCTCAAGGGACTCGCCATTGCCATTCCCAGATTGGTCAGGCTGGCCCGGCGGCTCAGGTTGAATAGGCTCCACCGGCTGCACCGGTTGAATAGGCGGCTCAGGCTGAATGGGTTGCTCAGGTTGTACAGGCTGCTCGGGTTGAACGGGAGAAGCGTCCAAAACCACCTCATCATTTGCAGTAACGACCAGGCCAGTCGGTTCACTCGGGGTTTCGGCCCGCCCCACAAAGCCAAATGTCAGCGTTTCGCCCGGCAAAATTTCAGTGTTCCACGGCGCATCTGCAGAGGCCGTAGCCCGATAGCGGTTGTTGCCTAGAGACTCAATTTGAGCGTTCCATGTACTGTCAATGACATAGTCCACCACAAATTCAACGGTCCAATTTTGGAGGGGCGCAGCGCTGGTGTTGGTAATGTTGACATCGCTGCTGAAGCCGCTGCCCCAATCACTGATCACCACAAAGTCCATATCGAGGGACTCGCGATCGCCGCTGTCTGACTGGCCAGGCACCTCAGGCTGATTCGGCGCATCAGGTTGATTCGGCGCATCAGGTTGATTCGGTCCCTCTGGTTGATTCGGTACCTCAGGGGGAATGCCCGGTGAATTGCCCGCATTCGTCTCAGACAGAAGTTGGCTAGCATAACGGCGAAAAACATCTTCAGCGGGCTTTCCGAGAATGGGGTAGTCCTTGTCCGAAGGATCATTATTTTGTTCCGCCGTCGCATACCAATTCCACAATTGTGCGCCGTCGAACCAGGGCTCGTCTTTAAACACCTGGAAGAAGGCTTCGTAAAGGCGCGCCTGCTCTTCAAAATCAACGCTACCGGTTATGCTGTAGTCATAAGGCCGTGCTGCCGCCCCATCCAGACTACGAAACCCTAATTCGGTAAATACGATAGGTTTCTGAGCGGCCTCAGAGATGCTTCCTAGCCAATCAACAATTGATTGGCCGCCAGTAATTTGGCGTGTAAAGCCGTCTTCGGGAGTGCCTGTCCAAGCTTGTACTAGTTCATCGACGCTGGCGTTGCGATTTTGGGTAAGCGGATAGTAAACATCGACCCCAATAAAGTCCAAGGCATCCACAAAGGGGATATTGTCAGGCATATCCCAATTAGCGGCATAAGTTATTTGCCCATCATAGACTTGCCTGACAGCATCAATAGTGTTGAGCCAATGTTCTCGATCAGAAGGCTTCATCAGGCCATTTAGCTCTGTACCGATGACTAAAGCTTCGACATTGTGCTGCTGTGCAAGTTGAGCGTAGTCCAGCAGATATTCTGTGTAATTTTCAAAGAAGCGATCGCGATCGGGCGGATCAATTCTGCCCCGAAACTCATAGTTAACGGTGTCGATATGCGGTTTTAGCCAAACCTGGAGCCCCGCATTTTGCGAGTCAAGAATAGCCTGTTCAACATTAGCGAGCGATTCGGTCTGCTGCGTCGCAAAAATTTCACTGCTGTAGATATTATCCAGATAACTTGTTGCAACAATTGTTGATGTATCTGCTCCAGTCCCCTCCATTTGTTGAAGTGCTTCCGCAGATTGAGGATCCTTAAATTTCCCATTCCACCAAGAAGCATAGTTAAATCCCAAATAATTCCAGCCCTGGGAGTTTTGAGAATTAGATTGAGTTGACATGATGCATTAGCCTTTGTATTTCTAGCAGGAGCTTGACTAGCCCTCAAACGACCCTCGCTACAGTGCATCCCAATAGGCTGTATCTTTGGAACACTCATAATTGAGCAATCCAAACCTAGGCAAAAAACATTGAGCGAGTCAGATTTATTGACAAAAGATTTTGATGGGTGCCAACAGCATTGAGACTGCTGTCAAAGAGTCCGATCAGCGATATGGCCTTCAACCTTTCTGAAGGAGGCTAGTTCCTGTAGAGTTCGCAGCGACTCTCAGTCATGTAAAAGCGTAAAGTTCTAAAAAGACCTTTTATCCGACATTAATTCAATCCTTTAAGCAGGAGGATTGTTTGTACGGTTGGCGAATATGTTGCTGATAGCGAAAGATTTCAGGATAGATAGCAACCACTAATCTAGGAGATTCAAGGTCTTTACAAAGCCTACATGAAAGAAAAATGTTATTTCCATGTGATAGTAACGCTAGCGTATGCAAAACTTTATTGACTCGTGTGGATTTACGGAAAATGTGAGTTTTTCTTGCGTACTTACGTCTATGTATACTTCTCCGTATTGCCTCAAATAGGCCTACAGCAAAAGCTTAAAGCGATTTCTAGCACAGCCAATCATGCTTGTATATTCGTCAGGGGAAAAGAGAAATAGTGTCTTGCAAGAATGTGTTAGCCGTGAATAAAATAGGATTCAATGATTCTACTGAGAGCCTATTTGGCTTATCTTTTATGCTTTCCGTAAATGCACGATCTTAAAGATTTATGCAAACTCTCAAGGATTTTCCGGAATGCTAAAGTCGCGATTATTTATGAGGTTCTATAGAAAATATCTAATTCCACTCGTTGTATTTGCTATCTATTTTTCGACTGCTTTTTCGACAAACCAACAAACGGTTAGCTCGACCAACAGCTTTTGCCATCATCTGGCAAAAGCTGTTGGCGTGGCCTAAAGCGGGAAGAAATGGAAATAAATACCCGAATGACCTGAGCTCAATTTTGTTCCTTGGCCTATCCCCATTCGTCTTCTTACGGTGCTACTGATTTTGAGGGTAAATGGCATCGTCACCCAAACTAATGACAAGCCATCAACAACGAAGAGCAGGCATCTTGCTAGCGAGCTCAGATACTCAATTTATCCCTCAATTCAGCAACGCGGAGCGCATCTCGCTTTCACTAGTTAGTCCGGCTCACGGACAAGATGCCTGCCCTAAACGCGCTGTATGGATTAACAAATCTGGAATGCGCTCTATACCAACGGGCTCAAATTCTTTATTAGTAAGGGGGCTGCCGGATCTTTGACCATCGCTAAGACGGTTTTCCCCACGCAAACAATCTAACAAAGCGCAGTAAAGTAGAATCGAATTACTTGAACTGCACTCAGTCATAAGGAGAGAGATACCTGTAATGTCTCAAGGGCAAGGATTTGGCTTTGGCCTCGGCAAAATGAAAGAGCTGGCTGACGCAGTCAAAAAAGCGCAGCAGATTCAAGAAGGGGCGAAGGATTTACAAGAAAAACTGGAACAAATGGAGATTGAGGGTCAATCTGGAAATGGCCTGGTGAAAGTTTTTCTGAGTGGTAATCAAGAGCCCAGGCGCGTAGAGATTGCTCCCGAAGCCCTTAATGAAGGGGCTGAAGTGCTGGCTGACCTGGTTGGTGCAGCGATGAAAGATGCTTATCAAAAGTCGACAGATACGATGCGTGAGAGCATGGAAGAATTAACCGGTGGCCTCAATTTGCCTAACTTGGGTTAAGTCGGGCTGTCCTTAAGCTATGGTTCTCCAAAGCGTTTACCTAAGCAAGCTTGTCGTTAAAACGCTTTGGAGTCATCAAGTCACCTCTCCATAATTTGGGCGTAGGTTAAGTTCCCACATAAGGTCTCGATTTGCGAGAAGAATTATGACCACCCGACTGTTGTTTGTCTGCCTAGGCAATATTTGTCGATCACCTTCTGCAGAAAACATCATGAATCACTTGCTAGCATCTCGTGGGCTCACTCACTTAGTAAGTTGTGACTCGGCGGGCACGTCTAGCTACCACATTGGCAGCCCCCCCGATCGCCGAATGGCTCAGGCTGCTAAGCAACAGGGCATTGAGTTGGTTGGTCAGGCGCGGCAACTTCAAGTGGCTGACTTTGAAGCCTTTGATTGGATTCTGGCGATGGACAATGATAACTATCGAGATATTCTCCGATTAGATCCAGAGGGTCTGTATCGTCACAAAGTTAAAAAAATTTGTGATTTCTGTCGTGAGCATACAGATGCCGAAGTACCGGATCCCTATTATGGGGGGGCTGAGGGCTTTCGTTACGTTATTGACTTATTGCTGGATGCCTGTGCAGGTTTTTTAGATGAATTACTTCAGGAAACCGCCCTTGATGGTGCGTAGAAGTGAGTAGGCTCTCGCTCATAAGAGCAGTGAGCCTTAATTGCACTTAGCAAAACAGGGGCAGTCTTTATCCGTCGTTGCGGCATATTTATGGTGGATGTAGGCGATTTAATCCGGAATTTTCGCTCACGTATCGGTAGGCGAGCCCTTCGCGCGATCGCCTTTACTGGAATTGGACTTTTGGCAGCAGCCGTTCCCGCTCATGGTGCTGAAGAGCTGATCATCAGCTATGGCATTCTCGAACGCACTATCCCAATTGAGGATTTAGAAGCCTTTGCCAAAGGCGGTGCCTTAAGTTCACAGCTTTCGGCCTATGCGGGTTACGTCGGCTTGACTGACCAGGATTTAGCAAACCTGCAATCAATATTGACCGAGCGCGCTGAGCTGAGCCACGTCGACCTATCCCAGTTCCTAAACACGACACAGGGCAACACTTTGCTTACCCTCTTGGGCGACGTTGTTCAAACTCCCTCACGGCAGTCGGGTTCTCTGGCCATCCGGGCGGGGGTGGTTTTGGCAGCGGCTGACGAAGCTGAGGGCTTGACGATTATCAACTTTTTGAAGAAATATCCGACCCCAGGGCTGCGAATTGACCTGGCCCAGGGCCTAGAGATCGCCAACGCCGTTTTTGCCACGCTGGATGATACGGAACGGGCCTTTGCGTTAGTTCACGCGCTGGCGGCTGAGGCCGCAGCACAAGCCTCACCTGAGGACATCGCGGCTAGTCAACAAATCCAACAGCTCATTTTTGGACTACCACGCTTTGCCGTTACTCAAGAGCTGATTAGGCTGCCTGAACGCCAAGTTGCAGCGACTCTGTTTTTACCTCGGCCAAGACTGTCTAATCAGTCTTTACCCGACACGATGCCTGTGATTGTGATCTCTCACGGTCTAGGCGATGTGCGGACGAGCTATGACTATTTAGCCACGTCTTTGGCAGCACAAGGCTTTGCTGTCGTATCGTTGGATCATCCAGGCAGCAATAGCCAGCAGATTGACCAGCTATTGTCAGGGTTATCGCCAGAACTCATTGACGATCGCGAGTTTGTCAATCGTCCGAAGGATGTCTCGGCCCTATTAGACCGACTAGAGCAGTTAGCTGCTAAGCGGCCTAATTTGCGCGATCGCCTCGATACCAACAAAGTAGGGTTGATCGGCCACTCATTTGGCGGATATACGGCACTCGCCCTGGCAGGGGCCAGCTACAACGCCGACAGATTATCGCAAGCCTGTACTCCGCAACCCGACTATCTCAACCCTTCGCTGTTACTGCAGTGCCAGGCCACCGAGATTACCCTGGAGGCGTCAAATTTACAGGATGAGCGGGTGCAGGCGATTTTGGCTGTCAACCCAGTGGGAGGAGCAATCTTTGGGCCTTCAGGGTTTGCCGACGTAGCGGTGCCCACCATGATTTTTGGGTCGACGGCTGATACGGTGGCTCCAGCGCTGCCAGAACAAATTGAGCCGTTTACTTGGCTGCAAACGCCAGACCGCTATTTGGTGTTAGCTAGCGACACGACTCATTTTTCCGTGATTAGTCTAGAAGCCGGGAGTGAACCGCTGATTCCGGTGCCAGATACACTTTTAGGCACCAGCCCAGAACTGGCTCAAGACTATCTGCAAACCTTGGCATTAGTGTTTATGTCGCGCCATCTGAAACAAGATCTTCGCTATGATGCCGCTCTGACAGCTCAGTTTATTGAAGATGCAGTCGTGCGATCGCCATTGGCACCCTTAAGCCTCATCAGCAACCTCCGCTCCGAAGCTCTAGACCAAGCGATTAATGGGGATGAGTTTGTGAATAATTTTCAGCCATAAGGCTCGTATCGCCAAATGCAGAATGCAGAGGCCGGCAGGCGGCATGGAAATGCAGATTAGATATCGGGTTCAACCATTCAGAACAGTCCGATCATATGGCGGCTGACTGTGCCCGCCGAGATCCAGGGGTTGCGAGCAACAGCCCTACTTATGTAAGCATGAATAAGGCTGTTGCTTGGTGATATTAGGGTTAACCGATGATGCGGCCTAATATCATCAAGCAGGCCGTTAATCGGGTAAATCTTCTGGCCCCACCTCAGGCATTGGAGCGTCCAACAGATTTTTTTTAGACAATTTGAGTTGCTTCCATAGCTCTTTGATTTCGTCATAGGCATCTTCAGCAGAGATTTTACCTCCGGTTTCTAAGTTACAGAGATAAGAGACCCGTTGGGCAAATTCTTGCAGGTTGGCGTTAAACGTGAGATTGGGTAGCGTAGGCTTTCCCCAATAGGTACTTCTAGGCATCAGAAAATCGTCTTTAGCAGAGGAGTCATTTGACATGGTAAGAACCAGATAATTGCATGAGGGAAATCGAGCAACCCAATTGTCCATCTACAGAGGAAAGGGGCTGATACCAAAATCTCACTTCAAGCTGAGAAGATGAGCGAGGGCCTAATCGCTTAACCTGAGCCACCCAGCATCAGACTAACAACTCTTTTTGGAGTCCGCTTATCAAGCTTGAGTTCGCAGGGAACTGTTGGCTAATCTTCGCATTTTATTAGAATTCCGAAGTTCCATCGTACTTTAAGCAGATATCGTCCCCAGTCAGGCTCCCAGTCATCATAGACAAAGTGAAACTCTAGTACTCGGTGGCAAAAGTCGCCCTCCCATGTCAATTTCTAGCTCCCCTGTCACGGCTGTCCTCCCGCTCCAGAGCACGGTAGGTAAATTGACGCTGCACGGTAATGTTGGCAACCGGACTTGAGCAGCGCTGCCCGCATCCTAGAATTCTAAGGATCTTGGTGTCAGCTACATCTAGATTCAGGGAACAGGGGTGCCACTATTGGATGTTACTGCGTAGATTTTATCGATGAGGGTGATCTGGTTAAACGTCAGTTCGATGGGTGAAAAGATGGCCTCAGGAAGAGCCGCCAGGTCTTTGACTTCGTAACTGTCCCTAGCGTTGCTGTCGTGGGAGCAAAGAAGAAGGCTCTTTCCCCGTCCGTGCTCGTAAGTCAGGACATCGAGAATATCTCTGCCCGGCGCCTTGAGCGAGGTGGTGACCGTGAGCAATCGCGCCCCGAACTGACTGCCGCTTTGAGAGTGGGCTCCAAAATTGGTTTTACGCCAAATCACAGCTGGTCGCAAGGCCCGTTCTGCCGCATTATTGGTGGGATCCACCCCACCCGCTTAGAGCGCTCCAAGGAAAAAGTCATCCGCCAGCTAGACAGGCATGGGAGCGATTTCGACCAACCACTTTTCTAGCCCTGGCGATCGATGTCGTTTCACTGCGAGTTGCCTCATGGCCTGTGGAGTGAGTTTGAGGCCGGTGTGGTCAGTCTGTGTGACCAGATTAACGCTGGGATGATGCGCCTTGAAAGTCCGCGATGCAGCACCGCAGAGCTCCGTTTCGACCGAGTCCAATAGGCGTCCCGCCAGTGTGTTCAAGCCTACCAAAGTGCGCTCCACGGGCTTATATTGGCTGTATACGGCGGCTAAAAGGCCCATTGAATGGTGAGTTGCTTCCGCTGAGCGAGGGCCATGAGTCGTGCCATCAATTGGGTGCTTCGGCAATGCTTGAATCAGTGGGTAACGCGGTATCACTGTAGCCTTTCTGCGCGATGAGTTGACGTCGCACTTCGGCGGCACTGAGACGGGTGTAGAGTCGTGGGCTGATGAGGCCAGGGTCAGCCTGAGTTTGCGGGTCGGAATCGCGCTAATGTCATTGCGCAACTGCGGTAGGCGTGCCGCTGTCGGCTTGCGGCCCCGTTGCTCAAAGGCATCGCGGATCGGACCGTGGGCCAGTTCGGACAGCCCTCTGCGAGCGTGCCTCGGTCCAGCCTATTCCCGTTTGGCCCGCGCTTGCCCTCCGGGGCCCAAGGCTTGGATAACTGGGGCCATAAATTGACGCCGTTCAGTTCCTTGGAGCCGTCGAGCGGTGTCTTGTCATAACGCTTTCAGCGGGTTCGTTAATTCGAGACTAATACCTGTCATCATCACTCAAAGCTACTAAACACAGGGATGCTAGGCTAACGGGTAATTATTTATTTGGACTACTCTAAGTACTTTGGAAATAAAGTTTTCCACCACTCTAGAGACTCTTGTCCGCTTGGATTTTGACATAATGGCGCTGAAATTTGTCCCGTGCGGCTTCAAGCGAAAATTGCCAATTGATGCGGATGCGTTGGTCGTGTCGTTC
>JBCDAJ010000164.1:0-13049 GCA_039185935.1 Cyanobacteria bacterium P01_F01_bin.56 | reverse complement strand
TTCCATAGCGAGTATTTTTGCCCGTCCGCTTGTCCGGTAGCGAGGACAACACCTGGCGAAAGGAACTCACTACGGTGTCAAACACCCCTTGCTTTGGCGACACTTCTGGCTTGTTTAGGTCTCTCAGATGTCATCACAATAATGGCAATTGCTACGCTTGAACATCTTTTCGACAAAATGAGAATTGCTGGATTCAGTGTCAAACCATCAGACTATTCACACAGCCATATTAAGCTGATAAAATAAGAAGCTTGCGAATACAAGGCCAATTCAATACGATGAATGTCTTGTGCATTTTCAGTCGTTAATTACTCCTACGTAGTCAAACATCCATGATTAAGTTGCGTCTAAAACGTTTTGGTAAAAAGCGTGAGGTTAGCTACCGCATCGTTGCCATGCCTAGCAAGAGCCGTCGAGATGGTCTTCCCCTAGCCGAACTAGGCTATTACAACCCCCGGACTGATGAAACTCGATTAGAAGTTCCTGAGATTGTCCGCTGGTTGCAACAGGGTGCTCAGCCGACTCCAACCGTGCGCAGCATTTTGCAAAAGGCCAGCGTTTTTGACCAACTTAAATCAGCGCCGTCTGAGGCTCAATAGACCCCTTGGCCTAACTGCAAACGACACAAGATAGGCTGCAATGGCTGAAAAACCAGATTACGAAGGGCTAGTCAGTTACTTGATGAAGCCCTTTCTTGACTCTCCTGAAGCCCTCAAAACCCACATCGAACGGTTGACCGATAAACAACGAGTGTTGTTACGGGTGGCCTTCTCTGAAGAAGATCGCGGTCGCATGTTTGGCCGTGGCGGTCGCAACATTCAAGCGATTCGAACAGTTTTGCAGGCCACTGCGGCGCTTTACAGCGAGCGGGTATCACTGGATGTGTACGGAGAATCTACTCATCAGTCCCGCAATGGTGCCGATGATGACCATGGCGGCTCTCGTCGCCGTCGGCCCCGTCGAGGTGAACGTCCGGCCCCGCCGCGTAAAAAATAATTGTTCTTTTGACGCTGAGATGCCATTGCATGCAGCCAACTGCTCATATTGATTTGTCTTCGGCCGAAAGTGCGATCGCGCTTTCGGGCCAACAAAATGACAATATTAAACTTATTGCCGAGCAGACAGGCGCACAAGTCGCACTACGGGGGCGCGATCTTCTCTTTTCGGGTACTGCTAAGCAGGTTGAGCTTGCCCAGAAGCTTGTACGGGCATTAGAGCCTCTGTGGAGCGAGGGTACCGTTATCAGTCGAGCTGACATCTTGACCGCACGCCAAGCGATCAACACCGACAAGTTAGACGAGCTGCGAGCCATTCAAAGCGAAACGATTACTCGCACCCGTCGTGGTGAAGTCATTCGCGCTAAGACTTTTCGCCAGCGACAATACATCCAGGCGCTAAAGAAGCAGGATCTGATTTTCTGCACCGGGCCAGCCGGAACGGGAAAGACCTTTCTAGCAGCGATGATAGGTGTTCAGGCACTCTTAAACAGTGAATATGAGCGCCTGATTTTAACGCGTCCTGCAGTTGAGGCTGGTGAGCGGCTAGGGTTTTTGCCGGGTGACCTGCAGCAAAAGGTGAATCCCTATTTGCGCCCCTTGTATGACGCTCTGCATGAGTTGATCGACCCAGAAAAAATTCCCAGCTTGATGGAACGCGGCGTCATTGAAGTAGCGCCCCTGGCTTACATGCGTGGCCGGACGCTCGGCAATGCTTTCGTTATTTTGGATGAAGCTCAAAACACGACGCCAGCCCAAATGAAGATGGTGTTGACGCGGTTAGGCTTTCAGTCACGCATGGTGGTCACGGGCGACACGACCCAGACTGATTTGCCGTCAACACAATCGTCGGGCTTATCCGTGGCGCATCATATCTTGGCCTCAGTCGAGGGCATTGCGTTTTGCAAGCTCACCCAAGCCGATGTGGTTCGTCATCCCCTAGTGCAGCGCATTGTCGCCGCCTATGAAAAACACGAAACTGCTCGACCCAAGCGTCAAGGTAAAAGCACCAATTGAGCTGGCATTGATAGCGTAGTGCAGAATCCCCTCCGGAAAGAGCAGCGCCCTCCGGAGGAGATCGCAGAATGCGGAAGGCAGAGGCCGGAAAGCGGCATTGCAATGCATACTGGGTATCGGTTTCAGCCATTTAGGATAACCTGGGCAAACGGCGGCTTGCTATAGAGTTCAGAAATTGGCTTTTGGCTAAATGGGAGTTTCAGCCATCTGAAACCACCTGAAATCGTCTGCAGAATTCAATACGCCTTGCTATGGTGTCTGTCAGCAACGACACAGTAGGCCATTGTGAGCAGCCTGTGGATTATGCCTGGGGTTAAGTGCGGTGGCAGTCGGATTGGGGCCGATCGCCCAACTCGGGTCAAGAGGGTTGCCGCGACGATTACGAGTGCCGCCACAATATTGATGGGTCAACTTGATGGGGCAACTGCTTTACCCTCTCTACGGCTGCTATGAGGCGACGATGCCGACCAATTTAGCTATATTCACACCGTTTCTACGTCAACTCGTTGTCCGGCTTGATTCAACGACTGTGACAATGCCACCAAGATTCTGACCAGATCAGCCCCGACCTGGCCGGACGAAATCGGCGAGTCTTGTTGCTGGGTCACGCAGTCGATAAAGTGCTGACAAACTTGCTTGAGCGGTTCGCCAGGGGGAATGTCAATGACTTGGCGGTCTAAATCAGTGGGCACGAAATACAGGCCTTGAGGTTCAAATGCGCCGGTTTGCAAGACTAAAGGAGCAGCCGATTGCATTTCGTCAAACAGGAGGGTGCCGCGATCGCCCACAATGCCTAGTCGCCGCTGCTTATCAGGATTCGCCCAACTCACATGAATCGTCGCCTGAAAACCACTGGGATAGAACAATCGCAGCCACGCTACATCAGCCAGACCAGTGGAAAAATGCGGTTCAGCCCCGCGTTGGCGTAGCCGCCCCTGTGGGGCATCGCCCTGCAGCCAGATTTGGCCCTGAGCTGCAACGGCCCTTGGGGTTTCCCCCAGCCAGTGATTAAAGATGGCAATGTCGTGAATCGCCAGATCCCACAAAGCATCGACATCAGGACGCACTGGCCCCATATTAGTGCGGGTGGCATAGCCGTAGCGCAGATTGCCTAGCGAGCCTTGGGTCAGAATGGCTTTGCCAGCTTGGACGACGGGATGAAACAGGTAGGTGTGGTCAATCACCAATTGGCGGTCGTGGTCAGCCGCTAGAACGCAGAGTTCCTCGCACTCAGCCACATCTAGGGTTAAGGGTTTTTCGGCGAGCACGTGTTTGCCCTGTTTGAGGGCGGTCTTGATGAGGGGGTAGTGCGTTGCCGCAGGGGTGGCGATCGCCACCGCATCGACTTGCGGATCCGCCAGCACGGCCTCAGCATCGGTGGTCAGGCTAAACGTGGGTGCCAAATCAAATTTGTCGCGAATAGTCAAATGTTGCTCGGTGCGAGGTTCGACTACGGCAACGACGTCGACCGCATCTAACGCCAAGAAATTTCTCAGCAAATGGTTCCCCCAGCGCCCCACACCAAATTGGGCGAGTCGAATGCGATCGCGCTTCATGTTGACTCCTGGATGACGATTTTCAGCTATTGGCGGCACAACCCCTAATGCGGCGCCGTCCCTGTTTCAAAATGCCCGCTGGTGGTGAGTAAACTTGCATTCGGCCAGACGTGGGCCGATACCGTCAAGCTTTTCGAATACCCAATTCACCGACGACTGCCCATCATCTGGGTAGACATGACTAGAAGGTGGGAGTCGGGCATTTTTAAGATTTTTGGCGCGTAATTGATCCCCGACCTCGGCGGATAAGTTGTATCATTCTCATCCATACGGAACTCACTCCAGTCCGTAAAGTGGGGCAAAGCAGCGATCGCAGTTGCCCTCTTAGGCCGCGGTGAAACCGTTCCCGCGTTCATGAAATCGTTTATTCAAGGAGCACTTCTATGTGTGGCATCGTTGGTTACATCGGTACGCGCCCTGCTAGCGACATTTTGATGGAAGGGCTCCAAAAGTTGGAGTATCGCGGCTATGACTCTGCTGGGCTGGCCACCGTGCTCGAAGGCGAGTTGGCCTGTGTGCGGGCCAAAGGCAAACTGCAAAATCTAGCTGATAAACTCACGGGTATGGAAAATCCAGCGCGCATCGGCATCGGCCACACCCGCTGGGCGACGCACGGCAAGCCCGAAGAACACAACGCGCATCCTCATACCGACACCGATCGCCGGATCGCGGTGGTGCAAAACGGCATCGTCGAGAATTACCGTGAGCTGCGAGAGATCCTGAAGGCTAAAGGCCATGAATTTCGCTCAGACACCGACACCGAAGTCATTCCCCACCTCATTGCCGAAAATCTGAAGCAGCTCTCAGCGTCTGACTCAATTGAAGCGAATCCGTTTTTTGAAGCCGTGCGGCTAACGGTCAATGCGTTGGAAGGGGCCTTTGCCCTAGCGGTGATTAATGCCGATTATCCTGATGATTTGATTGTGGTGCGCCAGCAAGCGCCGTTGATTGTCGGTTTTGGCCAGGGAGAGTTTTTCTGTGCGTCTGATACGCCCGCGATCGTGCCCCACACACGAGCAGTATTGCCGCTAGAAAATGGTGAGCTGGCTTTGCTGACGCCCATGGGGGTTGAGGTCTACACCTTTGAGGGCGCTCGCCTTAAAAAGCGCCCCTTTTCCCTCAATTGGAACCCCATCATGGTGGAAAAGCAGGGATTCAAACACTTTATGCTCAAAGAAATCTACGAGCAGCCGGGAGTGGTGCGCACCTGTTTAGAAACCTATTTGGACACCGCCTGGTCGAGCGATCGCGACACTCCGCCGGTCAGCTTAGGCCTCGCCGATGACTTGCTCAACGATCTGGAGCATGTCCAAATTGTGGCCTGTGGCACGAGTTGGCACGCCAGCCTGGTCGGTAAATATCTGATTGAACAGCTTGCGGGCGTTCCTACCAGGGTGCAGTATGCCTCTGAGTTTCGCTATTCGCCTTCCCCCATGACCTGCAATACGCTGACCATTGGCGTTACCCAGTCCGGCGAAACTGCCGACACCCTGGCCGCCCTGGAAATGGAACAACAACGGCGTCAAGCAGCCGCGAATCCGGCTCTCGCTCCCCGTATGCTCGGCATTACGAATCGTCCTGAAAGCTCTTTGGCCCGGCTGGTTCCCCACATCATTGATACCCACGCCGGTATTGAGATTGGCGTCGCGGCCACCAAAACGTTTATTGCTCAAGTGATGGCATTCTACTTCTTGGCGCTGGACTTGACCTATCGCCGTCAAACCCTCTCATTAGAGCGCATTGAGCAAATTATTGAAGATTTGCGGCAACTGCCAGGGCAAATCGAAGCCGTCCTCGAAAGCCAAGAACGCTATATCGAAGAGCTGGCCCACGAGTTCAATGAGACTCAAGATTTCATCTTCTTAGGTCGGGGCATCAACTTCCCCATTGCGTTGGAAGGGGCACTGAAGCTGAAGGAGATCAGCTACATTCATGCGGAAGGCTACCCTGCTGGAGAAATGAAGCACGGCCCGATCGCACTGTTGGATGCCAAAGTACCCGTGGTCGCGATCGCTATGCCCGGTACCGTTTACGACAAAGTGCTGTCGAATGCCCAGGAAGCAAAGGCTCGTGATGCCCAACTGATCGGCGTGGTGCCGCTAAACGATGAAGAAGCCGAATTCACGTTTGACTCTTTGCTACCTGTACCTCCCGTAGACGAGTTGATTTCGCCAATTCTCACAGTGATTCCGCTGCAGTTGCTGGCTTATCACATTGCCGCCCGGCGCGGTTTGGATGTGGATCAGCCTCGCAACCTAGCGAAAAGCGTGACGGTAGAATAGAGACCAAGGGCCTGCGATCGCCCATTAACTAATGGTTGCCTGAATTAGTCTGCGTGACTGATTTGAGAGGACTGACGTGCGATCGCTGGTTGCTTGAAGGTCGTGTCTCTTAACCGATATCAGCTCATGACGACGCTCTTGGAAACCTTGCAAAGCCAAAAACCCAAGATTCTGGCAATTGCGGAGCACTATGGAGCCAGCAATATTCGGGTGTTTGGCTCGGTGGCACGGGGCGAAGCGCATGCAGATAGCGACATTGATCTACTCGTCGACCTAGAGCCCGGGCGGAGCCTACTGGATCACATTGGCCTGATGCAAGACTTAGCCGATCTGCTGGGGCGATCGGTGGATGTTGTGGAAACAGATACTCTGCACGAAGTCATCCGTGATCAAGTCTTAGAGGACGCGATCGCCCTATGATTCCTGAAGACAAGCTGTATTTGAGCAACATTTATGAAGCTACTCTCAAAATAGAAAGCTATACCCAAAATGGGCAAGTGGCTTTTATTAATACACCCATGATTCAAGATGCGGTTATTCGGAATTTTGAAATCATTGGTGAGGCGACTAAGCGCTTGTCAGATGAGGTTAAGCAGGAGAACTCAGAGCTGGCCTGGCGACAAATGGCCGGTTTTAGAGACGTTTTGATTCATGACTACATGAAGGTGAAACTGCCTAGAGTGTGGGAAGTCATTGAGCAAGATTTACCCGCACTTAAGCACCGAATCAAAAGTCTGCTGGATAGTTTGGAGGCAGGCTAATGTCACTCACGATGCCCAATTTCGTTTATGGCAAAGTGCTTTAGCCCATGACACCGCTGCCTTGTTGGTTTTTGGCTTGTCGTATCGCTGCTCGCTGTGGTTTAGCTGTCGAACAGCTGCGCAATCTCGCTAAGAGTGCGACAGTAGAATAGAAGCGCTGATGGTTGCGGAGATCTCTGGCATGGTCGCCACTAAACTGATGTTGGCAGATTATCTGAGCTTAGAAGGGAGCACAGAAAGCCGTTGCGAGTTTGTGGACGGAGAAATTATTGAGATGCCGCCCGAAAGTCCTCAAAACAATTTAGTCTCTCTGTTTTTATTAAGTCAGTTCTTGTCCTGCGTGCCGCTGCGGTGGCTACGTCGGATGGATACCGAAATTGTGGTTGCTGGACGTGTGCGCATTCCTGACTTGATGGTGTTGGGAGATGATTTAGCCAATGCTTTGGAAGCTAACGGTCGTAGCACGATTACGGAGGAGATGCCTGCGCCGCTGTTGGTGGTGGAAGTGGTGTCGCCGGGAAAGGTGAATGAGGATCGCGATTATCGGTATAAGCGATCGGAATATGCGGCGCGGGGCATTGGGGAATATTGGATTATTGACCCCAGTCACGCTCAGGTGACGGTGTTGACGCTGGTGGATGGCCTGTACGAAGCGCAAGAATTAGCTGGGAGTGACACGCTCACCTCGCCCCAGCTCCCAGAATTGTCGCTCGATGTTGCCCAGCTCTTGAATCCGCATGGGGAGTCGTGAAGGGGACGATCACTCCTCACTCCCATCGTTTTACACTAGCCCTGAGAGGAGATCGCACAAGCGGCAAAGGTCTTTACCGCAGCTCAAGCAGCAGGAGCAAGCGGTTTGGCAGCGACGGTTTTGGGAGCATCAAGTTCGAGATGAGGCTGATTTTCAGCACTGTCTTGACACTATCCACACCAATCCGGTCGGTCATCAATTATTAGTTGAGTCACCGAGAGATTGGCCGTATTCGAGTTTTCGGCGTTATGTTTTACAGGGGTAGTATGCGGAGAACTGGGGGGCGAATGGGGTGATTGAGTTGGCGAGAGAGTGTGAATGAGGATGATGTTTTTTGGGTTTCCTGGCGTCAACCCAACCTACGGCGATGAGCGATCGCACTAATCAATCAAAAGATCAAGATTTTGGAGACTTTTGAGCATCTCCTTCGTTTTTTCAAGAGTTTTTCAGTATGTTTATCTGAAATATGTTTGAAAATTTCTTGCACGCGATATAAACAGTTCCACTCTGGAAACCGTCTTTCATCTAAATACATACTTATAGTATTGTCTGTCACAGGATCTTTGCCTTCAATAGAGAGAACATCATCATCCATATAAAGGACTACACATCTCAGAAACTGAGCAGGCGTTTCCTCTGCTGTCGGATTTAGGTTATTTGATTTACAGGAAACAGCAAGAAGGAAAATCGTACCCCAACAACGAACTTGCTCCAAAAGCTCTTTGTGAAGTGATCTGAAAGTAGCTTCATTCCAATATTTTCGATATTTGACCTCAACCAAATAATGTCTTTTGTATTCCTTATCTATAACAAAAAAATCCGGCATTTTTCGCAATGGAGTTGGCAAATCCCATGCCAGATAGTTTTCCCTGCTTAAGGAATTCACTTCTCGAATCACTTCCTCAATACCTAAAGGAACTACATGGTATCCAGCATCAACCAGTAAGCTTTTTATTAAGACCTGAGTTATGGCTCCCTTTAAACGATTCTTATAATCCATTTAGTTATTATTGACTGATTAACACTATTTTCGTGAGGATAAATTCTTATGCTTTAATATTTCTTCCTTGTCTTCGTCAGACAAAGCAATTGAATCGCCTAGCAAGTAAATTAACTTGGCTGTCTCGCCCTGCCCATAGAGATGAGACAAGAGATGTTTAGGAAGCGTCAAGAAAACTTTGATCTTTCTTACTTTTTCAGAATACTTTTGAATGTGTGGTTTTTCTATTTTCACTCCACTTATTTCCTTACCAATTTCTCTATCAATAACTTTGGGATTATAGTGAATAAAAGTGTTTCTAATGTCGATTAGTTTCTTTAATTCCTGGCCTGTAGACGAACTAAAAGACAAGTCGTATCTCTCAAGGAAAATGACTGGAGCAGATTTCCATTTCTTTTTGAGATCGACAGACTCAATCATTTTAAAAAGATCTTTCCTTTCAGTCTTTATGCACTTGATTGACAAGTACAAGTTTATCAAAGCTTCTAGTAGAGTTGTCGCTAAAATTTTGACATTCACGAATATTGAGTTTAGCTGCTCAGAGAGCTCTATTATTCTTTTATGTTGTACGGTTTTTATATCAGAATCTGCGGGAACCCAATCAGGTGAGTGGTTTACTATCGCTTGGGCAAGATCATGATCTTCATCAGATAATTGCAGTCTTTCAAGTTCAAAATTTACTTTTTCAAAAGAAAGGGTGTGAATATTAAGGCTGCTGAGTATTTCCTCTAGTTTAAGAAGCTTCACACCTTGATATTTTAAGGATTTAGCTATAACTAAGTGATGAATTATAAATAGTATTCCGTTGTACTCCATATTAGTTAGAGTTTGAAAATTTTAGCGTTTACTCATAATTCATGTCCTGTTTTTTGGTTTGCCTTTATCTTCAACATAATCGCCTTAGATTATTCGGAAGCGTATATTGTGAATCCTTATTGCAGTATGCGTGTGAGGTTGGCAACTAGAACTGATGAATCGTTGGTGGAAGACATTTCACTCTTCCACCAACTCCGTACCGCGTTGTATCTGGGAAGGAGATCGCCTCTATATCAACAAATCAATAAATACGGTTGTACGGGGCGATCTGCATAGAGACGGCTGCAGCAATCCTGTCAACTTATAGCGATGCCTAGATCAATTAAGTACACCAGGTATCCGTTGCAGAGCTGTCTTGATTACGAATCTGTACTTAACCTAAGTGGGCACCGCTATAGCTTTCAATTGCTGAAGCCAACCCTTAGAGATCTCGCTCCTATTCGTCAGCCAGTTCTAGCACTTTTGCTAAAACTTCTGTGCTGAGGCGAAAGCCGGATTCGACGAGCTTTGAGATTTCGGTCGTAGCAGAGGTGATATAGCCTGTTTGTTTGGCTAACAAAATGATGCTCAAAGTACCGCGAATGTTGACTTGCAAGCTTTTTGCGGCTTTGCGGGCGGCGCGATCATCCAAAATGGCTTCATAGGTCGAATGGCGAATTGCCCAAGAGAGGACGTGGCTCTCTCCTCGTCCCAAATCCCAAGCGGCCACGAGGCGATCAATTTCAGTCTCTTTGAGAAAGGCTTGGCCCTCGGCCCGTATCCATGACAGCGCGGCATCATCATAATTGCCCTGTTGAATTTCATCCGCAACACCTTGAGGAATGACCATTTCATCACAAAGCTGAGGAAGAAGATGAATTCTGTCAATTTTTGCCAACGTGATAATGGGCGAAGCATTCATAACCCACTGCCTAGCCACGGTTCAGTTCTTCCTCTAGCTCTTCGGGCGTGGTTTGAAACGGGGAAACCTCAAAGCGATTGAGAGCCGCCAAAAAGGCTTGCCGACTGATGCCTGCAATCTCTGCCGCCTTCGATTGCGAGATCATGCCCATCTCATACCATTTCACTACGGCAGCAATCAGCAGCTCTTGTCCAAACTCATCAGGCGTGCTGCGTAAGGCAGAAAAGGCACTTTCGGGTAAGTTCAGTTGAATTTGAATCATGGGTAGCATCGAAAACAGGAGCTGTAGTCAATCACAATGGTAATCGGGTTGTGCGGATATCTCCTGCCGCGATCTCTCCTCCAATCTACCGCCAATCTGAGGAGCGCGATGGTTGATAGAAGACGTGACTATAGACAACCTGTGCTGAATCCAGAATATGGCATCAGCGAAGCCAGTTGTGTCTTTGAGGGCATCGCCCAGCTTCATCCCTGACCCAGAGCCTGATCATTATCTTCCCAGCCACTTCAGAAGATTTGCAAACACCCTACATTGACTATCTAGAAGAGAAATGCGCTGGAAGCTCGACCTAATCCGGTAAAGACCAAGTCAGCTCGAATCCTGGCAAAATCGCGTCCCCAGACAACCGAGCCGGGAAGGGAACTGTTTCGACCTTGGCTGCTGGTCGGTAAACCTCGACTCCTCGTCCTTGGGGATTAATCAACCAGCCCAACCGTAGACCACTGGCTAAATACTCGGCCATTTTTTCCCGTAAAGGCGGCAAAGCATCCGTCTTAGACCGCAGCTCAATGACAAAATCAGGACATATCGGGGGAAATCCGGCTTTCTCTTCCGGCGATAATGCCTCCCACCGAGTGCTCTCGATCCAAGCTGCATCTGGTGAGCGATCGCCGCCTCCCGGGAGTTTGAATAACGTTGACGAGCTAAACACTTTGCCTAATTTAGATTGTCGATTCCAAAGTGCTAAATCAGTGATCAAATCCGCTTCTCGTTCTCCGCTTTCTCCCTCAACGAGCGACATAATGACCAATGCTCCTGCAGCTGATCTTTCCAAGGGTGTGTTGGGATTCGCTGCACACAGTCGGTAGAACTGCTCATCGGTCAATTCCACCTGATCCAGACTCAAAACCATGGGAAGACCAGACATGCCAGTAACCTTGTTTGACGATCCGCTAGCCCAATTCTAATCGCTAACATTTGTTCACAGCTCAACCCGTTGACTGCCTCGTCTGCCCTGTATATGTCCGGCGATCACCCAAATTCCCCAAGCTAACTCGGTCAAGACAGTTTGCCATTCTTGCTTGAATTGGCTGTCAAGAGTGTCGAACCAGTCATCAGAGGGGCATTTACCCCCTGCATCGACATGTTTCGCCTCGAACTCTTTGGTTCGGCCACTGATGAGCGCTTCGACCCAGCGACCAGTGATCTCGACTTCCTCGTCGAATTTGCCATCAATACCCCTCAAGGTGCCGCCGATCGCTTCTTTGGCTTAAAAGCCGGACTGAGTGATTTACTAGGGCATACTATCGATTTGGTTGATTTTACGACCATCCAAAATCCTTACTTTTTAGACGCGATCGCCCCTAGTCGCCGAACAATCTATGGAAATTGAAGTCCGCAAATATCTGTACGACATTCAGCCAGCGTGCCGATTGATTATTGATTTCACTCAAGGGCAAACCTTCGCAGGTTATCAAGGCAATCCCATGATGAAATCTGCTGTCGAGCGCTAGTTCATTACTGTTGGTGAAGCGCTGAACAAAGCAGTTCAAAAATCCCCTAGCCTCAACGAACACATTTCCGATGTTCGCAAAATCGTTGACTTCCGTAACATCCTGACCGATGGTTATACCAATATTTCGGATGCCGTTGTTTGGGATATTTTGACAACCAACCTGCCTAGATTGGTTTAAGAAGTTAATGGCCTTTTGAATGAGTAACCTGCTGATCGAGCAATCCGATGGCTATTGGGTACAGAAAGGTTGAAGGATGATGCCCCACAAGGACGGCTACGTCAACGCCACACCCACTCCATCCACGTTGAGCAGCACGTCCAAGCTGTCAGAAATGGGGAGCGCGAGCTATTGAATTAATACAAGTCGCCGCGTCAGCCCAGTTTGTCTGGATTGACGCGGCGCTCTAAGACTGTATTCGGGAGCTAAACCTGCCCCCGCACCCGGTTAAACCGCAGTGGCAATCAACATCTCTTGCTGATTGGTGCCCGTATCTTCGGCTACCGGCACCGAGGCGGCAACTGGCTCGACCTCCAGATCGGAGGCGACTTCTGGCACATGAATACCCAGCACCTGGTCATAGGCATCGGCCACCTGGTGGGCCTGGGCCAAGACCTCATCATCCAGTTGATTGAGCCGCTGGATTTCGCCTTCCCGGTCCATCTCACAGGATTCTTTTTGCTTGATCAGATCATTCAGTTCCGTCTTGCGGGCGGCGATGTCTTCATTCATGCGCTTGACCACATCTTGCTGATAGATCTCCAAGCATTATTGGCTTAACGGGTGACAAGCCAATTAGAAAGCTTGCTGTATCAGGGATAGAGCCTGGAGACCGCGTCGAAAAAAGAGTCGTTTTTGAGGCTTGAGCGCCATCAGTTGACTGGCCCAGTAATGCCAAAGTGCCATGGCATAAACCCAGCGTTGGCCATAGAGACCTAACCCAAAATCGCTCTGTCGCAACGTTTTATCCTGGTGTTCTTGGAGACGTCCGGCATAGTGGTCTACCCGTAATTGCCGTAGCCGTTGTCCGTGGAAGGTCGCCAGCATGTAGGCGAGGGCAATAAGCAATACCAAAGCGAGAAACCGCTGGTCATTCACCCGCGTTTCCTCCAGATTGTAGCCACCGGTTTTGCAGTCTTTGAAGAGTTGCTCAATCCCCCATCGACAGCGATAAATCGCCATGATTTGTTTGACATCCGAGAGATTCGTCAGGAGATACCAGGGGTCTTTGGGACC
>JBCDAJ010000163.1:0-13074 GCA_039185935.1 Cyanobacteria bacterium P01_F01_bin.56 | reverse complement strand
CAGGTGTCAAGCTCACCCAAAAAGCGATGGCAGAACTTGAAAAGAAGCTGCATCGGTTGCCAGGTCTCGAAAAGTGGTTTGTTGAAATCATTCCGACGCCTGCTTAACTATTGGATGATCTTTTCCTTGGACTACTCTAAGCCCTTCCTACGTTGAACCGTTCCGAAAAGTAGTGACGATACAAATCGCAGCGAGGAATGACATCATTTCCCCGCAGATGGACAATGCCCATACTGTGCAACTGAAAAGCTTGAATCGGCTCTAGCCGAACGGAGGCCGATGATGCCACCACGCGCTTCGCGGCCTCAGCCATTTCGCCGCGCTGCTCCAGATTCCACCAGTGACGACGCAAGTGATCGCCATAGGGGCCAGCTTCTGTTGAGGCCACGGTGAGCAACTCATCCAAGCTCGTTTCCTGCCGTGATAGCTGATACAGAGCGACTCGCACCAAATAAGGATGGCCCCCCACCATTTGCATCAGTCGAGTCACGGCCTCCTCATCCCACGGCAGCCCGTGCCGATGGGCCAGGTCTAAAACCTGCTCCGGCAAAAATTCCAATAGCTCAATGGGTAGCCCCACGTTAAACGGCGATTGGTTAATATTCATCGGAATGTAGACTTCGGTCGAATGCACTACGACCAGCCGCAGCTTCTTCCATATCGCGTCGGTTTTAGCCGACTCGTGCCAGGCCCGCAGCAAGCCCATAAAATCTGCCGCAATATTGGGATGCTCAAATACCATATCTACTTCATCCAAGCCCAACACCAAGGGCTGAGACACTGCAGGCAGCAAATATTCTTCCAAGTAAGCCGTGCAGTTATCCTTGCTGCCAAAAATCTCATCCCAGTATTCGTTGAGTTTGTTAGGCAACCGCCGCCGCCGCCCTACACTGGCGCAAAACCATCGCAAAAACTTGTCTAAATCTGAAAAAATGGCCGCGTCCGCCAGCTGAAAACTGAGGGGGACGGTTAGACATTCATGCGCCTCAGCATGGCGCAAAATTCGTGACATCAAAGACGTTTTGCCCATCTGACGCGGAGCCTTAATTCGGATCAAGGCTCCTGGTTGGAGCACGGTTTCCTAACAGTTTTGCTCCGTGGGGGGACGTTCTACGTAATAAAGGGAGGTCAAATCTACCTGGCCCCCAGGCAATTCTGGCGGTGCCACGGGGGAAGGAGGCGCATCCGGGGTTTCAGTCACAGGGGCTGGTGGGGGTTCCGAGGCGGGGGATTCTTGAGGGGGAATTTCGCGATCGCCTAAGAGCGTAAGAATCTCTTGCAGTATCTGGGGCGTATCGGCCTCAGAAGTCCACTGTCGCTGTTGAATGCGGTTGAGATAGCCCCGCAGGTCGTAATTCAGGGGCGATGACATCGGAAAATTGACCCGAATCGGCAAAATTCTAGGCTTGCCAGTGTCGCGGGTGTCGCGTAGTTCCTTGGCCCGTCGCACTTCCTCCGTAACCATTTCACTTCTTGCGGAATTTTGCGACAGCAGTAGCACAAAATAATCGACTGCTCTAGATTTTGATCAATGCGGCGCGACCAGTCATCTCCCAGACGAATACTCTCAGCCGCCATAAATACCTCATGGCCAGCCGCTTTGAGGGCCTGATAAAACTCTTCGGCCAACTCACTATCGGGGGGGTGACTGCGATAGCTGATAAACACTTGAGCTGACTTGGCAGGATTCTTCGGCGGTTCCGTTGATTGTTGAGGATATTGAACCAGGTCGATCGCGCCTCCCATCCCTGCATGAATTACCTCTTGGCCGCTGGTCTTGAGCTCGCGCTCCACAAAGCCAAATAAATCATTACTGGTGACGGTTTCTTGCACCGCGTTTTCTGCCGACAACCCCTGCAACAGCGCAGCGGTAAAAATTCCGTGGTCTTTGCCTTCCCGCGCCCGTTCAAAATCTCGACAGGCGGCAATCAGACAAGAATTTTGCTTATGACTCAAGATGGTTTGAGTCGGTTCTAATAGGCTCCGTTGTTCTTTCAGTAAAGAACCGGCGTAGCAGCAGTCCATCATGACGACCAAGCTGCTCAACTCGGCCTGACCCATTAGCTTATTCAGAGAATCAAAGGGAATGGCATTTTGGCCTTCCTTCGTGGCATTAGAGGTGGCCAGATACCCATTCTCTTCGCCAGTTAGCTCATCCGAAACGCGGAAGCCATGACCGGCAAAGTAGATTACGGCCTCCTGATGCTTGGCGCGCTCTTGGAAAAAGGATTTCAGTTCCTTTCCCAGTTCTTTTTGACTAAGGGATTTGTCAGGGGCGATCGCCCATTGATTTTCGCCTACCAGCTTGCGAGGCAGCCGCGTCACTCGATACTGATGCTGCTCCAGCAATTGAGCAACGGCTTCTGCATCCTTAGCGGCACTTTTTAAGTTGCTGAAGTTGTCGTATCGGTCTAAACCAATAACGAGTGCATACTTTGCCATATCCCTGCTAAAGCAACTTTTTCTGATAGTTTCTTTAGTCGATAGTAGCTCTATTACGCTCAGGAAACAGTATCCGCCGACGGTTTTTCGGGCTCTTCAGAGGGAAACTTGCATTTAACTTGCACTTTGAAAGTTCCCTCAGCCGAGCCTTCGGCCAAGACCGGCATACCGGCTTTACCGGCAACTTTTAGATTGAACTCTAGATTCATTTCCTCAATTTCTGCTAGCCCAAAGTTCACAAATGCGCCCACGGCATACCAGGCATAACCTCGAATGGTGCGGTGAACTTTTTTCATATCGATGGTGGGTAAGTTGACATCTCGATACCCCTCATCGTCCTCTATTTCGAGATTGGCCAATTCTCCTGGTTCAATGTAAAACTCGTACTCTTCACCGTTGTCTTTAACCACAAACTTTTGGATATCAGTCATCGAGCAGCCTGGCGATCGTCTCGTGCAATTATCCCAGACTTGCCGCTTAGGGAGCAGCAGGAAAATAAGATCTCGGGGGGATAAGTAGGTGGGTAGGTGAGGTAGTGGGTAGGTGGAACAGATTCAGGCTCAACAACAGGTTTGGGCGCATTCAAACTAATGGTCAAGTCACAAGGAATCGCCCAAAATTCCCTTCGCGCTGACAAATTACGTTGCGTCATCGGAGGATTCTAAGCGCTTTTGCCACTCCGCATCGAGCTTGTCGCGCTGCTCATATTCCTGCTCGGTGAGGTCTTTTTCAGTGGTGTAGGCTAGGTCATCGGCAGAGACCACCGTTTGCGCCGCAAACTGTTGTGCAAAGGTAATCTTTTCGTCGAGTTCCGGGCCGGCCGCATTGAGCGCCAGGGCACGCTCTTGGCGCTGCTCATTACGGGATTCGATCTGGCGATTTTTACGATTCGTCCAGAAATAGCGCCCCGCCGGAATCGCTAAGAAACTAGTCCCATAGGCCAAAATCACCCAGTAGATCGCATTGACGAAACCAATAAACCCGCCAATTTCAGCGACTACAGCCTGATCTTGTAGCATGACCCCGAGAAAGATAGCCCCAACGAAATTGAAGATGCCCAGAATGATCGCGCCTGACAGTTGGCCCATTTTGGCTTCGCTAAACTTGCGCGGGGTCTCTTTGAGATACGCCGGAACAGCGATGCGGCTGCGCTCTTGAGCAGTCACCTGCAGTTCGGGAAAGTGGTAGATAATATCGCCCTTGGGGCTGACTTCGGGAACGCCGTTAAAGCGGGTCAGCACGGGCAAAATGTAATCTTCGTCCTCAGCGGCCCAGCCCTTACCCAAGTCATCGAGATAGGGCACCACCTGTTCGGCCGCGATCGCGCCCCCATTGTTTTGAATCACCGCCCCGACTTCGCGCCAGCGCCGCTCTTCTAAATCGGCATTGGGGTCACCATCCCCAAACAAGAAGGAAAAGATTGCTTCTAAAAAGTTCATGCCGTCGTCAGAGCGACCTTGTCGAGGCGGGCGCTGAGGACGCTGGGAACCGCGTGGGGCATAGCGCCGACTGGAATAGGAATCAAAGCGAAACAGCCAGTACAGGTCGCCAATCCAAAAGCGGGGAATAAACACCATGCCGCCGCCGCCGAAGCCACCACCCCCGCCGCGATCGTCGTCCCGTTGGGAAGCGGCTTGGGCCGCCAACACCAAAATAGCGATCGCCACCACAATGACCACAATCGACAGAATCAAAAGAATGCCAAACGAAATCCGAATGAGATAAAACAGCACATTGCGAATGCTGGCCCACGTTTCTTGAAGTCGTAAGCGCCAATATTTGTTGCGGAGAATCGCGCGAAATCCTCGAGGAAATTCATAGGCAATTTCCCCTGTGTCGGAAACTTGCAAATGTGCCTGGGTGTCGGCGGCTAACGCATTTAAACCCTGTTGAGCCACCGCTAACTCTAAGCCTGATTGAGTTGCCACGTCACCGACCGTAACGCGATATTTCAAAGACTCAACGGCTTCCATGACAGCGGCATTGTGGGCCATATGTACTGCTCCTAAATTCACTGCGGGTAGTTTTGCCGAATTGCCACCCTATCAAGTCAGAGTGCGCCTAACACCGTAGCAACTGAATCGTTAACCACAAAGGCAACTACACACTCTATTAAGTATAGAAATTTGCCTCGGGATAAAAGCCGGGACAAAAGGCTGCTGGATGAGCGGATTTCCGCACTTAATCGAAAAATTTAGTTTTGGTGCCACTGAGGTGCAATGGGTAGCTCTGGTGGGTCGATATCGCTCATGGAATCAATATCACCCATGGAATTTTCTGATTCGCTGGTCACCCTTTCGAGTTGGGCAACTTGAAAAATCAACTTAAAAGGACGGCCCATTTCATCTTCGACAAATTCTTCTAACAGACCGACCTGAACCGGTGTAACCGGCTCGTTGGCATAAACCAATAGATTGACTTCCGGGGGGGAGGTAAACCAATCGGTCTCTAGCAACACGAGTTCTAATCGTTGAAAGGTGACCGTTCGATCAAGTAAGGCCGCTTCTAAATTAGATTCCAAGCGATCTTGCACCAGCAGTCGATAAGAAGATACCCCCAGAGGGACTAGCAATATGCTCGTGAATGCTAGGGTCCAGCCAATGGGTCGACGGGCCTGTACAAAGGGCGAGTACCCCGCCCAGAGAAACACCAGCATGCTGGCTAAAGTGATGCCGAGTAGGTTGGTGAGATAGAGTACTAGGGCTCCCCAAGCCCATTGCAATTCCAACTGGGCTAGCCAGAGACCCACGACACAGAGGGGCGGCATTAAGGCCACCGCGATCGCGGTGCCAGCTAATGAACTAGAGATTTTGGCTTCGATTTTGGCAAACCCGGCTAGCGCACCGGCGGTAATCGCAATCCCCAAATCTAGCAGGTTAGGTTGGGTTCGACTCCAAACTTCATTGCCATAGTCTGACAGACTCACGGTCATGCCCAGCAGCATGGAAACTGCGATCGCTCCCCCTGTCCCGATAATGATTGCTTTGACGCTCGTGCGAATTAAGGTCTCATCGGCTTCTAAAATCCCGAAAGACAGCCCGCGAATCGGCAACATCAAGGGGGCAATCAGCATCGCCCCAATAATCACGGCTGTACTGTCAGAGAGCAAACCAAAGGTGGCAATGATGCAAGACCCGACCGTCAAGATAATGAAACTGTTGCCGGGGCGCGACTCCTCTAGCAGGCTATCGGTCATGTACTTCAGCCCTTGAGGAGAGACGCGGCGCCCCCCTGACAAATATTGTTTACGGAAATTCTCTAGTTGCTCGACCACAGTCGACAGGTTCATATTTCCGCCTAGAAGTGCGTTCGTTATCGACAGCAGACGCAGAATCAAGGCACTGGACGCGCAGCGGCTTCTTAGCCAGTATCCTTGCGGGATTCAGAAATACAACTCTGGTTGAATCGGTGTGGCAACGCTCTGAAATAACCGGAGCTACCTGCGGCTTGCCATCTCAGTGTAGGCGGTGGAGTGGGCCTTGTGAAACCCCTGAGAGAGCGAGATAACAGGATTGTTTAAGGGGGTCACGACAGGGAGCCGAACTTTTGGAGGCAGGCCCCCAACCCCCCGGATGTGGGGACCTAACTTCCCCACGCCCCTCGCCGGTCTGCACTCAGATTGTGGCCGCCTGGTGACGTGCCGCGATCGCCCGGAGCTGGCAAGATGTGGCCTTGTTTAGCCCCGATTTCGTTTAGGCTGCTCAGGCACGAGCGCTCGCGGTTGCCCGGCATCGGGATTGCCCAGAAGCGATCGCCATATCTGGCGAATTTAAACCGAGCGATGATAGCTGATCGGTCAATCCAGGGGGATTTATTAGCGTTATTCTGTAGACAAGCTCAGGTTTTCACGGCCCAATCATCAGGTGGCCTGGGTTCTGGTGTCCAGATCGATTCTGCAGGCTGTTCAGGCTGGCTCGTGAGGTTGCTGGCTGCTCAATGACTGTGTATCAAAGCCTAAAACGAGTTCATAGATTGACTTTTCGTTCCACCGATGCGGCTATCACTCATCGCTTACGACCAGCTGCTGGCTGGTCTCTATTAGCGGCCGGTTTCATTGGCGTGGCCGGTTGCTCGGGTGGCAGGCAAAGCAGTGGGCCGCCCGCTGCGGTGAGCGCTGAAGCAATCGTGGCTGTTGACACGGAGGTGGTGACAGTCGGTTCCTTGGAGGCGGGTTTGACCTTTACGGGAACGACGCAACCGGTACAAACTGTGTTGCTGCGATCGCGGGTGGAAGGCCAAATTACGGCCCTGACAGTCGATGTGGGCGATGGGGTGCAGGCAGGAGAAATCCTCGCGCGTCAAGACGCCGATCTCTTAACTGTCGTGGTGAATCAGGCCCAGGCCGAACTGCAAGCCCGCCAGTCAGAGGTCGCCCAGGCCAAAGCCGCCGTTAGCGATGCCCAGACCGCCTACGAATCGGCGCGGGTGCAGCTACAGCAGGCCCAAATCGAAGCTAATCGCCTTACTCAACTGGCCGCTAATGGTGCGGTCTCGACCCAGGTGGCCGAGCAGGCCCAACTAACGGTTGACACGGGACAACAGGTGGTGAAATCAACCCAAGAGCAAATTCGCACTCGTCAAGCGGCTGTGCAGTCGGCGGCGGGACGGGTGAACGCGCAACAAGCGGTGGTGGATCAAACCCAAGAGCGATTGTCTTTTGCCGTTGTGCGATCGCCCCTCACCGGTACCGTGATCGAACGGTTAGTGGAGGTGGGTGACTATGCCGAAGCGGGCGATGAACTCTTGCAAATTGGCGACTTGAGCAGCATCAAAGTGATGATCGAGGTCTCTGACCGTGACCTGTCTCAGGTATCAGTCGGTCAACCTGTCGGAGTGCGGTTAGATGCGTTTCCAGAAACCGTGATTGCTGGGCGCATCACGCGTGTTGCTCCAGCGGCGAATCCAACCTCCCGACTGATCCCGGTTGAAATCACGATGCCCAATGAGGCGGGGCAGATTGGCAGCGGCCTACTGGCCCGAGTGACGTTGGCAGACACCAGCAGCGATCGCGTCGCCATCCCCAGACCAGCCCTCGACATCGCTACCCGTGAGACGCCAACTGTTTTTGTTCTTACCGAGGTCAACGATCAGGCAGCCACTGTTGAAGCGCGCACTGTCGAAATCGGTCGGGAAAATAACCGTCGTGTTGAGATTGTGTCGGGTCTACAGGCGGGCGATGTCATTGTCGTACGCAGCAGCGATGCTCTGAGTGACGGGCAAGCCGTCAACCTCAGCATCCTGTCGGAAACCGAATAATGGGGATAGCGCGAAAATAACATCCCATGCCCCCTGTACGGGCGAGACATTCTCGCAGTAAGCGATGAGTTGAGATTGTCGAGTAACCTCGAGAAGGCCTCGCCCCTGCACCCTCTCCATCCACTCCATCACGCTCCATCCACTCCATCACGCTCCATCCACTCCATCACGCTCCATCCACTCCATCACGCCACCTCACCCACCAATCACCCTCACCCCCCTCTACCCTGCAACACCCGCACCCACTTACTCCCCATGACCTCCCCTTCCCGCAACAGCATCACGACTCTGGCGATTCGGCGGCACATTGCGGTTTTGATGTTGGCGATCGCGGTGGTCGTCATGGGCGTCTTTTTCATCACTCGTCTACCGGTTGACCTGTTGCCGTCCATCACTTATCCCCGTATTGGCATGCGGTTAGATGCCCCAGGGATATCGCCCGAAGTGGCCGTGGATGAAATCACCCGTCCCCTAGAAGAAGGCTTAGCGGCGACCGAAGGCGTGGTGCAAATCTATTCCCAAACGCGCGAAGGCCGCATCAGCATTGACCTGTTCTTTGAGCCGGGGGGTGATATTGACCAAGCCCTGAACGATGCCACCGCAACCCTGAACCGATCGCGAGACGAGCTGCCTGACACCGTTGGCGAACCGCGGCTGTTCAAATTTGATCCGTCACAGTTACCGGTCTATGAACTGGCGTTGACCTCAGACTCTTTGCCCGGTAGTGAACTCCGCATCTTTGCCGAAGAAGAACTCGCACGGGAACTCACCACTCTGCCCGGTGTCGCCACTGTCGATGTCAGCGGAGGACTAGAAGAGGAAGTGCAGCTCAACCTCGACCCCAATCGCCTACAGGCTCTGGGATTGGGGTTGGCTGACGTGTTGACCGCCCTGGCAGACCGCAACCAAGACACCTCTGGTGGGCGGATTCGTGGCCCCGATGCCGAAACCCTGACCCGCGTCGCCGGGCGCTTTGAAGATGCCGACGAGATGCGCAATTTAGCTTTTGCCATTGGCGGCACCGAGCCACCCCAACAGGTCTACCTACGGGACTTTGCCGAGGTGGTGGACGGCACTGCAGAACAGCTCATCTACGTCTCACTTAATCAACAGCCAGCGGTTAAGGTGACGGTGCAAAAGCAACCCGATACCAACACCGTGGCTGTGGTGGATGTCGTCAAAAATCGCCTGGCTCAGCTGCAAACAGCAGGGCTATTTCCTGATGATGTGGTCATTAACGTCACCCTCGACGAGTCGGTGTTTGTGCAAAACTCCATTCGCAATGTGGCGGTGGCCGGGCTCACTGGCGCCATCCTGGCCGCGATCGCCGTTTTCTTCTTCCTGGGGTCGCTGCGGCAAACGCTAATCATTGTGCTGGCGATTCCCTTAGCCACGCTGACCGCCATCATCTTGATGGGATTGTTTGGGCTCTCCCTCAACGTCTTTAGTCTGGGCGGGTTGGCCTTGGGCGTCGGCATCGTGGTCGATAACTCCATCGTGATGCTCGAAAATATTGCCCAGGGAGCCGAAGCTCTGTCTCGCCGTCATGCCAGCCATGGCCATAGTCAGGGCGCGAGTGGACCGACTAATGGCCACACGAATGCCGCCATGTCCCTGCCGCCAACAGCTGTTATCGCCCAGGCGGAGCAAAGTAGCCAGCAATTAGAATCGGCATTACTCGCTTCAACGTCAACCAATCTGGTGTCTGTGCTGCCGTTTTTGTTGATTGGCGGGTTTATTTCGCTCTTGTTCAACGAACTGGTATTGACCATTAGCTTTGCGATCGCGGCTTCTCTGGTGGTCGCTGTGACCGTGGTACCTACCCTGGCGGCTCGGTTATTGGCCCTGCCTGTTGCGAGTGGGGTCAAGGGCTTTCCTCTAGTGCGGCAGTTTGACCTCCGCCTTCAGGGCTTGACCCGACAATACCAGCGACTGTTAGGCCAAGTGCTGCATCGACGGCTGGGCGTCATCGCGATCACCGTTTTGGTCCTCGGCGGCAGCAGCCTGTTCATGGCGCAGCAAATTCCCCAAGAAATCTTGCCCTCTATTGACACGGGCCAAGCGCGTCTGTTTGCCCAGTTTCCTCCCGGTACGCCTTTAGCCGATAACCGGCAGGTCATGGCCGCAGTAGATGAGGTCCTGCTCGCCCAACCCGAAGCCGAATACGTCTTCACCACTGCGGGGGGCTTTTTGTTTGCCAGTATCACCAGCGCCAATGCGCTGAGGGGTACCAGCACAATTACGCTAAAACCCGGTACGCCGGTGGGGCAATTTGTCGATCAGGCCAATCGCGCATTAGCCGATCTCAATCTGGTGGATATCCGCTTACGGCTGTTTCCCGAAACGGTGCGGGGACTGATCACCAGCAATTCGCCGGTGCGGGGTGCCGATTTGGACGTGATTTTGCAGAGTCGCGATCGCGGGGTGTTGCCACAGGCAGGGCGGCAGGTGCTCGAAGCGTTTGACCAACAGGCCACCCTCGCCCAGTATCGTCCCGATGCGGATCCGCCGCAGCCCGAAACCCAAATTCGCCCCGATTGGGAGCGAGCAGCAGATTTAGGCTTATCCGCAGCGACCCTTGGCGAGACGGTACAGACGCTGATTGATGGCTCAGTGCCCACGCGGCTCCAGCGGGGCGATCGCTTGGTCGATATTCGAGTCCAACTACCCGATATCGCGATTGACTCGCCTTCGAAGCTACGCCAACTGCCGGTTTTTGCCACTGGGGGACAACTTGTGCGCTTGGGAGATGTGGCCTCGGTAGAGCCCGGTCAAGCCCCCGCCGAAATTCAACGCCTCAACCAGCGGCAGGTGTTCATCATTGAGGGTCGCCTGGCAGCGGGCGCGACTTTGGGCGACGCCCTGAACGAGATGAACCAGATTATTGCCAGTCTCGATTTGCCAGCGGGGGTGACGATGCTGCCGAGTTCCAGTGCTGAGGCCAATCAAGCGATTCAGCGATCGCTGCTGACTCTAGGCGGCCTCGCGACGTTCCTCGTGTTCACGGTGATGGCGGTGCAATACAACTCACTGATTGATCCGCTGGTGATCATGTTGACGGTACCGCTGGCGCTGGCCGGTGGCATTTTGGGGCTGTTTGTCACCCAAACCGCGCTGGGGGCAACGGTTATTGTCGGAGCCGTGCTGCTGGTGGGCATTGTCGTCAACAACGCCATCATTTTGGTAGAACTCGCTAACCAAATTTATGCCGAGCAGGGGTGCGATCGGCCCACCGCGATGCTGCAAGCTGCGCCCCAAAGACTGCGCCCCATCCTTATGACTACCGTGACCACCGTCCTCGGACTCTTGCCGCTGGCGCTCGGCATCGGGGCAGGCTCCGAATTTCTGCAGCCCATGGGCATTGTCGTCTTCTCGGGCTTATCGCTGGCGACGCTGCTGACGCTATTTATCATCCCCTGCTTTTACACGCTGCTCCACGGGACTCGCCCTGACGGTGACTCGGGCACTCGCGTCCCGGCTCGGCCTCCGGATGTGACTCAGGTGAGGCCGCCCTCAGTCACGCCCCTGCCATCGCCCGAGCGGCCGCTAGGCTGAGAGGCTAATGGAGCCCCCTGAGGGTAAACCACCGGTTCAACCAGCTTGACCGGGGCAGAGTTCAACATCCAGAATGCGGCGTTCGGAATTGAAATTCAGACCAGATAATGGTTTCAAGAACCCAGGATGATCTGAGCAAACTTCACAGCAGTGTAGGCATTGATAACTTCGCGGGCATTCTGAGAATGTCGGTGCAAATTAAGAATGACTGCAAGCATCCTCAGCTGTGCTCTACCTATATGCGTATCAAGACCATTGATTGTGCTGTTCGTTGAATCCAGTTTAGATACGGAAATCTCCTTCCATCTTTAGCTTTTTAGAGGATCGGGGAGGTCTGAATCTTAAATAAATCCCGTGCCTGTATTGACCAATGATGCAATGCGGGCAAAAATCATCGAAACATCTCTATCGGTGAGAATTTTGAGGGTTTTGAGGATTGTTCAATAACATCGCCATTGAGGGCAAGACGCAATCTAACCGCTCGTTACTGCATTTGCAATGAAGTTCAGCATTGTCATTACCACCTATAATCGACTGCCGTTGCTCAAACGGGCAATTAACTCAGCGCTTAACCAAACAGTGCCCTGTGAAGTTGTCGTTGTCGACGACGCTTCGAGCGACGGCACTGAATCATACGTCCGCAGCCTAGGAGAACAGGTTGTCTATCATCGCAATGAACAGAATTTAAATCACGCTGGTAGCGTGAACGCTGGCGTCAACGTGGCGACAGGAGAGTGGATTAAATTTCTGGACGACGATGACTATCTCGCAGACAACTGCATTGAGCTGATGACTGCGGCGATTAGTCAGCATCCAGAAGCGGCTCTCTGCTCTTGCCGTGTGGTTGAAGTCGATGAACAAGAAGAAGAGTTGAGACGTCGCGGTACCATTGGGCCGAGTGACATTTTCTTTGTTCCCCAAAAAGCTGTCCACTACGGCATGTTGTTAGAACAGGTGCCGATTGGGACACCGGCTCAAGTAGCGGCCCGACGCGATGCTTTTACCAAAACGGGCGGCTGGGATAGCACGATGACAACCAATTACGACGATATCGACGCCTGGGTCAGAATCGCTGAGCATGGTGACGTTTTATTTCTGCATGACTTCTTGGCTTACCGAACTTTGTGGTCGGGCAGCTATGAGAAAAAAAAGGGATTAGTGTATCGAGCAACGCTCAACGCCACGATTAAAGAACGGGTCTATGAGCGCTTAAATGCTGATTACCAGCATCAATGCCCTGATTTAGAAGCGGTTAAGCAATACGTCTTCCTGCATTGGGGGCTTGTTGCGCTGCAGCAATTGAGGATTTTGACGGCCCTAAAACTTTGCTTTCCCGTCGTTTTGTATCCTCAAGTCTGGTGGCTGTTTATCAAGCTCCGTGTATATCGAAAAAGCTGCTCAAAGCCACTCGTTCCAAAACTGCCCGTAGCGATGAGTTAAGTGCGTGCACCGCCGGAACACGTCAGGAATTTGCCATTTAATGGCTTACCAGACGACTACCAGTGCTCCAAAATAGAGCGACAAATTGGAGTTGAGGACGATGGCGGATTACCGGGCGACGGGGCGAGATGTGTGGCTGGACTTTAGGTAAGGGAGCGGCTTGAAAATAAAGTACCCGGGCAAGACTGTGGCAGGGTGGATGGGTAGCAGGGGAGTTGGGATGTTATTTAAGCGCGACGCCCTAAGTACTTTGGAAATAAAGTTTTCCACCACTCTAGAGACTCTTGTCCGCTTGGATTTTGACATAATGGCGCTGAAATTTGTCCCGTGCGGCTTCAAGCGAAAATTGCCAATTGATGCGGATGCGTTGGTCGTGTCGTT
>JBCDAJ010000162.1:0-13387 GCA_039185935.1 Cyanobacteria bacterium P01_F01_bin.56 | reverse complement strand
GCTTGGCGAGTTGCCGAATCGACCCTTCTCCTTGCTCGTAAAGGGTGACGATGCGCTGACGTAAATCGGCGGAGTGGGGACGCATAGGGGCTACCAGAACAGTACAAATGAGCGTACTGCATAAGCTCGCACACCGCTATTAGTGAGGTGAGTCTCAGTGGTTTGTGATGCTGCTACAAGTCGCAGGAATGGAAGCAAGTCTAAAGGGCCAATGACTTATAGAGGGAAGGCGATCTCGTCTCGAAATGCCACAAAACACGGGTTGTTAGCTGAGCAACCCCCGCTATTGGCAAGTGAAGACCTCGAAACCTTTCAGGGCATCATGCAGGCATTAGTTGACGACTACCAGCCTGAGGGTGTCTTGGAGTGGCATTGTGTTCAACAGATTGCCATGTGTATCCAACGTCAGCATCGGTTGTGGACTGCGGAAGCGGCGGTAGGCAATGAGGCGACTTTGCCCCCGGTTAGCCGACCTGTGACAGATACCCAATACCCTGACATGAAGCCCAATGAGGCCAGTGATTTCGCTAGCGAGTATCACCCTGCCAATATTGCCAAAGCTAAGCAACTGCTGACCTGGTTTTTAGACCGTGATGAGTTGCCTCCGATCAACGTCCGCACGAAATACTTCACGGATGAGTGGGATTGTTGGCAAGATTCCACCCTGAAAGGACTAAACCGCATCCTTGATGAATATCCTCAAGATTCAATATCGGGGAAGCCTAGCGACTTGTTAGCGCGGATTGACGCGGAAAGATTCGGAGACCGTTGGTGGTTTTGGATTCAGGACTTAAATCGGGAAAAGCACCCGTTTGGGATTGCCTTTTTCCATCGGCTGCACATTGAAGACAGCGATGCCCCCAAGGATTCTAAGCACATGGCAGGGCTTTATCTGGAGTGGCATCAAGAAGCGATCGCGGCGTTTCAGACATGGTTAGACAAACTCACTACGATTGAGTCAGAGCGACAGTCAGAAGCGGAACGGGTGGAACGTGAGCAGGCGGAACGCAATCGCCTGACCCTTCCCCCATTCCTCAGAGTGTGGCGCTGTTGGCACGATATGAGAGCCATATCAACAACCAACTGATGCAAGCATTAGAACGGCTCAACACGCTGCAAGGGCAAAGACGAACGAATTCATAGGAGTTCTATGGGTTCGTTTGGTAGATCAGGACAATCCGCAACTCTATATTTGCGGTACACTCGCAGCAAATTAGTTGGTGACATTATTTACCCAATGCTTACTGGCACAAGGCTGGACACTTTCAAACTGCTGCCGACTCCTATAAAGATGTTGAAAAATGTTTGTCATTGAGACGCTTTCACGCGCCATGGAAGGGCTAGATTCATCGAATACTGAATCGGAGTTTATCGGCAACGGTCTAAAAGTCACGGTGGAGAATCTCAAGCTTGCCACGGATTTTTGACAATATTGACCTTCAGCTATTAGAAACACTGAAGGATACGCTTAATCAGGCAACCCGAGCTGATTTTTGTGTGGGTTACTTCAACTTGCGCGGGTGGCGCTTGATTGATCCGACCATTGAACAGATGGATGGAGAAGGTACTTGCTGTCGGTTGCTGATTGGGATGCAACGACTACCAAAGGATGACTTACGCAAAAATCTAGCGATTATCAAGGACAACAAGCGCATTGATCAAGGGGAAGCGCTGCGACTTAGAAAAATGATGGCTCAGGAGTTCCGGGAGCAGCTGATGCTAGGGGTTCCTAGCTCAGAAGATGAAGCCGGGTTAAAACGTCTCAAGATCCAGCTTCGGTCAGGCAAGTTGGTAGCTAAGCTTCATTTACGCTACACCTTACACGCCAAACTGTATCTAGTCCACCGATCAGATCATATTGCTCCCATTGTCGGATTTGTCGGTAGTAGCAATTTGACGCTGGCTGGGCTTCGTCAGCAAGGGGAGCTGAATGTCGATGTCGTAGAGTCCGATGCTGCCCGGAAGTTACAACGCTGGTTTGACGATCGCTGGGGCGATCGCTTCTGTTTGGATGTATCAGAAGAGCTGGCAGACATTATTGATGAAAGCTGGGCCAGAGATGAACTGATCAAGCCCTATTACGTTTATTTGAAAATGGCGTATCACCTCTCTCAAGAAGCGCGGGATGGGTTGAGCCAGTATCAAGCCCCTCGCAGTTTTGGACTGCTGAAGTTTCAGGAAGCAGCGGTGCAGATTGCGGCTCATCACGTTAACAAGCGCGGTGGGGTCATGGTTGGTGATGTAGTGGGGTTGGGGAAGACACTCGTAGGCACTGCTGTAGCCCATCTCTGTGAAGAGGATTTTGGCGTCAGCACTCTAATTATTTGCCCCAAGAACTTGGTCAAGATGTGGCAGGGCTATGTCGAGCAGTTTGGGCTGCGTGGCAAGGTGATGTCGATTAGCCGGGTGATTCAAGACTTACCCGATGTTCCGGCCCGGTTTCGTCTGGTTCTGATCGATGAAAGTCATAACTTGCGAAATCGCGAGGGGAAGCGCTACGCCGCCATTCGAGACTATATCGAACAAAGTGGCAGCCGCTGTATTTTGCTCACGGCTACCCCTTACAACAAAACCTATCTCGATCTGTCGGCACAGCTGCGCCTGTTTGTCCCTGAGGATAAGGATCTGGGCATCAAGCCCGAGATCTTGATTCGGGATTTGGGTAATGAGGTGGAATTCAGGCGTAAGCACCCTCAGACGCCAGTCAGGTCTCTCGCTGCATTTGAGAAAAGCGACTATGCAGATGATTGGCAGCAGCTCATGAGCCGCTACATGATCCGACGAACACGTAGCTTTATTAAACACACTTATGCTGAGCAAGACCCAACCGATGGTCGCTATTTTCTGGAATTTCCTGATGGTAGTCGCTCTTACTTTCCCCTTAGGCGTCCTAAAACGGTGCCGTTTGCTATTGGCAATGAGGAAACGGACCCGTATGCCAAGCTGTATTCGGATCGGGTTGTGGACATTATCAACGAGTTACACCTCCCTCGATACGGGTTGGGCAACTATGAATTGAACCGACACAAAGAATTACCCGCTCCAGCTGAGCAAAAGCTCTTAGAAGGGTTATCACGGGCGGGAAGGCGTCTAATGGGTTTCTGTCGCACTAACCTATTCAAGCGGTTAGAGAGCAGTGGCGAGGCATTCATCTTGTCGCTGGAGCGGCATATCCTTAGAAACTATGTCTTCATCCATGCCATTGATAACAGTTTGGAAATTCCAATCGGGTCTCAAGATGCTGAGTTCCTCGATACCTGGAACAGTGATGAAGATGCTGACTCAGTGATGTCATTAGGGTTGGATTTAGAAGTCCAAGAAGATAACGAGCAACTGGACGATAGTGAGTTGGATCAGCTGGATGCTTTAGAGCAGAAAGAGAGTAGCTACAAGCAACGAGCGGCAGATATTTACCAGCTATATCAAAACAAGTATGCTCGTCGCTTCAAATGGCTGCGCCCTGCTTTGTTTAAGAAAACCCTGAAACAGCATTTGCGACAGGATGCTCGATCTCTGATCGGTGTTTTGCAACTGTGTGGCCAATGGATAGCTGATAGCGATCAAAAGTTTCTGGCCTTGGCACAACTCCTAGAGAAAGAGCATCCCGAAAACAAGGTGTTGATCTTTACTCAGTTTGCGGATACAGCTCGATATCTGGGACATGCTTTAGAAGCGCGGAGAATCGGGCAGATAGCAGTGGTTACTGGTAACACTAGCGATCCAACTACTTCGGCTTGGCGATTTAGCCCAGTTAGCAATAATCGACGAGACCAAGTACCTGAAGATAAAGAACTTAGGGTACTAGTGTCCACCGATGTTTTGAGTGAAGGTCAAAACCTGCAGGACTCGTTCATTATTCTGAACTATGACCTACCTTGGGCAATTATTCGGCTGATTCAGCGGGCAGGACGGGTAGATCGGATTGGGCAAAAGGCCGATGAAATTTTGTGCTACTCCTTTCTACCGGCTGATGGCGTCGAGCGGTTAATTAACCTGCGGGGACGGTTACATGATCGTTTGAACGAAAATGCTGAGGTTGTGGGAACTGATGAAGCCTTTTTTGAGGACGAAGCTCAGAGAGAATTACTGACCAATCTATACCACGAGAAATCTGACATTTTGGATGAGGAGGACGAGGGCGAAGTCGATCTCACCTCAGAGGCACTTCAGATTTGGCAAAATGCTGTAGACGCAAACCCCAAATTGAAGGGCATTATCGAAGGCTTGCCTAATGTGGTTTATTCGTCCCGTGTCCATGAGCCCAGTGTGTTTGACCCAGAAGGGGTATTGGTGTATCTGCGCACTTCTGCTGGGACCGATGCCCTAGCCTGGGTCGATAAAGAGGGTAACAGCGTCACCCAATCTCAAATGCGCATTTTGCGCACGGCCCGGTGCAGTATCGATACTCCTGGGGTATCGCGCCATGCCAACTATCATGAGCTGGTTCAGGTGGGTAGTCAGTTGATTGCTAAGCAAGAAATGAGTGTGGTTGGGCAGTTGGGCAGTCCTCGTAGTGCAACTTCTAGAGCCTATGAACGGTTGACGGCTTATGTAAGAGAAATTGAGACTGATTTCCCCGTGTTAGCCACCGGGCCAGATTGGGAAAGTCTTAAACGAGCCATCGATGAAATCTACAGTTTTCCGTTGCGGCAGAACGCTATTGCTAAATTGAACCGCGAGTTTAAGGCGGGTATCGATGATGAGCAGTTGGCCAAGCTGGTGATATTTCTACGAGAAAACGATGCGCTGTGTGTGATTAATCCAGATGACGAACACCGGGATGCACAGATTATTTGTTCGATGGGACTGGTTAAGGGGGAGTAACGAATGCCAGTAGATCGTAAGTGGGTCAGAACTTATCTTCAGCAGTTTGACTTCGAGTCATTATTCATCGAAGAGCTGGGCTGGGATATGGCTGAACAGCCTCTAATCCCTGTGGGCATTGACGATGAGCCTTATCAAGCCCAGACGATCGCACAAAAGCGCGGCATGTTCGTTTACCATTGCCAGCCAGAAAATGGGGGTAGCATTCCTAACAATGGTGCTCGACGTAAAATCGAGAAACAGATCAACCAGTACACTCGCGAACACCTGATTATCTACAGTGACGCGGAACAGCAAAATCAGATTTGGCAATGGGTGCGTCGAGAGAAGGGCAAACCATTAGCTGTACGTGAGTATTCGTACCACATTACTCAAGATGGTGAGAGCTTAGTGCAAAAGCTCGAAGCTCTAGAAATAGATTTTGAAGAGGAAGATAATCTCACCCTGACTGAGGTCACCAAACGGACGAAAAAAGCCTTTGACGTTGATAAGGTTACCAAGAAATTTTATAACCGCTTCGAAAAAGAGCACCAGCGGTTTCTGGATTTTATTACCGGCATTCAAGAGCTGTTTGACAAAGAGAAGTATTCTTCCATCATGTTCAACCGGCTCATGTTTGTGTACTTTATGCAGAAAAAGAAGTTCCTAGATGATGATCGCGACTACCTGCGGAATCGTCTAAGTCGCTGCCAACAGGAGCACGGTGACGTTGAGTTTTATTCGTTTTATCGCTACTTCTTACTACGGCTATTTCATGAGGGATTAGGTAGTCCAGTGCGAGATGACCCGACGTTAGAATCGCTGATTGGCAAGATTCCGTATATGAATGGCGGATTGTTTGATGTTCATGAACTCGAAGAGCGCTATCCGGATATTCAGATTCCGGATGAGGCATTCAAGGCAATTTTTGACTTCTTCGATGACTTCCATTGGCACTTAGACGATCGCCCGCTGCGAAATGACAAAGAAATCAACCCTGATGTGCTGGGCTACATCTTTGAAAAGTACATCAACCAGAAACAGATAGGGGCGTATTACACCAAGGAGGATATTACCGAATACATCAGTAAGAATACGATTATTCCCTATTTGTTTGATGCAGCTAAAAGGGAATGTGCTATTGCGTTTGAGCCCAATGGGGAAGTTTGGCGGCTACTACGAGATAACCCCAACCGCTATATCTATGATGCGGTGCAAAAAGGGGTGGATTTGGAGCTGCCAGAAGAGATTGCCGTAGGCATTGAGGACGTGTCGAAGCGTGATATCTGGAACCGCTTTGCAGAACCAGATTATGCTCTGCCTACAGAACTATGGCGTGAGCATGTAGCACGACGGCAACGATGTTTAGAAATCCGAGAGAAGCTGAGCAAGGGCGAGATTCACGACATCAATAATCTGATTACCTACAATCTGAATATTCATCAGTTTGCTCAGGATGTGGTTGACAAATGTGAAGGGCCAGAGCTCCTGCGAGGTTTTTACAAGGCGATTAGTCAGATTTCAGTTTTGGATCCGACCTGCGGCTCAGGAGCATTTCTATTTGCAGCTTTGAAGATTCTAGAGCCGTTGTATAAAGCCTGTCTGGATCGAATGCAGGGATTTGTAGACGATTTAGAGCATTCCACAGAGAAACCGCATCCAGAAAAGTTTAGGGACTTTCGTCAAACTCTGGAACATGCGGCGAAACATCCTAATCGTGGGTATTTCATTCTGAAATCCATCATTTTAGGGAATCTCTATGGCGTAGACATCATGGAAGAAGCTGTAGAGATTTGTAAGCTGCGCCTGTTCTTAAAACTAGTCTCCCAGGTGGATGCCAAACCTGAAAAGCCCAACTATGGTTTAGAACCCCTGCCAGATATTGATTTCAATATTCGAGCGGGGAATACGTTAGTGGGTTTTGCCAACTACGATGAGGTCAAAAAAGCAGTTGAAGGAGATGAGCAACGAAAGATTGATCTCTTCAGCGATACACAGCGTATTGATGAGAGTGCTGAAGTTGCAGATCGAGCATTTCAAATGTTCAGAAAACAACAAACTGAGCTAGATATGGATGCAAGCCGGTTTAAGACTGCAAAAGCTGAAGTTAAGCGGCGACTGGAAGAACTTAATAATGAACTTAATCGATACTTAGCTGACCAATATAAATTAGGGCTTTCAGAAAAAGATAAATCGCTTGAAAAGTGGCGAAGAAGCCATCAACCCTTCCATTGGTTTGTTGAATTTCACAGAATTATTAGAAATGGTGGTTTTGATGTCGTCATTGGTAATCCACCATATGTTGAGCTAATCAAGATAAAAAAACAGTATCGATGCATTGAATATCGCACTGAAAGATGTGGAAATCTTTATGCTCTATGCTCAGAAAAATCTTATGAGTTGATGGCTGAAACCTCTAGATTTGGGTTCATCGTTCAACAGCCGGTTGTATCAACGCAGCGGATGAGCGCAATCAGACAGATATTCTTAAAAGACTCATCTTTCATAGCTTTTAGCACCTATGATGATAGACCAAGTAAACTTTTTGATGGCATCCACCATGCTCGAACAGCCATAATTCTTTCCAAGAAAGGAAAATTAGATGACTCTAATTTATATGTAAGTTCATATCAGAAGTGGTATAAGCAGGAAAGACAACACCTATTTCACAATATTGGCTATACTGCTTTGCCGTCAAATCTAAATCTTGATTATGTACCTAAGATAAATTCAGATATAGAGCTATCAATCACTCGAAAGCTAATTAAAAATTTGAGCCAGCTATCTAACCTGATTTCCTCAAGTTCAGAGCACAATAAAATTTACTATAAAATAACGGGGGTAGGGCATTGGTTTACCATTACCAATAGACCACCAAGGTTTTATAGAGAAGGTGTTGAATCATCATCTACACGGGAAAAATCGATTAATTTTGACTCCAAAAGAAAAAGAGATTATGTGCTCTGCATCTTGAACAGCTCTCTTTTTTATTGGTTTTATCAAGTGAGGACGAATTGCAGGGATTTTAATCCTTCTGACTACAAGAGCTTTCCATGGGGTCGTTTTCCTATAGATGATGATTGTTCTAGGTTTGCTGATATGTTGCAAGAAAAGCTGGACCAATCAAGCATCCTTGTCAACCTCAATCACAGTAAGACAGGAGCCATCGAGCTGGAACAGTTCAAGCCTCGTGAAGCTAAAGAAGTTATAGATTCAATAGATGCCTACATAGCTAATCAATATGAGCTGGATTCTGACGAGTTGGACTTTATAAGAAATTACGATGTCAAATATCGTATGGGCCTAGATTATTTTGATGGCGAGTATGTTTAGTTGAATATTTGATGTATCTAAAACTCTATGCCTTTCATTATCCAGAATCTTATCCCGACAACTCAAAATCTAATAACGGTAACCGAGAGTGATTCAGGACAGCTTGCACTGTCGCGGATGATCGAGCATGACTTCAGCCAGCTCCCTGTCATCGATAGCAGCTATATCCTAAAAGGCATGATTACCAGCGACTCTATTCTTAGAGCCGTTAGTTATTTCAAGATCACCCCAGAAAATCTTAAAGTTTCCCACGCTACCCATAAAGTCAAAGCCTGTCGCATTGACGATGACCTTTCTGAACTTCTCAAAGCACTACGAGACACTAACGCCATTCCCATTGTCGATAGGCTAGGCGAACTCAAAGCTATTGTCACCAGCTACGACACTGCCGAATATTTCCGCCGCCGTGCCGAAGACATCATGTTGGCTGAAGACATCGAAACTACCCTACGAGACTTCATCGAGAGCAGCCATCGAAACGAAGCTGGTGAAATTGATGAGGAAGCCCTTAGCCAAGCCATTCAAGCCATTACGCCTTCCAGCAAAGAGCTGAAAAAGAAGTTCAAATCTGCCCTATTTAGCTACATCGGTCAAACTAGCATTAGTAAACCTACGCCTAACGAATCCATCCTCGATTCAGTATTTACTAAATATCTCGATCAGCCCATCGCCCCTAAAGCCTTTGAAGAGCTAACCCTGTACGAATTCATCCAAATTTTCAAAAACCTCTGGTCCCAACATAGTGCAGACTTTAAGGAACTTACGTGGGAAGCGGTCAACCAACTCCTAGAGGACGTTCGCCAAACCCGAAATGCGATCGCCCATGTTCGCGAGGTAACTCCGCAACAGCGGGAACAGCTCAAATTTTGCGCTGCTTTCCTCGACCGTCATCGCCCTGTTATTGATATCCCATCAGAAGAGGAAATCGAATCAGAAGTTTATTCCCAAGTTGTTTCGGGCAAGACGGTTTTTCATGGCACTGTTGGTAACGTTGCAGGCACTAATCATGGCCAGATGGTTGTTGGTGAAGGGGCTCAAGGGGAAAAGTTTGCCCCTGATGATGAGACTTTGAATCCTACCGAAGAAGAAATTGACCACAATGACAGCCGCTATGCCCCTTTAGCCGTGTGGCTGCAAAGTCAAATGAGCGATAGGATTACCTGCACTTTTAAAGAAATAGAGATTGTTATTCAAGACGAGCTCCCCCCATCAGCTCGCCAACACCGCAACTGGTGGGCCAATGACAGTGTTAGCCATGCTCAATCGATTCAGTGGTTGGAAGCCGGTTGGCGTGTCTCCAGCGTCAATATGTCCACCGAGCGAGTTGTCTTTTCCCGCATGGGCGATCGGCAAAGCAAATACATCGACTTCTTCAGTCAGCTTCAAGAGAAGCTTCAAACGATTGACGAGCTCGCCATCAAGCCTCAGACCAATCCACAGGGCCGTCATTGGTTCGTTCTCTTTGTGGGGCCAAGCAGCAAAGGGAAAAAACCATTAGGCTATAAACCACCCTGGATTGTCTTCTCATTTGCTCGTAAATCACGATTTCGCATTGAAACCTACATCAATGAGCGGGAGCAGAAGCATAATAAGCCAATTTTTGACTTGCTCCAAAGCCAAAAGAACGAGATCGAAGCTGAATTTGGGGCCGAACTCAGTTGGGAGCGGCTGGATGGCAAAGCAGGTTCGCGCATCGCCTATTACCGACCAAACTCTTCGATTACAGATGACGAGGAGACGCTTGCTCAGATCCAGGACTGGGCTATCAAAATTCTGCCTAAGTTCTACAATGTCTTATCCGAAAGGTTCATAGCAGCGAAACGGCAAATCGCACCCGTTAAGAATGCTGAAGATAGCAGTTCCGAGGGTGAGAATACCGAAGGCTGAAACAAGACCTGCAGGCTTTGATGAATGACTAAGCATCAATAAAAGTACAATCGAACTATTAGCTGCCATTCAAATATGCAAAGCGCACTAGACATAGCCCTCTATTTCCTTTACCGAGTGGACCGGGAAGCAGGCGACACCATTTCTGCCCTCAAGTTGCAGAAGCTCGTCTACTACGCCCAGGTTTGGAGCATGGTGCTGCGCGACCAGCCCCTATTTCCGCAACCTATTGAAGCGTGGAAACATGGGCCGGTTGTCCGAGTGCTTTGGGAAGATTACAAAGACTATCGCCATGAAGCAATCCCTACTCCCACAGCAGAGCCCCCATCTTTTGCCCCAGCAGAACTAGAAATCCTAGACTTCGTCTGGGCACGCTATGGCGAACTCAGTGCCCACCAGCTGCGCGAACTTACTCACTCTGAACCGCCCTGGCAAAATACCCGTGACGGTTTATCGGCTGATGAGGCTAGTAATCGGATCATTGCCCTTGAGGACATGAAAACCTTCCACGTAGCTGAAAGTCCTTGGGGTGAGCTCACGCCTGAGAGTCAGCAAATCTGGGAAGCCCTAGTTTACGAACTCCTGTGCCGCCCTGAGGAATTTAGATCCGACCTCGATCCCAATCTTGAAAGTCTAAAAGATGCCTTGCTCGACGCGATCGAGCGGACTCATCCCGACTATGCCACTGCTATGACGGAAGCTCTCACTGAAGCCATGGCGATTGCCGACGACGCCCCCTCGATGGATGCCGATGACTTCAGAGAATGGCTCGCCCAGGTATAGGGTAATCCCCTCAGACAAATTTGCTAGAGCCCTCAAGACTCTCAAGAAGAGCTATAAAAGCAAGCGAGAAGCGCAGGCATTTGCTGATGCGATCGGCGACATCGTTGATAACCTGATTGATCAGCCCAGACCAGACAGCTCACGGTTAGAGCCCTGGCCAGCCAATCTCGCCTCACCTAATGATTGGGAATTTCGCAAGCTAGTTTTTCCTATTCCTGCACGCAAAGGTGCATCCGGAGAAGGCAGACTGATGTATTTAGTCAACGATCAGCGCCTGCTTGTCCGGTTGGTGTGGCTTTACACCCATGAAGAATTCAAAAAACGACCACCAGAGAAGGATTTGAAAACCCTTATGCGAGAATTACTAGACGATCCAGAGAGCAGCTAGATGGAAAACCGTGCCTATTGGCTATGCCTATTCAACGCCACTACCTGGCCTGAGTTCCTTGAGGCTGGGGGCGATACAGTGGGCTATCCCCATTCCCAACACAAAATGGTCTTTCGCATTCAAACGGGCGATATTATTCTTGCCTATATGACTAAGGTCTCCAGATGGATCGCGGCCATGGAGGTTACCTCGGATCCCTACTTCGATACCGAAACTCAGATTTGGAAGCAGGCGCTCTTTCCATGCCGCCTCAAGGTCAAAATTCAGCACCAGCTTCCCCCTGGAGACGGTGTACCGGTCCTTTCCCTTGCTCCGCAGCTCAAACTATTTGACAACCTCAAATCCCCGGCACACTGGGGAATAATTTTTCGCTCTGCGCCTCGCGAGATTCCCGAATCCGATGGTCAGATAATCATTCAGGCAATTCAAAACGCTCAACCATCTTCCTAAGAACGTGTTTCAGGCTATATCACTTTCTCCCAGTCACCCTTCCTATCCCAAGGCGTTACAAAAATTCTGGCACGATCCATCGCTTCAAACATTGAGTGCGATCGGCAACCTACAGATTTTGGAAAACCGAACGCTGGCAATCTTTTGCTCAGTCCAATGCCCTGGCGACCTCATCCTGCATACCTACGACTTTGCTCGTGCTCTACGCGATACGGATACGGCCACCATCAGCGGCTTTCACTCTCCAATGGAAAAGGAATGCTTGAATCTACTACAGCGCGGGACACAACCTATTCTGTACTGTCCTGCTCGCAGTCTAGAGAAAATGCGTTTGCTTAGAAATATCAAAACTGCGATCGACGAGGAGCGTTTACTACTCTTATCACCTTTCACAAGAAATCAGCATCGTGTGACAGCTTCCCTCGCTCAGACTCGCAATTATTGGGTCACTGCCTTAGCCGATGCCGTTTTCATTGCTTACGCTACTCCTGGTAGTAAGACCGAAGCTCTGGCTAAACAGACCGTTTTTTGGGGCAAGCCTCTACTCACTTTTGATAGCCCTGATACCCAGAATCTACGCGACTTAGGAGCCCAAGTAGTTGATCCTGTTTTCACCAGGAGTTTTTGGACACACATAATCTACAACGGCTCTCTGCTGTCCACACAAAAGACCTCGAAGACCTCAACAAGTATTTGACCGACGACCAAATTTGGAACAACAGATTTTTAGAGGCCAAACCTTTCCTTTCAGGCTAAGACATTTCCATTTGAAGCAAACAAAGTCCCAACTGGAATGGGGCAGGGAAGCTCAAGCGACATTTGGGGCAAGTAAAGGGCTTAAACAAATTTTAGATGGAGATAACCCAATCCCATTAAATAAAGCCCGGTGATATGCCGGGCAGCATTGATATTAAAGCAATGACCTGGATGGGACCTATGCTGTCAACATAACTCGCTTTGTCAGTATCCTCATGACCTCACCGGGGTTCACTGTGGGCAACGGCTGCGACCATTCCTCAGGGCGAGCATAGCCCAGCCGATACAGTGTCAACACGCAGGAATGAACCACTTGAGGGCTACCGATCGCCAACACCCGCAAAATATCCGGTGACGGCTTATCCCTCAGGTCGATCAACGGCTGAGCTTCCGTCGTTGGCACTATAGCTGCAACATCCTGCTCAACCCACGCTTCAGGTTGCTTTGTTTCTGTCATCATAAATAGACCTCTATTTAGGGGCTGCTGAAAAAGTCTAAAATACCTAACACGCAAGGGATATAGCCATTTTGAGTGGCATTTATGTGCAAGGCAAATTCGCTGAAAGCCCCATTCTCTCGTCAAAAAACCTTGCACTTCATCTGTCTTCGATTGGCTGAAATAGCCGAATGTCAACGGATCTGACTTTTTCAGTAAGCCCTATCTAGGGGTTAGCCCCATCCAAGCGCGACCAAACGAGCGGATGGGGTTCATTTTCGAATTTATCACTTATTTGATATGTATTTGTGTCACTTTAGGCTAGATTGGGTCTGAGACTGCTTACAGTGACCCGTCAACGGTTAAAGAGTGCTTTGATTAAGGGTGAGTCATGATGTCGGATATGAAGCGACTAGTACCGCATGGCAGAAATGGCGTTACCCTTTAGAACCCTCTCTGAGATTCCGATGATGCCCCGTCTTTCTGCTCCAGCGATTACTTTGAGCGAGTCAGAACAGGATGAGCTAGAGTCCCTAGCGAAGCGCCCCAGC
>JBCDAJ010000161.1:0-13535 GCA_039185935.1 Cyanobacteria bacterium P01_F01_bin.56 | reverse complement strand
CATTAAAACCTCACCTAACCGCTCCTTGCAAAGGAGCGGAAGCAGACTGTCATTAAGCCTCTCCTTGAGAAGGAGAGGTGCCGCAGGCGGTGAGGTCGGACAAGCGTCGAAACTCCACTTCTGAACCTTGATGAGGTTTATATTTCAATCCAACTTGAAATGTTGAATCAAATAGAACAGCGCGTCATACTCCTTGCACTGCTGCCTGCCTGGTTGAAGGCAAACAGCTGAAAACTAGCAGTATAAATTCATCATTTCAAATTTAATAGAATTGTCAAGCCGTAAGTGTTCCAGGATACACTTCTGACGATTTCTTGGCCGAGTAGCTCAAAGCCTTGACGCAGTTGGCTTAGTCCTAAAGCCGCCGCGACAAAATCGATTTATATGTAGAACCCGCAAGCCGCTATATACGTTGATCAATTCAATCTAGGTTGTTATTTGTCTTCGGGGAGACAAATCCGCGCTGGCAATTGTGGGCTGTAACGTCGAAAGTCTGAAAGATACTCTTCTAACGCGACGAGTCTGGATAAATTGAGCCGATAATAAATCCAGCGGCCTTCTTGATGCGAACGTACTAAACCGGCATTCTTTAACACCTTGAGATGGAAGGAAAGCTTTGATTGAGCCACATCGAGGCGATCGCACAAATCACATACACACATCTCTTGTTCACGCAACAGTTCAACCACCTCGACCCGCAAAGGCTCCGAAAGCGCCTTGAAAATGGTAATCATCTCGATCGAGGTGCTAGAGAGTACGGTGGGCATCAATTCGAATTGAAGTAAGTGGCGTCCTTAACTTAGCAAGGGAAAGCGTTGATTGCCCCACCGTGCCATCGTCAAGCCCCTGACCCTGGCACAAATTTCAGGCGGCGGTGCCCCCCAAGGCTCACGAGCAATGATAGCCAAAGCCCAATTTGCAATGCTAATAATGTCGGAGTCGGTTAGGCAATTGTGAGCAGCGATCGCCCCCACAGCGATAGGCCTGTTGCCCAGCGCGATTTAGTGACATTGCTAAGGATCGGGAATTTAATCATGTGCCGGTTTTTCCCCCTCGGGAGGGGTGCCGTCGGCGGGGTGGGTTCGAACCCTCGCACTCAGGGGCAACCCACCCCGCTGCCCCTCCCAGGAGGGGAAAGGTTATCCGGCTTGGCCTCAGTAATTTATTTAATCCTCATCCCTAAGAGTCGTAATCTCATGTCAAAAACCGTTCTGTACGTCCATGTATGGCAAAAATGGCGACTGTTGTTCAGGTTATTGCCTTGGGCGGTTTTGTTTGTCGTCGCCAAGGTCGGAGTACATCTCCTGCATTGGGAAGTTTGGACGTTTGACTCCCTGACTGGGACGTTATTTGCCGCCGCAACTTTTATCCTGGCCTTTATGCTGAGCGGCACCCTGCGAGATTACCAAGCCAGTCTTTACATGCCGATTGAGTTAGCCAATGTGGTAGAAGCGATCGCCGACGCAAACCAATTGGCGGCAGCGGCTCATCCAGACTATGACCCCATCTCGTTGACAACAGCACTGAGCTGTTTAACGCAAAATCTGTTGGCTTGGCTAGAACAACAAGCCGCGATTACACCTGTGGAACAGTCACTTGAGCAACTCAACATTCATTTTGCTCACGTGTTGGCCTTTGGGGATATCCCCGTCATCAGCCGGATTCAAGGTGAACAAGCTAAATTGCGCCTGCTGATTCGTCGCATTCGCCTCATTCGCGATACGGATTTTCTGCGCCCGGCCTATGCTTTGCTCGAAATCTTTTTAATCGGTGCCGTGATTACGCTACTTCTGGTCAGTAGCAACCGGTTTGAACAAAATCTCGTAGTCTCTACGCTTTTGTTCATCGCGTTTGCCTACTTGCTCCGGATGATTCGCGATCTTGACAATCCGTTTCAATATAGCGACGACTCTTTCTTAGATGCTGATTTATCAGCCCTGAGAGAGGTGAAAGCACACTTAGCAAAACAACAAAAAACCGTAAATGAATCTTCCGGCCAACATTCAGCGAATTGAGAATATTCGAGAATTTTGGTTTTGATAACGAGTTTTCTGTCCGGCAAGACGGCAGTATCAGGAAGACTTTACCGCACACTCTGCTTATTAAGGGGCGGCATTCTGCGATCTCATCCTTCCGCAAGACATCGGCAACATAAGAGGCTCCCCTCGCTTTACTGGCCGCTCCCCTATGGTTGATAGTTCTTCTCGACTGCTATGGCAGTCCACCGTTTGACAAGAAGAACTCAGAACGCCAGGACGCTGGTATGACAATCCTTTCATTTCCGTCGGACGGCTCCTTCCTGAAAGGTATTCGTTAGGGCTTTGCCCCTGCCGACAGAGGATTCTGCATGCCGTACTGTGAGGTCGGGAGCGGGGCATAACTCACCAACAGACCTGTAAAACCTGGGCCATTTAAAGTCATGTAACACTGAATCCCCAAGGTGAAAGCTCAATATTTCTCTATAAAAAGCATGAAATCCCATGAAGAGAATTTAATGATTAATTAATGTTTTAAGTATTTATTTTTACATTTCTAGAATGTGAGGCATGAATGTTTTGTTTGATAAGTTTCTTGTAATCGCTGGGATCATCTGTTCATGGATCTTTTAGGGATTTTTTCGTTTTCTCAGTTGCGCATTCATTGTTTTTTGAAATACCATTTATGAATGTCAAAGGATGTTTTTGAATATTAAGTCTCTTTTGATCCCCGTAATGTTTTGAATGAAGACAGTAGTTATCTACCCTAGCTGGCTACTTGTCCGTTCAATTCACCTGATTTTCCCGACACCTGAGCTTAGATTTATGAATAACGCACATTACATCGTTAATTGCCCTAATTGCGGTGGCAATGCTTCTCGTCATTTTTTAGCTAAAGATAAGTTGATTCGAACCCAATGTCCTCATTGTGATTATCTAATGATTACTTGTAGTCATACAGGGAATGTTATTGAAGCCTATGCACCAGGACTCATGGCTACCACAAGTCGCTAGTATTGGTGCTCTAAAAACCTAGTCAAAATTGTTGTGTAGAACAGTAGGGGAGATGACCGTTGGGTTGTCTCCCCTACGGTTTTGAGTGCGTAACCCCTTCCTCGGACTTAGGCAGTTGCATGCGATTTTGGCCCCTGTATCCCAAATCTGGGGAAATCGGATGCAACATCCTCCCATTTTTGGAGGATTGAGGGGGCTTTTGCGTCAGTCCTACTTCAGTTGATTGCGGGTAAATTCCTGTCTGTCGATGGCGTGCTCGTAGGTCTGGACGCATTTGCCATACGGGGTCTAAGGGAGTCGCACTTAAATAACATCCCACCCACCCTGCGACCCATCCACCCTGCCACAGTCTTGTCCGGGTACTTTATTTTTAAGCCGCTCCCTAAGCTCACGAGACATCACTGCCGCTGGTTGCAAGGTCAGGCATGATCTTGCTCCTTGAGCGATTTTCCCAAGCGTAAAGCTTGCTGGGTAACAGCTCTCGTCTGTAGATGTATTCCTGAATCAATGCCAATGCAGTCATTTTGCGTGTTTTAGCTTGCCGGCGAGCGTATCCCAGACTTGTTAACTCATATAACGTGTCTGGGATAAGCGGCTTGCCTACGAGCAGGATTAACCAGTAAAAGTGGGATGCGCTCTTGCAGGCAACCTGTCAGACAATAGTCTGAGTGCCCCTTGTCTCCCAAAATCAGTCTCTTAAAATGCGATGAAAGCGTCTTCTGCAATCCGGACATTGCTGCATTTGGCAATTCCGCTCACTTGCGTCCAAGTGGCAGAGGGCATGGTCAATGTCGTCGACACGCTAATGATGGGTCGTTTAGGTTCCGTGGCCTTGGCGGGCGGTGGCTTGGGCGCAATCATTTTTTGGACTTGTCTAGCGCTGTTTTCAGGTCTTTTGGAGATGACTGGTGCCCTTGCGGCCGAAGCTTATGGTGCCGGCCAGGAGGCCCGAGTAGGCGTAATTACTTCACAGGCACTCCTGCTGAGCTTAGTCGTTTCCATGCCGACAATGGTTGTCTGTTGGCATTTGGACGTGGGGTTGCTGGCGCTCGGGCAAGATCCGCAGATTGTGGCGGCGACGATGGCTTATCTGAGAGCCATTCTGTGGGGGCTGCCTGCCGCCCTGGGACTATTTGTCTTTAAAGAAATTACGACAGCTTTGATGCAGCCGCGGCTGTTGACCGTGCTCATGGTCGGTAGCATCCCCGCTAATATTTTTTTCAATGATGCACTAATGTACGGCAAGTGGGGCTTACCTCAGTTGGGCCTGGCGGGTATTGGCTGGAGCAGCGTTCTGATTTTTTGGAGTATGTTTGGGGCGATCGCCCTCCGCCTGCGGTTGCGCTCAGATCTCCAAAGATGGGCGCTGTTTCGCTTTATCGGTCGCTTGCAGCCATCTGTCTTGCGTCAAATTGTTCATCTCGGTTGGCCACTATGTGTCGATTACGGCACTGAGTTTGGAGCGTTGACGGTGGCGGCTCTGATGATGGGTTGGTGGGGAACCGACTGGTTGGCAGCCCACCGCATTGTGATGACGACAACTGAAGTCCTACTCATGTTTTCTTGGGGGCTGTCTTATGCCACTGCCATGTCTACAGCTCACCAAATCGGCGCCGCTCGCCCGGATAAGGCACAGCGACTGATGGGCCTGAGTTTGCTGCTCAATGGGGCCGTTGTCGGTTTGTTGGCAATGCCCCTATGGCTCATGCCAGCAACCATTACTAGTTTCTATATCGATACTCGTCTAGTCGAGAACCAAATGATCGTGCAAAGCGCCATTTCCCTATTCAAAGTTGGTGTCGTGTTCCAAATCTTTCAGGGATTTCGCCTGATCAGTTTGGGCACGCTACAGGGCCTCCATGACACTCATCTGCTCGCCTTAATTGATTTTGGGGCCCATTGGGCGATCGGCATTGGAGGCGGCTATCTGCTCGGGCAAACCTTGCATGGGCAGGGTTTAGGGCTATGGTGGGGGCTAGCAGGAGGGCAACTGGTCGCGGCCCTCCTGCTAGCCTATCGAGTGCAGTTTCTCTTGCACCGCAGAATTCAGGCCCGCTCAGATATTCTCTGAATGTTCTTGGTTGGCTTCAACCAGTTCAGCCTCTCCAGCCAAACCAAACTCAGCTTTAGACTGTAAGCTACAAGACGGTTTCTCTAAACTGCATCCAAGCCACGTTGACACAAGGATTCGCGGTTAGCGATTGCGAACTCCTTGACGCCATTTCTTTGGGGTTACTATTTACCATGAACTCTCTCGGACGTCATATTCTCGTTGAGTTTCACGGCTGTTCCAGCGAAATTTTGAATGATGTGCCTCATATTGAGGCCAGCATGTTGAAAGCGGCTCAAGAATCTGGGGCTACGATTATTAGCTCAACCTTTCATCATTTTTCACCTTTCGGCGTCTCCGGCGTGGTTGTGATCCAAGAAAGTCATCTGGCTATTCACACCTGGCCAGAATATCGCTATGCGGCCGTCGATCTCTTTACCTGTGGTTACTCGGTCAACCCGTGGACATCATATGAAATTTTAAAGTCAGAGTTTGAAGCGCATCATGGCTCTGCCGTTGAGTTAAATCGCGGACAGCTAGAACTATTGGAAAGGAAGACCGATATCGACTTGGGTGAACTGCGGGATACCGCCACGCAAAAGTTAATGACTCCCCGCTACAGCCGCAGCGTTTGGTTTACCGATCGCAACGAAAATATTGCATTGTCGATTCGTCATAGGGGCGATCGCATTTTTTATGAAAAGTCTCCTTATCAAACAGTGGAGATCTTTGACACGTTTGAATACGGCAAGATGCTTACCGTTGACAAAATGGTGATGTGCTCCGAAAAGGATGAAAAGGCTTACCACGAAATGATCATTCACGTGCCGATGCTAGTGCAGCCAGAGATCCGTAACGTCTTGGTCATTGGCGGGGGCGACGGGGGCAGTGTGCGAGAGATTCTCAAGCACGAACACGTGGAATCGGTCACTATGGTCGAAATTGATGAAGTGGTCGTGCGGGCATCCCAGAAATATTTGCCCACCCTCTCAACCGCGTTGGCCGATCCCAAACTGGAGTTGATTATTGATGACGGCATCGAATTTGTGCGTCAGGCGCCCGCCGCCGCCTACGATTTAATTGTGGTGGATTCCTCTGACCCAGTGGGGCCATCAGAGGGCTTGTTTAGCCATGCGTTCTATCAAGATGTCTACCGTTGTCTGCGTCCCGGTGGTGTGATGACGGCCCAGAGTGAGTCGCCCCGGTTTAATCAGCGGGCTTTTGTCGAGCTCAATCACTGTCTCAAAGAGATTTTTGGCGTCGAGTCTGTGCATTGCTATCTGGCCTTTATTCCCACTTATCCCACTGGTATGTGGGGCTTCTCTTTTTGCGCCAAAGGCAACCGGCATCCGGTCAAGGATCTAAACAGCGATCGCGCCACTCAGTTTGCCCAAGCCCATAACCTGCAGTACTACAACGCTGGTATTCATCAAGCGGCGTTCTGTCTGCCCACTGCTATCAATATGATGCTGAATGGCTAGTCGCGCTGACATTATCCAAAGCTTTGACCCCAGCGGTGTCGGTTTAGACAATGGCAACTTTTGTGGTTTGCCCTTTGACTATGATACTGCTGGCATCATTCTGCTGGGTGTCCCCTGGGAAGTGACCGTGTCTTACCACGCAGGCACCGCGGCTGGACCAGCCGCAGTGCTACAAGCCTCTCCCCAACTTGATTTATACGATTTGGACTACCCAGACGGCTGGCAACAAGGTATCTATATGCCACCGCCACCCGCCTGGATTCAATCTTTGAATGACGAGTTACGGCCCGTCGCTGCCCAGATTATCAACGCTACCGAAAAGGGTCTTGATCTGAAGCGCGATGCCCACCTAGTGGCTCAATTGGAACGAGTCAATCAAGGGTGCGATCGTGTTAATCAATGGCTTTACACCACTGCTCAACGAGCGATCGGGGATGGTAAGCGAGTCGGGGCGATCGGCGGCGACCACAGCATTCCCCTCGGACTTATCCAAGCATTGGCTAACCACCAGGTCAGCATGGGCATACTCCACATCGATGCCCATGCTGACCTGCGCCAAGCCTATCAAGGCTTTCCCTATTCCCACGCGTCCATCATGAACCAGGTGATGGCTCTGCCTCAGATCACCCGTCTTGTCCAGGTTGGGGTTCGCGATATCTCCCATGGCGAAGTGACGACCATCCAGACATCTAAGGGCCGCATCCAGACCCACTATGATCCGATGCTGAAAGAACAATGCTTTGCGGGCATCCCCTGGCGTGACCTCTGTCGCCAAATTATTGAACCGTTACCGCAACAGGTCTACGTCAGTTTTGACGTGGATGGTCTGGATCCCAAGCTATGTCCTAATACGGGGACGCCAGTGCCAGGTGGTTTAGAACTAGAAGAAACCTTTGCGCTCCTGCGCGAGGTCGTCCGGAGCGATCGCCAAATCATCGGCTTTGATGTTTCTGAAGTCGGTCATGGCGAGTGGGACGGCAATGTGGGAGCGCGGATCGTGTACAAACTCTGTAACCTGATGGGAAAGTCACTGATTGCCACCTGAATATCCACCTCGTGACCGAAGCCCGATAGGCTTGAAAGCTAATCCGATAAAATGTGCCTACTCCGGAAGTAAAGTGGTTGTACAAAATGTCCGTTAAAGAAGCTGTCATTCAGGGCATGCGCAGGGTCAGTCCGCTGACAACCCCTTTTTTTGACACGATGCTAGCCTGGTCTCAAAAGCATCGAGAATTGCGCTTTTTGTTACCGCCAGGAAAACAGTTTGTTTACGATCAGTACTTAGATAACCTCAAAGTCAACATCGACACGACTTATCCCATTGAGGTCGAGATGGCAACTGGTAGCTATGACCTAAAAACCTCAGCAATCATCCAGAAATTTGTATCTGCTGACGATACAGTCTTAGATATTGGCGCTAATGTCGGTGCTTTAACGCTATTGATGGCCACTGTGGCTCATCAAGGTCATGTGATTGCAATTGAGCCTGGCCCTAATACGTTTGCTCGATTGCAAGCCAACTTAGACCTCAATCCAATCCTGTCTAAGAAAGTAAATATTCATCAGTTGGGAATTGCCGATAAGCCTGGGGTCCTTTATTGGCAAGAAGATGCCAACGTACCAGGCAATGCCGGTTTATTTAGTCATGATGGACTAGCTGTTAAAGTGAATTCCTTAGACCAATTTGTCAATCAACTATCACTCAATCGCCTAGATTTCTTGAAAATTGATGTTGAAGGCATGGAATATGAAGTCATCACCGGAGGTTTAGAGGTACTTTCGACCTTTCGCCCAATTATTTACTATGAAACCTTAGAAAGCTTTCGGATTAATCGAGGATTTGACATCTATAATCAAATCTTTGACATATTGAAACAGTTGAATTATCGACAATTTGCGATCGCTCAAAACGCTCATATTCAGGAAATTCCAAATTTAGATAAGCTGAGGTCTCCCAATACTCTAGCCATTCCATCAGAAAAGTCTCAGAGCTTCTCCCTAGACAGATTACTCGATACCGAAAATCAACAGTAGCTTCAAGACCCAAAATGCCTATTTTATAGGCATTTTGGGTCTTGAAATCAGAGCTGAATATACTCATCTCGAAGGATAAATAGAGAAATTATCGCAGCGCTTTTATGATTAGCTTAAAAGGATAAGGTAACGCTTCTGGCGGTGGCATCTTCTTAACTAATCGTTGATATGTCTCATTTATTTGGCGAAACTTCTGCAGCTTCTCTAGATTTAATAGAGGACTTTCAAGGGCTTCTATAAAATATTTTCTTGCCCGTTCATAGAGCATTAAGTCTAGATGATTCATCTCAGAAATTTGATCAATATGTCGCTGATCATACGCCAAAGAATGTCTGCGGTCTCCTTGATTTCGCTGAACATATACTGGTGGCAATCGCCAGTTCAACTTGCTTGAAAACACCATCAGGCTTTCATCAAAGTATTCTGTCAAACCAAAGGCTGTAACCTTAGTCAGGAGAGTTTGAAATGCCAAATCAACAATATTCTCAGGAGATTCTTGTGTGAGAAGATCTTCATAAGAGCAGCCATGTTGAGAGAGCAGGCTTCGAGTTTGAAGATTGAACAATTCCCCATATCCAATACTTAAAAAGCGATCTAGGTCAAAACTTCCTGGTGGAAAGTTATTGAGCATATAACACTCTTTACCTTCATAAACATGCTGACAAAGCGAGAGAACTCGGTTGATAGGTTCTCTTAATAAAGTAATCTTTTGAGCATTGTCAACTGCTTCGATTCCAATGGCAAAATCTTTGTGTCCAAGAAACAAGGCAGGCCGGATTCTGCCACTCGATAAGTAGACATTGAGTTTAACCTCATCTTGCGGGATTCCCAAATAGAAAGTAGGTCTCAGAAAATACTGACGCCGAAGAATGATACTCAGCGTACTACCGCCCGTTTTTTGGAGATGTAAAAATCGGATGGATTTACCAACTGACATCTTGGATTAGAGTGATTCACCAAAACCAGGCTGACTGATATCTTAAAGCCCTGAGACCAGCGCCCGTTTGTGACTGAACAAGCTTTGAGATCCAGACTTTGGGGGCTGGCCCCACTGTCTTGCTTCAGGTTTTTAACAGTGTCAGGTGCTGGCCCAATTAGTGACAAGCACCTTAAAAAGTATGACAGAGGTCAAAACACAGAATGCAGACTATCCTTTGGGAAAGACCGGTCTTACAGGAATGAAAAGACTACTACGTAAGAGTTATCGTACTCTAGATGGCTTGAACCAGACTACAGTTTGCGATGCCTACTGACAACCCAACGAGTAATCGGTGACAGAAGTCGCTCCACCGTTTCGGTTTCTAGCTCTCCTGGCACCGCTACTCCCCCGCTCTGGAGAACAATAGGCAAACTTATATCGGCCGGTGCCCAGAACTAATAACCTGACTAGCTTTAAGCCTATCAGCACTCATCCGCACCATTCATGAAGCGATTGAGTGAAAGGCTTAAAGCTCTGGGGCCACTGTAAGTAGTCTCAAGGGAAAACACCTGCCGACCCTCGCAAGCTAGGCTCTTTGGCGGCCATCTTTGGAAGCAGTGGAATTTCCTACTTTCTTCAGGATAGGTGCTGGCAGAGACTTCCCATTGCGGCTCGGCGGACGCCCTTGACTGCGATGGCCTGAGCGGCGATTTTGTCCCCCGCGAGAATAGCTTTTGCTAGCACCGCCTCGGCGACCAGAGGGCTTCTTCGCCCCTGGAATGGGCTGCGGTTCAATCGTTGGGTCAGGCTCGTATCCGGGCACCACAGTAGAAGGAATGTTGCGCTTGAGCAATCGCTCAATGTTGCGCAGCAGGTAATGTTCGTCCACACACACGAGGGAAACGGCATCTCCCTCATTCCCGGCGCGTCCCGTACGACCAATTCGGTGAACGTAGTCTTCAGCAACGTTGGGCAGATCAAAATTGACGACATGGGGCAACTCGTCAATATCTAGTCCCCTTGCCGCAACATCAGTTGCCACGAGAACGCGCACCTTGCCTCGTTTAAAGGAGTCTAATGCGCGAGCACGAGCGCCCTGGCTCTTGTTGCCATGAATCGTGTCAGAGGTGAGGCCATCGCTTTGTAACTGTTCAGCGAGGCGATTGGCGCCGTGCTTAGTGCGGGTAAACACCAGCACTCGCCGCCAATTTTTGGAACCGATCATGTGAGACAGCAGCTCCCGCTTGCGGTGACGATCAACCGGATGTACTACCTGAGTCACATTTTCAGCGACGGTGTTAGTCCGGGCGACTTCAATCACTCTAGGGGAATCAAGCAAATCGTCGGCCAGCTTGCGAATTTGTCTTGAGAACGTGGCGGAGAAAAGCAATGTTTGGCGCTCGCTCGCCATATGTTCAATAATTTTGCGAATGTCATGGATAAAACCCATGTCCAACATGCGATCAGCTTCATCCAGGACTAACGTTTCCACTGAAGATAAATCAGCCGTGCCTTGGCCTAAGTGATCAAGCAACCGCCCAGGAGTCGCAACTAATACGTCCACCCCCTTGCGTAACCGCGCAATCTGGGGACCCATGCGGGTACCACCGTAGATTGAAGCAATCCGGAGCGGCATGTATTTGCCGTAGGTTTTAATGCTGGCCTCCACTTGAGCCGCTAGCTCCCGGGTCGGCGTGAGGACAAGTGCTCGAATACGCCGATTACGGGTGTTACTCAGCTCGCTCAGTCGTTGCAGAATAGGCAGGGTGAAGCTAGCAGTTTTACCCGTGCCTGTTTGCGCACTAGCAAGCAAATCATGGCCTACCAAGACTGCAGGGATCGCTTCTTCCTGAATGGGAGTTGGTGATTCGTACCCTTCATCCCCGATCGCACGTAGCAGCTTGCTACACAAGCCAAGAGATTCAAAAGACATACAGTGTTTAATTCCGGTGAGCGCCTACCCCAAAACGTAAACTTGGGTCCAGCCTAGGCGATGTGTTACTGAAAGTTTCCTTAACAATCAGGGAAACCGCAGGTGCAGACCAGAATGCACCCAGAGCCTAATAATAGCGCAATTAACGTTATGTAACAAATCGCGAATTTTTATTTTCGCAATTCCTTTATCTCTGGATAGGGTATCAATATTCCGTCTCGGGTTGAAAATTCAATCTAGCGACTTCTTTTGGTGATATGGCTATCCAGGTTAGGCAGTCTATCATCATAGCACTGTTCGAGGCGAGCTTTGCCTCACCAGCTGCCATCTTGACTGCGATGGGCTGTTCAGAATGCTACGTCATTTATTCATCGTCAGTTACCAAGCCGTGCTCTAGGGCATAACGCACAAGCTCAGTACGGCTGTTGGTACCCGTTTTGCTAAACAGGCGGCTGACATACTTCTCGACATTACGCACACTGGTATCGAGACGGCTAGCAATTTCCTTATTCATTAATCCCTCGGCCACCCGATTCAGTACGTCTTGTTCACGGGGGGTAAAGTCGATGTGAATAGGCGACGGTGTCTTGCTGATGCTGCCTTTTTGCGTCAGTAAGGCCTTAATCTCTTCAATTTGCTTAGCCATAGCGGCAATATCTGGCAGGCTTCCCCCTTCGGGAATTCGGGCTTCTTGCCGCTCAATCAAGTTACTGACGATCGCCACTAACTCCTCGGGATCAAAAGGTTTGGGTAGATAGGCATCAACGCCAGCACTGTAACCCTGAATGCGATCGCTGGTCATCCCCCGAGCAGTTAAAAAAATGACTGGCAAAGATTTGTAGCGAGGATCTTCACGTACTTGCTCTAAAAATTGATAGCCATCAACTTGCGGCATCATAATGTCAGAGATGAGAACGTCTGGGGTAGACAACTGTAGTTGTTCCCACCCTTCCGTTGCATTACTGGCCACCTCAACAGTAAAACCACTGTCTTCTAGATAGGCCTGGACGGCTTCTCGAAGACCCGCTTCATCGTCTACCAGCAACACTTTTCCTGTCATCTCTTCACTCATTGCTCAGACCTATGACCCATTCCTTTTCCTTCACTTTAGCGTTATGTGGACTGGTCATCGTCGCTAACTTAGGACAGCGGTAGATGGGGCGCTTGCTAAAGCGATTGCTAACGCATTGGGCAAAAAAGTACAGTGAGACACGTTACGGGGGTTAAGAATCGTCATGACTGTAGAGGCCGCTTTTAAGCAGTTAAGCCAAACTTTAGCCGGTACTTTTCAGAATCGCGCCCAGGCATTAGCAGACCCCGCTTGGTACGTTCACTTGCGGCTTTGGTGTTATCCCACTCAGTTATTTGCTGAAGATAGCAACACTTTTTTTATCGAGCAGGCTAGCGCCGCCTTTAAACAAGCCCCCTATCGGCAAAGGGTACTGCGCATTCGATTAAAAGAGCGCCATTTGACAGCCGAGTATTATGCTCTGAAAGATGCTCAGTTATGGCAAGGAGCCACTCAAGAGCCGGAAAGACTCAAGGCATTGCAACCTGACGATCTACAAGCCCTAGTCAATAGTCAGTTGTCAGTAAACGCCAAGTCAGAGCAGGGCTTCACACGGTTTGAAGTTCGACAATTACCGGGAGAGCGTTGCCAGTTTCAGGTCAGCGGTGAGACTAAGCTGGTGGAATTAGCGTTCGATGCGATCGCACCCCAGGCCACTAGTCAAACTAAACCGGCTTTTTGGATGTATGACAAAGGGATTGATGCAGAAACAGCAAAACCGACTTGGGGGGCGCTCCATGGCCCTTTCCAACTCGTGAAGACGGATGATTTCAGTGCCATGCTCGCTAGTCCTCAATAACAGGAATGTCTTTATCCTGTCAGCTTTTAGGGAGTCGCGCTTAAATAACATCCCATTTACCCTGCGCCTCATTCACCCTGCCACAGTCTTGTCCGGATATTTTATTTTCAAGCTAATCTCTTAGAGTAGTCCAAGGAAAAGATCATCCAATAGTTAAGCAGGCGTCGGAATGATTTCAACAAACCACTTTTCGAGACCTGGCAACCGATGCAGCTTCTTTTCAAGTTCTGCCATCGCTTTTTGGGTGAGCTTGACACCTG
>JBCDAJ010000160.1:0-13535 GCA_039185935.1 Cyanobacteria bacterium P01_F01_bin.56 | reverse complement strand
AGCCGTTCTGAGTGGCATTTATATGCAAGGCAAATTCGCTGAAAGTCCCATTCTCTCGTCAACAAACCTTGCACTTCATCTGTCATTTGTTGGCTGAAATGACTGAATATCAACGAATCTGACTTTTTCAGTAAGCCCTACTTAGCAATCTCTGAATTTCTTTTTTAAGAGGGTTCCCAAAGAAGGCCACCCTAAAACCAAGTCTTGACGCTTCACTAGCCACACTCTAAGGCGCGTCATCAATTAATATTAGAAACCTTGTGAAGTCGGCACTAGCGCGCCCGCATCGGTTTGTTGACTAGGGGTTAAAATCAGCTCTGAGCAAAGAGTCTCGCTTTAATTGATGACAGCCCCTAATAAAGCTTGATTAATTCAGGCACATTCCTGACCTTGCACCAAGTATCCGCAACGATGCTCACCTTCTACCAACCAATGAGTCCGCTGCACTAAGCAGTCTGGTAAGGCCATCTGAAACATCTCCAATTCGTGGCCGCAGATGCTGGGAAAGTTTTCGGCAATCTGAGCAATCGCACAGTTGTACTCAGTGATCATGTAGCAAGGGCCAGTGTTACAGGCTTCTTCCTCTGGTTCTACCGAATGCCACTCTGCCATATAACCTTCATTTTTACGCAGCTTGACAAGACGTTCAACGCGTTCTTCCAGAGAACCCTCGCCAACCTGCGCCTGATAATCCTTGGCTTTACGCTCCCACTGCTTCCGCAGGATGGTACACATCTGGTCATTACCGACGGTATCAGCCAGCGTATCTAATAGAGAAATTGCAAACTCATCATATTGCGCAGGAAAGCAATCACGCCCCTTGCGACTCAATTGGTAAAGATAGTTGGGTCTTCCCATCCCTGTCTGCACCGTGCGGTGCTCAATCAGTGCTTCAGCGGTTAAGTCTTTAAGATGCCGACGAATGGCCTGAGCACTGATTCCTAGCGTCTCTGCCATAATTTGGGCGCTGGCCTCCCCCTGCTTCAGCAAATACCGCAGGATATCACCTTTGGTCGAGACTGGCGGTAGAGAAGTCATGTGCTTAGAACCGTGGCAACACAGACGGACGGGTGAACATAGAGCTCTAGAAAGGCCGATATAGCAGGCCTGTCAACAAGTGCAACCTATACAAGACTGCCGCTTATCAACTTAACTATGCCCTCAATCATAATCAGAATGACAGCTCATGCATCACTTTAGCAACATTTTAGTTGCTTTACTTTGACAACATGTATGTTGCTAAAGTAATGTGAGATTAAGCTTGGACAACTTACACAACTTTTAAGTTGTTTTAATTATAAGGTTGAACTGTCAAGATGCTACCCATCCATAACAGATCCGATGCAAGATACTAGAGCAACGACTCAAGCGACGGAGAAGAACTTGGAGCTAATGCGTAACTTTGCACAGAGCTATGCCAAGCGCACTGGTACTTATTTTTGTGCTGATTTGGGCGTAACTGCAGTCGTTCTAGAAGGATTAGCCAAGCATAAGGATGACTTGGGTGCTCCGCTTTGTCCCTGTCGTCACTACGAGGATAAAGAAGCCGAAGCTAAGGCCAGCTTTTGGAACTGCCCTTGTGTGCCGATGCAAGAACGCCACGAATGTCACTGCATGCTTTTTTTGAAAGCCGATAACCCTTTTGCCGGTGACCAGCAAAAGATCTCATTTGATGAGATCCGTTCTGAAACCAGCAAATATTGATTCTGACCTTGATGCGATCGCGCCTTTGATTGCTGGAAGCGCGACCTTATTCCCGAATGCTATCGCTGTCGACAATTACCCCTGCTGCATTTATGACTACTTCTGTTCGGTCACTGGTTAGCGAGCCCTACAAGTATGGCTTTACAACTGATATTGAGGCTGACACGATTCCACGCGGCCTGAGTGAAGCCACGGTTCGTATGATTTCTGCGAAGAAAGAAGAGCCCGAGTTCATGCTGGAATTTCGGCTCAAGGCTTATCGCAAATGGTTGACCATGGCCGAACCTAACTGGGCCAATGTCGGGTATCCCCCCATCAACTACCAAGACATCATTTATTATTCAGCCCCCAAGCAAGAAAAGAAAAAGCTGAGTAGCTTGGATGAAGCTGATCCAGCGTTATTGGAAACGTTTGAAAAACTTGGTTTGCCGCTTTCAGAACAAAAGCGTCTGGCTAATGTGGCGGTAGACGCCGTGTTTGACAGCGTTTCCATTGGGACTACCTATAAAGAAAAGCTGGCAGAAGATGGAGTAATCTTTTGCTCGATTTCCGAAGCGTTAGAAGAATATCCAGAGCTGGTTGAAAAGTATCTGGGCAGTGTTGTCCCAATTGGGGATAACTACTTTGCCGCGTTGAATTCAGCCGTGTTTAGTGATGGCTCCTTTGTCTACATTCCCAAAAACACAAAGTGCCCGATGGATCTGTCGACATACTTCCGTATCAACAATGGCGATTCTGGCCAATTTGAGCGGACACTGATTGTGGCTGAAGAAGGTAGCTCCGTTACCTATTTGGAAGGTTGTACCGCTCCAATGTATGACAGCAATCAGTTGCACGCTGCTGTGGTCGAACTCGTAGCGCTCGACAATGCTGAAATCAAGTACTCAACTGTTCAGAATTGGTTCGCGGGCGACAAGGACGGCAAAGGGGGAATCTACAACTTCGTGACCAAACGGGGCCTATGCCACACTAACGCCAAAATCTCGTGGACTCAGGTCGAAACCGGTTCTGCCATTACTTGGAAATACCCTAGCTGTGTATTGTTGGGTGACAACTCAGTTGGCGAATTTTATTCGGTTGCACTGACCAACAACATGCAGCAGGCAGACACTGGCACCAAGATGATTCATGTGGGCAAAAACACTCGCAGCACCATTGTGTCCAAGGGCATTTCTGCCGGGAATTCCAAAAACAGCTATCGCGGTTTAGTCAAGATTGGTCCTAGGGCTAAAGGCGCTCGCAACTATTCCCAATGCGACTCAATGCTGATTGGCGACACCTCTAACGCCAACACCTACCCCTATATCCAGGTACAAAATAGCAGTGCCCAAGTAGAGCACGAGGCCTCTACCTCCAAGATTGGTGAAGATCAGCTATTTTACTTTGCCCAGCGCGGCATCGCTCCTGAAGATGCGGTATCGATGATCATCAGCGGCTTTTGTCGCGAAGTGTTCAATGAGCTACCCATGGAGTTTGCGGCGGAAGCGGACAAGCTCATGGCTCTGAAGCTAGAAAATACCGTTGGCTAGAAGCGTTCGTTATGAAAATGACAGGGAGCGTGTGCGATCGCCCTCTTAATCTCCCTAATTCATTGGATGCATTTGACGTAGTTAGGATTGCCAGACCCAAGACCCATGCTTAATGAGAACAGCGAAATCATCTTGTCCGTGCGTGATCTGCATGCCACGGTTGACGGCACCGAAATTCTCAAGGGGCTCAATCTGGAAGTCAAAGCCGGAGAAGTTCACGCCATCATGGGATTAAACGGTTCAGGTAAAAGTACCTTCTCAAAGGTGCTGGCGGGTCACCCGGACTACGAGATGACGAGCGGCAACATTCAGTTCAAAGGAGCCGATATCTCTGAACTAGAGCCCCATGAGCGAGCCACTGCCGGCATCTTTTTGGCGTTTCAATATCCTCTCGAAATTCCAGGGGTGAGCAATCGTGACTTTCTGCGAGTCGCCTTTAACGCTCACCGTAAAGCCCAGGGCAAAGACGAAATGGACGTTTTCGACTTTGACGACTTGATTGAAGAAAAGCTCGAAGTTGTGAAAATGGACGCAGCTTTCTTAGATCGCAGCGTTAACGAAGGCTTTTCGGGGGGGGAGAAAAAGCGGAACGAAATTCTGCAAATGGCGCTGTTGGAACCGCCGCTATCGATTTTGGATGAGACCGATTCAGGTTTGGATATTGATGCCCTGAAAACTGTGGCATCTGGGGTCAATCAGCTCACCCACACCGACAATGCCATCGTCATGATTACCCACTATCAACGCTTGCTCAATTACATCGTGCCGGACTATGTCCATGTCATGGCTGATGGTCGCATTATCACCACGGGTAGCAAAGAGCTCGCCGAGCGCCTTGAGGCAGAAGGCTACGAAGAAATCCTCGCAGAGCACGCGACGGGAGTGGCGTAATGGCGATACAAGTTTCCCATTCTGAGGCGGTAGTACCAACGACAAAGCGCGAGCAGCGACAGGCGTATCTGCAGTCTTTACTGACTCAAGTTCAAGCAAGTGTGCCCGATGAACCAGCGCTGCAGGCATTGCGAGCCAAGGCCAAAGCCATCGTCAACGAACACACCTTTCCCTCCAACCGCGATGAAGATTGGCGGTTTACGGACTTGAGTCCAATGCTGTCAATGCCATTTACCGCGATTGCCGATGCCGTGGACATCGATGCAAACGCCCTAGCGGCGGTACAGATGCCAGAAGCGATCGCCCGCATCGTCCTCGTAAATGGTCGATATAATGCTGCCCTGTCAGATATTGCTCAGCTACCTCCCGGCATTGTCATTGGGAACCTGGCCAGGCTGCTGGCTAAGGGAGAATTAGCTGACACGCTGACGGCCCGTTTAGGCACTGTCAAAGGCGATCATGACGTCTTTACCGCGTTAAATACCACCGGCTTTCAGGACGCTGCAGTCGTCTATGTACCGCGCCATCAGGTGATAGAACAGCCGATTCAGATTGTGTATCTGTCAGCCCTGCAGGATGCGGCCCTCATTACCAACTCTCGCTGTTTAGTCATTGCCGAATCTGGCAGTGCCGTCACAGTCGTGGAAGACTTCTTTGGAGCAGAGAAGAGCGATCATTTCAACAATAGTGTTACAGAAGTTTGGGCCGATGATAACGCTCAAGTGACCCATGTACGCCTCCAAAGAGAGGGCGCTGGCACCTTCCATATTGGTAAAACCGCCATTACTCAGGGTCGCGACAGTCGCTACATTATTGTCCCCGTGACCTTGGGAGCACGGGTTTCGCGGCATAACTTAGAGGTTTACCAAGCCGGGCCGCAAACTGATACCAATTTGTATGGCCTGACCGCAATCGCCCAATCTCAGTTGGCAGATACTCACAGTCTGATCGCGATGAACCATCCCCATGGCACTGCCGAGCAGTTGCATAAAGCCATCGTTGATGATTTAGCTCATGCTGTTTTTAACGGTAGAGTCTGGGTGCCCAGCAATGCCCAATTGACCAATGCCAGTCAGCTCAACCGCAATCTGCTGCTTTCAGGTAGGGCACGGGTCGATACCAAACCAGAACTCGACATTGTGGCCGATAATGTGAAATGTGCCCACGGAGCAACCGTTAGCCAGCTAGACGCTAATGAATTGTTCTATTTACAAAGTCGTGGCATTGGCGCTGAGGCCGCTCAGCGGCTCTTGATTTACGGGTTTGCGATGGACATTATTGATCGCATTCCAGTTTCATCCTTAAAGCAATCGCTCACAGAGATTGTGACTCAGCGATCGCGCTAGTTAAAATGCCTGTAAGGTTGCCTACTCCCCTACTGTTTGAATGGTTGCTATGACTCTGGCCCAAGAACTGTCTCTCGCTGCTCAGGTTCGTGACGATTTTCCGATCCTCCATCAGGAGGTGAACGGCAGCCCGCTGGTGTATTTTGACAATGCCGCCACGTCTCAGAAGCCGCAGCCGATACTCGATATCATCAAACACTATTACGAAGGGGATAATGCTAACGTGCATCGGGGCGTCCACACTCTAAGTGCGCGGGCAACTGACGCTTACGAAGGGGCCCGAGACAAGATTGCGGCTTTTGTCAACGCGGCCTCGCGAGACGAAATCGTCTTTACCCGCAATGCCAGTGAAGCAATCAACTTAGTGGCCTATGCCTGGGGCATGAACACCCTACAGGCAGGGGATGAAATTATTCTCTCTGTCATGGAGCATCACAGTAATTTGGTGCCCTGGCAGTTTGTCGCCCAACGGACAGGAGCCGTGCTCAAGTTTGTTGGCTTGACGGCAACTCAGACACTCAATATGGATGAGTTGCGATCGCACCTCTCTGATCAAACCAAGCTGATCGCCATCAATCACGTTTCCAACACGCTGGGCTGTATCAACCCCGTTGAAGATATCGTAGCTCTGGCCAATCGCTATGGTGCCCGCGTGCTGATCGACGCTTGCCAGAGTGCGCCCCACATGCCCTTAGATGTGCAAGCCCTGGGCTGTGATTGGTTGGTGGCATCAGGCCACAAAATGTGTGGCCCTACCGGTGCCGGTTTTCTGTACGGCAAGTTGGCTTTGCTCCAAGAAATGCCGCCATTCTTGGGCGGTGGTGAGATGATTGCCGATGTGTTTTTAGATCATTCCACCTATGCTGAATTGCCCCACAAGTTTGAAGCTGGGACTCCAGCGATTTCAGAAGTGATCGCGCTGGGCGCAGCGGTAGATTATTTGAACGCGATCGGCATGGATAAGATTGCTGATTATGAACACGAGCTGACAGCCTACCTATATCAGCAACTCAATCAAATCCCTCACATTACGCTTTATGGTCCCCAGCCCGAAGCCGATGGGTCAGGGCGAGCGGCCCTGGCGACCTTTACAGTCGCGGGCGTGCATGCCCAAGACCTTTCAACACTGTTGGATCAATCAGGCATCGCCATTCGTTCTGGGCACCACTGCACCCAGCCTCTACACCGCATTTTAGACGTGAGTTCTACAGCCCGCGCGAGTTTATATTTCTATAACACCCGCGAAGAGATCGATGTCTTTATCACAGCCCTAAAAGACACCATCGACTTTTTTGCTAGCGTGTTTGATGACGATTGAACAATTTGAGTCTCCGTATGAGCAAGACGTATTTGAGCGACTTTAATTTATGGGTTGATCAAACTGCTCAATTACTGCGGGAACAGCGTTAGCATGACATTGACCTGCCCAACTTGATTGAAGCGGTTCAAGACTTGGGTAAACGTGAACGCCGAAGCCTGGTCAGTCAACTGACGCAACTCCTACTTCACTTGCTCAAATGGCAATATCAGCCCTAACGCCGGTCTGATAGCTGGCTCGACTCGATTACCGATGCGCGCACGCAAATTGACCTCATTATTGAAGATAGGCCCAGCCTCAGCAGCTATGCGGCAGCCAAGTTAGAAGACAGTTATCGCCGCGCTCGCCGCCAAGCGGCAAAATAGACGTATTTGGCAATTGCCCTCTTGCCAGAGCTTTGTCCCTATGCGCTCGAGAATGTGTTAGCAGAAGACTGGCTGCTAGAGAACAAGCTATCTTAATAGCTCAGCCGACGACAGCACCCTGTTTTCCGGTTTAGCAATGGTCTGTTGGAAAAGTGCTGTAGCTGTCAATAACGGTTGGTTATCTTCATTCCTGGAGATACTACCTTGATGGGATATTGGGACAGTTGCCATGGACACGCTTGACGCAGCGACCAAACAGTCGCTTCAAAATGCTCTTTATGCCTACCTCAACCAGTATGGTGGTGAGTCTTTGGCGGACGCGCGAGCGATCGCGGGCGCCCTCCTCTCTGTGCAGGAGCAAGCAGGTAAATTAGCTGCGTCAGGCTGGGAAATTGAAGACTGGGTCAACGATTTGGTGAGTGACTTTGATCCCAAGCAGATATCGAGTGCCGTAAATCAGGCCGCAGCAGCATCCTTAGCCAACCAAACTAAGCACTGGCGAGAGCTGCTGGAAAATAAGACCCGCAGCACCTTTGACGCCTACATCCAGAAATATGCACCAGCACTAGATACCCCTACGCTTGAACAGCTAGTGGTGACCATCTTACCGATTGTCGAAGATGCCACCATCACCCGCGACGAAGCCCGTCGCTTGATACTAGTGATTAGTGATCAAATCGATGTGCCCGAGATCGCTAATCGGCACATCGACCCGCATTGGCTGCTGCTCGCTGACCAAGTGCAGCAAATGCGGCAATATCGAGAGTTGGAAGAGCCCACAGCTGACATCATGCACGCTTACATTCACAAATTTCAGCCGATGGCTGTTGAGATTGGCGAAGCCTTAGTGGAGCGCGCGATCGAGGCGGTGTCAAATAGTCGCTTAAAGCTCGGCCTAGAGGTCGAGCTCGATCCTGAAACCCGCAAGCTGCTAATCAAACAAGTCATGCTCAAGGTGAGACTGAGGGATCTAGCGCCACCGCCCACCAAAACAGCGCTTGAAATTGCCCAAGAGCTGCACAGTGAGGTCACACGTTACCGTCGCGATCGCGGCCTTGATAAGGCTAACTACCTACCCGCAGTCACGATCACCGATAAACCTGATGGCGAGGGACTCCTGGGAGGCGAAGTCAGTGTTGGCATTAACCTGAAGCCAAGACGCCCAAACGACAAAGTCGATGATGAGAACACGACAACAGACACCTAAATCGCTAAAAATTGATTGAACTTAATAAAATTCAGATGAGCTCTGAATTTCAGCATTGACCTGACACGCTTTGATGCCGCCACAATTGCATGGCTCCATTAGCCAGACTCACTTTTGCCACCGAAACCCAACATAATCAAAGCGTCCGAGGGTTGGCATCGGGCCACCATCAATGAATCAGTCGTTCAAGCTATTTTTGTCTTTTGTCCTTATACATATCTATTGAAAGCTTAAAATCTTTCTGTAGCCTATTTAGTCGCTTGAGAAGAGCTTGAAAGAAGAATTGAATCTAATAGAGCTTTCAGAGTAAATCCCAATAAATTTTAAGGGGTAATCCAAACTAGAATGCCCTTTGCGTATCGAGTCGCCGCCCCCATAATGCTAATCAAGCCGAAAACCCTCGCTGCTTTCACGCGGCGAGTTTATCTCTTTGACGACTGCTGCGGACCGGATTTACTGACTCATCATCATCCACTGCAGCTCCATTTTTAACCGAACGTTTGGGAGCGATCGCTTGTGAAACTCTCCGTCTATGGCAAAGGTGGCATTGGCAAATCCACCACCAGTTGCAACATTTCCGTCGCCCTCGCCAAACGGGGCAAAAAAGTCCTGCAAATTGGCTGCGATCCAAAGCACGACAGTACCTTTACTCTGACCGGCTTTCTCATTCCCACCATCATCGATACGTTGAAAGACAAAAGCTTTCACTATGAAGATGTGTGGCCAGAAGATGTGATCTACAAAGGCTACGGAGGGGTTGATTGTGTCGAAGCCGGCGGTCCGCCAGCCGGTGCTGGATGTGGTGGTTATGTCGTGGGTGAAACCGTCAAACTGCTCAAAGAACTCAATGCCTTTGATGAATACGACGTGATCCTCTTTGATGTCCTAGGAGACGTTGTGTGCGGCGGGTTTGCGGCCCCGCTCAACTATTCTGACTACTGCATGATCGTCACCGACAATGGTTTCGATGCCTTGTTTGCCGCTAACCGGATTGCCGCTTCCGTGCGTGAAAAAGCCCGCACACATCCCTTACGCCTAGCAGGACTCATCGGTAACCGAACTTCCAAGCGCGACCTGATTGATAAATACATCGAATCGGTGCCCATGCCCGTACTGGAAATTTTGCCCCTGATCGAAGACATTCGGATTTCTCGCGTGAAGGGGAAAACCCTTTTTGAAATGGCTGAAACCGACCCCTCTCTCGTTCCCGTAACGCAGTATTACCTCAATATTGCAGATCAAATCCTGGCTCAGCCTGAGGGCGTTGTTCCGAGTGAGACTAAAGACCGCGACCTGTTTGCCTTACTCTCTGACTTTTACCTCAATCCGCCAGCAGACGCTCCCCCGCAAGAGTCGGAGCTAGATTTGATGATGGTTTGAGCCGCTCATCCGATCTAAGCTTTCCAGCTTGAGAGGTGAGATTAGCGCTGTGCCCACAACGCCAATCTCATTGCTCAAGACACTTTTTTCGACGAATCCCTAAGTCCCTGTAACGTTGCTGGCCAATTTGCTCTCTTTTGCTCTCTGTTTAAATGAATTTCATCTATCATGAGGCGTCTAAGAGCAACGGATTGAGGCAAAATGATGGCCTTCTTCGAAAACTTCGTATCAGTCATTCGCCAGAAGTGGTTAGACTACGTGGAATCCAACCGAGAGTGGCTGCAGTTACAAATGCGGATGACCTCGGTGAGAACGCCTGACGGGGGGCGCCGTCCTTCATCACTACTCATTTTGGGGGTTGTGAACGCCCTCGAACCCAAGCTTGGCAATCTGATGGTGCCGTTTTATCAGCTCAATTCTGATGAAGATGCCTTGGTCGAAGTGCTAGGACTCAACTTTGATCCTGAAATAGTGCTGAATGACGACAGCTTGCCGACCACCCTCGATGCCGAAAACGAAGAAGCGAAGATGTTGCTTGATTCATCAACCACAGAGGATGAGCTGTAGCCGCACCTGATGCGGCTCATGATGCGCTCAACTCAAACCTAGACTTTGGGATTCTCTCACAACGACACCTAAGGAGTAACCCATGACCCTGGCTAAACCTCAGACGCAAAATTTAGAATTTGACTGCGATACGGGCAATTACCATACCTTTTGTCCGATCAGTTGTGTGGCTTGGCTATACCAAAAAATCGAGGACAGCTTCTTCCTAGTGATTGGCACCAAGACCTGTGGCTACTTTTTGCAAAACGCCATGGGGGTCATGATCTTTGCCGAACCCCGCTACGCGATGGCTGAGTTAGAAGAAGGGGACATCTCTGCCCAGCTCAACGACTATGCAGAGTTGAGACGGTTGTGCGAACAGATTAAGCGCGATCGCGACCCTTCGGTCATCGTCTTTATCGGTACCTGCACAACCGAGATCATCAAAATGGATCTAGAAGGACTCGCCCCTAAGCTCGAAGGCGAAATTGGCATTCCTATCGTGGTAGCCCGCGCCAACGGACTCGATTACGCCTTTACTCAAGGCGAAGATACCGTTTTGGCGGCCATGGTACAGCGGTGTCCAACTAGCGACGACCTCGCCTCACCGGCTGAAAAAGCAGAGCGCAATAGCCTTCAAAAAATCCTGAACCTTGGTCGCCATAAAGTCGAAGCGCCTCCGGCAGCCATCACACCGACCCCAGAGCACCCTAATTTGGTCATTTTTGGGTCGGTGCCTGACCCTATCGTCACCCAAATGACTCTGGAATTAAAGAAACAAGGCGTCAAAGTAGGTGGTTGGTTACCAGCTAAGCGCTACACCGAACTTCCCGTGCTTGATGAAGGCGACTACGTCGTGGGGATCAACCCCTTTCTCTCGCGCACGGCAACGGGCTTAATGCGACGACGCAAGTGCAAGCTAATCGGCGCACCCTTTCCTATTGGGCCAGATGGTACACGCGCCTGGGTCGAGAAAATTTGCTCCGTCTTTGGCATTGAACCTCAAGGTCTCGAAGAACGTGAAGCTAAAATCTGGGCCTCTTTAGAAGATTACTTAGAGATCGTTCGGGGCAAATCTGTGTACTTCATGGGCGATAATCTCCTAGAAATTTCCCTTGCCCGTTTCCTTGTCCGCTGTGGCATGACCGTTCCCGAAATCGGCATTCCTTATATGGATAAACGCTATCAAGCCGCCGAACTCGCTCTGCTCGAAAAGACCTGTCTGAAAATGGGAGCACCCTTACCCAAAATCATCGAAAAACCCGACAACTACAATCAAATTCAGCGCATTCAACAGCTTCAACCTGATTTGGTGATTACCGGTATGGCCCACGCCAACCCTCTAGAGGCCCGTGGCATCAACACTAAGTGGTCCGTTGAATTCACCTTTGCTCAGATTCATGGCTTTGCGAACGCTCGCGATATCCTAGAGCTCGTGACTCGTCCCCTGCGTCGTAACAGCAGCCTTCGCGATCTCGGTTGGGACAAGTTGATTAAAGAAGAAGCAAAGGTATAGGGTGCATTACTAACCCACATCCCGCATCTTCGACAGGTCAATTGCCAGGACAAAATGACTGGCTAATTGATATCAACCACTGCGGAGGTCTCTCGGGATAATTTGTGGCACCCACTTTCTCAACAGTGCGAGAGTTACTGCCCTCGCACTTCAGGATTTGACGGCTCAATAACTTAGAACTGAAACTTAGCTCCAGGCACAACGCCACAGAGCGCCAAACAGGCCTAATCGAGCTGCGATCGCGGCGGCTATCAACCGAGTCAACATCTAGACTGCTCAAGGGTTTGTTGTACGCGTTTGAGAATGATACTGTCTGCAATAAAGCGTTCTTGGTAACCTCGCTGCCAGAGTGGACTACCAGGGCTATTTCTCAATAGGTTGACGCGTTTGGCCGCCGCTGCTTTATAGCTGGCCACAAATGAAGTTAACAAGCGCGGCTTACTGCGGTGCTCACGATAGTCTCCCGAGCCTGTAGCGTCGCGCAGACTCACAATTCCTTCCAAGCGATTTGGCCAGAGAACCCACTTATCAAGCTTCAAGTTTGTATAAGCTTCAGCCGAGCGTTTCCACTCATCTTGAGCAATTTGACCAATCCCACTCAATTCAAATCGGTGATCATCAATGACATTGCCAAAGATTCCCTCGTGGTCATGGGCGTAGAGCTTTACCAAATAGTAAGTTGCCCCAATGACTTTAGGTACCGAGACGGTCGCTCTCTCAACAACTTTAGGAGAATGTGGTTGCAATGGACTACCCAAAAGAAGTTTATATCGTTTCCCGCTGGGATTAGGTTTCCCTAATCAAAAGGGGATTAACCCAGCAGCGCATGAAGTCTTGTAGCAAACAGCTGAGCCCATCCAGATAAAAGCGGAGGTGCATCATCAGATTACTCATCAACAACCTGCGATCGGAGCTTTATATAGCTAGTATTCTCCCCTGATCGACCTTGAAGTGCCTGCGTAAATTCCTCGAAAAATCACTCAAGACAGCATAAGCTTTACAAACGAATAAACATTGGGAGATATATCATTCAGAACCATTTAAAAAATGGCTATTGACAACCCTGAACAAATTCAATCCTGTTGAGGACTTAGTCATCCTGCTCTTTGACACGTCATCCCACCTTTTACCGAGGGTAGAAGGTGGTATTGGTTCTATCCGTCTCCTTTGTGAGCAGCAAATCAAAAAGTGCAATCAGCCCACCCTCCTACCGAGAAAAGGCTATCCGCTACTCTTTCAGAAAAGACCTTTAATTCATTAGCAAAATCACCATTCCCCATAGTTTAAGGCTTCTAGATTCAGCAACTTATATTAATTTCAGGCAAATGAGCATAGCTAGCAAGGCATTATCGCCTCAATAAACATTAAGACTTTATAAAATATAGTCAAGCGATCGCGCTGATGCTTCGTCACCATTTTGCTTTAAATACGTCAACTAAGCTGGCAGATTGCGATCTAAGGTCAGTAAGATTTGAATTCGGTTTTGCTAACAACAATACTGAGAGAAAGAGTTTATACAAAATTCGGTTTTGAATATTCAGGAGGCTTCTGAAAACGGCAATAGTTAATTAGTCGAGAGGTTTCTGACATCAATCAGGACTTACGCATTGACAAAATCACCAAACCCATAATTCAAGCGGACCTCCCCCTCAGCGGTGCTTGGCGGATGAACTGTCGAGCCACGTCTTGATAGAGAGAACGTTGTAGCTCATACCAATTGCCTAACTGCTGGT
>JBCDAJ010000159.1:0-14281 GCA_039185935.1 Cyanobacteria bacterium P01_F01_bin.56 | reverse complement strand
TTCGCCTATTTAGAGCAGGCTGGCCCAGAACTCATTACCACTCGCTTTGGCACTTTAGATTGCCCATCAGATGCCCCCATCTGTGACCTATCGCAAAAAATCTTGGGTGCAGCCATGCGCAGCTATGTTGAGGCTGAGTACGACAACCTGTACGAAACGCACCAGTGTCGCCCTCATGCCTATGGCCACACCTGGTCTCCGGGCTTTGAAATTGCGGCAGGATTGCTGCATGGACACGCGGTCGCGATCGGCATGGGTTTTGGAGCTTATTTGAGCTACCGCCACGAGTGGCTCAGCACAGCAGACTTCCAGCGCATCATGACTTTGATCAGTTCCTTTGGTCTTAGCTTGTGGAGCGACATTCTGTTGGATCGTGACCTCATGTGGGAAGCGCAAGAAAAAATGGTGCAAAAGCGCGGCAATAACTTAGTGGCCCCGCTACCGAAAGGTACGATTGGCCAGTGTGGCTATCTCAATGAGATGACCCAAGATGACCTGATCATTGCCGTTTCGGAGTACCAGGCAATTTGTGCTGAGTATCCGCGGGCGGGGGTTGGCATTGACCCTCTGTGCAGTGATGTTGGTTTAGAAGATCCTTCGACGGTGGCCCATCATACCCCTGCCGAAGCTGAGATCTTGACCTCGGTGCAGGAGGCGATCGCATAAGGGCCATGCCTACCGAAACGTTCGATTTTGTGATTCCCCTCTTTAAGGTCAGGTGGAACACACGGGCAGTCATGGAGGGGCTGACTAAGCACTATCAGCCCCGCACCATCCATATCATTACCCCAACGACCGAGGCTGAGTCGCTGCGCGCCCAGGCCAAAAGTTGGCAGACTGCACCGATGATTGTGCATGAAGAGGAGCCGTTCTTTAACCGGGTCGGTCTCTCTAAGGAAACGATTTGTGCTGAGCTCGACTTGGGCGAATCGCTTTACACTCCGGGGTGGTTTTACCAACAGCTGTTGAAGTTGGGTGCCTATGAGGGCATTCCTGATCTGAGTGAATGGTACCTGGTGTGGGATAGTGACTTGCTGCCCGTGGCTACCTGGCCAATTTTTCAGGCGGTGGAGGGGGCTGTGAAGCATCCCTTTGCCTTACTGCAGAGTAACCAGACCGGGAATGCCAAGATCGTCGATACCTGGGCTAATTGGATCCGCTCGGTGCTGAACGTGGAGCCGATCACCGACCCAGCGGGAACGTTTATTCCCCATCACATGTGGTTTAAGCAGTCGCACTTGCAGGCCATGGCTCAACGAGTGCAAGCGTATTACGATTCCCCAGAGCATTGGCTTAAGCTAATGATGCGATCGGCTAATGAATTTGGTACCTATGGTGAATATTGGATCTACTCTTCTTGGGTCGCTGCAATTGCGCCAACGGACTTGTCGTTTCATCCATATGAGGCATATGGGGCAACCACAGAGCGGTTTTTTGACGACGGCACGGGGCTGTTTTCGGCCTCGCTAAAGCAACAGCCAGCAGCAGCTAGCGAACCCTTTTCGCCAAGCTATGAAACGGTATTTAGCTTCATTCAAGAAGCTTATAGCACCGATCCGCTGCCGTCTTCACTGTCATTTGAGAGTAGCCCCCGGCACCTCAAAAAAGACGAGAAAAACATGCATATTGAGGAATCGCGATCGCGCTGGAATCCTCGTAAAGTTGATGCTGTAAGCACGGCCTAAGTGCACTGCACAAAACGAATTTCCTGAGAGGACGATCGCCAGATTGTCCTCTTTATTATTAGCAGCCTATTGTTGTGGCTAGCGAAGACCCGACGAGGTAATATTTCAAGCCGAAGTTTGCCCAGAGCACTCTGGATAGCTTAAGACTGACGCAGTGGCAGCCGATTTTGGCCCCGGCCTCCCCAATACTAGAAAATCGGCTGCAACATCCTCCAGATTGGGAGGATTAAGGGGGCTTTTGTGTAAGTCCTAAACCAGTAGTCAAGAACGACACTAGAATCCTCAAAATAAGACAACCCTCACAAAGATATTGAGGCAGCGAGAGTGGCCGTCGTTGCCATCACGGAGTAGGGCCCTTACGGCTGAACAGACCGCAGATTTCTGGTAAGGCAGCAGAATTGAAATCTTCAATCTTGCTAATTAAAGAAACCCCTAGCAAGCATGATGAGCCGCTTCGGAGTAGGTGCAAGGTCTGCTTGGCCGTGACCTTGAGCATTCACCTCCAAATTTTTCAAGGTCAAATGGAAGTTTTCTAGACGGTTACCTTTTGAGTCGTCTGGAATTGACTTGAGTTAAACTACATGTGGACGATAAAGATTGGTGCCCCAGATTCACTCTCTTTGGGCTCATCCATCAGTCAGACTTAAACGTTTACGCAGACTCCCAGCCTATGACTACACAAACGGCACCCCAAGAAAAGGGCATTTTGATGTCTGAAAGTGCATTGCATCACGTAAAAATGCTCCAGGAACAGCAGGGCGGCAAGGCACTTTGCCTCAGAGTAGGCGTACGCCAGGGGGGATGCTCTGGCATGTCTTACACGATGGATTTTGAAGACCCTACCAACATCAATGAGCATGACGAGGTTTATGACTACGAGGGCTTTCAGGTCGTGTGCGATCGCAAAAGTCTCCTCTATCTCTATGGCCTTATGTTGGATTACAGCAATGCCCTGATTGGTGGGGGTTTTCAGTTCACCAATCCCAATGCGGCCCAAACCTGTGGCTGCGGCAAGTCGTTTGGGACTTAAACCAGTTGCCTACGGGCAGCACACGTAAATCTTTTAGTTGACAGCAGGTTTGGCTTCCTTCGAGGCTGAACCTGCTGTACGCTTTATGACGGTGATTTTGAGAACTCCTATTCATGACAGAAAGTGCTGAAGCGCTGTTTGAGCAAGGTATCGAACGCTATAAGGCCGGTGAGAGTGCCAGTGAACTGATACCAGTCTTTAAGGAAGTGTGCGATCGCGCTCCTAAGAGCAGTGCTGCCTTGACCTGTTTAGCCTGGCTCTATCTACTCGAAGACAAACCCAACTCAGCGCTAAAGTCTGCTCAAAAAGCGGTCAAGTTGACCCCTCAAGACCCCCAGGGCCGAGTCAATCTGGCCCTAGCCCTGTTAGAAACTCAAAAAAAAGGAGTTCGCGACCATATTGATGAGGCGGTTCAGGTCATGATGTTGTCTTCTGAACTGAAAGAAGAAGTCCAGAAGAATCTTGAAGAAGGATTAAGTCGTAAGCCTGATTGGAAGAACCTGCAAAGGGTTCAGAAGTGGCTGTTTGAAGGATAAGAGCTAAGCCCTTTTGAGCCGATTTTGGCGAGCTGTGTCGGGCCTGAGCAGTCAGTCACTCTGTAACTGAATTTAACGATGTTTATTGCAATAACGTTACGCCTGTGGCCGCTGGCGATGGTTTTTTGACGGCTGGCAAATCTAATGCTGTCAATGCTTTCTGAATTGCGAAGAACCGCCATAAGAAACCACTAGGGATCAGCAAGATTGGACAAATAACTTAACGGCATCCTACGGGAGTGAATGATAAGGTTTACTCAATGAACCGATAAGGTTTGCTTGAGTTTTATTTAGCCAAATAAATTACGGAGCGAGATTCAAATGGTTGCACGTACTGTGAAAGTTAAGCCCGAGACACGTAATCACAAAGGCTTTTTTGTCCAAGATGCTGCTTATGAGTTGGTTGAGATTGAGCAGTCTGGTTGGGCTTTAATCTGCATCGACGAAGCGAGTTGCCATTATGTTGATCCAGATGATTTACGCAGTAACGACAGCGATCGCATGGACGTTGTTTAGGCATGGTTATTAAGTGGGTAAGTCCTTATGGTGACAGGACAATAGCCCCCGGCTTGGGTTGATTGAATGCGAGCGGGGGAATGCTCACTCCTAAAGATTTCTCGGGTTAAATGATGACGCACTTTAAGCGTGCCAGGGGCTGTCATCATTTAATGATTAAGTCCTAATTTGGAAAGTGTGTTCGCCCCTAGCTGGATTTTTGGGGCGGGCGTGATAATACTTACACTGCAATCTTTCTGGTTTTAATTGATACACGCCCTAGTCCTTGCTTGAACAATTTGATGCGGTCTTGCGGCCATCAGCAACCTTTTTAGAACTGTCTGCCACTGATGCGAGTAATCTGAACCAAGTGGCAAGTTCTCAACTCACAGATGGTCGTTTTTTGTGCCTCCACATAGTCAAAAGTTTGGCCCTATAAACGCTGATTGCTGAGTCAAACGCTTGTCTGCCGCATGATCAATAGATTGCCCCTACGCCCAATTCAGCGATGCAAAAGGATTGCGTAATTGGGACTTTTGGGGTGGCAATGTCTGCCTAACGCGTTGTTTGCTCGGCTTGAATTAAGACTCACGTAAAATCCCCCTCAATTCCCCAGACTTTGGGGATGTTGAAGATATTCACTAAATCTGGCTTTTCCCGCGATCATCAAGACTCTGCTGTCTGAGTGCGGTGACTTTTCGAAAACCGCTGTAAATTGAAAGGGCACCCGGAATCCCGGATTTGATTGGAGACGATCGCGTCCATGCTGGCTTACATTCTTGCCATCGCCGTCGCTATTGGCAGCTTCAGTTTTTACATGGCGGCTTTTTTTGTACCCGAGATGCACCGCCGTCAGGATTTTTTTTGGAGTGGCTTGGGTCTGTTTTATGCGGTCGTGCTGTGGTTTTGTGCTGGACGGTTAACGGGGGCGGTGCTGCTAGGTCAGTTGGTCAGTGTAGCCCTGCTGGGAGGGTTGGGCTGGCACACCCTGGAATTGCGGCGTGAATTGACGCCAGAACTCGTGCAAACCCCAGTCTCTTGGGAAGATATCCAAAAATTGCTGCAGGGGCTCCAACTGCAAATCCAGAGATATATCCGACTAGATGACTGGACTCGTCGTTGGCAATCAGGATGGCACACAGTCAGTGGGGCGGTGGCCAATTGGCGCGATCGCGCTACTCAGTCATCAACTGTTGAAGCGGCGGCTGAGGTACCCCCACTCAAGCGATCGCCCGCTTATGAGTTTGAAACCGCCACAGGGGATGGTCAGGCCGTGCCCTCTGAATTTGCAACTGTGGCTAGTCGTCCACAACTCAATCGAGAAACATCCGAAATTGCATCTGCCAGCGACCTGGATGCCGAGACAGCAGTCCCGGAGACGATAGACTCTGGAACAACTGATACAACGACTGTTAAGAGCGCGAATGTAGCGGTGTCTGTGACCACTGCCGATGAACAGATTGAACCTGCCCCACCGGCCGGAGCCGACTCCGCAGATGAGCTTTCTGCTGTGACAGCCCAGCTCTTAGAGCCCCCCTTGCAGCCACCAGCGCGGGAGTCTCAAGAGACGGTAACTGCGCCCCCGCAAACGCCCTCAAAATCACCGACCGCCGTCCCGCCGCGGACCGCGTCTCAGCCCGTATCCAATCAGCGTCAGTCGCCTCTTTCTAAGCCTCAACCGGTTGCCGGGGCCTTCGGTTGGTTGAGCGCGGCAGTTAGTAAACGGCGTCAACCCAAATCACAACGGCAAGTCATTGAGATTCCCCCACGGCCTCCTTCTATCCCTAGAGAGACAGCGGCTAATGACGGCACCAGGTCACGACCAACCTCATCTACCCCCAAAAAGCGGGCATCCACCAAATCACAACGACCCGTGATTGAGATTCCTCCACGGCCGCCGTCGATTCCACGGCCTCGAGTTGCCTCCCCGACGTCACCACCCACTAGTCAACCGCCCCCGAGTCAAGCCACTACAGATGACGATGCCAACTGGGTTGATATGGGTGATGAATTCCCGACGGCTGAAATCAATCGAGCAGAACCGGGGCCTGCACCCGCTAGTAGGGAAAAGCCCGAGGCCCCTATCACGGAGACAAATTGGCCAGATACAGAGACGAATTGGCCGCAGCAAGGGGATGATTTGACGATGACTAACATCCCTGAAGAGCCAACCCATTCCGCCTCAGCAGCGAGAAACGATACCAATTGGCCTGACGATGAAGACACGAACTGGCCAGATGAGTCATCCACCCGCTAGCGTTAGTCCTACTCGCGGGCCAGATGCTCGCCCTAAATGCGTTGTATGGAACGACAAATCGAGGATGCGCTTCACCTGCTTAACCCGGTGGCAGTTCGGGGTTAGAAAGCGGTACTCCGGGCTCTACATAGGGTTCTGGCTCTACAGAAGGATTGCTTTCTGGGGTGGGTGGCGCTGAACCGGCATCGGTGCTCCCGGATTCTGACGTGCTGTCATTGCTGGATTCTGCCGGAAAACCACTGCCGACGGGGCTCACCGGCTGGCTCATTTCTTCGTGGATGCGGCTAGCCACTCGACGGACTAATTCGCTGGCTCGACCATCATTGAAGGGGCGATCGACTAAGACACTTAAGAGATATCGGTTGCCGTTCATCGTATCTATCAGGGCGACATCCCCCAGTAAAGTCCCGATATCACCAGTTTTGTTGTAGGTCAGGGCTGAGTCATCGGCTAACCCATCGGGAATCAAAGTGCGATTATCGGTGCGCTGCATAATGCTCAACAAGCGATCGCGCGATCGCCGACTCAACAAATCCCCCTGATCGACTAATGTCATTACCCTGACGAGATCAGCCGCACTAGTCGTATTGGTGCCGTCTAAATCTGGCAACGAGTTACGAAGGGTCGTGGCCGACAAACCCCAATCATTAAACTGTTGATTAAGCACCTCAAGGCCACCGAGCAGCTCAATTACCATGTTCGTCGCAGTATTGTCGCTATGCACAATCATGGCAGTGGCGGCTTCTAAAGCCGTGAACTGGCTGCCAACTTCTTGGGTTTGAAACTCACCTGATCCCCCGGCCATCAAATCTTCCCGCAGGGTGACCGCTTCATCTAACCGCACTGTACCGGCATCGACCGCTTGTAAAAAAGCGACCAAAATCGGCACCTTGACCGTGCTTGCGGCAGCGATGGGTTCCGCGCCGTTGAGCTCGATATAGTTGCCGGTATCCAAGTCGTAGAAAAAGACGGATTGTGTCAGCCCTGGTGTCATCGTCTCTAGGGCCACCAAATCAGTTTCTATCGACACTAATTCGTTGGCCAAGGGTAAGGGTTGACTGAGGGCCTCTAAACCATTGCTAGCGCTAGTTGCCGTTTCTGTCGGGGGGGCACTGCTCGGCTCTGTGCGGGCCGTCTGGTCGCCAGAATTCAACGAAGACAACACAGTCCCCACGATGGCGGCAATCCCGGTGCCCAAAATCAGCAGGCGAATACCGTATAGCACCGGCTGCGGAGTTTTGCGGCGCGGCCGACGTGGTTGAGGCCGACGCGTTTTGAGCCCTTCTGGGGTGGCTCGATCACTCGACCCCGACGATGACCGCTGCAGCGGGGTAACTTTATTTCGGGCCGGCTGAGGGGTACCCCGACGCGATCGCGGGGCTCCGACGGATTGATGCATGGCCGCCGTTCCTGGAGGGCGAGGGGCGATCGTGGTGGCATCTGCCGGAGATGAAGTCGGCGGATGAGTCTGGTTTGACCGGGCAGCGATTGACTGCGGCGCTGGCAGTGGCGTTGATGGCAGCGGCGTTTGAATACGAGCCGACGGATCAGACCGCATCGGGGCGGCACTCGATCTTGATGACCGGGTTTCAGGGCTGGGGCGCGACGATGGCGAAGCTGATTTGGCCCTTGTCGGTTGAATCCATTGCCGCCAGCGATTACGAGCATTGCGCTGACGCCGTCGAGCACTGCGTGATGTGGTGGCGGTGCCCCCACCGGGAGCAGTGAGGGGTGGCGGTGTTAGAGGCGCAACTTGACCGTTTTGGGCACCTGAGGGAACTGGGGGTTCATAGCGCCGAAAGGGAGACTGACCATTATTTGCCGGATAGTTGTTGTCTGCCATGATGCTTGATTGGATTACCCTAGGGCGCGTCATTAATGAATGCTAGAAACCTGCTGGGACACGCATGAGCGCGCCCGCGTCAACTTTATGGGCTAGGGCTGTCATCAACCCTGAGCAAAGAGTCTAGCTCTGCTTGATGACAGCCCTAGCCCGGCGGCGAGTCTGGCGAATTGATGCCAGGAATTGAGGAAGGTGCATGATCGACCTGGGTCAATGCCCACTCGGTCTGCCGCAAAATCCCCCTAAGCATAGCCAACTCTTGAGAAGTCGGCGCAGCTCGGATAAAGAAACGCCGTAACTTTTCCATGCGGCTTGCTGCCGTGTGGGGATAAAGATAGCCGATCTTTAATAAAACGGTTTCTAAATGTTGATGAAAACCTTCTAACTGTTCTAAAGGGGCGATCGCGTCAACAATTTTGGGCGGGATGGACTGGGCTATGGGGGCTTGACGAGGCGCAACGGCTCGGGCCAATTCATAGCAGCACACCGCGATCGCCTGAGCCAAATTCAGAGAGGTGTAACTGGCATCACTGGGAATGCGCACAAACCGTTGAGCATAGTTCAGCTCGGCATTACTTAACCCGCGATCTTCGGGGCCAAAGATCATGGCGGCTGGGGTTGGGGCGTCACCGCTCTCAGGAGGCAATAGCCAAGGTAGGGCGGCTTCGGGCAATTCCATCTCGGTGTTGAGGGCGCGATCGCGGGCCGTGGTCGCGATCGCGCGCGTGCAGTTAGTCAACGCTTCGGGCAGGGTTTGTACAGTCGCTGCCTGGGCCAAAATTTCCCCGGCATGTACTGCCATCCGGCAGGCCTCTTCCCCATGAGCATCACAGTGAGGATTGACCAAGACCAATTGTGACAAGCCCATATTGGCCATGACGCGAGCAGCGGCGCCCACGTTTAGGGCTCCGGCTGGTTCCACCAAAATAATGCGAATGTGCTGCAACCGGGGGTGAACCATAACACCTGCTCAATGGCCTGAATCCAGACAGCGATTATAAAACCTGCTTTCAAGGATTGCTAGCTGGGGGCTGAGTTCACCCCAGCGATGCATCGCGACGTCAATAGCGGATTTGCAGGGTGACCGTCGCGTTCACAGTTTGTTCGCCACCCATCACCGGGGTAGAGATGGGGGCCGCATCTGCGAATTGCACCAATCGAGCCTCGGGCAGGGGCATCGGCGGCACTGCCCCGTTGATCTGAATGCCGATAATTTCTTCGGATTGAAAATTGAGGGCCCCAAGAACCGTCTGAGCTTGCCGTTGAGCGTCGGTGACAGCATTTCTCAAGGCGTCATCACGGGCCGCTGCGATCGCCGCATCACCGGCTCGAAAGCTGACGCCTTGGATGCGGGTGGCACCGACCGCTACTGCGTCATCCAACAGGGCACCTACCTGGTCAATAGGAACTTCGAAACTGACTGTGTTGGTGGCGATATATCCGGTCAAAGTCCGTTGATTGTTCAGGGTACGATATTGCGGATTCAATCGAATTCCGGTGGTTTGCAGCTGATCAACATCGCGATCGCTTAGCAATTCAACCACCGCCGTTGATCGCTGCGCCGCTGCAGTCTGAGCCGCTGCGGCGGTTTCGGCTTCGACTTCGACCCCCAAATTGACCTGGGCGATCGTCGTCTGAACGGATTCCTGGCCTTGCCCGGTGACGGTTAATACTCGCTGGGACGGTTCTTGGGCGATCGCTGGCGATATCATCAGTGGCCCCATCGCCCCCATACCGGTGAATAATGCCCAACTCAAGCAAGCGGTTGAAAATACTTTCCTCACGATTCACACTTCTACTAACATCTGTTCCTACAGTGCCAGAGGGAAAATCCTTTGAGAGTGGTGTTGCGGTTTTGGCAACGCCCCAGCGCACCATTACTCCTCAGTATCAGCCGTTGTCGCCATCTGCACTTCAAAGACCAGATCATCGACGGCGACCACATCGCCAGCAAATAGTTTGCGCCCCCGGCGTAACTCCATCTCGCCGTTGACTTCCACATCGCCATTTTGAATCAGTTGTTTGGCTTGCCCGCCAGATTGCACCACCTGTTGCCATTTCAAAAATTGATCCAGCTTGATGAAAGGCTCGCCCGTTGACGTGACGCCCATAGCAGTTAATTCCTTAAATCACCCTCTTCAGTTTAGGGGCGGATGATGGCGCGATCGCTGAGTCGCGAGCCCAAAATGTAACGGATGTTTTCAGCCCCTTTGGGCATCCCATGAGGATGGCCTGCGTTAACGGCTGGCTAATGGGGGGGCCTCTACTGCGCTCAGGGATTAGCTGGAGAATATAGGACCCAGACAAGACTGTGGCAGGGCGAATGGGTCGCAGGGTATAGCAGAATTCGGAATGCAGAATACCCTTCGAGAAGGACAGAGCCCTACGGAGTTCGGAATTAAAAAGTCTGTCAGATAAAGATTACAGCGACCTATAGCCAGTCGCAGTTAGGTTTGAGTAGAGTAGATCGCTGGAGCCTTGGTTTGGCAAGACTTGCCTTTTACCTTCTGCCTTTTGCCCTTCGCCTTTTGCCTTTTACCCTTCGCCCTTCGCCCTTTGCCCTTCGCCTTTTACCTTCTTCCTTTTGCCTTTTGCCCTTCGCCACACCACTGTCCTGACCTGATTGCAGATCACGATACAACCGACAGCCGTTTTGGAAGAAGAGAGCTAAGGTGGCAGCGAACATCCGGTTCAGCAAGCCCATAATTGCCCTGATTTGCTCCGTATCAGCCCTTAAACCAGAGTGCATGTCATGACCATTGCCGCTGGGCGAGACGATTAGCGAACGGGTCATTTAGAGAAGAATTAACAGTCAAAACGCCATTGACCAAGTTTGGCCCAACCACCGAGTCACCGGTATTCACAGTTATCCACGTCTGGGGCAATCGACAGAGGGAATCCACAACGCATCTGGATTCTCGTCAATTGTTTAATGCTGATGGCTTGCCGACGCCAAGACTAGAGGGGATTACTCTTGAGGCGATCGCCATTGTCTCGACGACTACCGCCGCCACCGCCTTCATTGCGAGGGCGAGCCTTATTGACGCGCAACTCACGCCCCAACCATTCAGCTCCATCTAGCTCTGAAATCGCCTTATCTTCATTGGCTTCATCGGCCATTTCGACAAAGGCGAATCCCCGCTTGCGGCCCGTTTCTCGATCGGTGGGCAAGCTAATCCGCTTGACTTCACCGTACTCGGCAAACACCTCGCGTAGATCATCCTCTCCCGCTTGAAACGACAAATTACCGATATAGATAGTCACAATACTCTCCAAACAAACCTAAATCAGACCTATATCTCACTCATCAACTCATGAAATAACGGCTTCGACGAGAGATTTTGAAATATATTGCTGCAATCATAGCCGATTCAAACTTGAACCTTAGTAGTCCATCTCACATGTATTCAATTCTGAATTAGTGGCGTCAGACTGATGATCAAGAAGCCCTTGACTAAACCCGACACTGCCTGCCTGGCAAGGCTTTTAGATACGTAACGCACACGAAAAATTGTCTGTTTGTGACTACGGTAATCTGAATAAGTTGCTGCTTTATGTCAGAGAATGCCGAGATTTTAAAGACATCTTTAATTACTTCGAAAGACTTGGGCTTGAACTTGTCTAAACAGCCCCCATGGCCTAGACCTAATTGGATGGTGTCCGGGGTCAAGGCGGTTTCCACGAGGGATTGACTTGCTGGCAGTTACTTGCCGGACCAGAGTTTGAAGGCGCAAACCCCTATGGCACAATAAAGATTAAGTTTTAGAAGCCTGTCTAAAGAATTTGTAAGAGAGTTGTTTGCCTGTGACTGCTGAACGTTCGACTACTCCTCGCCGCATTGTTTTCCCGTTTACCGCTGTAATTGGCCAAGAAGGCATGAAACTGGCCTTGATTTTGAATGTCATTGACCCTCGCATTGGTGGGGTCATGATTATGGGCGATCGCGGCACCGGCAAATCGACCACTATCCGGGCTTTAGCCGACCTTCTGCCAGAGATTGAAATTGTGGCGGACGATCCCTTTAGCCGGTCACCCCAAGACCCTGACATCCAGCGTGAGCGGGGCACCAGCACTTTGCCCACGGCGGCCAAAAAAGTGCCGATGATTGACCTTCCCTTGGGCGCTACTGAAGATCGGGTTTGCGGCACCATTGATATTGAAAAAGCCTTATCCGAAGGAGTCAAGGCTTTTGAGCCGGGCCTGCTGGCCAAAGCCAATCGCGGCATTCTATATGTTGATGAGGTCAACCTGCTAGACGATCACTTGGTTGACGTACTGCTAGATTCTGCCGCTTCTGGGTGGAACACGGTAGAACGTGAGGGCATCTCCATCCGTCACCCGGCGCAGTTTGTGCTGGTCGGTTCCGGTAACCCGGAGGAAGGTGAGCTGCGCCCTCAACTGCTGGACCGATTTGGGATGCATGCCGAAATTCGGACGGTTCGCGATCCAGAATTGCGCGTGCAAATTGTCGAACAGCGCTCCGACTTTGATCAAAACCCTCAAACGTATTTAGAGAAATTTTCAGAGCCCCAAACTGCCCTTCAAAAGCGGCTCACGGATGCCCAAGCAAAGCTCCCTGAAGTCAGCATTGACTACGATTTCCGGATTAAGATCTCCCAAGTCTGTGCCGAGCTCAATGTCGATGGTCTCCGTGGCGACATCGTGACCAACCGCGCCGCTAAGGCTTTAGCGGCTTATGAGGGGCGCACTGAGGTGACCCTAGACGATATTCGCCAGGTCATTGTGATGTCTTTGCGGCACCGTCTGCGCAAAGACCCGCTAGAGTCGATAGACTCTGGCTACAAGGTTGAAAAGGTCTTTAGCCAGGTCTTTGGCGTAGCGCTAGGGGATGAGGATGCAGCGACTAACGGTCGTCAGCCTGTAGGTGTGCGGTAGTGACCCAGCGCATCCTGGGACTTGATCCAGGGCTAGCCATTCTAGGCTTTGGCATTATTGATGGGCTGGAGACTGCGACCACCGCCGCCGGGGCAGAGGTGGTGGATTTCGGCATTATTGAAACCCCTGCCAATACCCCTGTGGGCGATCGCCTTTGCACCCTGTACAACGACTTGCACAACTTGATTCAGCAGTTTCAGCCTGATCTGGTGGCGTTAGAAAAGCTGTTTTTTTATCGCATGGGCAACACTATTTTGGTGGCCCAGGCCCGTGGTGTCGTGATGCTAGTGCTCGCTCAGCATCAGCTATCACTGATCGAATTTACCCCAGCTCAAATTAAACAGGCCCTCACGGGTTACGGCAACGCAGACAAAACGATGGTTCAGGAGTCGGTGATGCGAGAGTTAGCACTGGGCAAAATTCCGAAACCTGATGATGCTGCTGATGGGCTGGCGGTTGCCCTAACAGCCTGGTTTCAGCGCTAACCCCTGACAGATTTCGCGCTGATGTGCCGCAACCTTAGGCGATGACTGCAGGAGGTTGGCCGATCGCTGATAAACGGGGGCTGACTTGTTAACGTAACCGACGGCTTACCAAAACGTGCTGGCTAGAAGGGCAGCCTGGGTGCGATCGCCAACAAATTTGCTACATAAATCAGGGAGGGCGATTAATGTAGCGATTAGGTCGGCCAATGTGTCGGCCAGGCAATTAATTTAGAACCGTTTTCTAAGGTGGGTAAATACGCTGGAGAATAAGGAGTTGAGCTTTTGCGTGGGAATGGTGGGCAATGCTCGCCCTACTTGCTTGGTGTTGAATAGGTGAAAGCTTAAGACTCCTGCTGATTTTGCATTCGACTAGGCTTGCTCTCACGGGAATTTAGGGAGAGCAAGTACTTGCTTAATGGAGTTGATGTCATGCGGCGAATCGCTTTACTAACTTGTGCAGTTTTTTCAACGGCTATTGGAGGCTTAGCATTAGCAACTCCAATCTGCTACATGGAATCCGAAGGGGGCGAAGTCATGAATTTGAATAACATCTGTGGAGATGGAGAAAATCCTGGTGATGACTCAGTTCCTCAGTTATCTGCTGAGGACTATTATCAGCTTGCCCTTAGCCAAATGGTTACGGGGACGCCAGAGGAAGCAATTGATAGCTTAACCCGAGCAATTGAGGCTGACCCCACTAACTATCATTACTACATGGAAAGAGCTGCAATTCATCTTTTCATTGGTGATAGGGAATCTGCCAGAGCTGATTACGAAGCCATTGTACAAGACTATATCGAGAGAGGGGGAAATGACCCGGAGCTCTTAGATTACTATCAAGGGCTAACTGAAATGATTTGAGGAAATTGTATGGACATAACAACAAAAACTCTTGTTTTGCTCCTTGCGGCTTCTAGTACTCGATGGCATAAATGAGCATAGCGATTATGAAGTCAAAGGCTTGCCCGTGTAGTTCCATTTGAAGGGCTTAGCCATGGTGCGATTGAAGTAGGCGATGAAGTCGAGAATTTTGGCCTTGAGGTGAGCTTGACTG
>JBCDAJ010000158.1:0-14449 GCA_039185935.1 Cyanobacteria bacterium P01_F01_bin.56 | reverse complement strand
GACGGCAGGTCACCGTTGAGGAGGTCGAAATCATCCTCCAGACGCATGCCGAAGGCAGCAGTCTACGCGGTGTTTCGCGAGTGAGTCACCGCGCTTATGGGACGGTTGCCAGTCTCCTTCGAGCCACCAGTGAAAAATCTCCGGTTGTGCGTTAGAGAAGTGTGGGATCTATATTTATCGATCTATATTTATCAAGGTTTTTAGCCTGTCTATTCTGTGGTCTCAAATCCCTTAAACAAAGGGGCTTGGGCGATTGTCACAGGATTTCCCACACTTCCCTGGTTCACGACCTTCTAACCCAGGTGAAGCATTTTTTAACGGATCACTCCAGCGACTATGTGCGGTTGTTGAATATTGACTCTAGGGCGAAACATTGTCAGTGGAGCGAATGATTCAGAAGCCAGAGTGAGTTTCAAACAACAAATTATTTGTCAGTGCGCTGCTTGGAATTCTTGAATCTTACTAAACATTAACCACCATCTGTCACCGCTAACACTCAAATTAGCGGTGACAGGCAAACTTCAGCCTAAAACTAGCGCCTTTCAACCGTCCGTTGCATTTGAATGGTTCGGCGGCGATCGCATTCGAGCCAACTTTAATCTAATCAATCAATGTACAGTTTATGGTCAGGCTGTCCGTAGACGTTCAATATCCCGAATCGGCGGCGCACCAAACATTCGAGAATATTCGCGACTAAATTGCGAAGGACTTTCATACCCCACCTGATAGGCAGCATTGGACGCGCTAGAGTTTTCGGCAAGCATCAGACGACGGGCTTCGAGGAGTCTTAATTGCTTTTGATATTGCAGCGGACTCATGGATGTCACGGCTTTGAAATGATGATGGAAAGAGGACGCAGACATCTCCGCTCGCTTTGCGAGATTCTCGACCTGCATCGGTCGTGCTAAATCAGCCTTGAGATGTTCAATGACCTCAGCAATCCGCTGCATGTTGCTACTAGAGGTGGCAATTTGGCGAACCGCTGCACCTTGATCACTCATTAAAAGGCGATAGTAGAGCTCGCGGATCATTAGCGGAGCCAGGATTACAATATCCTGCGGTGTATCTAAAAGCTTTGTCAGTCTGAGCGTGCAATCGAGCAACGGTTGGTCAATCGTGCTGACAAAGAAACCTCTGACGGCATTCTCTTGTTGGCGCTTAATCGAACTCGTTTGAATCGCCAGATCACAGAGTTGAGTCGGATCTATATTCACTTTAAGCCCCAAATAAGGCTTTTCAGAAGTTGCTTCTACAACAAATGAGCCCAGCGGCAAATCAACTGAAGCGACAAGATATTGAGCCACACCGCAAGCATAGACTTCCTCTCCCAACAATACTTTCTTTTTACCTTGAACTAGAACGGCAAAGAAAGGGTTACAGACACTATGTATTGCCGTAGGCACCGAGGATGCTCGCTGCAATACCATCTGGTCGATCGCAGTCTGATGAAATCCGTCTCCTTTACTATCCGTATGCTGAGTTAGCAGTGACGCTAACTCTTGGCACTGATTCGCGACCGTAGCTTGGTGGATGACTGGGCTGATGACTTGCTCGGTCATATCAGTTCATTCAATCGTCTTTCATTCAGCATTGTAGAGGTTCCATAAAATTCCAACTTGGAGGATTAGGCAATAAACTCCGAGATCTATGTATTTATCAGTCTTGTTTCTAGCACTACTGTGACTCTAGTCAGACTCATCACTTAGGACAATGACTATGGCCAAATATGTTGTTTTGGGAGCAACAGGGCAGACCGGCACAGCTACGGCAAAGGCGCTGATAGGGCAGGCAACGGTGCGGGTTGCGGTGCGGAATGAAAGTAAAGGTGCTGCTTGGAAAGCACAAGGTGCTGAGGTTGCAATTGTCGAAGATATTACCGATGTGGATGCCTTGGCTCGGGCTTTTAAGGGCGTAGCAGGCGCGTATGTGTTGAATCCGCCTGCCTATACCTCAGATAATCTGCTTGCGCAGGCTGAACAAGTGGTTGCAGCCATTTTTGAAGCGGCGCAACGATCGCACTTGCCGAAAATTGTGGCTCTATCCTCGATTGGAGGGCACCTTCCCCGAGGAACTGGCAACATTCTGACCGCCTACAAGATGGAAGAGAAGCTCAAAAATTTGTCCACTGAGGTCGCGATTGGCTTCGTACGGGCGGCAGGGTTTATGGAAAACTGGCGACCGCTTTTGTCCATCGCTCAACAAACTGGGAAATTGTCCTCTTTATATGCGCCGGTTGATCGGGCGATGCCAATGGTCGCCGCGATCGATATTGGTCAGACGTGCGCGGACATGCTGATGCAGGAGTGGCAAGGCACACAGGTCTGGGAACTTCACGGTCCCCACCCTGTTAGTCCAAATGACGTTGCTGCCAGTTTTAGCAAAGCCCTAGAGCAGGATGTTCAAGCGGTTGCCCTGCCTGAGAGTGAATGGTCTTCGGCGCTGGCACCCATGGGGTTCAGTTCTGCCACTATCCATTCATACAGTGAGATGATCCGCGCCTTTAACGATGGCACGTTGGTCTTCGAGAAAAATGGGACAAACAGGATTCGAGGAAAAACCACGATCGACAAGGTTGTCAATTCTTGGTTGGACAGCAATAGCCCAAGTCAAAGCCGATGATAGCTGCCGAAAATTTGTTAGAGAGAAAGATGCTGCTCAATCGCTCCAAACAGCAGATTGTGGATAGATATTTCTGCCTAATGACCCTGTAATAGCAACGGGTGGAATTTTGTCTACCTAATGATCCAAAACATCATCTAGTTGATAGGAGAAGACTGTTATGAAAAAACGCATTTTGGCACTTCTTTTCATTGCTTGCTTGTTGCTTTTACTGCCCTCAATAGGAGCCGCACGATCAACAGTCTTAACTCAGTCGGGCACGGAATATGTCGTTCAGGAGAACATCGCGCCGATGACGGTGATACCGTTAAACGATGCCCTTGATCGGGAGTTCCGACCGCTTTATGAAACGAGACCTGATGGCCCAAACCTCCACGTGCTAGAGGGCGATCCCCTCACTGGGCCATCCCAGACTCTGTTCCGTTACGGTCGCAACTACACGGGAAGTGGCAACCTGCACTTCCACACCCATGACTATCGCCTCTGGCTGATTGAAGGTGCGTTGAAACATTGGGATGCGGATGGCAACGAAGACAGTGCACCTATCCTTCTTCCTGGCTCATATGTGTATCAACCAGCTGATCTGATTCATGCCGCCAATTGCCTAACAGAGCGGTGCATCGCCTACGTTATATTTGATGGCCCCATCGAGACAGGCTTCCCTGATAACACAAGCTCACCTCCTGAGGAGCGCTGATCTAAGGATTTTCAGGTGGTTGCCCTTCCTGAGAGTGAATAGTCTTTGCTGCTGGCTCCAATGGGTCTCAGTTCTGCCACTATCCACTCGTAGAGTGAGATGATTTACGCCTTCAACGATGGAACACTGAATCTTCGAGGAAAATGGGACAAACAGGATTCAAGAAAAAACCAAGCTCAACAGTATCGTCTATTCTTGGTTGGGCAGCAATCGTCTAAGTTAAAGCCGATAATAGCTGCCTAACGACTTGGCCTTAAGCCACGCAGGTTAGTCACCAGCTTCAATGCCTGGTTAGGTGGCGGGCCGGTCAACTTGAGTGGCGATGAAATCGGCGGCCTGCTGTAGCGAAGTTCGAGCCTCCGGCACAACGCCATCGAGTATCTGCCAGCCGTGGAAGACGCCAGCGTAGACGAGCAGCTCGCTCTCTCCACCGCAAGATTGAACCTTATCGTGCACGCGCTTTGCGTCATCAAGCAGCAGCTCGGTGTCGCCGACTTGGATATGGAGCGGCGGCAGCCCATCTAGCCGACCAAACAGCGGCGATGCTCCCGCGTCGTGCCATTCGTCTGGTCGAGCATAGCAACGGGCGAACTGAGACAGGCTCTCCGGTCGGCACAACGCGCACTTCCCGTCATTATCGCGAGCCGAGGCCCCGCTCACTGTCAGATCCGTCCAAGGGGAGAAGAGCACGGCACAAGCCGGTAGTGGCAAACCTCGGTCCTGAGCCCGAAGTAGGAGCGCTAGGGCTAGTCCGCCACCGGCGGAGTCACCGGCAAACGCGATCTCCTGATGAGGGACGCCACTGTTGATGAGCCATTGATACGCTGCTTCGGCATCGTCGAGCGCGGCCGGGTATGGAAACTCAGGCGCCAGCCGATACACGGGCGCGAAGACTCTAGCGGGTATGAGCCGAGCTAGGGCCGCTGTAACCGGCCGGTGAGTCGAGGGCGAACAAGACACGTAGCCACCGCCGTGCAGGTAGAGGATGGTTCGACTCGTTGGTGCACGCGGGACAATCCACTGACCCGGGGGATGATCGCTCTCGGTCGGCGTGACGGTGATGCCAAACGAACTTAACCACTGGTGCACGGGCGAGGCCCCAAGCCACCGTCGGGCCCGACGTGCTAAAGCTTCTGGTGGGCCCCAGTCGCGACGTCGGATCAGGACGCGAATTAACTGAGCTACAAAACGCGCGCGTAGACTGCTCATCAGAGTACTGTATCGAACACCGATCGCTACCTAACTACATATTCAACGTCAGCTCTGTTGAATAATGCCCTACTTGTCTGAAGTTACATAGCAGATCTGACGGATAAGACCTGGCTCTACAGGATTCATGCCGTAATTTCACTCTCTAAATCTATGATTTTGGGGTGTTAGACAGCAGAGCTGATAGTTAGTTCCGGGAAGATAGGGTGTTATCCATCATTGTTGGCGGATAATACTTTTGACAAGGACATTATCCGTCTTTGACAAGGACATTATCCGTCATTTGCCTACCAGCTCATACGCAAGACCGAGCTTGCTTGGCCAGGTGCAACAGCGTATCCAGCAGGCTGAACTGTTGTTGAAGAGGAGAAGGGGCAGCGCCAAAATTACTCTGCGGTATGAGTTCAACAGCTAAAGTTATTTCAGCAAGCACTTTCGAGACGCCACTGGTATGGCACCCGGCAATTATCGTAAAAGTGATGAAAACTCACTGAATATTGGTCTCTCGAATCAACATCACTGGACAGGCAGAATGGCGAATAATAGTTTCTGAAATGCTACCTAGCAGCATATCTCGCCAAAGCCTTTTGCCATGGGTGCCGATGACCAATAAATCGGGTTTGATATCGTTGACAGATTCCAAAATCTTCTGTTCAGTGTTGCCTTCTAGCACTAGCGTTAAGGGTGACAGATCAGTGCCGTAGCGGTTGCTCAAGTCTGCGAGCAGCTGATCAGCCGCTGCCATCATGTGATTTTCAATCTGTTCAACGGGCACGACAGAGTCAGTGCCGTACAGCAACGCCGGGGCATTGACGTGTACCAAAACCACTTGGGCTTGCAATGCCTTGGCTAAAGCAAAGCCTGTTTCAGCCACCTTAAATGCCAAGGGTGGCCGTTCCACCGCAATCAGAATTTTTGCAAAGGTCACCGAGGCCCTCCCATTCCTTTGCCGATTTATGTCGCGTTACTCGGTGATCCGACCGGAAAGGGGAGAACTGGCGCTAGCGTTGCTTTTCACCGGGATGCGACCGGAGTGATAGGCCATTCGCCCGGCGATCGCTGCCAAGCCCATGGCCTGCCCCATCAGTACGGGATTTTGAGCTTTCGCGATCGCGGTATTGATCAGCAACGCATCCGCGCCCATTTCCATGGCAGTCGCGGCTTCGCTCGGGGTGCCAATGCCCGCATCTACCACGACGGGAATGTTGGCATTCTCAATAATGATCTGGATGTTGGCGGTATTGCGAATACCCTGTCCCGACCCAATGGGGGAACCGAGGGGCATTACGGTGACGCAACCGACTTCTTCTAACCGCTTGGCCAGCAGAGGATCGGCGTTGATGTAGGGCAATACGGCAAAGCCTTCTTTCGCCAGTTGTTCCGCTGCTTCTAGGGTGCCAATGGGGTCGGGCAGCAGATATTTCGCATCGGGAATGACTTCGAGCTTGACAAAATTGTTGTCTTCCTGGCCGAGGAGTTTGGCCATTTCTCGACCTAATCGGGCGACGCGCACGGCTTCTTCAGCGGTTTTGCAGCCAGCTGTGTTAGGCAGCATCCAAATGCGTGACCAGTCCAACGCTTCGGCTAACCCTTCATGACCAGGAGCGTTGGTTTGCACCCGGCGCACGGCAACGGTGACGATTTCGCTACCGCTCGCGGCGATCGCCTGACGCATCGTTTCAAAATCGTCGTACTTGCCCGTCCCGGTCATTAAGCGGGAGTTAAATTGGCGACCGGCAATTTCTAAGGGGGCGTCTGAAGAGGCTTGAGGCAAGCTCTGGGGAACGATGGGGCTGGCTAAAGTCATCTTGGGGGTGGGTAAAGGAATCGGCAGAGCGGGCGTGGAACGTTCAAACCGCTGCCAGGTGAAGGGGGGCAGCAACGGTGATTCACGACCCAGAATGTAGTCTGACATAATTTCTGCCGTGATTGGCATCAGCAAAATGCCGTTGCGGTGGTGGCCCGTGGCCAGGGTCAAATTTTGGCAGGTGCTCGGCCCGAGTATAGGGGCTTCATCGGGCGTCGCTGGGCGAAAGCCCCACCACGTTTCCTGCACGGGAAAGTCCCGCAGGGTCGGATATAAATCCACCGCTTTTTGGAATAAATGTGCCATCCCGGCAGCGGTGAGACCAGGAGTAAAGCCGACCGTTTCACTGGTGGCCCCAAGGACGATGCGGCCCTGACGCCGAGGCACGATGTAAATTTTGTCTTCGCCAAAGAGAACGCGCTGCAGCGGCTGCACGTGCGAAAAACTCGGCGGCACTTGCACCGCCGCCATTTGCCCTTTAATCGGCGTCACCGGAATGGGCAAGAGGTCATTCGCCCAAGCGCCGGTGGCTAACACGTAGTGTTCAGCGCGAAAGCTGCCAGCGTTGGTTTGCACCTGCTGCACTTGACCACCTTGCTGCACCAAGCCGTGAACGGTCACCCCTGCGCGAATGTCGACACCAGCATCACGGGCAGCGGTCAATAACGCTTGGGAGAGGGCGCGCGGATCAACCTGCCCTTCTTCGGGATACCACCAGGCCCCAGCAATATCCGCATTCAGCCCGGTTTGATAACTGGCTAAGTGCGCGGCCTCAATCCAGCGTCCCTGCACATGAGGGCGATCGCTCACATCACCTGGTCGCTGCATCCGAGGCGCGAGAATGCCGTTGGGCCAGTAGCCCACATCTTGCCCCGTCAGGGATTCTAGCTTTTGCACCCAGTCGGGATAGCGCTGCAGGCTCTGGCGACACAAGTCTAACAGCGGGCCGGGAGGCAGTTCTTCAGCACCGGGGGCCAACATGCCCGCCGCCACATGACTCGCCGCTTCAGCAAAGTCGCGGCTGAGTACCGTCACTGACAGTGAGGCTTGTCGCAACTTGAGGGCGATCGCCAGCCCCATCACACCGCCCCCCACAATTAGGACATCTGGAGTCCCCGTCATGCCTTTCGCCCACCTCAAATGATTTGTCAGCCTTTTGATCCTAAACGAACTGAGGCGATCCACACAGGTTCTTAAAACGACACGGTCACCCTCGGCAATTGACGGGGCTGAGCGATCGCTCCATGCTGGAAACATACCCGTGTCCATTTTTCCGGAACGTTTACCATGCTCCCCGCTGCCCTGCCCTGTCCTGGCATGGATAGCCGCGATAGCTCTTAATTCGGTGCTGCTAGCGATCGCGACGGGCATAGATAGCAATGCCGTTACAGAAAGGATTGGGCATCTAAGCGCTGGTGTTGCAGAGGGCGCACCTGGGTGACGGTCTCAAAATCGCGATCGCGATGAATCAAAATCAAATTGTGCTCCAGTGCTGCCTGGGCAATGCAGCAATCGATGGAGCTACGCACCGTTAATCCTTGACGCCTCAAATCATAGTAAATGCGGGCGGCGGCTTGCCAAGACGATGACGTTAGCTCGGCATAGATTTGGGCCTCTAAATAGTCAGAAAGCGTGGCCCATTCCTGATCGTTGAGACTGCCCTGCAAAAGTTCAAGTTGGGTAAATCGAGTAATTGAGACGTCGCGTCCAGCAATCAGAGTTTCGAGGTTTTGGCGAACCCGACCGCTGCGATCGCGAAAAACCGCAATCCAAACTGAGGTGTCAATCAGCAGCACGGTGCATCTCACGCAGTGTTTTGTGGTCAAAATCCGGTGCCAGCTGAATCTGACCCGCCAAATCAAGCAGATTTTTCTGACGGTGCGCCTGCACAAACTCTTGCAGGGCCAAGTTGACCAACGCTTCCCGACTAGCAAGATTCGTTAGTTTTGCGGCTTCGTCCAGCAAGGCATCATCAAGGTTGAGAGTAATTTGCATGGCGTGGAATAGATAGCGAGTTGTGCAGATATCGGTCGTGAGAGAAATTCTAAGCCAGTTGTCGTTTTCAAAATTCTATCGATTCCACCACGGCTTGCGAAATCATCAGTCCAATTTCCGCTAAACCTTTGAAAATGCCGGGTGCAGTTGGACGATTGACGAGCTTGGGCGATCGCTCCATGCATGGAAACATGCCCCCGTCCATTTTTCCGGAACGTTTACCATGCCTCCCGCTGCCCTGCCCTGCCCCGCCCTGTCCTGGCCTGGATAGCCGAGATCGCCCTTAATTCGATGCGGCTCGCGATCGCGAGCCCATCCCACCACCGCCCACAATTAGGACATCTGGAGTCCCCGTCATTTTTACCCAAAGGAAGAACTAATCCGAATCAGAAGCATCTATATAAAAGGTGCCTTATGTTGAAAGTTCTTCAGGAGAAATGACGATGATGAGACAGATATTTTTGGCGCTTATGGGTACTGTTGCAGTTGGTGGCGGTTTTGCCGGTGGGGCTGAAGCTGCCACATCATACCTCGGCTCAAGTAATGGCAGTTTTGGAACTGTCGACACCAATACGGGCGTTTTTACTTCGATTGGCATCACTCAGCCGTTCTTTGACATTGCGACGCTAAATGAGACCACTGGATACGGCGTCACTGAAGGGGGTGGTCTTTTCAAAATTGACTTAGCTACCGCCGGTACAACATTTATCGGTAGTACAGGTCGTTTGATCAATGGTTTAGGGTTCGATGATTCCGGTAATCTCTTTGGCACCGGTGATGGCAGCTTATTCAGTCTAGATTTATTTACTGGCGCGGCATCTGTCGTCGGCAGTGGTGTGGGCGCTCTGTTTAGCAGCTCGGGCGATATTGCTTACGATGGCAGTCAGTTCTTTGCAACCTCTACTGACGGGCCTGGTGATAGCTTGTGGTCTATCGATGCCACAACCGGCGTGGGTACTCGCATCGGCACCATTGGGTTTACAAACGTCTATGGTTTGACTTACCAAGACAGCATCCTGTTTGGGTATACCTCATCAGGTAACATCCTGACGATTGACACCACCACTGGCGTAGGCTTTAGTGTCGCCGATGTTAAGGGGCTCGACAGTCAAATATTTGGGGCTGCGCCTATCGTTGTGGAATCTGTTCCCGAACCGACTAGTTTGCTGGGGCTGTTGGCCGCTGGCACTCTGGTAACGGGATCTGCCGTTAAGCGCAAGCAAGCGTCTTCTAAGGCTTAGATATCGGCAGCATAGTTGAGTTTTGGGGTGTGAACCAATTCACTATCAATATCAATGTTGAGCTTTTGTTAGTTCACTTATTAGAATCTCCTTGCCAATGGTCTATCCATTAGGTATAAGTCTGCTAAAGCCATGTATAGCAAAGCTTCTGGCAATACTTGCAAGGGATTGTAAGACGGAGATGTGGGCTTCGTCGAGTCGTTGCGACTGGGAGAAATTTCGCTTTGCCCCCAGCCCCCCGGCTTCGCGCGTCCTGCGGCCTACGACCAGGACGACCTGCCGTCCTGGACCTCGCAGATCAGTTTATCTGTGGGAGCTTGAGCAAGCTTTTGGTCCGAATCGAGCCAGTTAACACCGTTGTCTAGCACTCCAAACTGGTCATGAAACTTTTGCTGCATAAGCAAAAGAGCAACTTTTGTGTAAAGGATAGGCCAGTGATGAGGGGATTTTCGATGAAAACTCCTTTTCTTCCTTGTAAATACAGACGCTAAGAATCTGATTGACGGCTTTGTACGATCGCTCCATGCTGTAGACAGATCCTGTGATGCTGTTGGAGTTTGGCTATGCCCCCTGCTGCTCTGCCCTGGGTAGTCGCGATCGCCTTGAATACGGGACTGTTGGCGATCGCCTGGTTTCTCCCCAAAAAGCTACTGACGCCGCTGGGTTATGTGAACGCGTGGGTACTCGGAGTGCTGGTCTGGGGCTGTTTGGGCTGGCGCGGTTATGTCGTCGTGATGGTGTATTTCCTCGTGGGTACGGCGGTGACGCGTATTGGCATGGCAGAGAAAGAAGCCGCTGGCATTGCTGAAAAGCGATCTGGAGTTCGAGGACCTGAGAACGTGTGGGGCTCCGCCCTGACCGCAACCGTCTGTGCCTTAGGTGTTTTGCTGACAAGTAACGGGATATTAGCTGGTCTGTCACCTAAATGGCTGGCGCTGTTTAGCCTGGGCTATGTGGCCAGCTTTGCGACCAAACTGTCTGATACCTCGGCCAGCGAGGTCGGTAAAGCTTATGGCAAACGCACTTTTTTGATTACAACGCTGCAGCCGGTGCCCGCTGGCACAGAAGGGGCCGTCAGTTTGGAAGGCACGTTGGCAGGCGTCGTCGGGTCGGCCGTCATTGCGGTTATGGGCTGGGCGACGGGGATGATTACGCTACTCGGGGTCGCCCTCTGCTTGGTGGCAGCTTTGATTGCGACCAATTTAGAAAGTGTAATCGGCGCGACCCTACAAGAAAAACTGCCTTGGCTGACGAACGAGTTGGTCAACATCATCAACACCACGATTGGAGCGATCGCGGCGATTTCCCTCGCCTTAGTCTTCTTCTAAGCTTTAGGATGAAGAGGTTCTGCGGTTGGCTCGGGGCTGGTTTCCACAAACTGGTCAATTGGCGAACAGCGTCGGTTGTGCAGTAGAAAAGATTGAGCAGTATGGCATCGTTTCCTTGGTTAACCCCCAGTCACTTCATCATTTTGGGGTTATTAGTTGGGTTTGCGATCGCCCATAGTGGCTTAGCGGCCCTGCGGCCCCGAGGCGAAAAGCTCATCGGTGCCCGCGCCTACCGCGTCTTGTTTGCCCTGGTCAGCATTCCCTTTGCCACGGGGCTGATTATTTATTTCATCATTCACCGCTACGACGGCTTGCAATTGTGGAATGTGCAGGGCGTGCCTGGCATGATGACCGGGGTGTGGATTGCCTCCGCCATTTCCTTTATCTTTCTCTATCCCGCCACCTTTAACCTGCTGGAAATTGCCGCTGTCCAAAAACCCCAGATTCACCTCTACGAAACCGGCATCATTCGCATCACGCGCCATCCGCAAATGGTGGGACAGGTAATTTGGTGTATTGCCCACACGCTATGGCTGGGAACTACGTTTATGTTGGTGACCTCGGCGGGCCTCATTGCCCATCATCTGTTTGCTGTGTGGCATGGCGATCGCCGCTGGGAGACTAAATACGGTGACGCTTTTCTCAAAGTCAAAGAGCGCACCTCAGTTATGCCCTTTCTGGCGATTCTCCAAGGTCGGCAACAGCTCAAGTGGCAAGAATTTCTGAAGCCAGCGTATGTCGGTATTTTGCTCTTTGTCCTGGGCTTCTGGTGGGTACACCCCAAACTCATCCAAGCAAGTCAGCAACTCACCTGGTAACGATGCTGTAGGCTCTACATCCCATGCGACTACCTTTACGACTTGATGATTCTCAACGCGAAGACGACGACTACACTTTGTACAAGCAACTCATTCGAGACGTCTGTTACCTGTTTCATGAGTTGTCACTATACCGTGGCATCATGGGGGATTTGAACTACTCAGAAGACTACCCGAGGCCGTACTGGTTGCTCATAAACCGTGTTAACACCGGGCAAGAAGATGATCGCATGATTCGCTCTGGGATTCTCATACTCTTTATGGCGATGCTTGATGGTGCGTTCGATGGTGGTTCTGCATGGCTCATTCAGCACCAAGATGCGATCGCTAAAGCGCTATCGAGTTTCGTACCCGAGGACTCAGATATGCTTCGACTTGGCGAAGCCGTTCTTCACGGTCTTTCCCTACTAAATGCCGGTTGCCAGCCCGATGACCGATTCAAGGAAGATTCAGGATGGGCTTACGAGCAATTTGTTCGTCAATACTTTGCCCGGTCTGCAATGTAGCTGCATCACAGCATATGCCCTGTTGTTTTTTGGGTAAGCGAAACTTGCAAAAGCGAGGAGCCGCTCTTCTAGAACTTCATCACCCAAAATTCTGGCTACTCTTTTCATTGCATTTGCCGACACACCTCGCAACTCCTTAATTCAAGGCGACCTGCCGACTGACTACGTCAACCTCACTTATCCTGAAAACGATGACGAGTTTTCCAAAAATCAAACTGCTGGCGATCGGGAAAGTCAAAAAAGGCTGGATTCGCGAGGGACTGGAAGTCTATCGCCAGCGCCTACCAGAGCTAGAAATCGTTGAATTAAAAGACACTACGCCAGAGAAAGAAGGAGCGCAAATGATCTCGCAACTAAAGGGGCGCGATCGCTTGATTGCCCTTACCGAAGAAGGCAAATGCTATAGCTCAGTCCAATTTGCGGAGATGGTCAGTCAAGCCGAGTCTGGGAGTCTGGTATTTGCGATCGGGAGTGCCGAAGGCTTAAGTCCGGTGGTAAAGCGATCGGCTGAGCGCCTCTTCAGCTTGTCGCCTATGACCTTTCCTCACGAAATGGCGCGACTGCTACTGCTAGAGCAACTGTATCGAGCCAAAACCATTTTGCAGGGCAGCAGCTATCACAAATAAAAGTGATGTTTGCAACTTGACGACCAGGCGGACTCGTCTGATACGCTGTAGCGACAAAATTCAACACGTAAGAGTTTCCCACGACGCTATGGCACTTCAGGTTTACGGTATTCCCAACTGCGGCACTTGCAAAAAAGCGTTTAGCTGGCTGGAATCTAACCATATCGACTACGAATTTATCGACACTAAAACGGCCCCTCCGACCCGCGCCATGCTTGCCGAATGGGTGGCAGAACTCGGCTCCAAACCGATGCGCAACACTTCTGGACAAGCCTATCGAGCCATTGGCGAAGAGAAAAAATCCTGGAGTGATGAGCAATGGGTCGCAGCCTTTGCCGAGAATGCCATGCTCCTCAAGCGTCCACTCTTTGTCAAAGATGAGAAAGCTGTACTGGTAGGGTTCCGCGCTAAAGAAGCGGTGCTGCAAGAAACGCTAAATTCATAGCTGTGTTCACAGCTGTGACCCAAATCGCAGTGTCGGCAATTAGACCACTGGCATCAACCAACTGGCCAGTCCCCTGCGGACCGCAAGTCGCTTCGAGTTCAGATGCTTTCCGATGGCTGAAACCCTGATTCAGCCCGAACCTCGTTCTTGCCAAGAAACCTTGCTGGACACTGAGCTTAGGGCTGTTTCTACATCGATCCGCAATTAGATTGGGGCAGCAGTAATTCTAGAATGCCAGCACCGTCAGTGTTCTACAGCAGCATTCGGAAGGCTGAAGTCGGAAGTCAGCATTGAAATACTTATCAGATTTTGGTTGCAGCGATTTAGGGTGACCTGATCAAACTGCGGCTCGCGATAATTCCGAACTCCGCATGCGGAATTCCGCATTCTGTTATTTCATCGGCGCACAGAACAGTCAGGCAAAATATGCTCCCCAGGCGCTCAGAAAGGCGGTCAGCCAATAGCCCTGGAACCTAATCAACTACGGGCGATCGCTTGCCTAATAAGCGATCGCGCAATTGCTTAACGCGATCGCGGTATTTTGCCGCCTCTTCAAAATCCAAGTTTTTGGCGGCTTCTTTCATCTGTTTTTCGAGTTGGCTAATCAGTTCAGGAATATCCTCTAAAGCCAAATCGTCTTTCTGCTCGTAGACTTCTTCGAGTTCCTGCACGTTGAGGCGACGAGAGACCTCCAAAAAGGACAAAATGGCATTGCTCTTTCGGCGAATGATGGCCTTGGGAACGATGCCGTTGTCTTCATTGTATTTTTGTTGGATGGCCCGGCGACGTTCCGTTTCGTCTATGGCTTTAGCCATGCTATCGGTGAGGTTGTCAGCATAAAGAATGGCTTTACCTTGAACATGTCGAGCAGCACGACCAATGGTTTGAATCAGCGATCGCTCAGCTCGTAGGAAGCCTTCTTTATCGGCATCTAAAATCGCCACGAGAGACACTTCTGGCAGGTCTAATCCTTCTCGTAGTAGGTTGACGCCAACTAACACGTCGAAATTGCCGTCTCTCAGGTCTTGGATTAGCTCAATTCGCTCGATGGAGTGAATTTCGGAGTGCAAGTAGCGGACGCGGACATTTTGTTCGTCAAAGTATTCGGTCAGGTCTTCGGCCATACGCTTGGTTAAGGTGGTGATCAACACCCGCTCG
>JBCDAJ010000157.1:0-14455 GCA_039185935.1 Cyanobacteria bacterium P01_F01_bin.56 | reverse complement strand
TGGTCAAAGGTGAAGTCGAGCCTGCGCTCACTGGAAGCGAGAACCTACCCAGACTTAGCCAAAGCCATAGAAGAAGCCTTCGAATCTGTTTCTTTGAAAGATATCGAAAACTGGTTCACAAATTGCTGCTACTGTACCTCACTAGAGTGAGAACCGCTATAGACACGACTATTCACCTGCTTGGTAACTGCCTGCAGGATGATGCGCTAAAGATTTTCCTTTTTTATCACTGTCTTTTACACGGTAGTAATCGTAGTAACTGTAGTGATTTTGACTGGTTCCCTTGACATCATTGGCAACAATCCCAAGTAAAGGAACTTTAGCAACGCTCAATTCATCTAAGGTCATTTGGAGCTGGGAAAATTTAATTTCTCCAAGTTTGGCAGTCATTAGCATACCTTGCGTGTATGCAGAAAGCAGAATGGCGTCAGCAAATCCTAGAATAGGCGGAGTATCAAAAATTACCAAGTCAAATTCTTCGCGAGTAAATGCTATTAACTCTTTCATTCGCTGAGCCATTATAATTTTGGTCGGGTCAGGCGGAACAGGCCCCGCAGGAAGCAGAAATAAATTAGGGTCTAAGGAAAGATCTGAAACCACCTCCTCAGGGTTGAACTCTCCGGCAACACAATTTGAGACTCCCTTATCGTTTGAAATATCACATAGCTTGTGAAGGGTAGGACGTCTAAGATCAGTGTCGACCATTAACACCTTTCGCCCCATTGCTGCTACGGCATAGGCAAGGTAGAAAGTAATTGTACTTTTACCCATATTTGGAATTGCTGAACTAATCACGAAAGAGCTGATTTGTTTGTCAGGGCTGTTTAGTTGAATATTTGTGCTCAGAACTCTAAAAGCTTCAAAGAAAGGCGTAGAGCCCGATTCACCTAAGTTAGGCTTAGGTGAATTGGGCATGAACAAATTTGCTTCAAAACCTAGACGACTCAACTGATTAAGAGAATTAGACAAGAGATTACCATTTTCTAAGAGTCGCTCATAAGGAATAACGCCTAGCAGTGGAATATTGCTACCAACAGCTTGTTTCAATTCCTCAACGGTATGAATTTTGCCTCTCAGGCGGTCTAATAAAATGGCGGCACCGGAACCGATGAGTAACCCTAAAATCACACCTAAAGCTAAATTCTGTTTAGCGCTCGCTGAGGATGCTCTAGGATTTGAGGGTGGAGACAAAATCTCCCAGGGTGTTTGACGCTGAGCGGCATCAATGCCTAGCGCCTCTCGTTTGGTAAGAAACTCATTGAGGTTATTTGAGGCGATGTCTAACTCGCGTTGAATACTACCGTATTCTCTGGCAGTCGTTGAGAGGTTCTTGATTTGCTGGTTTAAGTTGTCAATAGTGCTACTTAGCGCACGATCGCGATTGCCTAGTTCATCAATGTAGTTGGCAAGCTCTCGCTGGACACGCAGCCCTTCCCTTTCGAGGAGCGGCTGGAGATTTTGACGGCGTTCCTCAATCACGTCAATCTCAGGACTCCCTTCTAGGTACAAAGTCAGTTGCTCAGCTAGTTGGCTATCAATCTCCAATAATTGATTTAGTAGTGCCTGATAGCGATCGCTCTCCTGAAGTACCGAATTAGAAGCAAATTCATTACTACGACTAAGCTCTCGCTGAAGGCTTGTATAAATATCCTGAGCCTGTTTTATCTGTACTCTTAGGTCAAGCTGCTCGGCATCAAAGCGGGCAGCTTGTTCCGACAATTTTTCTCCTTCTGTCAAAGGATCAATTAAGTTTGCATTCTGTCGTAACTCCTCTAATGCGCCTTCTAAAGCTTCCACTCGCTGCCTTGCAACTGGCAGTTGCTCATCTACAAAATCAATCCCCCGGAATATGGCACTCTGACGATCATCCAGGCTGTATTGCAGATAGGCTTGAGAAACGATCTCTAAAACATATTCAAGTTCATCAGGGTTTTCACTCGTATACTCCACAAAAAGAGTACTTCCAGTAGTGTCGGGTCTAATCGATAAACCACTTGTAAGCTGGCGATATGACACGTTCGGATACTGCTGATTTACTTCCGAGAGAATCGGCTCCATTAAACGTGGACTCTTCAGAATCTTTAGCGTCGTTTCATCAATAGCCACGCTAAACACATCTGGCTGGTTACTCAGTGCCTCTTCATTAATCGTGGAAATAATTTGAGTCTCTAAGGTGGTCTGAGGAGTCAGCAGCTCAAATCCACCTCGGTAAACAGGCGTATCAGTGATTGCTTTCAGGACCGCTGCAGACGCCGTAAAGGTTGTAACCCCAATTACCACTAGTGAGTGACGTCTGATGGCCGCGACAAAGCGTCCTATCTGTAGTCCGCCCTCTTGGTCGGCGGCTTGAGGAATGATTCCTGATTGAGGTGGAGAAGCTTCAGAGACCATTACATTTACCTGATTAAACCTGTCCGACAAGCAGTTCTGATTTTACGAGCCCAGAATTTAGTAAACCGTCTAACCAAATCATTCTAAGAGCCGAATAAAAGATGCTGGAATTGTAAACAAACTAAACGCTCGGCCTAAAGGCAAAGCTACAGTGTCTAGGGTATCTGCCACACTTGCAGAAATTGAACGATTAACAATAATAACGTCATTATTACGCAGCAAAGGATTCGTCGCCTCATCAATACCGGCAGCAAAATCAACTGGAATTGAGCTACGCGTTACGGTTCCATTAGGGTTTAACCGAATGAGCTCAACATCCGTCCTGCGAGCCCGTCGCCGATCAAATCCTCCTGCCGCAAGGATGCCCTGGCTAAGTGGCGTATTGGGCGGAATTTCAACCACTCCTGGACTTTCGACCTCTCCCACGACATTGATCCGGATAGTGTTGGGAGAAAAACTGGCAGCGGCAATTTCAGCAAGTTCTTCAGGAATCAGGCTATCCGCAGTGGGAATAAAAACCGTATCCCCCTCCTGAAGCAAAATATCTTCTGTAATCTGACCTTCTGCTAACAGCGCCCATAAATTGACACGAATACTCCTTTCTTGACCATCTCGAGTTCTTCGGTAAACCTGAACTTCACGAATGTTTGCCTCAGGCTTGATGCCTCCAGCCACTTGAATGGCGCGTGTTACGGTAGGAGGGATAGCAGTGCTGCCAGCCCCCCCAGGTACACCGGCTTCACCGGTTCGAGCTGTACCGGTAACGGTATACGGACCCGGTCTAAATACTTCGCCAACAACCGCAACGTTAAGAGGGCGACTTTCATCCGCCGCAAAACTGGCAGCCGCGAGTTGTAGAGATTCGTTAGGATTGAACTCTTCTACGGTAGGCACAAAAACCGTATCACCGTCACGTAAGCCGAGGTTGTAACGCAAGTCTCCCGTTTGCAAGAACTGCCAGAGATCAGCAACCAAAACTTCCTCACTCCCTCCACCAGTTGTTCTAGTGACCTGAACCTGACGTAGATCGGCAGATTGAGTGACGCCTCCAGCAGTTTCTAGGGCGGATGCTAAAGACGGAAACTGCGTACCCGCCCTCTCGATCACATAGGAACCAGGATGCGAAACTTCACCGGCAATACCAATTCTGAGGGGGCGTGGTTCGACCAAAACGAGGTTGATAATCGGTCTGCGTAACCTTTCTGCATAAGCCTGAGAAATGATGTTGCGCGCCTGTTCCAGGGTGAATCCTTCGACCAAGACTTGTCCAACCATGGGCAAACTCAGTTGCCCATTCACCAACACCTCATATTCACCGCTATATTCAGGAATCCGGAACACTTCTACCTGAACCATATCGCCTGCCCCCAAAATGTAGCTGTCAAGCGACAAGCGAGATGCCATTGGTGAAGAATCATTGACATCAGCTACATCTATACTAGGAAGCTGAACCGATTGCGCTGCTGCAGACCAAGGCGCTGTAAAAGCATGCGAAAGGTTCATAAACATGATCAAGAGAATGCAACGCCGCAGGTCGGCATATCTCGTCAGTTTTGTTCTCAACATCGTCAACAATAAAGGGGGCGCTTAACGTTGTCCAAATATAGCTGGCAGATGACAGTTGTCGCAAAAAGAACCTCCTTGATACCTGACAAACATCTTCAGCAAATATCTCAGACTCGTGATAAGAAAACAGAACATGTTTATAATTTCACTGCTTCCAAATAAGTATTCAGGATAAGTATTCAGGCACTACAAGCCTTCGGTCTACAAACTGCATCTGGAAACAAATCGAGGCTTGCTAGTAAGCCTGCAGATTTATGGTGATTCAAGATGAACTTTACAAAATCATCAAAAAGGTAAATCTTTGATGAAGCTTGCCACAATCATCAACTATTAATCAGAGCTTCACTAAATCATCAGAGCTGACAACCCCAGCTGGTGACCTTTTGCTGTGCGTCTAGCTCATCTATCTTCTGCTCTTTTTCACTCTTCGGCCATAATTTCCCGCTCCCAGCGTAAGCAACCAAAGCTGCATACTCTCTTAAAATAATCCCAGCCTGCTTCAGAGAGAACAAACCGCTCTGCTCTTCCTGAACACCATAGGGTACAACGTTAAGCTCAAACCCCTTAAAGACCAGATAAGATCTCAACAAATGAGGTTCATCCGTTAAAAGAATCACGCTCTCTTTATCTCGCTCTCCCATCAGTATGTCTGAAAAGAGAGCATTCTCCCAGGTGGTTTGCGAGCAGCGTTCGCCTGCGATGTTTTGCTCTGAAACTCCCATATCTTGAAGATGATCAAGAATTTCAGGAGCATCTGACATACCGCTAACAAAAATACTGATCGGTGATTGCTCATAAGATAACTGAGCTGCTACCAGAGAGCGTTCTAAGCGACTGTCAGAGCCTCGACCGAGAACAACGACAGCTGTCGCCTTGGTCACATCGCCTTCGGGCAACAGTTTCAAGAATCCCTTCATTGAGAGGTTTATAAGTAGTGGAGATAGGCAAGCTAACACGCCTGCGCCGATGAGCCAAGCCTTCAAACTTACTCTACTCTTATGTGGTGAGAAGGCGCGATGGCAGTTTAAAGAAGTCACTTTTTTAGAAAATCTAAGAAGTCTATTGGGTCTAGGAATCATTTGACTATTACAAATAAGGACAGTGCATAGAGCTACGCATTCTCTTAATAGCGCAAATAAAACGAAGGGAATATACTCTCGTACAGTCAGAATAGTTGTGAAATTGGATAGCACTAAAATTAGCCTAGCAGCTGAAAAACTTACGTACAAGTCATCTCCCTATGCTGACAAAACTGACTGGGTCTAGATTTCAGAGTTTAGAGCAGCCTGCAGCAAAAAGCCGCACTCGATACGATCCAATCCGGAAATGATTTAGGAGTTTAGTTACACTGGTCGAGAAATATCATTTAATCATAGTGAAACCTCATGCAGATGGACGTCAGAATCTCCTTGGTCAAGCTATTAAAAGCCTGAATTCTAATAACTTGGCTAAGAATACAATCTCCGCTATTATTACTTCTAAGGATTTTCTTGCCCGAAGTAAGTGTAAAAGAATACCATTCTGCATTTTTAAGGCTACTCAATGGATGTTCTTGATAAAAGTATCTTGCGCATTCACAAACATAACCCCTTGCTGTCTGCATTAATATGGATAAGCTTCCAGACTTTTCTCAATATGGCTATTGTTTGGAGAAAGAACTCGGAGCTAATCGTTCGGGCGGACGAATCACTTATTTAGCTAAGGATGTCCAATCAGAGCAATTAGTTGTCATAAAGCAATTTCAGTTTGCGCGGTCATCTTCTAGTTGGTCTGCCTATGATGCTCATCATCGAGAAATCGAGGTTTTAAGGGGACTGCAACATCAAGGCATTCCTTCTTACCTTGACTCTTTTCAATTGACTGACGGTTTTTGCATGGTTCAAGAATACAAACAAGCGTATTCATTATCTGTAAATCGAAGTTTTAGCGGAGAAGAGATCAAAGAAATTGCGATTCAGATTCTAGAAATTCTCATATATTTGCAGAATCGTATCCCTCCAATTATTCATCGTGACCTTAAACCTGACAATATTTTAATTGACGACAACCTTATGGTTTATCTGGTTGATTTTGGCTTTGCCCGTGTTGGTGATGGCGAAGTGGGCGTGAGTAGCGTTGTCAAAGGGACACTGGGCTTCATGCCACCTGAACAATTGTTTAATCGTCAACTTACAGAAGCCTCAGATTTGTACGGTTTAGGAATGACATTGATATGTTTGCTAACCCATACTAAGCCAGATGATATTGGTTCACTGGTAGATATTAGCTACAAGATAAAATTCAGACATCTGGTTCCAAAACTTAGTTTTCCTTGGATTAAGTGGCTTGAAAAAATGTCGGAACCTAGAGTGAAGGATCGATATCCTAACGCTCGTGAGGCCCTCAAAGCGATTCCGACATCCTCTCTACATCCGCCTGAAGTTCAGATGAGCCAAGCAGAAATAAATCTACAGGCAACTCAGATTAGTGAGACAGTTGTTCATGATTTCAATATCACTAATATTGTCCCTGAAATTTTGCTGAAAGGGCATTGGGAAGTTCAGCAGCATCCTCAGGATCCTTCTTCGATTGAAGAAAAGCATGCCTGGATAACGTTTAAGCCTAAGACTTTTGAGAGTAACAATGTTCATTGTACGCTCACAATTGACACTAAGAAATTGATGGCTGGGTCGGTTTATCAAAGAGTTCTAATACTCAAGACAAACGCCTTTCCTCAGACCTATACAATTCCGCTTCAAATTCGGACAGCAGGCATCCCTGTTCAAGGTATACGGGTTTCTTTTTATCCGCTCTTTATTCTCTTTGCTGCAGTTTTATTCACGTCTCAAATTTTGTTGTCTGTAGCGCTTCCTACTTCCCTACCTGCCGAAATGATAAGAGTCGTAAGCTTCGGCCTATTGATCGGGGCCGTCTTGGGATTACAAGGTGCTGCGTGGACTTTACAAGGAGCCGGGATTTCCTTAGGCGCAAATCTTTTGTCATTCTCAGCGGTTTTGCTGGCTATGCCTACTCTAATCGGAGCCGGTATCTTTATCGATAGGCTCTATGGTTCTTGGGATATGATTCTTGCTGGACTCATTCCAGGGACATTTGCCGGCTGGCTAATTGGTCTATCTGTGGGTTTTGCGGCAGAGAAGCTTTTAGGAATGTATATTCAACGTCTGGAGGCGATATCTCTAGTGATTTCAACGACTGGCTTAGCCGTTACTATCTCATTAGGCTTATTGATGGGATTGGGAAACCCCTTTGTCATGTTGGGCATTAGTTTTTTTGCAATTGTTTTGGGTTCTTTAGTCATCAATGCTCCACTAAAGCGCGCAAGGCAAATTGCTGCTTATCGAAAAATGGAACGAAACCGTATTCGACCTGGTAACTGATCAAACAAGATGTGGCTAGCTTAATTGGATTAGAGTCCAATAAAAATGTTTTAGTTCAAAGAAATTAAGGAATAAATTTTGAAGCTCAGAGCTATTTAGTGGTGCGTTAAGTAGGCAGGCGTTATTAAATTTCAAATGATGTAGGTTGCGGTTGAGGAACGAAACCCAACACTCGCAAGGGTTTTGTTGCCATAAGCTCGTTCTACAAAAGATTAAACCCACCTACTTAGGCATAGAAAAGTGCCTAGAAAGATGGTTTTGGGGCTTAAGTTTCATGGTTGCCAAAGTAAGTTCGCTGCCAATTAGAATTTCTATTTATATTTTTTGAAAAAATAATTTATCCAGCCTTTTTTGCACCCAAGCTACTGGATTTTTGTCATATTCACTTGTAATCAAGCCGAGTTCTCTTAAGCGGCGATCTTGTTGATTAAGCTCAGCTTCGTGGCGACTCATTTGTTTGACGATACGATTATATAAATCTGGTTGACTCTGTAAAATTTGCTTGAATCCTTCAGGACTGATGGCAAATACGGTGGTATCTTCAACTGCTTTGATGGTTACCGTTCTCGAGACTCCTAACATTAAAGAAAATTCGCCCACAAACTGACCGGCCGTTAGCACTGTCGGCTGATCATAGCCATCTAGTTGATAGCTCACTGCCCCAGACAGAATTATATAAAAAGCATCGCCTGGATCGCCTAGTTTGAATAGGATTTCGTTCGTTTCTAATCGACGACGATAGCCAATTTCGACGAGTTTACGCAATTCTACGGCACTACATTGACCAAAGTAAGGCAGGCTTTTAAGTAAGTCTCGCACCGCTACAGGCTTGGGTAATGCTTCATTAAATGACGGAAAAACATTCTGGAGGTCAGCATATTTTTGTGAGTCTTCGACTGAAGACTGCACCACAATATTGGGATTACGGTGCCACATGTCATAACGCGGGGTAGCGAGGCGAATCTGATGTTGACGGAGATTTTGATCCACAATAAATCGCAGAGAGCTTTCCGTTTTATGTTTGAGGTCAATGCGGTTTACCCAAACCCAAAGAATAAAATCTAATGAATATTCGCCAAAGCCAATAAAGTAAGCCTCGGGTGGATGTTCGTAAGATACGTTTTCTTCTAGATTGGCTGAATCTAACAGAGCCTCGATGACGATTACGGCATCACTTTCGTGAGAGACACTGACGGGAATAGACACCCAACCCTTGGTATTATGATAAGTCCAGTTAATGATTTTGTTGCCTGATAATTCGCTATTAGGGACAACAATATGACGTTGGGTAATCGTACGAATTACGGTCGATCGCAGAGAAATTTCAGCAATATATCCGGTTAGCCCTTCCCATTCAATAAAGTCACCGACTTTGAGTTTTTGCTCAACAAGCAAGGCAATGCCGTTAATAAAATTACGCGTTAAATCTTGAAAACCAAAGCCAATCCCGATGCCTAAGCTGCCCGCTAAAACTGCGATCGACGCGAAGTTGATCCCGAGAGTTTGCAATAAAATCAGGCATAAGACCATGCCTAAGCTATAGCTGGTGATTGTGGCAATCGATTCGCGGATGCCGGGTTTAAGGCCTAAACGCCGCAAAATTAAGCCTGACAATACTCGCTTAAAGACGAGGGAAAAGGCGAGAGCTAACAAGACCGCTAGGAGAAACTGAGCGATCGCACTCAGGGTGATTGCCGCATTCCCCACCCTGAGCAAGGGCGTATTCAGCGTCTGTTGCAAGATATCCAATAGGCTAGTCATGCGGGCCTGCTGAGCACCAGTTGCTGGTTCAAAGGCAGTGGTGATCGCAGAAGCCGGAGCAGCCAGCTTCGAGCACCGCTTGAAGTCTACAACACGTGAGTTCGACGAGTAGAAATGAGGAAGCAAAAAGCTAAGACTGGATTTAACGCATTGGGCGCGTCCCCATCTTGCCAGACTCAGTCTGAGAACTACCGATTGAGGGTAAGCGCATTGGTGCTTTAGCACTTGTTGCACCGGTCTTTATGCCACTGCGCCTCGGCAATCTTTACCCCCTGACTTGATTTCTACCAGTGCCAATAGAAATGCCCTCCGCTTAGTAGTCGCTGTTTTGGGCTCCCATGCTGAGACCTGTGCCGAGGGCGATGAAGGGTTGACAGTCCCATGCTGGGCCTCTGGGAGCTCGTTGCGTCGTTCCCACTCTGAGCAGAGGCCAGCAGAATCTGGACTCGCTTCAGTTTACGGACTGACTGTTGCCCACAACTCGTTAGAGCCGGTCAACTCAGCGCGTTCTGCCGACGTCAGATTGACCCGTATTTGTCAGGTATGAAAGGTTTGGGGGGTAAACCGCTATCAACAATCCTACTCTACCGGTCTAATTCCGTGTGGCTGACACGAGTACTTGGTCGTAGAAGTCTCCCTGTCTTTCTGGTTTCTGGCTGGTTGCTGGTCTGGCCCCCCGGCGCTGGAAAAAGGTCGTAAATCTGCGCCGCATGGTGCCCAGCGTCACTCATTCAAAGGGGCAACGACTACGTTAGGGACAACCGTCACAGCCAGTGAAGCGTTCCTTAAAATACTCCGCATTTGAGCGTGATTAATGGCTCTGGGTGATATCCAAGGTCTGTGGCTAGTACTTCTGACGCTCGGGAGAACGCTTGATGCTGCCGTATTTACGTCGGTTTGTCTGCTTTTATCGCGGCTATGCGCGGCCGTTCTGGATATCCCAAGGGTTGTTGGCGATCGCTACGGTCTTCACCCTGCTGATTCCCCTCATGACCCAGAGCCTATTGGATGACGGGCTGCTGCAGGATGATCAGGCCGCGATGGTCGAAAGCGTGCTGTGGATGGTGTTGTTTGCAATGCTCAGTGCCATCTTCACCATTTGGAATGGCTGGTACGCCGTGCGCTTTTCGGAATTCACGGCCCACGCCGTGCGCATGGGGCTGTACAAAAAGGTGCAAACCTTTGAATTTGCGAACCTCGATCGCTTTTCTGCCAGTGATTTGCAGGTACGGATGAGCAGCGACATCACCATCATCAAAACTGCGGTGCAGTTGGTGATTTTGTACCTGGCCCAAGCGCCGGTGATGTTCATCGGGGCGCTGATCTTGATTTACCTCGACAGTCCACAACTGATGTGGATTTTGCTGATCGCCATTCCCGCCATTTTGGTGCTGATGTGGATTTACATCGGTAAAGTGCAGCCGCTGTTTGAAGTGCGCCAACAGCAATTGGATGGCGTTAATGACGTGATGCAAGAGAACCTGGCGGGCATTCGCGTGGTCAAGGCCTTTGTGCAAAGCGAGTACGAAAATCGGCGGTTTGGCCGGGCGAACCAATCGCTGAAGCGGGCCAGCCTCTTGCCCATGAACTATGCCATGGTTTTGCAGCCGTCATTGGTGTTGGTGGTCAACTTGTGTACCGCGATGGTGATCTGGTTTGGCGGCGTCTCGCTTACCCAGGGCGACGCCACGATTGGCAGCATCGTCGCCTTTACCCAGTATTTGGGCAGCATTTTGATGCCGTTGGTGATTTTAGCCTGGGTGGCGCCCCAGTTCACAGCCGCCGAAGCGTCTGCCGAGCGCCTGTTTGAAGTGATTGACACGGTGTCCGCGATCGCCGATGCGCCGCAACTTAAGCCCCCGGATTCCACTCCGGCCACGGGTCGCTTGGTATTTGAAAACGTCAGCTTTCACTATCCGGTGGAGCAGGCACAGGATGGCGCTCCCGTGTTGCAAAACCTCAATTTGACGATTGAACCCGGTCAAACGGTGGCGTTTTTGGGAGCGACGGGGTGCGGAAAATCGACACTGGTGAACCTGATTCCCCGGTTTTATGACGTGACCGCAGGACGCATCACCCTCGACGGTCAAGATATTCGCGAGATTCCTTTAGAAAAGTTGCGCCAGCAGGTGTGTATCGCCCTGCAGGAGGCCGTGTTGTTTAGCGGCACCGTGCGGGAAAATCTGGCCTATGGCGATCCTGAAGCGACGGAAGACGAGCTGGTGGCAGCCGCCATGGCGGCGGATGCGGACGGCTTTGTCCGGGCGATTCCGGAAGGCTATGACGCCATCGTCAAGCGGCGGGGTACGAATTTTTCGGGTGGCCAGCGCCAGCGCCTCTCGATTGGGCGGGCGATCGCCGTGCTCCCCAGCGTATTGATTCTCGACGACAGCACCAGCGCTCTGGACATGGCGACGGAGGCCCGCGTACAGGACGCGATTAAGTCGATGATGTCCACCACGACGACTCTGTTCGTGGCCCAGCGTATCAGCACCGTTATCGCCGCCGATCAGATTTTTCTGCTCGAACAGGGCGCGATCATCGCTCGCGGCACCCACGACGAACTGCGGCAAACCAGTCCGCTCTATCAAGAAATTTACGAGTCACAATTGGGAGGCGTGCCCGCGTGAAACCCTTTCTCAAAGCCCGTAAACGCAAGTCGAAGTTAGGCTCGCCGCCCCAACCCGCCACTCGCCTGCAAGTACTCAAGCGGCTGTTTGGCTATCTCGCCGCTTATCCCCTGCAGTTGGGGCTGATTTTGGGTTTCGTGATTTTAGGCACCGCTGCCAACCTGGTGGTGGCCTACTTGCTGGGGGTCGGCATCAATAACCTCAGCACCACGCCAGATTTACCGGCCTTGGCCCGCACAGCCATTGGCATGCTAGTGGCGGGGATAGTGAGCTGGGGCTTTTTGCTGATTGAAGGGTTGCTGGTGGCCAGTATTGCGCAAAAAGCTACCTTTCAACTGCGGCGCGACTTATTTGAGCATATGCAGACCCTGTCGCTTAATTTTTTCGATCGCCAACCCATCGGCGAACTTATGAGCCGGGTGACCAACGATACTGAGTTGATTGCCAAGTTTTTGGAAACGGGCCTCAATCAGCTCTTTGTAAATACCGCGCGGATTATTTTCACCACCATTGCCATGTTCTTGCTGGAATGGCATTTGGCGATCGCCGCTCTCACCATTGCCCCCATGATGCTGGCCTTTGTCGGCCTGCTAAGCCGGGTCGCTGGCCCCGCCTTTGACCAACTGCAAGAAGAGTTGGGCGAACTCAATGGCCTGATGGAAGAAACGATCAGCGGCGAGAAAACGGTGATCGCCTATCGTCGCCAAGATGCGGCGGTAGAAAGCTTTGAAGAAATCAGCCTCGCCAGCCGGGAGGCCAGTGTCAAAGCGCAATTTATCGCCCTGATCAGCCGTCCCGTCACCTTAGTGTTGACCAATCTGGATGTGGCGCTGGTGGCGCTGGTCGGCGGTTTCCTGGTGCTGCGAGGGGCCACGAACGTCGGGGTTGTATCCACCTTTTTGCAATACACGCGGCAGCTCGCGCTGCCTTTGACGCAGCTTTCGAACTTGTTCAATGCGTTGCTGGCCGCCCTGGCGGGCGCGGAGCGGGTGTTCCAAATTTTGGATGAACGACCGGCGATCGTCGATGCCCCCAACGCGCAACCCATGCCGCCGATTCAAGGCCAGGTGGCATTCAACGAGGTGGATTTCAGCTATGTGCAGGGGCGTAAAATTCTCAAGCACAACACTTTTGCCGCCCAACCGGGGGAGAAAATCGGTCTCTGTGGCCCCACTGGAGCGGGCAAAAGCACCATCATCAATCTGATTACCCGCTACTACGATTTGGATTCAGGGGAGATTTTGATCGATGGGCATAACATTGCTCAGATGCAAAAGGATAGTCTGCGGCAGCAAATTGGCATTGTGCTGCAGGAAGCGTTCCTGTTTTCGGACACGGTGATGAATAACCTGCGCTACGCCCGCTTAGATGCCACGGAGGAAGACTGTATTGCCTGTGCGCAGCAAGCCAACGCCCACGATTTCATTCTGCGACTGCCCAATGGCTATGACACGATGCTGACGGAACGGGGCAGCAACCTCAGCCAGGGCCAACGCCAGCTGATCACCATTGCCCGCATGATGGTGCAAAATCCGCGCTTGGTGATTTTGGATGAAGCCACCAGCAACGTGGATACCCGCACGGAGGAAAAAATCCAAGAAGCCCTGGATCGCCTAATGGCAGGCCGCACCAGCTTTGTCATCGCCCACCGTCTCAGCACCATTCGCAATGCCGATCGCATCCTGGTGCTCAAAGCGGGGGAAATCATCGAAATCGGTTCCCACGATGCCCTGATGCACCAGCAGGGCTTTTACTATGACCTGTTTATGAGCCAGTTCAAGGGCAAGGTGGCTGCGGCGGCGTAAGTACTTTCACGAGCCTGAGTACTGCAACTCTTGCTTCAAAGATGCGACTTTTCAAGGGTTGAGGAACGTTGAAACCGTTGCCATCAGCGGTGCCTTACTGAAGAACCGTGAGGTTCGTTTCGCTCGGGTTAAACAGTTGCCGTTGAGAAGCGTTCAGAAACTCAATGCTAACGGGTTCAGCGTTGTCATCGTAGCTGACAATAACGCCTCCGGGTTCAGAAATGGCGTTACTGGGTGGAATATCTTTCATCATAAAGATCAGGACATCGGCTTCAGCATCGTATCTAACTTTCATTTTGCTCCTCTTGCCAATAGCGGTTTACTTGGTTTGTCCAGTACAAGGTGATGATTCGTCGGGTGTCATCGATGTCAGCGAAAGGAACTCTCAGGACTCCTTTGCCACGCTTACTTTGGGCAACGGCAACCTCACCTTCAATCACCATCTGTTGCGGATGTTGCACCACAGCTTCGACTTCTGCGCGAGTAATACCTAAACGTTGCTGCCACTGCTGTTGCCGTTCTACGGCATGTCTAGTCCAATCAATTTTCATGATGACAACGCATCAGCACTCTCTGTGATTCATTGTATTTAAGACGGGTTGCTGAAGTAAGAGCTGCAAGTGCTGGATTGCCGCTAGATTAGCAATTTTCGAGGTATCGCTAATGACGGTCACAAGCGTCCCAAGGCCTTTAAGTTTTCTAAATCCAGCTCAAAGTCCTCGATGTCATAGGAATAGAGGGGAATATCCCGTTGTTTGAGTAATTGTCGAAAAGCCTGGGGCGACATCTCCGCGAACCGACTCGCATAGCCGATGGTTAGACGTCCGGTTTGAAATAAGTGCAGCGCTATCTCCTGCCGAAACTCGCCGGGTGTGAGTTGAGCGGCTTGGAGGATGTCATCGGAAATAACAAGACTCATGGTGTT
>JBCDAJ010000156.1:0-14484 GCA_039185935.1 Cyanobacteria bacterium P01_F01_bin.56 | reverse complement strand
CAACAAGCCCGTCAGGTAGCGACTCACTTGGGCAAAGCCAGCACTGCGACAAAACACCGCACGATACCCTTGCAATTGCTTTTGCAGGGTTTGAGGAATGTTGACCAAAGGGAGCATTGAGGCGTCTCCATATCTTGAATCTTGCTAATTTTCTAGCATCGCAAACCCGTCGCTTTTTTTCTTTCTTCAGAACATGCCAAATCGTGCGCGCCACCCAAACCGACCTTTGATCACCTTTCACGATGCTGTCTGACTTCACATGGTCAGCTCCGGAACCAGAACGTTCTTTCTGAAGCTCGTTATCTAGCAGAATGCGGCATTCTAAATACCCTTTGGGAAGGGCAGAGCCCTACGGATTTCGGCATCAGAACACTTGCTGTGTAGTGCTTTCAGAAAGCATCGCCAGTCGCAGTTAGGTTTGCACAGGGTAGATCGCTGGAGCCTTTATTTGACAAGACTTGCAGTTCTGCTTTTTGCCTTTTGCCCTTTGCCCTTTGCCCTTTGCCCTTTGCCTTTTGCCCTTCGCCTTTTGCCCTTCGCCTTTTGCCCTTTTTGCCCTTCGCCTTTTGCCCTTTTTGCCCTTCGCCTTTTGCCCTTTTTGCCCTTCGCCCTTCACCCTTCGCCCTTCACCCTTCGCTATCCCACTGTCCTAACCTGATGACGGATCGCTATACCCCCTCTTGCAGCTTACTTTGACTGCCGAGCTTTGCCATGAGTGCTGAGTTTACATAGAATCAAGAACATCTTTTACTCGGTGTAAATCAGGAGCGAGCCTGCGTATTAATACGGAAATTACCTGATCTCTTGTTAAAGTTTGAATAAAGCTTGTCTAAAATACTTATGAACCGTTGATGAAGTCTTAAATTCAATCACGGTTGGGTCTGTATCTCTGGATACCCTGGTACGGTGAAGAAAGGTTAATTCATCACCAAGTAAAGTATGAGCAAATGGGTGTGTCATTCATGGCTGGCGACAGTTTTTAACGCCTGTAAGGGTTCATCGGTTTGTCGAAAATTGAGCCGAGGTGTGTAGGCTGCCCTCAAAGTTGCCTAGAGCGAGTCTTTTCAGAAAACGAGAGGGTATCTATCAAGCACCTTGGTCTGGCGAATACATATCTACCTGCTGACTGTTATAAGGCAGCTGTTCACTTTCAGCGTGGGTAGCCTCAAATACTAAGATCTACGCAATGGCAATTATCAACGGTACTGAGTTCAGAAACACTCTTTTTGGCACCGCCGAAAGTGATGAAATCTTTGGCCAGGGTGGCGATGACCTGCTCTTTGGCGGGGTCGGCAACGATACCCTCTTTGGGGGGGCTGGCACGGATAAGCTGTTTGGGGGCTTGGGTGATGATCGTCTCGTCATGACTGATGGCGATTTTTTGGCATCAACTGTTCCTGACTCTGATGGGTTACCGCCAATCTCTGGTGGCCCCGGATATGACGTGGTGGATGCGACGAACGCCACTGAAGCCATCATTTTTTCTGCGTTCAGCTTTGAGATCGCAGAAGTGGAAGAATTTATCGGTTCGCAATTTGACGACTCTGTTAACGCGGCGCGGGTCGACTTTGATGTCGTCCTCAGTGGTTTGTCAGGCAATGACATCCTAATCGGAGGCAGGGGTAACGACACGCTTAATGGTGGCAGTGACGATGACATTCTCACCGGAGGAGAGGGTGCAGATCTGCTCACGGGTGGAGATGGCAACGATGTGTTCCAATTCACAACTTTGAGTGATTCTTCCTTGGTAAATTTTGATGTTATTCAAGACTTAACGATTGGCGTTAGTTTGGATAACGATGATGACGCATTAAGCGATGACACGTCCACCGGAGAAGATGACGCTTCCACTGAAGATGAGGGACTGGAGGGCGACACGTCCATCGAAGCAGACAATCCTTTAACGGCAGACGATGTCATTGATGCTCTTAACGACGACACTTCAACAGAGGAAACCGAGGAAGATAGCGCTTCCGCCGAAGAAGATGCCATTGCATTAAGCGACGATACTTTAATCGCAGAAGATAGCGCTTCCACTGCGGAAGATGAGGGTCTGGAGGGCGACACGTCCATCGAAGCAGACGATGCTTCAACGGAAAATGACACCATTGCCACTCTCAATAACGACGCTTCCACCAATGAAGAGGACGCTTCCACTGCGGAAGAAGAGTTGCTAGAGGACGATACATCTACCGAAGATGATGCCCTTAGCGCTCTGAGTAACGACGTTTCAACGGAGGAAATTCAAGAAGAAGACGCTTCTACTCAAGAAGAGACGGGGCTAGAAGACGACATATCCATCGAAGAAAGCACGTCCACCGAAGATGACGATGTCATTGATGTTCTTAACGACGACACTTCGATAGAGGAAACCGAAGAAGATAGCGCTTCTACCGAAGAAGATGCCATTGCATTAAGCGACGATACTTTAATCGCAGCAGATAGCGCTTCCACTGCGGAAGATGAGGGTCTGGAGGACGACACGTCCATCGAAGAAGAGAGCGCTTCAACGGAAAATGACACCATTGCCGCTCTCAATAACGACGCTTCCACCAATGAAGAGGACGCTTCCACTGCGGAAGAGGCGTCGCTAGAGGACGATCCGTCTACTGGAGAAGAGAGCACATCTATCGAAGAGGATGGTGCCATTAGTGCTCTTAATAGCGACACTTCAACAGAGAAAATTCAAGAAGAGGACGCTTCCACCCAAGAAGATACGGAGATAGAAGATGACATATCCATCGAAGGAAGCACGTCCACCGAAGACGACGATGTCACTGATGCTCTTAATGACGACGCTTCAATAGAGGAAACCGAAGAAGATAGCGCTTCTACCGAAGAAAATTTCATTGCATTAAGCGACGATACTTTAATCGCAGAAGATAGCGTTTCCACTGCGGAAGATGAGGGTCTGGAGGGCGACACGTCCATCGAAGAAGAGAGCGCTTCAACGGAAAATGACACTATTGCCGCTCTCAATGACGGCGCTTCCACTGCGGAAGAAGAGTTGCTAGAGGACGACACATCTACCGAAGAAGATGCCATTAGCGCTCTGAGTAACGACGTTTCAACGGAGGAAATTCAAGAAGAAGAAGCTTCTACTCAAGAAGAGACGGAGATAGAAGACGACATATCCATCGAAGAAAGCACGTCCACCGAAGACGACGATGTCACTGATGCTCTTAATGACGACGCTTCCGCCATCGAAGAGGATGCTTTTCAAGAAGAGGACGCTTCCACCCAAGAAGAGACGGGGCTAGAAGACGACATATCCATCGAAGAAAGCACGTCCACCGAAGAAGACAACACTCCCACGGAAAACGATGCCATTGACACTCTGAATGGTGAGGTCTCAACTGAGGAAGATAACACTTCAACAGAAAACGACGATTTGACGAACAACAATGACGTTATTGACAACGATGACTTGACGAATTTCAGTGATTCAATCGTTGCTAGTAACCCAATTGCCGCTGCTGATTTGATGCAGCTAGGTGCTGTCGCTACGCTGACAGAGTCAGCGATCGCTGAGGTGTTATCAGTTGATGATTTTGTGTCATTAGGAGCTGCCACCTTTACCTACGAACAGCGCACTTTTTTGGCTCTGAATGATGCGATCGCTGGCTTTCAAGCGGCCAGTGACTCGATTATCGAAATCACTGGATTTTCTGGCAATTTGGCTAATTTGGAAATCATCGGGATGTCCTAAGGCGCATCATCCCACCCTGATTGAGACGAGATGTAATGGTTTAATAGAACTGCTTTAAAGGTTTTAGATATTCGGTTATGGTGCAGTGCCCCAAAGAGCTGAAGGTTGAACTCAGCGATGTCATTTTGCCTGATGAACTGCCTGCTAAATGTTGTCCTGAGTGTGGTGGAGCCTGGATTCGCCCAGAAAACTATGTGGAATGGCAAGCTCAGCGCGGTATTGACCGTGATGCTGCTCCTTATGTAGCAGTGTTGCCGACTCAAGCAAAGATTGACTTTCAACCCGTGTCTTTAGACAATCGAGCAGCGCTGTGCCCCGACTGCAAGAATTATCTGGTACGCGGACGAGTGCAGTTGCCCGAAGTCATGTTTTTTGTAGAGCGGTGCCCCAATTGCCATGGCTACTGGTGCGATCGCGGTGAATGGGAAGTACTCCAACAGCTTCAACTCGATCAGCACTTAGAATACATTTTCAGCGATCAGTGGCAAAGTCAGATCAAAGCACTAGACTTTGCCGTCCGTGAAAAGGCCGCCACGATAGACAAGCTCGGCCCAGAGATTGCTGAAAAGGTATTCGAATTGGCTCAGCTATTGGAAGCACACCCAGAAGGCGATTTTGGCGTGGCCTACTTAATGCGCCGGTTTGAGGAATAGGACTAAGGCAAAAAGCACTAAATTATAACTTCCTCAATCTCATCTAGGCTGGGTAAAGCCGATATTGCCGTTTCCTTAACCAAGCCTCGCTGACAGCGCACCGCAAAGGGGCAAGCATCACATTTGTCACCATCCGTAGAAATTTGGGGTAAGGGCATCCCTCTCGCAAGAAGCTCCGTCAGTTTTTGAGTCAGGCGTTCTAGATCTCGCTGCGTTTGCTCGTGCATTGTTTTGGAGTAAGCAATGCGGACCTGTTGAGGTGACTGAGTTTGAGTGTCAAAACTGGTCGCCCGCACAAACCAATAAGTCATGGCGATCGCATCGGGGGGATAAGCTGTCGTCTCTGCCAACACGTATAAATAGAGGCGCGTTTGCCAGTCGCGCTGCAAATACCCGTGGCTTTTGGGTCTGAGGTAGGTTTTCCAATCGACAATTTCGGCGCGATCGCGCCATAGCCGCAGTAAATCGTAAACCCCAGTCAGCCAATAGTCTTGAAAGGCCAGCGATCGCTCGTGCTCACTCTGACGAAAAATTTCACCTGTCGGATCAAACAACTGCGGTGCCTGGGCTTGGAGCTGTGATAAGCAAGTCTGCAGGTCGGTATCGGCTTTGAGTACCGGGTCAATGGGCAACCCCATCTCACGCTGCTGCATGAGTAAGTGAAAGCGATCGCCCCACTGCTGCGCCGTCAATAATTCCGGCGAAGACGGCACGGATAGCGACTCCAAAATTGTATGTTGATACCGTCGAGGACAATATTCCAGCAGGCTCAATTGTCCTTGAGAAAGTCGTAGCACCGGTTCTACGCTTCTCCACCCACGACCACATTGCGAATGCGCAGACTGGGTCCCCCACAGCCGACGGGCAGGCCACTTTGTCCGGCCTTGCCACAGCCGCCCGACTCATCCCAATAAAAGTCGTTGCCAATGCCTTCGATGTCTGCCAGGGTGCGAAACACATTGCCCGATAACGTCACATCGCGTACTGGTTCCGCTAGTTCTCCATCGCGAATCATCCAGGCTTCCCCAGCAGTAAAGGTGAACATTTCACCATTGGTCATGCCGCCCAACCAATTTTTGGCATAAACCCCTGTTTGAATGCCCGTAAATAGCTCGTCGACTGGGGTACTGCCTCGACCAATCCATGTATTCGTCATCCGCACCAGGGGCGGATAGTGATAGCTTAGACAGCGGGCATTGCCAGTCGGCTGCTCATCTAGTTTGCCTGCCGTCTCACGAGAATGCAGTCGCCCCACCAGTACCCCATCTTCAATCAGCTGGGTCGTTGTGGCCGGGCATCCTTCATCGTCGTAGTCGTAGCTGCCCCGGTGCCCCTCTAAGGCCGCCCCATCAAAAATTTGCAAGTCTCGGGGGCCAAACCGTCGTCCCAATGTCATCACCTCTAATAGGTCAGGATTTTCATAGGCCATATCGGCTTCTGACAAGTGCCCAAATGCCTCATGGACAAACAAGCCCGACAGGATGGGATCAATCACCACGTCATAGGTACTGCCCTTGACCGGGGGCAAGTCCAACGCTGCGACTGCCCGCTCCGCCGCGCTGCGCACTTGGGCATCCAAATCTTCTAAATCCTCAAAGGCTTGGCGAGAGCCATTGGTTTCGCGCCCCGTTTGCACCGTGTTGCCATTGCGAGCCGTGGCCGCCAGGCGCAGCTCCATGTCCGACCAGCTCTGCTCAATTTGGGTCCCTTCAGAGGTAACCAGCAGGAGATGTTGGGTGACATCGTTGTAGCGCACAGAAGTGGTGGTGATGCAGTCATCTACACTCTGCAAAATCTCGTCATAGTGGGTGCAGAGGGCCTTTTTGCGCGTTAAGGAAATGGCGCGAGGGCTGGTGCCGGTCATCGTCAGACGCGATCGCGTCTGCACCGGGTCAATGGCTGCCAATAACGTCTCATCATCCCCAACCAACTGAGCCGCCTGGATCGCTCCCTCGATGCGTTCGATCAAGTCTGCCAGCTGATTAAAACTAGCAAACCCCCAACCCCCACGGTGACAAGCGCGCACTTGGCCCCCCAAAGAAATGCCTTCGCTCAAGGTTTCAACCTTGCCGCCGCGCAGCAAAATGTCGGTGCCCTCAGATTCTTCTAGGCGAATGGAGAGAAAATCGACGTGATCGCGGTAGCGAGCAATCAGGTCAAGAATCTGATCAGTGTAGCGGTCAAACGATCGCGACATGCCAGGAGCCTCCCAACAGGGCCAAAAGTTAACTTCTAACTATTGTGCCGTTGTTTTGCTAAATCGGAGAGCCGTCGAAGCAGTAGTCTAAAATCACAACTACAGCCCGAGCGGCTGGCCCGTGTGTTTTGAGCTGAGAGTCCCTGTCAGCATACCTTTATGACCCCAGAGTTAGACTATTCCCTGCCTCCGGCCATTCGCCGCATTGCCAACGCCTTTCGCCGCTTTGGTTGGATAAGCTTTTGGGCGCAGATTGTGCTGGGCGTTATTGCTAGTTTGGCATTGCTCTTTGCGATCGCGAGTCTATCCGCCCGTAGTGGCGGCACTAACCCCGGTGCCGGAGCCGGATTGTTGTTCACTGCCATCGGGCAGATCACCGTATTCGTCAGCGCGTTTTGGGCTTTTCGCTATACTCGCCTGGGTCGAAAACTCCGCAGCCGCGACGATACCAAACGTCCCAAACCCAAAGATGCTATTCGCACTTTAAAGATTGGCCTGTTTATCAGTTTAGGGGGTATGCTCGCCACCCTCATCGGCGCTGAAGCAACCGTGGGAGCCCTGCTCGCCAAAGCTCTGTCACAACCCCAAGGGGCAGCGGTGTTTGGGGCACCGGGCACAGTCAGTCAGTATGTGCAACCGCTCGATATTTTTGTTATTCAAGCCAATACCAATATTTTGCTGGCACATTTTGTCGGTCTGGTCGCCACCCTGTGGACAATGAATTCTCTGGATAACACTTGAGGCTAGCCGAATTTGCGATGTGGTTTCAGTCGGGATTGGGTATCGGGTATCAGGTTTCAGGTCCTAGGCACCCGATACCCGATGCTCAATACTCAACCCTAACCTCATCAGAGCAACCGTTTCAAGAATGACTTACCATGCGGTAAAGAAAGATATGGCTAAGGCGATCGCACGATGAAAATTCAACCGTTTTACGACTTTTTTGACTGCTGCGTGGGGGAGTGGGTCACTGAACGTACCTACCATTACCTGAGTCATCAAGAAGTTGAGCGATCGCGCACAGAGTTTGCCATTGCCCCCATCACCCGTGAGCTGAAAGAAAAAGTCCTTGCTGACAATCAGTATGGTGATGTTGATGGCCTTGACTCGCTGCCGGGTTTTCGCCTCGGGTTTCACACCATCTCAGAAACGGGAGAAGAGGTGAGCCAAGAGCTGCGGATGTTGTTCGTCCCCAAGGTTAAGGAAGATCGCTTTTTGGAAGGGGATTATTTACGCGATCGCGCCTACGAAGAAGCTAAACCCATCATTTCTCACTTTCGGTTTGGGCTAACCAGTCGCGAACTGCTGATGACCACCCGCTACACCCAAGTCGTCTCAGTCGACTCGATTACTCTGGTTAATCCAACTCTGCGTATCCGCCGCATTCTCAACTATCAGCGTCCCCCGGTCGACGATGCGCCGCTGCAAAATGTCAGATTAGCCGGGTTTGGCGTCGAGCAAAAGCAGAAAACGGAAACAACAGTAGATGATTGACACGCCAATACCAACTGAGTGGTTATAGGCCCGAGGATTTTGTCCGATTAAGCGGGTGCAGGATTGACTACCTGCAGGAGGCACTTTGTTGCTCTGAAATTTTGGGTGATGGCCTCTTTGCTCATCGCAACAGGCACTCTGTTACAAAACGATGAGACGCTATCCAAATGCGTCTATATTTTCAGTTTGGGGTATAGTTGTAACGGCCTAGGGCTAATAGCTCTGAAAACTTGAGCTATTAATTTTTAAGCTGCTTTCTGCCACGCAGTCAAACCGTCTCAATTCTGTTTATGGTATTTGGCTAGAACTTGAAACGGTCTACTACTAAAAGATTTTCTTTACGGTAGAGCTGCTTGCCTGCAGCAGACAGCAACGCTAGAGCTCCAGAGCCATGGCATGTCTAGGGATGCCCATCTGCTTTTACAAGTTTGCGTGGGGCAATGATTGGCTCCCAAGCGGTTGAGCTGACGCTTCTTTTTCTGGAAAGAGAACTCTCAACTCGGCTAGCTGTATACCACCAAAACTGCACCGGATAAGGATTACCCGCTTCATGAACTTCTCGATCGCCTCATTACTATCTAACTTTACAGATGGCAAAACGCTCACGCTCAAGACGCTGCAAAAGAAATTGCACTGTGATTCCAACGAGAGTACTCAAGAATTGCAGATTGCCATGGATGCTCTAGAGCGGATCGGTGTGCTGACCAAAGACAAGGGCAAATATCAGCGCATGACTGAAGACGGGGTCGTAGAAGGGAAGCTGCGATGCTCGAGCAAAGGCTTTTGTTTTGCCATTCAAGATGATGAGGCAGCAGATGATATTTACATTCGAGAAAGTCAACTAAACACGGCCTGGAATGGCGATCGCGTGCTCGTGCGGGTGACCAAAGACGGCAGTCGTCGTCGTAGCCCTGAAGGAGAAGTCAAGGTCATTTTAGAACGGGCAAATGCCTCCGTTTTGGCCCGCGTTAAACACGAAAACGAAAGCTATCAAGCGGTGCCCTTAGATGACCGACTGCTGTTTGAACTCAGTCTTGAAGATCAGGCAGACACGCTGCAGCAGGCAGTTGATCAGCTCGCCCATATTGAGGTGGTGCGCTACCCCTTAGCGCAAGAACCGCCTCACGGTCGGATTGCTCAAATTCTTGGTAGTGATGCCGAGGCGGCTTCTGACATTGACATTGTCTATTGCAAATACGATTTGCCCCGCACCTTTCCTGACAATGCGCTAGAGGAAGCTAAAAGTCTGCCCAATCGAGTCCGTAAGGCCGAAGTCAAAGGTCGTCTCGACTTGCGCGAGCAATTAACTGTGACGATTCACAGCAGCCAGGCACAGGTAATCGACAATGCCTTAACGATTGCCAAAGATGACAATGACAACTGGCAATTAGGCATTCATATCGCCGATGTGGCTCACTACTTGCCGCTGCATTCTCCCATTGACCGAGAGGCCCTAAAGCGAGGTATGGCGGTATACCTGGGGAATGAAATGATTTCGATGGTGCCGCCGCCGCTATCCACATCGCTTTGTTCGTTTAACCTTGGCAAAGACCGCTTAGCGATCTCCGTCATTGTCACGCTCAATGCAGCCGGTGAAATCCTGGAATTCGAAGTTCAGCCCAGCGTGATTGCTGTTGACCATGCCTTAGATTACAAGCAAGCCCAAGCGATCCTGTCTCGCGACGATAAAGAAGAGCTGAAAAAGCTCAATATCAAGTCAAAAGACCTGAAGAAACTCGAACCTGTGTTTGAGGCTGTTGATAGTCTTTACCAAGTGAGTCACGCGGTTCGGCAACAGCGGATGACGCGCGGCTCTTTTGAACTCAATCTGCCAGAACATGAGTTTCCTGATGATGCCAAAGAACCTCTCGCTTCTTATGCGTCACCGCGGTTTCAGTATGACGATGAGGGCCTGCTGGGGGTCATTGTGGTGGCCTCATCCTTAACTGCTCGGATGGTGGTGACTGAATTTATTTTGTTGGCAAATCAACTGGTGGCCTCTCACCTCAAAGCGTTGGGCGTGCCGGCGATTTATCGGCTGCATCGCACACCGACCATCTCAGACGTCCAAGAACTCACAAAATTGGCGGAAAACATGGACATCAATTTGGCCCTCGCCGAAGAGGAAGCCATCTATCCCATGGATTATCAGCGGTTTACTCAACAGTTTGCCGCATCGCCCTCAGAAAAGATTTTGACCTATTTGCTGCTATCCACCTTTAAGCCAGCATTCTATGGAACGCATCCAGATTTGCACTTTGGATTGGCGTTGACCGATGGCTATGTCCATTTCTCTTCGCCGACTCGTCGTTATCCTGATTTGGTGATTCATCGAGTTCTACACGCGGTGTTTGCCGATGGCCGAGATCGCCGCTCTACGCGCTCTAAAGACCGCGTTAATCTGCGTCACAGCAGTTGTCACGGCAAGATTAATTGGAATGTCTTGCCGCCAGATATCAACAATGAACTGGAAGATTACATCAAGCGTATCGTCGGGCCACTCAGCGAACGAGAACAACTGGCTCAAGATGCCGAAGCCGATTTAGAAGGTCTTAAAAAAGCAGAGTTTATGCGAGACCACACAGGTTCTGTATTCCATGGTTTGATTACTGGGGTACAGTCCTACGGTTTCTTTGTCGAAATTGAAGAACTCTTGGTCGAAGGTTTGGTCCATGTCAGTTCCCTTAAAGATGACTGGTACGAATATCGATCGCGCCAACAAAAACTTGTGGGCCGCAAAAACCGTCGCCAGTTTCGCTTGGGCGATCGGGTAGAAGTTCAAGTCAAGAGTGTGGACTATTACCGTCAACAAATCGACCTCGTGGTTGTGGGTGGGGGCAGCGAAGCCACCGATGACGATCTTAGTGATGAAGAACCCCTCGGTGAAGAGCGCGGCCACGACGAGTCAGAATAGCCTCGACTCCCTGAGTCAAGTGACGAAGCTCGTTAGAATCTTGAAGGTGTCTTGCAGACAGTAAATGGCCTCATCGGGGGCCGAGCCTTCGTCAACCATGGCAGTTACTAACACTGTTGGCTGTTGTTATGTCACCTCTTCTTGAGCGTCACAGCTCATTCAGTCGAGATAACCAGCCCAGCTACACAGCCAGCCATCGCTTGGCCGGCCGTTCAGGTCGCTGAAGCTCTCCATGAAAAGAGTGTTTCTTTCACTTTGCAGAGTTTCTCTACCCCTTGAGAAAGCCCTTAGTGAGTGCAAAGTTCTGCTCTGCCTGTAGAGCCAGCGATATGTGTGCTCTTAACCACAGCGCCTGCTGCGCTTTTATCCTTTAGGCTTCTTGGCCCTTTAGGCTGTAACTGCTCGGTGGAGTAGCGAGGTTCAACCGAAAGAACGGCCGCGACATCTCGTCTGTGCCCCCTTACCCGTTCACTTCATTTAAATCCTTTATGAAAACCGCTGTGGTCTCTTTACCCATCACTTTAGGTGTAACTGGTGCGTCCGGCTTGATTTACGCCGTTCGAGCCGTTAAATATCTGCTCGAAGCTGATATCGACGTTGAACTTGTGGCATCTAAAGCGACTTATCAAGTCTGGAAAGCAGAACAAAATATCCAGATGCCTGGTGACACCATTGCCCAAGCTGATTTTTGGCGAGAGCAGGCCGGGGTGCCAACCCAGGGCAAACTTCGCTGCCACCCTTGGAGCGATGTTGGGGCCAATATCGCGAGTGGCTCCTTTAAGACGCAAGGAATGGTGATCCTCCCTTGTAGTATGAGCACCGTTGGCAGACTCGCTGCGGGTCTGAGTTCTGACTTACTAGAACGAGCAGCCGATGTTCAACTTAAAGAAGGTAAGCCTCTAGTTCTCGTACCGAGAGAAACGCCCCTCAGCCTGATTCATTTGCGTAATCTTGTGACCTTAGCAGAGGCTGGTGCCCGCATCGTACCGGCGATTCCCGCTTGGTATCATCAACCTCAAACAGTATTTGACCTTGTGGACTTTGTGGTTGCGCGGGCACTTGACCAAGTGAACTTAGACTGTGTACCCCTAAACCGCTGGACGGGTCATCGTGAGGCTTGAATTTGCCACTATTTCCCGACCTACTGTGATATGTGCCCGTATCCTCATCTCAAATCTCTACAAAGCCCCTTTGGCCTGGGCATATGCGGCTTTAGGCGATCGGCTCCGCCACTGACACGATATCGCCCGGTCGCGCTGGACAAGTTTGATGCTACAAATATGTATTGCTCAAGGCAAGCGGAATCGACACTTTGGAGTCGCCTAACATGCTTGACAAATATAAGTTTTTCAGCTTTGTGTGAGATCTTTTGAAAGTTTTTGAGCACAATAGCAACTGTAAAAGGGGAGAACGTCTTTTGACGCGGGTACCATTAGCTAAGGCGAGTCAGCCAATTAGGGGCAGCTATATCCATGAGCCAATTGGACAAGGCACCAAGCAACTCAAATGACGAGGGCAAAGTAGCTCGCGAGGCGCTGCGTAAAGTTTCTCAGGACTTAAGAGCGCTACAAGATGAACTCTCTGGCCAACTGAACCAGGATATTGCTCGCCTGCAGGGAACCAAGCATCGCCTGCTAAATGACATTGAAATCTTGGAAGAAGAGTACCAGTCTCTCAAAGCAGAGGTTAGTACCTTGCAGCAGCAGCAGCATACTGAGCTCAGTCGTCAGCAGTTAGCGCAACAGCAGATCTGGGCTAAAAAATTGGCTCAAGCTTTAGCCACTCATTTACAAGGTCGCTTGACTCAAGAAGTTTATGCTGGCGCCGCAACAGCAGTGACGACCGCTCCAGATGGCTCTCTACAAAATGCCTATCAGCTACTATCTTCTCTAGATTCTACGCTGAACGATACCTTGCATTCACTACAGCAAGATCTCAACAGCTATCAAAGCTCGCTATCTCAGCAGATTAGCCGAATGCATAGCATGGAGCAACAGGGCGAAGCACTCCTGGATGCCTTAGTCAATCGGCTGAGCTTACAATTGCAAACCCAAATTGCCCGACCGCGATCGCTGGCGACAGTCACTAATGGTAATGGCAGCAGTAATGGTCAGCATTTATCTGGCTATCCCCAAATACCGCTACAGCCATCTACGGAGGCTCAAGCACCGGCGTCTCCGTCACTGCCTTACGGCCATCATGGTCATAGCCAGCCAGCTAACCGGGCTAACGCCCCTTCTACGGCAACGACAGCACCAAGTCCGCCACCTGTAGCGTCTGCGAAGGCTAAGCCCGCGGCTTCCGCCTTTCAAAAAGGGCTGACTTTTATTGTCTTGTCGACTTTGGCTCTATCTGTACATAACGTTTTGGTCGGCATTATCGGCTATGGAGGAAACGTTTTTGGGCAAATCTCAGTAGAGGGGATCTTTCCGCTAAATATTCCCAATTCCTTGAGGTTGCTATGGCTCAGGATGGCAGTTGTATTGCCGTTAATGTGCTTTGTTGCCAATATGATTTACCCCAAGACTTGGGCTGATTTACGCCAATTTTTAGGGCAATCGGATAAGCGGCCTCTATTTCAGGTAATTGCCAGCGGCTGTTTCTTATTTATGTCACAGGTATTGATTTACAAAGCCATCTCAGACATTGGGCCTGGTGTAGCGGTGACATTGCTGTTTATGTACCCATTAATTACCGTGCCGTTGGCCTGGTTTTTATTTGGCGATCGCCCCACTCCTCTACGCGGTCTCGTAATGTTTGCCATCACGATTGGCATTGTTTTTACGGCTTTGCCACGCATCTATGCCGACCTGGACGCAAGCGCCGTATCCCCTTGGGGCGTCTTTGCTGGACTGCTCTCAAGTGCAGCCTTTGCCTTGTACCTAGTCTCAATGCAGATTAGCTTCCGCAAGTTGCACCCAGTACCAGTGACGTTGGTACAGTTCACCACAATTTTCGTACTGACAAGCCTAATTTTGATTTTGGGTTTCTTTTTTGGTTTACGACCCGCCCAGCCTAGCAGCTACTCGGGTTTTATTGTGGCAGGCATTTTACTCGGTGGCTTAACGCTGTTGGGGTATTTGTTTAACAATTTTGGTGTCCGTTTAATGGGGGCCGCTCAGGCATCTGTTTTGGCATCCACTGGTCCCGTCTTAACTGCGGTGATGGCCTACATCATTACACCTGGCGAAAAGTCCGTCCTTCAGCCCATTCAATGGCTCGGGGTCATCTTAGTAACCCTTGGGGTATTAGCGTTGAGCCTAGAAAAGCTAGGCAAAAAGCCAAAAGCCCCCAAAAAGGTAAACGCCACATAGGTTTAGAGTGCTCCAAGGAAAAAGTCATCCGCCATCTAGTGTTCAGTCAATAAGATAATGACGAGTGGAAGAGGTAAGCTGGAATCAGTTTCTATCCAGGTGCTGATATGACCAAAAAGTACATTGTGAGTTTAACTGCTGACGAGCGCCAGTCACTCGAAGCCATCGTCACCACGGGAAAACGAGCGGCGGCAACCATCAAT
>JBCDAJ010000155.1:0-14621 GCA_039185935.1 Cyanobacteria bacterium P01_F01_bin.56 | reverse complement strand
GCGCTCACTGGAAGCGAGAACCTACCCAGACTTAGCCAAAGCCATAGAAGAAGCCTTCGAATCTGTTTCTTTGAAAGATATCGAAAACTGGTTCACAAATTGCTGCTACTGTACCTCATCAGAGTGAGAACCGCTATATCGTCCCTCTCAAGTCCCAGAGTTTGTTTTTATACTCGGCACTTTTCGATAACTTCTTAAAGTTATCGTGAAAACTGGAACTTTTGCCGACCTCAGAATATTTACTTACCCTATTATCAGTATCTATAGAGACCTTCAAGATTGAAAGCCTCGTTTATCAGGGTATCTGCCACTGACATTTAAGCACCCTTAAAGTATGCGAAAGTCGTGGTTGACACTAGGCGGTTCAGTAGTTTCCCTACTTGCAGTAGTTTCTCTTTACTTCAACACGGAACAGCAACCGCCCGAAACAAATTTGCCAGTCCCTTTTCAAGCGTTCTTGCCTCAGACGATTATTAATTCACTAGCTAGTCCCGACACACACTCAGAAGCCAATCACTGGTCAATGCCTGCTTATCAGAACTACATTGCCGCCTGGCAGGACAAACACGCAACGATTACGCTAGATCAAGCTGATCTCACCGAACATCAGGCGGCGGTTGAAGAAGACAGCCCCGTAAACGAGCTAGAGTTGCCAGATAGTTATGGATTGGTTCACAATACGCCGCTCTTAATCACTCACTTAAGGCAGGGCTTGGCGAGCTTGAGCGATCGCCCAGAAGAGTTGCGCGGTCAAAGCTTCGCTCTGCGCCCCAGACTATTTGCCGTGAGTTTTCGCCCCAGCGATCGCTCTTCAATTGAGCGCTATGCCAACCGTCAGCACTCGTCTGAAGGTGTTTTAGAGTTTAAGTACATTGATCCCAACACGATTGAGTTGCTGTCGGGTTTTCGTCGGGTACTTATTGACGATATCGCGGCTGCCGAAGGTGACCTATTAACGCCGGATAGCAAAGCTGCCTTAACCGGTGAAGGGTTGCCTCGGGCGGGGCTAGAAGTCGCCCCTGGTGGCGGTCAGTACTGGATTGAAGATCCAAATGCCGCGTTGTGGTGAGTTCTGCAAAGCGTTTAGGCATCCACACTTGAGGATGATATCTACCGCCAAACACCAATCGCTACCGGCTATGGCTAACGTAACCGGATTATCAGAATACGCAACTACTGCAATAGTCTTGGGTGAAATCGCTGGTACTCAGCGGCAGAAATCGCCCTACCCTTATAGTTTCTAGTCTTCCCTGCCCCTCTAATCCCCCCCTTTGGAAACCGTGTGCAAATTGACGCCGCACGTTACTAGCGCGCCCTCTTAAGCAGCTTTTTGAATCGGTTGAGCTGTTCTCTGCTGACAGGCCAGATAAGTGGCAAGCTGAGACTCAATCTTGGCTTTGAGGGATCAGCTTGAAAATAAAGTACCCGGACAAGACTGTGGCAGGGTGGATGGGTCGCAGGGTGGATGGGTCGCAGGGTGGATGGGTCGCAGGGTGGATGGGTCGCAGGGTGGATAGGTAGCAGTGTGGATGGGATGTATTTAAGCGCGATTCCCTAAACGATGTGCCCCTGCCAGTTCTCCAGAATCAAGCTACAGATCGAGGTGGAGGGTTATGGGGGCAAAAGAGTATAGGGAAAAGATAGGCAGCTAAATTTCAGAAATCGGCATAAAACAAGGACACTGAAGAGTTCCAGCAGTTGGGCATCGACAATATTGAAACCGATGGTCACCATTAACAGGCACAGTAAACCTAAAGTGAAGACAATAGGCATGAGCCTCTCTGCTTGATAACTCCTTGTCGAAGTTGCGAATGATGGTCAAAAAGCTTCTTAAGCTTTTATTTACAAAGCTCCAGATTCCCTAGAGCATAGACATTTTCGCGATATTCTATATCTACAGACGTATCGCCAAGATGTCTTTGGAAGACGAGATGAACGTTCTCAATGACGAATTCGAGATAGATCGAATTCCCATCAAGCTCCTACTATTTATTGATAGACGTCCTAGCTCTGGGGAGTACGTTCAACAACTCCGAAAGCACCTCAAGGAGCTTGATAACGAGCAGCGGTTTTCTCTAGAGGTGGTTGATGTTAGCGAACAGCCTTATCTTGTTGAGCACTTTCGGCTGATTGCCACACCGGCTTTAGTTAAGTTTGCCCCTGGCAAGCAGCAAGTTATCTCAGGCAGTAATATTCTCGCTCAGCTTAATCAGTGGTGGCCCCAATGGCAGCGAGAATTGGAGGTACTACAGACTCAAGAGCTTGTGGCTTCTGCAACGACCTCTCCTGGCCAATCGCCCCTCTTGGAAGACGGTGACTTAAAGCATTCCATCGAGGTGATGAAGCTCTCGGACGAAATCTTTCATCTGAAGCAAGAGAAAGAAGATTTGGAAGCGCAACTGCAGTTTAAGAACCGCATTGTGGCTATGCTGGCCCATGACTTGCGCAATCCTTTGACTGCCGCCTCGATCGCTGTAGAGACCCTAAAACTTGGGTACGGCAACCCGACCGAAGACAATAAACAATCCCTTTCGCCCAAGCTGACCGCACAGCTATTGCGCCACGCTAAGACCCAAATTTGGGCGATGGATCACATGATTTCTGATATTTTGCAAACCGCAGAGGGCGCTGGTGCGGCTTTACAGATTCAACCCCAAGCCGCCTCTTTTGACCGTTTGGTTGTGGAAACGATGGCCTCAATTCGCAATAAGCTGGAGGCTAAGTCCCAAGCGATCGCGATCGACATTCCACAAGATTTGCCCCCGGTGTATGTAGACTCTGGTCAGATTCAACGGGTGTTATCAAATTTGTTGGATAACGCGATCAAGTACACCCCTAATGGCGGTGAACTGTACGTTTCGGCACTGCATCGCACAACGCAAAAAATTCAAGTTTGTATCAAAGATACGGGGCCAGGCATTCCGCCAGAAATGCAGGAAAACATTTTTGAGGACCGCTTCCGTCTAGAGCGAGATGAGGCCAAAGACGGCTATGGTATCGGGTTAGCATTGTGCCGCCGGATCATTCGCGCCCACTACGGCCAGATTTGGGCCGATTCAGTACTGGGTGAGGGCAGTGAGTTTTACTTCACGCTGCCAGTTTTCCGAGCAGTATGACCTCGACAAGGTCATACCATTCTCAAATATCCCACTCTGTTGATGTCTGTAGAAACAAGTTGAAGATAGCTGAAATCCTTAGCGGGCATGACACCGAATTCATGTAATGACGTCTTACCTTTCCTGAAAGGCATATTTGTCAGATGTTTCAGGCTTCGATTTAGTCGATTTCTCAAGTTCGGTACGTTTATTTGAGCCACAAGCGATTAACGATGACACATAGATCGCCACCAAAAAGGTAGAAATAGGCCACACCCCTTTTAGGTTTGCTAACGGTCAGAATTTTTGGGATAAGGTTTTTTGAGATGTAGCTCTCTCTACAGCAGACTCGAGTCAGAAGAAATATACAAAGAGTAAGAATTATGAAAACACACTAGTCTTTGTATTAGCTGAGTACTCAGCTAGTACAATGCTAAGAATGCTGAGTACTCAGCTAATACAGTTTTAAGTAGGTAGTATGTCTCCTAGACTCAAGCAAGAGCCTCATGAAGCTTCCCCTAAGCCTGTCAAACTGTCGGCGATCGATGAAGATGTGCTGACAGTACTGATGGGGCGAGAACTCTATGGACTCGAAATCCTCGATCAACTGAATCTAGATCGACCTACAGGCAAACTTCTTTTCAGCAGTTTGTATCCAGCCCTGAATCGTTTAGAAAAACGTGGTCTGGTTAAATGGCGTTGGGGAGACGAGGTGGAGAAATCTGGTGGTGCCCGCAGAAAATATTTCAAAGTGAGTGGTCAAGGTGCAAAGTCACTGCAAGCCGTTCAACAATATCGGGCGCGATTACAAACCAACGCTCAGCCTATTTAGGGGACTCAAAACGTGGATAAAACTACGAAGCGAAAGATAAGAAAGCTCTGGGGATTTCGTCTAACCATAAGTTTAGGGCTCATTCTTATTGGAAAATTTGCATTTTATCAACAGCAAAAGGCAGCTATTTGGCACCGTGAAATTTCCAGCTTTTCATTGGAAGAGAAACATATCCAGTTGGTTGAAGATTTTCCTCAGATTCTAGAAATTAACACAAAACAAATATACTTAGAGCCTATTAAACAAACTAGATTAATTGCACGCAAAATCACTTATATCGAAGACCTAAGTTGGTCCATGGATAAAATAAGCGATAGAATATCAATCCTAGGAGATCGAATTCAGGAGCTAGGGTCATCATCTCTGAGCGGGCAGAGAGAAATTGGTGATTTGCAGGAAAAGCGGTCAAAGGCACTAATTCGCCTGAACGAACTAAGAGATCATAAAAGAACAGCCAATGAAATTGCTAGGCATTTGACTCAAACCCTTATCCAAGAGTCTACGATGCTTAAACTACAAGTTTCTCTAGGAAGTCTTAGCAATAGTCAGACTCAAGACTATGCTGTATTTCTCGCACGAGAAATGGAGCTACTATTAGACCATATTGAAGTAAATTTATTCCAGAATTTACACAAGCTTCACAAAGCCAGAATATTATTGTGGTCGTCTGTGATTTCATCCCTAGCCCTGTTGATCTCATTAATTCAACTAAGGGGAAGTTGGTCATTGGTACTTCAGTTCTCAGCGATACTTCCGGAAGATGCTGCTGCTGAACTTGCTATTCTTCATGAAAGATTTAAAAAGGCTGAATTGCCACTTTGGAAACACCGCCTTTGCTTATCTACTGAGGCTTCTATGTTGTTGATAGCCTTGATTCAAATACACTTCGAAAATACTTTTCTCCTGCCCAATAATAGCAGAATTGATGATTGAATCTATTGAATTAGATGTTGTTAAATATCGTCGACAATTGCCTTTAAGCCTTACAAGTTCGCTTCAGTAAGGCGAGGTTAATCAATAACATTGTAAACCTGTCAGAAATGCTTGGCTGCTTACTTACCCGCCAAGCTGGCGGGCTGAATCCAGTTCCTAAGCGCCTTCAAGAAAAAACGAAGTGGCTTACCTGGTATAGCTCAAGCTGTTCCGCCAGAGCCCCAAAGATGACGTCGGACACTTTTTACACAGACAAATCAGCTTACAGCCCTGTCGAAACCAGGCTGGAGATCGCCATACACTCATAACCTAGAAAAATCACCAAATAGACCCCAAAAAGTATCAATAGCTACAGAATCTCCGAGGGGCAAGAATTACAACTTAATCAAGATATATATGTTTTCGTAATAGACATGAGTCTTGTGTGATCGGAGTGTCTTCGTTTAAGGGCTGCACGGTAGCATTTTCAGTTGAATGGGTATTTGAAACATCTGAAAATCAGCTTTCGTGGCCTTTTTGTTATCTAAATCAAACCACATAAAGCATTTTTTAAAAGTGCTTTCAGATTTTTGTGTCAACCATTCAATGATGCGATTTTGACACAAAGTTGATCGCTGAGACTCAGCATAGTTAGCCCATAACCCTATCTTATCTCAGTGATGTCGTAAAAAACTCCACTAGCCATATAGCCCCTAAAACCAATCATGGCAAATAATAGCTTGTTTCAGCCGGAAGACCAGACTCCCCGCCGAAAGGGTGTCGCCAGGGTTCGCGCAACAGATGCAGGTTTGCAACAAATTAATCAGGCGCGGAAGCGTAAAGGCTGGTCAAAGTATTGCAGAGCCTGGTATGAGCTAGCCTTTACTAGTCAGAGTACTTTGAAGCGTTTCTGGCGCAAAAATCGTATTGGTGTTGATTATTTTGTCAGCATCTGCTCAGCCGTAGGTATTGATGAATGGGAGTCAATTGCTGACTGGACAGAATAGTTTAATTCACCTTCACGACAATAGATGATTGCAGTTATCTTGTCATAAAGATAACTGCAATTTTGAGGATTTTAAGTCTTTGACTAGACAACAACTATTCTTGGTGTCACCTGAAAAGTGAACCATATCTGAACCTAAATCAGATGAAATTCCTGAGAAAGTAGATTTCATAAGGGCCTGACGCTGAAGATTGAAACCAGAATCTTTAGCTGTTTCTTTTAGTGAAAACATGAAGCTGAACCTGGGATTTCAAGATCGGGAGGATTTTAGTTGATTTTTCTCTGTATATTTGAAATTGCCAAAAATCCTCGTAATTTATTGAATTTAGAAACTTCAATAAATTCATTTGGGTCATAATCAAGTTGCTCTTTTTGGCCGAATTAATAAAATTATGACGACTATTTTGAGCAGGATTCTCTGAGGGTTTGGAGTACCTATCATTGGCTCTTAAAAGTATGATTTAGCTCCAATAAATAGGTTCGGCCATGTTTGTTATCCCTTTTTTACCATGAGGCATAACCATCATGACTACTCTCTCTAATCTACTGTTTGACAAGCTGCAGAAGTTTCAAGGTAACACTCTCGGGTACACCGAGCTGAAAACAATCGAGGGCAATACTGATATAGAAATTCCTGATTTCCTGCCAGGTCAGTCAGTGTCATTACAGCCTGAGCAAACGCATATAACTACCCAAGTTGGCATCTCTGCGGAAACCCAATCGGATCTGCTAAACAATGATCAATCGGCAACCATTAATGTTACTTACAACGGGTTTACTCCGGAGGCACAAGCAGCCTTTGAGTATGCTGTCGACATCTGGGAAACTTGGCTAATCTCAGATGTTCCTATTGAAATCACCGCTGCATGGGTTCCTTTAGATATTTCGATACTAGCGTCTGCTGGCCCAAGTGATTTCATGCTCAATTTTCAAAATGCGCCTGCTGCCAATACTTGGTACCCTATGGCGCTTGCTAATAGGATCGCTGAAATAGACCTTGCCCCTGATACTGAAGATGTTATTACCCAGTTCAACAGCAATGTCAGCAATTGGTACTTTGGTACAGATGCTCAAACCCCGGAGGACCAATACGACTTTGTTAGTGTTGTTCTCCATGAGCTGGGTCATGGTCTAGGGTTGTCTAGCTTGATGGAATACGATGAATCAGCAAAAACTGGAACTTGGGGCTTTGCTGGGTTGCCAAGTATTTATACCAGATATGTCGCCAATGGTGCTGGTCAATCAATTCTCAACTTCGAAAATGGGTCTGTCAATCTAGGTGAGCAACTGACCGGTGAGAATTTGTTCTTTACGGGTCGTAATGCCATAGATGCCAACAATGGCTTGGCACCTAAACTTTTTGCCCCCTCCCCTTGGATACTAGGATCAAGCTATACCCATCTAGATGAAGAGGCCTATGGCGCAGGCGATGTCAACTCATTAATGACGCCTTTCATCGGTCTGGGAGAAGCGATTCATGAGCCAGGCGCGATTGTTTTTGGCATGTTGGCAGACATGGGGTGGACTGTGACTAACTCAGACACCGTTCCAATCCCTGAACTAATTGACCTTACTGGTACTGGTACTGATGGCGATATCACCCTTAATTTCACCCTGAGTCGTGAGGCGGCCTTTGATAACCTGCTGCAGTTCTACATCACCGATGCCAACGGTGCGATCGCGGGCATCAACCCCGGTGAAGCAGGGTATGAGGATGCGGTGCGGGATAACCTGCTAGAAATGCCTCAGCTCTTTGTGGAAAACCTGACCACTAAGGAAACCATCATCACCCTTGAAGGCGGTTTCTACTATGCTCCGGTGCTTGTCATCGATGGCAACGTGCACAACCTCGCGACCATCGATGATGCCGCCCTGGGCTCAAGCAAGATCAAGCGCGAAGGCGATGTCTGGAGCTTTGAGGATTTGCTCTTCAACTCAGACGATGACTTCAATGATTTGGTATTGACATTTAACGCTATGGAGCCTGCGACTGTCTAAGCCAAGACCTTGGGTCTGCACAAACCCTGTCTTTCATTATTTGTGGACTAGAGACAGGGTTTGCGAGAATCTCTGTACCTCATCATGACTAAGGAGATAAGCTCATTTCCCTGGCGCTAAGACTTTCAATCTCTGACGGTCACATGCCACTGCTATTTATAGACAAACTGCAAACGGATTGTGCTAACAATGAACGATTGCATTAGTCGTTAGCGATCGCCGTAGATGACATAACGGGAGCTGACTGCCACCAGCGATCGCGTTGCACTAACGTATGCACCTGCCACTCTGGATGCGTATCAGGATAGTCTTTACGGTAGTGGCCGCCCCGGCTCTCGGCCCGAAAGTCAGCGCTTTTGAGAATCAAGTGCGCCAGCTCTAGCAGATTACGGGTTTCACTCCACAACCTGAGGCTGGCTGACGAAAGCTGTGAGAGACTGCCTGACGGTTGCTGCAGGCCAGTCTGCAGCTTTTGAGTGATGGGCAAATCGTCAAACTGCGTTTGTAAACGGGCGACGGCTTGGCTAGTAACTGTCAGCATTTCACCATCGCGGCTGATCCCAGCTCCTTGCCAAACCCAGTCAGGCAATTCCGTTCGTATTTGCTGCAAACGCGACCTCTCTGCCGTGGCGATATCGATCACCAAAGCAGCTGTTTCTGAGGGCGGCGGCGCGATCGCCGAGTGACTCAACTGCAGGTGTTGTAACTGACGACCGTATACCAGACATTCCAACAGCGAATTGCTAGCTAAACGATTGGCTCCATGCACTCCTGTACTGGCCGTTTCGCCAACGGCATAGAGGCCAGAGAGGGTGGAGCGACTGTGGTCATCCGTTACAATGCCCCCCATCCAATAATGCGCGGCGGGGGATACCGGAATCGGTTGACGGTAAGGGTCAATGCCCCACTGTTGGCACACTTTAATAATGTTGGGAAAGCGATATTGCATCCGCTCTGAAGCGATCGGACTCAGATCTAGCCACACACAATTGGTTTCTGCCTCCGGCTGCTGGGCTAGATGCTGATAGATCGCACGGCTCACAACATCACGAGGCGCGAGTTCGCCCTTGGGGTGATAGTCGAAGGCAAAGCGTCGACCGCTGGCGTCAATGAGGTGAGCCCCCTCCCCTCGGACCGCCTCACTGATAAGAAATCTAGGGGCTCCTGAGATTTTTAGCGCCGTCGGATGAAACTGGAAAAACTCTAGATCGCGTAACTGGGCCCCCGCCCGCCAAGCCATGGCGACCCCGTCCCCGGTGCTGGCTAGCGGATTAGTCGTTTGGGAAAAGACTTGCCCCCCTCCGCCTGTAGCCAAAACTACCGCCTTGGCAGGCCAACCGGCTAGGGATTGCGAGGTCGCGACGATCACCCCTTGACACTGATCGCCCACGCACCACAAGTCGAGCACAAGGGTATGCTCAAAGACAACAATATTGCTACGCTGACGCACCGCTCCGGCGAGGGTGCTGACTACGGCTCGACCGGTAGCATCAGCCGCATGTAAGACGCGCTTGCGAGAATGAGCGGCTTCTAACGTCAGGGCTAATTGGTTGTGAGCGCGGTCAAAGGGGACACCAAACTCAACTAGCGAGTGAATACAATCAGCTCCCTGCTCGACCAGCAACTTCACCGCTGCCGGTTCACAGAGGCCCGCCCCAGCCTGTAGCGTGTCTTCGAAATGTAAGAGTGGTGAATCTTCGGGGGTGATGGCTGCGGCAATGCCTCCTTGGGCCCAATCGCTGGCGGACTGACTAAGGATATCTTTAGTGATTAGCCCAACCCGATACTGCTGAGGTAGACAAAGCGCTGCATAGAGGCCAGCTGCACCGCTGCCAATGACTAAGACATCGAAAGTGGGGACGGGCAAGGCGTTTTCCTCGACAATAGCGGAGTGGGATTCTGAGCATTTTAGTCGAATCTATGGCGGAAACGAGAGGCCTCAATACTGTTGTCAGGATTCTCCCAGGGCCGGTCATCAATGACAACCAGAACGCCTGCGGTATCAGCGTTAGCGCGCCTGCTCCAAAAATCTAGCTAGAGGCGGCAACCCTCTCCGCATCAGGCCTTGAACGCTAAATGATGACAGCGCCTAGACGGTACGACTGAGTACACACAAACTGAGGGAATCGTTATTGACAGTATGTGTACTCGCTCGCCCAAACAGCGAGTAAAGCCGGTTAATAAACGCCGAAGTCGACAGAGACTTTTACATCTCTATCGACCTCGAATGAATATCAATACTTCCGAAGCCAGCCAGCATTGGCCAGTCACCGACTCCGATGCATCAACGCTTATCGATAAACACCATTGTTAAAGCGATCAGCGCCTTCGACGAGGGCCGGATCAGGAGCCGTCACCGCAAATTCGTTGATATGAGACTTGATAATGTCGATCTCGCGATCGCTCAAACCAGGAATATTCAAAATGTCTTCAACGTCGTCATAAGGGGCATACTTCAGAACCTTGCCGGCGATCGTCGGGTACATACCCTTATATTTGACAAAAGCTTGAACGTTCGCGTTGTTTAAGTCTAATTTAGACCCGTATTCGGTACTGAGCTTGTCGTCGACGGCATTCCGGATTTCTTCGGCCAGTAGTGGTGACTGCCATGCTTGAGACAAGGGTGCTGCGGCAGCGGGTTGTACGTGCACACCTGACCAGCTACCTAACAACATTCCTAGCGACAAAACTAGGCCCAACAACAAACGTTTCATCTACTCAATCCCCTCGTTAGGAAGACTCAACACAACAATTTAACTAGAGATTATCATCTCACTTGAGCAGCATCTATAGACAGGATGCTTACAAAACGCATTTTTGTCTGAGGCTGCAGGCCTTTTGTCTAAATGATGTCGATAACCAACCATGCCGCCATTCAATCTTAGCGTTTGAGTTCACGGAGCGCGGCAGTTTGGGCGATCGCGGCATCATGGCAAATCCACCTGGCTGAGATGAGGCCGCTCATCTGGTTAAGACTCACGCAAAAGCCCCCTAATCCCCCATTTTTTGGGGATGTTGCAGCCGATTTCCCCAGTTTTGTCGAGGTCGGGGCCAAAATCGGCTGCGACTGCGTCAGTCCTACTGGTATAGCAGACTACGTTTCATTCCCCCAGATGAGGCGACCATCCTAACTATCTCTGGCAACTGCCCCGATGACAACCGTCATCAGTGGGGCTCGCCGTTAAAGAGTACGGTTGTTCCTGACGACATTGAACTTGGCATATGGCGCTTACATCCTCTGCTGCTCCCAACTGGCTAGACCGCTGGCAGCGCCCTTTAGAAGCGATTGTTTTGCCCGTTGCAGCGTTGGTTGTTGCCCTCCTAATATTTGGCATTTTTTGTGCCCTGGCAGGGGCGAATCCCGTGGCGGTGTACGGCTCCATTTACAAAGCGGCGTTTGGCAGTTGGAGCGCTTGGCAAAACACGTTGATTCGGGCTTCACCGCTGATGTTGACGGCCTTGTGTACGGCCTTACCGGCCCGACTTGGGTTAGTCATTATTGGTAACGAGGGAGCCCTGGTCATTGGCGGGCTGTGTGCTGTGGTCATGGGCCTCAGTATCGGGGCTAGTCTGCCACCCTTTGTAGGACAAATGACGATGGCGATCGCGGCCATTATCGGGGGTGGCCTTTGGATCATGCTGGCCGGAGCGCTGCGTCATTATCGCGGGGTGAATGAAACCATTAGCAGCTTGCTGCTGAACTATATTGCGATCGCCTTTATGAATCACTTGGTAGAAGGGCCGATGCGAGATGCCGAATTTGTGACGAAACCCTCTTCAGCCGAGTTAACGGAAGCACTCTGGATGGGCTCCCTGCCTGGTAGCCGCATCCACTACGGCTTAATTTATGGCCTCATTGCTTGTGTGCTGGCCTATGTCTTGATTCAACGAACCACCTTTGGCTTCGCTGCGAGAACGGCCGGAGGCAATCTGCGGGCTGCCCGCATTGCCGGGTTGCCGGTGGGTAAATTGACTCTGGCAGTTTGTTTTTTGGGCGGCTCTTGCGCAGGGCTAGCCGGCATGATTGAGGTTGCGGCAGTACAAAAACGGATTAATGAATCACTCGTTTCAAATTATGGCTACGCGGGCATCTTGGTGGCGTTTGTTTCCAAACACAACCCGCTGGCCACCATTCTGGTCGCCGTTTTACTGGGGGGGATTTTGGCCAGTGGCGGCATTTTGCAGCGATCGCACGATCTGCCTGATGCCACTGTGTTGGTCTTTCAAGGCATCGTGTTTCTATGCGTCCTGTTTAGTGATTCGCTCTACGGTCGACTCCCGTGGTTCCAAGAAAAAAGTGTTGTTTAACTCAGAATTTGCCCCCAACCCTTTGGCCTCTCCACTCTCTACATTCTCTTTTCAGTAAGGATAGACTATGGCAACTGAAGCACTAGGCTGGTGGGGCGTCCCCCTCGGAATCTTGGCAGGCACATTGCGGGGGAGTGCCCCCTTTCTGTTTGTGAGCCTCGGGGAGTGCCTAACGGAAAAGAGCGGCAAAATCAACCTGGGACTAGAGGGTACGCTGCTCATGGGAGCCATGAGTGCTTACGGTATTTCTTACCTGAGTCAAGGCGCCGTGGGAGAATTTTGGGCCCCGTGGTTAGGGGTTTTAGCGGCGGGGATGGCGGGCATGTTTTTAGGTGCCATCCATGGCTGGCTGGCGCAACAGCCCCGAGTTAATGACGTGGCAGTGGGGATCGCCATGATCATTTTTGGCAGCGGCTTAGCCTTTTTTCTCGGCAAACCCTTTATCCAACCTCAAGCCCCGCAGCTCATGATCTTTCAATTCGGGGCGTGGAGCAGCAATCCTGCGGTGCAGGCGGCGCTGAAGATTAGTCCCCTATTTTTACTCGGGGTCGCGATCGCTCCCATTATGCAGTGGTTCTTTCGTTCAACTCGTTGGGGTCTCTACATTCGTGCGGTGGGCGACAATCCCGAGGCAGCCCGTGCCATGGGCATTTCCATCTTTAAGGTACGGTTTCTCAGTATCGTCGCGGGCAGCTTTCTCGCAGGCATTGGCGGGGCTTGCCTGTCGCTCTATTATCCTGGTGTATGGACAGAACGCATCTCCAGCGGTCAGGGTTTGATGGCGGTCGCACTGGTCATCTTTGCCCGGTGGAATCCCATTCAGTGCTTGTGGGCGTCGTTGTTATTTGGGGGAGCACAGGCGATCGGCCCGGCCTTCCAATCTGTTGGCATTAACGCTTACTACTATTTGTTCAACGCTGCGCCTTACATCCTGACGTTGGTCATTATGATTATCACCTGTTCACCCAAACGCACCCTCGTCGGTGCTCCGGGAGCCCTAGGCAAAGACGACTAAGAGGTTAGAAATTCCTAAGCTTCTCCCTCGACGACTTGACGACACTGTTCGAAAGCGCACCCACGTCAAGATTAAATCGCTTTGTATACAGTCTTAGGGCGCTAATTGCCCACGTCCCAGCAATGCCTCTCCACAACGATAGCGACTAACAGGCAACGCGCTTTACCTGATGGGAGCTGTCAGCAGCAATGACTTCTAGCAGCAGTTCTCAATATGAGAATAGTTCTCGCGTTTGAAGTGGGTTCTGAGGTCAAAAATATCGTTTTGCCATTGTGAAGCAGCCCCTATAGACGAGATTATCGTCTCAACAATGCCCGAAAAATTTAAAATGAGAATTGCTGGACTTCTAGGTGACAGATTGCATGGGTCTCCGTAACTGTGATACGTTATGACTCTGCTAGGACGTATAGCTCAGTTGGTTAGAGCACCACGTTGACATCGTGGGGGTCACTGGTTCGAGTCCAGTTACGTCCATCAAGAATTTCAGCCCTTGTATCAAGGGTTTAAGGTGATTTCCTAAGTGTGTTGTTAGTACTTAGTGATACTTCTTGAAGATTGTTAAAACAGTCGGTAACCTGCAGATAACGTGCAAGCCTTATACAGCGTAGATCTAGTAAATGGAAAATTGCTAAGAGTTGTTTGGCTACTTCTTGCCGAGACTGATTCTGCATCCTTGCCAGAGTGGATAGAAAAGCTAACGGCTCATCCTTTTTGGATTGTCTGCTCTCTAATGTTGACTTTCATCATCTCAGTCGTTGCTTTTGGCGATACCCTTTCTGGGATGCTGAGCCTGTTTGGTATGGAAAGTCCATTCCGCTCTCGGCATCTAACACTATCCGAAAGCGACCGACGAAAAATCCGCCGCAAACTTATACAAATTCTCGAGCGCGAGATAGACCAGCGTTTAGAAACCTCTCTGCATGAACGAGTCAAACTCGATCTTTATATGGAAGATCAACGGCAACGAGTTGGAAAGTATATGACAGAGGTTGTGCCTCCAGATAAGCTAGATGCTTTTGCCTCTGGCTCATCCTTATTCGATCGCCTCTTTCAAACTTTTCGGAAGCGAAACTCTCGCACTATTCCAGTGGCATCAACTCAGAAGATAGTAGAGATTTTCGATCAAGCGGATATTCAAGGAAAGCTCCTGATTCTGGGAGAGCCAGGGTCAGGCAAGACAACAGAGATTCTCCATCTAGGAAAAGATTTAATAGAGCGAACTTCCAAAGATGAAAGCTTTCCTATTCCTATAATCGTAGAGCTATCAGCCTGGGGCGATGGTGAACCTATCGAGCAATGGATTGCTGGGGTGATTAAGAGTGGGCCAAAGAAATAATCATCCACTAACCTAGTATGCGTACGTTGAGTAGCTTTAGGTAATGAGGTCAGATACGACACTTGAATTAACGGATACGCTGAAAGCGTTATGGCAAGACACCGCTCGACGGCTCAAAG
>JBCDAJ010000154.1:0-14625 GCA_039185935.1 Cyanobacteria bacterium P01_F01_bin.56 | reverse complement strand
CTCAGGTCTTGGATTAGCTCAATTCGCTCGATGGAGTGAATTTCGGAGTGCAAGTAGCGGACGCGGACATTTTGTTCGTCAAAGTATTCGGTCAGGTCTTCGGCCATACGCTTGGTTAAGGTGGTGATCAACACCCGCTCGTTGCGCATGGCGCGCGCGCGAATTTCCCCCAGCAGATCATCGACCTGGCCCTCTGTTGGTCGCACATAAATTTCGGGGTCGAGTACCCCCGTGGGGCGAATGATTTGCTCGACGACCCGTCCTTCAGACACCTCAAACTCCCAATTGCCAGGGGTGGCGGAGACAAACACACACTGATTGACCTTTTCCCAAAATTCCTCGGCTTTGAGGGGACGGTTGTCGGCGGCGCTGGGTAACCGGAAACCGTGTTCAATCAGCACCATTTTGCGGGCGCGGTCGCCGTTGTACATGGCCCGAATTTGCGGAATGGTGACGTGCGATTCGTCGATGACCAACAGCCAATCTTTTGGAAAATAGTCAATCAAACATTCGGGTGGTGACCCGGCTGGGCGAGCCGCCAAGTGCCGAGCGTAGTTTTCGACGCCGTTGCAGTAGCCGACTTCTCGCAGCATTTCGAGATCGTAGCGGGTGCGCTGTTCGAGCCGTTGAGCTTCTAGCAGTTTGCCTTCTTTTTCCAAAAATTCGAGGCGATCGCGCAATTCATCTTGAATCGCCTGACAAGCGGCTTCGAGCTTTTCATCCGGGGTGACGAAGTGCTTGGCGGGGTAGATGTTGACCGCTTCCATACTTTGCAACGTCGCCCCCGTGACAGGATCAACATAGCGAATGGCGTCAATTTCATCGCCAAAAAATTCCACGCGGATGATGCGGTCTTCGTAGGCGGGGCCAATTTCCAGCACGTCGCCCTTCACGCGAAACCGTCCGCGCCCCAAATCTAAATCATTGCGGGTGTATTGAATAACGGCTAAATCGCGCAGCACCTGACGCTGATTGACCTCCATGCCCACCTGCAGGGGAATCGACGCTTTCAGATATTCTGACGGAATGCCCAAACCATAGATACAGCTGATCGAGGCCACCACGATGACATCTCGCCGTTCGAACAGCGATCGCGTGGCGGAGTGCCGCAACATATCAATTTCTTCGTTGATGGAAGCGGTTTTGGCGATGTAGGTATCCGTCACGGGGACGTACGCCTCAGGCTGATAGTAGTCGTAATAGCTGATGAAATATTCCACCGCGTTATCGGGGAAAAATTCGCGCAGCTCGTTGCAGAGTTGCGCTGCCAGCGTTTTGTTGTGGGCCAAGACGAGAGCGGGCTTGCCAATTTGGTTGATCACGCGGGCCATCGTGTGGGTTTTGCCCGTCCCCGTTGCGCCAAGTAGCGTCTGATATTTGTGTTGCGCTTGCAGATGCTGGGTCAGACCGACAATCGCCTTGGGCTGGTCGCCCTTGGGCTCAAATGGCGCCTGAATGTTGAAATCGCTCACGATACCTATCCCACACTTTGCCAACTGCACTTTCACTATGATGGCGGATTTTTCCAACAGTTGGAGGTGTCGGGGATGACGGAATGCTGTTCTCCCAATGAATAGTTGGCAACGGTCGCGATCGCGACCAGACAAAACCCGTTTGTTAACGATGTGGTGTCAAGGGTTACAAGACTTTTTGACCAGAGTGCTACGCTAGCCCAAAAATTGAGTCACTATCATCGCGATCGCAACCATCAGGAGCCGATTATTATTAATGACGCCTGAGGCTGCCTCTGGCGTCAAGTTGGGTCTATTTTCTTAACTGAGAATCGCCCTCCCGCTGATTATTTCTAGTTTTAAAAATGCTCAATACAATATCCGATCGGGCCATTCAGAGCCCAAATTCAGCTGTCCCCGCCCCTGATGGCCAACGATTTCGTTAACGGGTGGATGACGGTTTAAGGTGGCTTAAATTAACGTGACTCAAACGCTTGATTTACCATCGGCGATCGGATTCCCAAGGGGGGCAGTATCAGCATGCCATCGCGAGTGCCGTAGTCACGCCGGTTCGCCGGTTCAGCGTTTCATGGTTGCTGACTTTTCGAGGGATTGCCGTCTTTGCAGTTCGATGAAGAAATGGTCGAGGTTGTTGCAAATGCTCTGCCGGTTGAATCGATGGCTCGATAATCCCTTAAGAGAGCGCTTCTTGATTACGACTGTCCTAAATTAAGAAACGTCTTGAGGTTCCCGCCCATCTGAATTTGCTATCTCTGTCGTGTTTTTTAACGTTTGCTGATGGACTTTTCTGCTCGCATTACGCCTTTATTGACCAAGGTATATTCGCCTGAACAAGTTGAAACGCTGATTCCACAACTGCAGAACCTGTTGCAACCTCACCTGCAACAGGTCAGTCGAGAAGACTGGCGCAAGTGGAGTCATGACAACGTGCTCCTAATTACCTATGGCGATAGTCTGATCGCGGATGACGGGCGATCGCCGCTAGCGGTGCTAGCCGATTTTCTAGAACAACACCTCAAAGACAGCATTACCGGCGTCCATATTCTGCCGTTTTTTCCGTACACGTCAGACGATGGCTTTGCCATCAAAGACTACACAACCGTCAGTCCAGAACTCGGCGATTGGGATGACATTAAGCGCATCAGCCAATCTTTTAATCTGATGGTGGATTTGGTCATTAACCATATCTCGGGTGAACATCCCTGGATCAAACAGTTTCAAGCAGGCGAAAAACCAGGCTGTGACTACTTAATCGAGGCCGACCCCGAGGATGCCACCTTGTCAGAGGTGGTGCGTCCCCGCAGTTCTGCACTCCTCACTAAGTTAGAGACGGTAGATGGCCCTAAGCATGTTTGGAGCACCTTTAGCAGTGATCAAATTGACGTCAATTTTGGCAATCCTGATGTGCTGTTGGAGTACATCAAAATCATTCTGTTTTATGTAGAAGCCGGGGCGCGATACATTCGCCTCGATGCGGTGGGCTATTTGTGGAAAGAGCAGGGTACGCGCTGCATTCACCTGCCCCAAACCCATGCAGTGGTCAGACTCTTGCGAGAATTGCTGCAGATGATCGACCCCCAGATTGCCATCATCACTGAGACCAACGTGCCCAACCGAGAAAATCTCAGCTACTTTGGCAATCGCAACGAAGCGCACATGATCTATAACTTCAGCCTGCCGCCACTGGTGTTGAATGCGCTTATGCAAGGGCGATCGGACTACCTCAAGCAGTGGATGATGAGTATGCCGCCCGCGCCGATTGGCTGCGCTTACTTTAATTTCACCGCGTCCCATGACGGCATTGGCCTGCGCCCCACAGAGGGATTGCTGACGGCAGATGAATACAACTCGCTGTTAGCCACGATGAAAAAGTTTGGCGGCAAAATCAGCATGCGGCGACATGCCGACGGTTCCGAATCGCCCTATGAAATCAACATTTCTCTATTCGATGCCATGAAGGGCACCGTCGAAGGCGAAGATGAATGGCAAATCGAACGCTTCCTCTGTTCCCAAACCATCATGATGTCTTTGGAAGGGATTCCCGCTTTCTATATTCATAGCTTGCTGGCCACGCGCAATCACCAAGAAGGCGTGGCGCACACGGGGCACAATCGCACCATTAACCGCTACAAATGGCATGTTGAGGCCTTGGAAGCTAACCTGGCTGACCCGGTAACGCCCCACGCCCAGGTCCTGACAGAACTCTCTCGCTTAATCAAGATTCGTCGCTTGCAGCGGGCTTTTCATCCCAATGCGACGCAGTACACTCTGCATCCGCTGAATCAGGCTATTTTTGCGTTTTGGCGGCAGAGTATGGCGCGCGATCAGAGCATCTTTTGTATTCACAATCTCAGTCGAGACTCACAGGAGCTCCGGCTGTCTGATCTGAATTTGATGGATACCGATCAGTGGACTGACCTGATTACTGGCGATCGCTTTACGACCCTGCATGATGCTTATGCCATGCAGCCTTATCAATCCCTGTGGATTACTAACAAGGTCGACTCGGCAGAAGACTATATGACCCCTGATCCGCTGCTAGGGGAGGACGCTGTGACCTAATGATTCGGGACTGGCTGCCCATCAACGACCCACAGACCGAGCGTTCGCCTTGCCCTAAAGGCTCGGTTGCTCATTTAGCTGACCAGGGCTCATAGACGGGTCGTAGCGCTATGATGGATAGCCAGAGAAGTTGCAGCTCCACAGGTTTGGTATGTCTCAAGTCAAGACAGTGTCTGGTCGCGGCCTCCCTTTAACCGGAGACGATATTGATACCGATCGCATCATTCCCGCCCGCTTTTTAAAGTGCGTCACCTTTGACGGGTTGGGCGAGCAGGTTTTTGCGGACGATCGCACCCAGCTAGCGGGGCAACACGCCTTTGACCAGCCGCAGTATCAGGAAGCGGAAATTTTGGTCGTCAATCGGAACTTTGGCTGCGGTTCATCACGGGAACATGCGCCGCAAGCGATTGCTCGCTGGGGCATCAAAGCGCTGATTGGTCAAAGCTTTGCCGAAATCTTTTTTGGTAACTGCGTGGCCATGGGGGTGCCTTGCGTCACCGTCACTGCTGAAGTGGCAGAACAGCTACAGGCCGAGATCGCCGAACAGCCCCAGATGCCGCTTGCGATCGACCTCGAAACCATGACCGTCACCATGGGCGATTTCAACGCTCCCATAACGTTGGCGGATGGCCCCCGACAGATGTTTACTACCGGCACCTGGGATGCCACGGGACAACTCGTCTCTCAAGAAGCGGCGATCAAAGTTACCGCGACCAAACTGCCTTATGTCGACTGGCAACACCAATCCGCATAGCCGACCAAGCCAGCACTCGATGCGCTAAAGCCAGCCACCGTTTGCTCAGGCCATCCTTGTCGGATTTACGCCAAAGCCCCCTCATGCCCCAACTTTTGGGGATGTCGATTCTTGCCGCCTTAGTGTTGGAATACTAGGACCAACGTTGGATGCAGCTACACAAGTCCTGCCTGAATTGTTGAGACCGAATATCGCAATCCGCTGTTAAGTTCGAATGCCTGGAAAGGCCAGAAGCTTTATCCCGCAGTGGTTTCATTTGTGAACTTTGAACTTTTAATTTTACACCTTGCCATATCGCTCCAGCCAGCCTACGCGTCTAACTTGAAGATCGCTACGCCTAAAGGCGGCAACGTCAAAATCAGAGCCTGAGGCCAGCGAGGATGATCCCAATGGTTGCTTTGTTTGCCGCCGATATTCGTGACGCCACTACCGCCATATTGCTGAGAGTCCGTATTCAGCAGTTCGCGATAGTAACCCGCCTGGGGAACGCCTACCCAGTAATCATGCAGGGGCTGAGGCGTAAAGTTGCACACGGTCACGATGAACTCATCAGAGTACCGATCGCGACGGATAAAGGTGACGACACTGTGCTCAGCATCGTTGCACTCGATCCATTCAAACCCCTTGGTAGAAAAGTCATCGGTGTAAAGGGCCGGTTCCTGCTTATACAGGGCGTTGAGGTCGGCCATAAGCTGTTTGAGCTTTCGGTGCGGTTCCCAGTTCAGCAGGCTCCAGTTGAGGTCTAGCCAGGCATTCCATTCGGTCGTTTGGCCAAATTCCATTCCCATAAACAAGGTCTTTTTGCCCGGATGGGTAAACATGTAGGCAAAGAGCGCTCTCAGGTTGGCGAACTTTTGCCAGTCGTCCCCCGGCATCTTTTGAAATAGGTTGCCCTTGCCATGCACCACCTCGTCATGGGAAAGGGCGAGCATGAAATTTTCGTTGAAGGCGTACCACAGAGAGAACGTGACGTTGTTTTGGTGGTAGCGCCGATGGGTGGGAGCTTCGCTGAAATAGTGAAGCATGTCGTGCATCCAGCCCATATTCCACTTCAGGTTGAAGCCTAAGCCGCCAACATAAGTAGGACGCGACACGTTGGGCCAAGCGGTGGACTCCTCCGCGATCGAAAGGATGCCGGGATAGTAGCCAAACAGTACAAAGTTCAACTGCTGCAGAAACTCGACTGCTTCCAAATTCTCGTTACCGCCAAACTGGTTGGGAACCCACTGGCCGTCTTCGCGATCGTAGTCCAGATACAGCATTGAGGCGACGGCATCCACCCGAATGCCATCGATGTGGTATTTATCGAACCAAAACAAGGCATTCGCAATGAGAAAGTTTTTGACTTCGTGACGCGAGTAATTAAAGACAAGGGTGCCCCATTCTTTGTGTTCGCCTTTGCGGGAATCTGCGTGTTCATACAGGTGGCTGCCGTCAAAATAGGCTAAGCCGTGGCTGTCTTTCGGAAAGTGGCCCGGCACCCAATCCACAATGATGCCAATGTTATTGGCGTGACACTGGTCGACAAAGTACATAAAGTCTTGGGGACTGCCAAACCGCGAGGTCGGCGCAAAATGACCGGCGACTTGATAGCCCCAAGAGCCGTCGTAGGGGTGTTCGGCGATCGGCAATACTTCAATGTGGGTATAGCCCAACTCTTTGACATAGGGAATCAAACGCTGGGCTAACTCGCGATAGGTCAAAAACCGGGCTTCGGGCTTTTGCTCAACCCGTACCGTCTGCTCCACCTCGGCGGGTGGATTTTCAATGCTTTCATGCAGCCACGACCCCAGATGAACTTCATAAATAGAAATCGGCTGCTCTTGAGGATTGCTACGACGGCGTCGCTCCATCCAGTCTTGGTCTTGCCATTCGTAGCTTAAGTCCGCCACGATGGAAGCTGTTTCTGGCCGCACCTGTTGTTGAAAGCCATAGGGGTCAGATTTTAGATATCGGTGCCCTTCAGCGTTCTTGATTTCATATTTATAGAGTTCACCAATCTGCAGTTCAGGAATAAATAAATCCCAAACGCCGCTATTGAGCAGTCGCATTTGGTGGCGGCGGCCATCCCAGTTATTGAAGTTACCGACAATGGAAATATTGCGAGCATTCGGTGCCCAGACGGCGAAGTAAACTCCCGTAATGCCCTCCACCTCAACGACATGTGCGCCCATCTTTTCATAAATGAGATGATGGTTGCCCTCGTTAAACAGGTGAATATCAAAATCCGTTAGCAGTGGTGACTTGAAAGCATAGGGGTCGTGGATCACCCGCTCATGGCCGTTTTCTTTGACCTTGAGGAGATAGTTGCGATCGGCCTGCCCAGTCATCTCACACGCAAAAAAATGAGGATGATGGATTGTCTGCATGGCATATTCTTGGTGGGTTTCGGGGCGGATGACCCAGGCCGCCTCGGCACCTGGCAAATAAGCTCGAACGACCCAACTCGAATTCCCATTATGAGGGGACAAAGCATGGGAACCGAGAACCTCGAACGGGTTGTTATGGCGATTTTCGACAACGCTATAAACCTGATCGGGTGAAAGGGATGCAGTGGCCATAAATAATTGAAAACTGAAATTGTAGTTGGTTGGTTAGGATGAGTTTGCTCTAAGCGCAGTGATATTGCTGATCGCCGCTTATCCAGTCAGGAATAGCGCCGGTTTTCTGCATTTGATGAGGCTAGCCAGAGCATCAGAGGCGTCGTCGCAAATCAAAGCGCAGCAAAACATTCACTGTGAGAATGACTTTACCATTTGCTGTCACTCAGTTGGGTCTGGAGGCGCGTCATGCCTTGTCAGTGGCAATGACCGACTCTGCCTCACTGGCTGGTGACGATGCCCTGGGATGCGATCGCACGGCTCAACAACAAGTGCGATGGCGAAAGGCAGAAGGCAGAAGGCAGAAGGCAAAGGCAGAACTGGAAGTCTTGCTAAATCAAGGTTCCGGCGATCTACCCTGTTCAAACCTAACTGCGGCTGGCGATAGAGCAGCCAAACTGATGAGCGCCCGGTTCAAAAACTATCCACAATACAGATCACCAATAACCGTCGGTCGGGGCTGATTGCCTGCAATAAAAGCACCGTCAATAGCCTAAGTATTTTCTCGGTTATTTTATGATTTATAAAATTTAGTAAAACCTTGTTTGTACTGAGGCGCGACTGCGAAATCGCAAAACTGCTGACAAGGATTTGAGGATTTCTTCATCAAGTCCTTAAATTTGTGTCTTTAGTTCAAAAAGCTCTTGAATAAAAGGCTAGAGCAGTGAAAAATTATTGTAGAGATGTAAATAATAGTGGCATCATCCAAAAGCTTGAGGTGTTCGATGCCGGATCTTCTACAAGCTACTTTTTACATCCGCACGGTAAAAATAGAGACGTTGTGCAAGCGCTTGACTGAAGTGACCAACCAGCAAGAGAAAGATGACTTGCTTGAACAATTAGAGTTGGTCACAGGCGTGAAAATTTTTTATTAAAGGCGATCGCTTCAGCGAGTCATCGATACTTTATCGGCATGGCTGGTTATGACGCTGATGGCAGAAGAGTCGGTTGCTACCGTCGCGTACAATCTTCGTCGAAAACACTCCACAAACTGTTAAGCGATATCCAGGTGGGGCAATGTGCTGCTTTAACCGTGCCTAAAGCCTTTCTATCTTATGGAAATTAGATGCATCGGGTGACGCTCAATCCATGCTCGTGGACGCTTAGAGAGTCGCACTTAAATGACATGCCATCTACCCTGCTACCCGTCCACCCTGCTACCCGTCCACCCTGCTACAATCTTGTCCGGGTATTTGATTTTCAAGCTAATTCCCTAACTGGGCAAAAGCTGGCATTGTCCATCATGACCACTTGCCATGGCTTTAAGACTGGCCTGAGCATCGCTTCGCTCAATCTGAATCAGTGGCGGGTTGCCGTAGCTCTGAAAGCCCAGGATAGCGGGCTCGTTCGCGCCCTCCTATGGCTGATTAATTCTCGGACTAGAGGCCTAACAACACTGTCAGACCTGGACTGTGGCTGAGAGGATCACACCCGTTATGACGATTCACTGAGCATATGAAGCTGCATAGAAACTTGTTTGCCGTTCACTAATAACCGGCTGCCAATCGGGATAAATCCTGCCTTTTCGTGAAACCGCAGCGAGGCTAGATTTGGAGGATCACTATCAATCTCGCCGCAGATGCTCAAAATTCCCGCTTGTCTCGCCCAGTCGTTGAGGTTTGAGTAGAGTAAGCGACCAATGCCCAACCCTTGACAAGTCGCTGACACCACAACTCGATCGATATAGAGAAAGTTTTTCAGACGGGCAGAAAACCACTGGTAGTTGTCGTTAGGGTAAGCCTGCCCCTCAGCCATGCCTAGGATGAAGGCCACGACCTCACCATTGATATCAGCAACCCACCGCAAATTGCTGAGGTGATACAACTCCACAAAGCGGACTGTGTCCATGGGGCTGGTGACTTTAACTACCGCCTGATTAAGGATCGAGAATTTAATCATGTGCCGGTTTTCCCCTCTCGGGAGGGGTGCCATAGGCGGGGTGGGTTCAAACCCTCGCACTCCCGGGCAACCCACCCCGCTGCCCCTCCCAGGAGGGGAAATGTTATCCGGCTTGGCCTCAGTAATTTATTTAATCCTCATCCCTAAGTGTGACGACAGCGGCAGCGTCGTCAACGGTCATCTCGCGGATAGCGGGTATTAGAGGTGCCATCAATCATCCCTCAACTTATGGCGTCGCCCTGACGCTGGGCTCACAGTTGAGAGTCTCAGGTCTAGGGCCGGTGGGTTGGGAGCTTGGCTCTCCGCTGACAGTTCGGTCTCTGAGCCAACAGCTATCATAGCGCTCTGCCGTCGTTAATTTGGGTGAGAAAGGTGCTCAAAGAGAACGGTTTATGACTCAGTCGTACGAGCTTAGAAAGTGGGCGATCGCTTCTTTGAGTAGAGAATTTAGTTTTTTTTCCTGATGAGTGGCATTACTCTCTGAGAAAAGTGGGTAATCTAATCACAAATTATTTTCAATCCTTTTTATATTCTTTAAGTTACGCAACCAGCTTGGCTGCTGTTTTGGATGGTTTTCCAGCTTCTACATTCTCTACCGTTCAAAACTGGTTTGAGAAAAACGAACGCGACTCCCTCACCGAGGCGAGAACTCACCATGGCCCCTACCCTGACCAGTTTTCGCCTGATCTGGCAGAGACTGATGGCACAGGGTGAACTTGACCCCTTACACAGGCAATTTTTGCCGACCACACCTTTTACGCAATTTGCATGACCCCTTCACTCATCGATATCTTCTGGGTGCTAATCAGTGCCAGTCTCGTTTTTCTTATGCAGGCAGGGTTTTTATGTTTAGAAGCAGGAGCAACCCGCAGCAAAAACAACATTAACGTTGTCGTCAAAAATATCTCTGATTTTGGCATTTCAGTCCTATGTTTTTGGTTATTTGGTTATGCTCTGATGTTTGGTCAGAGCCATTTAGGTTGGCTTGGGACAACGACTTGGGCTCCTGATGTCGGCCCCGGGGAAACTTGGCTAGGGGTATTTTTTCTATTTCAAGCAATGTTTTGCAGTACTGCAGTCACGATTGTGTCGGGGGCAGTGGCAGAACGAATGCGGTTTTCTAGCTATCTGACAATTTCGATTTTGGTCTCTGGGCTGATTTATCCCCTGTTTGGCCATTGGAGCTGGAATGGCCTGAATGTCGGCGAGATGAACGGTTGGTTGGGGCGTCTGGGGTTTGTTGATTTTGCCGGCTCAACGGTTGTTCATAGCGTTGGTGGCTGGGTGGCGCTGGCCGCCGCCATTTTAGTGGGGCCACGCATTGGGCGATTTTCGCGCAAGCGGCACCGTCAGCTGACGGTGGGCTATGACTTGCCGTTGTCACTCTTGGGCGCCCTGCTGCTGTGGTTTGGTTGGTTTGGGTTCAATGGTGGCAGTGTGCTGGCTCTAACTGATCAGGTGCCCGGCATCATCATGAACACGGTGATCGCGGGGACGGCAGGTTTAGTGACCCCGATTTTACTGAGTGTTGTGCAACAGCAGCAGCTCCGTGTGAATGCCGTGTTGAACGGTCCCCTAGCCGGACTGGTGGCGATTACTGCGGGCTGCCATGCGGTGACAACTCGTGATGCGATTTTGATTGGCGCGATCGGGAGCCTTTGTATGCTGTGGGCCGAGGGACTGTTGCAACGCTGGCAGATTGACGATGTCGTGGGAGCCATTCCCGTACATCTGGCCGCAGGGCTGTGGGGCACCTTGGCCGTCGCGCTATTTGGCGATCGCAGCTTGCTCAATACGGGGTTAAGCCGGACTGCCCAACTCGGTGCTCAACTCGCTGGCATTGTCACTGCGGGTATTTGGGCTTTTGGGGTGACCTTTGTACTGCTCTGGCTAATCAATCGCCGATGGCCCTTGCGGGTGCGTCGCCGGGATGAGCATATTGGCTTGAACGTAGCTGAACATGGCGCTGCGAGTGATTTAGTCGATTTTTTTACCGTGATGCGGCGGCAAGAGCGAACGGGTGACTTACGGCTGCGGGCTCCGGTCGAACCGTTTACACCGGTGGGGCAAATCGCGGCTCGCTACAATCGCGTCATTGGCAGCCTACAGCAGGCTTTAGCCCGTACAGATGCCATTGTTGAAAGTGCGATCGAAGTGATTTTGACCGTTTCTCGCCGAGATTTGCTCATTCAGTCGGTCAATCCGGCGGTGCGCAAAATGTTTGGTCTCTCAGAAGGGCAACTACAGAAGCAGCCGTTGGATACGCTACTGGTGGCGGAATCGTTCGCAACGTGTCGCTTGAATGGCAAGGGACATGAGCCCACGCCCCCAGCTACCGGTGTCGATTTGTTACACCTGCTCAAGATTGCCAGCGAAGACGGAACGCCCTATGAACTAGCGGGACGTCGCCGGAGTGGCGGCGCATTTCCGGTGGAAGTCACGGTGGCGGCTCTTAAGAGTCAACCAGAAGATAGCTACACGCTGATTATTCGTGACATTACTCTGCGCAAACAGGCAGAAGCCGCCATCCAGCGGGCAGAGGCAAAAGATTTAGAAGCTCGGCGACTCGAAAAAACGCTAGCCGAACTCCAAGCCGCCCAGCTACAGCTGGTTCACAGCGAAAAGATGTCTAGCTTAGGACAACTTGTCGCCGGGGTCGCCCATGAGATTAATAACCCAGTGAACTTTATCCATGGCAATCTCACCTATGTGAATGAATACGTGGAAGAGTTATTGACGCTGGTCAATCTCTATCTATCAGACCCTAGCCTGGATAAATCAGACGCCATTCGTCAGCAAATCAAGGCGATGGATATTCATTACCTGACCAAAGATTTGCCCAAAATTTTAGAATCGATGCGCAGTGGCACGGAACGTATTACTGAAATTGTGCGATCGCTAAAGGACTTTTCGCATCAGGGAGGGGCGCAGCGTAAACGTGTGGATCTGCACACAGGGCTTGACAGTACCCTGACCATTCTGGGCAATAAGCTCAAGGCTAAACGCGATCGCCCCGAAATTACGGTGATTCGAGACTATGGTGATCTGCCCCTAGTGGAATGTGTTCCAGGACAGATCAACCAGGTGTTTATGAACCTGTTAACAAATGCCATTGATGCCATTGATGAGAAATGGAAAGTTCAACAAGCCGATGCCGATACGGCGGCTCTTCAGTGGGCACCGCAAATCATTCTGCGCACGGAGATGGCGGAGGGCGATCGCCTGCATTTACATTTCACCGACAATGGCATCGGGATTCCTGACCATGTGAAGCGCCGCATGATGGATCCGTTTTTCACGACTAAACCCGTCGGGCAAGGTACCGGCTTGGGGATGTCGATCAGTTATCAAATTATCGTCGAACGTCATCACGGTCGATTGAACTGCATTTCAACGCCTGGTCAAGGCACCCACTTTTTAATCGAGTTGCCCATTGAGACCCCTGTCATCACTGTTACCTAAGAGTCGGCAATTTACAGTTCTACCAATTCACGTTTTGGCCAAAATCCAGCTATTTACGCTCGCAAGTGGTGAGCGATTTCTGTTTAATCCAGATCTTTCTCGCCTGATTCTGCAGTGCCCAATATGAAGACCTCGGGCTAATGGATGCCAACTAAAAAGACTGAATTAGTTTCATATTATGGTTCTGGGGATCAAAGCCCTGCGGAAACATGGTGGAACAAGAAAATATGGAGGATGCTAATGCCGGAGCTGTCTCAAACAATTGCGCAACGATCGCGTCAACACTGTCAAAAATTTCAGACTGCTGCACTACGGCGGCCAAAGTCCATCCTTTTTCTGGCTCTGTTAATTCACTCAGGTTAAGGGCATTGAGTTGAGATAAGACTTCGGCGCGATCGGTTGCTGACAACAGAGAAAAACAGACGTCTGGGTCGGTGTTTTCATCGGTGTAAGACGCTCCTTGAAAAATCACATTGTCTAGCAATGCCCCCGACAAATTGGCCGAAATTAAGGTTGAATTTGTTAAATCGACTCCACTTAAATCAGCATCTACCAGGCTGCTGCCGGTTAAGGTTGCCTCAGAAAAATTAGTCCCCGCCAGCACGGCACCATCCAATGTGGCGCCTGAAAAATTGGTGTTTCTGAGATCGCTAGCCGTTAAAATGGCGCGACGCATATCAACCTGATACAGCCAGGTTGAACTGAGATTGATGTCACGAAGATCGGTACTGGCTAAAAAGGGGGTGTCAGGCTCTTCAGGATTAATAAACAGGAGATCTTGTTCATAGAGCATTCTGACGACGATGGCCTTGCGATCGCCATTCACATTTCTCAAAACGGTGAGTGTTTCAGCTCTTAATAAATCTTGGATACGCGCTTGAGTTTCGAGGTCAGCAGCGGAGCTTTGCAACAATAGATCAGTGATGGAATCAATATAAGCATTTAAGTATTGCACTTCTTGATTATCCGCTGCGATCGCCAGATCTTGCTCCCGCTGCTCTTGCGCAATTTGCAAATCATGTTCTCGTTGCTTTTGCGCAATTTCGAGATCTTGTTGCCGTTGTTCTTGAGCAATTTGATTATTGTTGTCTTCACTGCACTTTTGAAAGCCAAAGGCAATGAATGCTAAAGCCACGGGGATGATTAAGGCATTAAAGACATCCCACCAATTAATGTCTGGGAGACCTAAAAAATCTTTCGGTGGTTCATCAACAATGACTTTAAAGTTATCTACATTGATTGAGTTTAGTTTTTCGATGAGTTTATCTAGACCATTTTGTCCTTTTTGGGGCTTCGGCTTTTGTTGATCAGTCACGAGGCGTCTCCTGACAACAACATCAATCAGCTGGCGGTGATGTCGTTGATTTTTAACGGTTTGAAATAGCCATAAGCATACTCAACAATTGTTTGGGTGAGGCATTCTGGGCAGTCAGACTGTGGATGAGTGAGTCGCATGACCGGAGTTGTCGCCACGGCTAGCGTAAACGTATTCCTCAATCCTCAACCGTTGCTGATTTGGACTGTCTGGGCCGCGCCGATCTACCCGATTTTGGCATCTGTTAGGACTTACGTAGTTGAATCCGATTTTGGCCCCTGTAAGTAGGTGGGTTGAATCTTTTATAGAACGAGCTGATGATGACAAAACCCTTGCGAGTGTTGGGTTTCGTTCCTCAACTGCAACCTACATCATTTGCAATTTAGGGATGAGGATTAAATAAATTACTGAGGCCAAGCTGGATAACATTTCTCCTCCTGGGAGGGGCAGCGGGATGGGTTGCCCCTGAGTGCGAGGGTTCGAACCCACCCCGCCTACGGCACCCCTCCCGAGAGGGGAAAACCGGCACATGATTAAATTCCCGATCCTTAATAACGCCTG
>JBCDAJ010000153.1:0-14671 GCA_039185935.1 Cyanobacteria bacterium P01_F01_bin.56 | reverse complement strand
TCAGTTGATTAGAGACCGATAAATCTCAAGAAGTTATCTGCTCTAACTCTTCACACCCTTCAAAGTCATGCCCTGTATAGGTTATGTAGTGAAATGTGAGAGGGGGAAGACCTTTTGAGAGGCTTCCCCTTACCGTCAAGCGAACAAGAATTCCCTAGAGCTTGTTATTGAAGGCAACTGTACTTAGATCAACCTTTGCAGTTTCAAGAGGGTTGGGCAAATGCTCATACTCCGTCATTGTCACCAAAGTGGGTTTATTATCTGCTGGTTGCCTAAAGCGTAGCCCGATGATTTGGTTGCCTGTTCTTGTGTGCTTCTTCTCTACTCCATCAAGTTTCAGTTGATGATTAGCTAAGTCAAGTAACAAGCGAGAGAAACGGGTATTGCTTTCAGCACGATGACCGTTGTCTTGGCAGTACTCCACGTAATTGGGATACAGATACTCATTACTGGGCTTGCTCTTGTCACCTATTTTTGTCTTTGCGCCTGAATCAGCAACAAGACGTTCATCTGCCCATGCTGCCATTGGGTTATTTTCCACAATGGAAGTCCTTTGTGTTGTGGCAAGACTGAGAACAGAACTGGAAGTTTCCTTGAGTAGCCTAGTGACCTCCTTTTCAGGAATGTTGAGCACATGGTTCAAAAGTCCAGGTAAATAGTCTGCAAACTCACCCTCTACTTTGTCTGCAGTGACTTCGATCAGATGTCTCATCTGACTTGCATCAACTTTGTTGAGAAACGGCACCGAAATACGTCGTCTCTGAAGTCCCGAAGTTGAGTCATCGAATTGAATCGGTTCATTGGCGGCAATGAGTACCTGACCCTTAAAGACAAAGCTTGGTCCAACGGGTTTGTATTTCTGCTCATACCGTATTTGATCGCGACCAGTAAGAGCTTTCAGATTGGAAGCATCACCACTGTATCTCGCTGAGTCCGTCAGATAGAGCAGTTTCTTACCGTAGAGATTGGCATTCTCAAAACGGTTACTTAATGCCTTGAAGTTGCTAGTAACAATGTTTTTGTTGCCAACCAATGCAATAACTAGATTTGCATACGTGCTCTTGCCAGTACCACCAGGACCAACCAACTCCACGAAACGTTGGATGTCAACTCGACCAACAAGAACGGCTTGCATATAAGCAAGTAAGAGTTGCTGAACTTGTGGATCGCCTTTGGTCGTTTCATCTAGCCATTCAAGAATGGGATCGCAAGTTGCATCCGGATCGTAATCATAAGGTAGAGACCAAGTGAAACGATTATCCGGTGAATGTGGCAAAAGTTCTTTGCTTTTGAGGTCAAGAACTCCATTCCGCATCGGCAATAGATTTTCCTGACTATCCCAGCTATTAGCTGTGAGACGGCTTTCGAGCAAAGTCAGCACACTCTCAACATAATGACTGCCATAGTTAAGGCTTGCGTCAGGGATTTGATCTAATTCTTTCTGAACTAGCCCTCGAGCATCCACATCATCCAGAAGTGACCAAACACCTGGATACTCAGTCTCGTACTTCATCCATTGTTGAGACGTTTTATCAAACGCAAGAGTGTTTTGGTACTCATCGGCTAAATATTTTGCAATTGCTGCTGCTGGTGGCAAATCACGCTTGGCACCAAACGCAACAAGTCTGCCAAGACGATTAAGCATAGCCTCTGGAGACTGACTCTTGGGGTCTATCCCTTGGGCATCAGTGACATTATCGCTATTAGTCGATGGGAATGGAATAACCTTTTTATGCTGCTCAGATGCTGAAGCATTAGAGGTGTTAGAATTAAGTGAAACGTTTGAACTGTTTTTGGTTTTAACGTCTGAGTTATTTTCAGTTTTCATGTTTATCAAATTTTCTTAGAAATTGACTTATTTATTCAGAGCCCAGTTATCTGGGTTTTTTAGTGTTTAAGAGGGATTGCCCTCATTGATTAGTCGTTGCAGAGCCTCACGAATAAAGCCCGAAAGCTTATAGCCCCGTAAGTTGGCAACTTGGTTTAGATACTCCAGTTCTTCTGAGGTAACCCGCACATGGATAGCTTTATCTCGTGCAGGTCGGTTAAGAACCAGATAGTTGTCAGTAGATTGGACGAGAATGTGTCTCACCTCCGATGTTTCATGTAGAACACTGATCCAAGATAGGAACATACTTAGGCAAAGGCCTTAGAAATGCTTCTATTCCTGGAATAAAGACTTATTGAATTGTGGGAGCTTAGCTCCAAACTTTCGCTCGATGCAATGTAGGGGTGCCCGAGACTTTTTCTACTACTCTAACACCTAAAAATGAATTTGTGTAAACATTTTGTGTTATTTTTCGAAAAGCCTGAGTCTCCCTGACAGCTAGGTTTTAGGGTTTTCTAGAGCTTAGTCATTGGTGCAGGAAACACACATTACGGCATTCAATTAGCTCCCTTGTTTGATTGCTTGATTGGTGCATCCTTTTAGTTCCTGTGGTCGGAAAAATCACCACTATGGGCAAAAAGACACCAACTTACAAGACACTTCTTATAGGTGAAGGTGTGAAAGGTGTTAAGGGTTTTAGCAACGAATTATTCTTCTTCCGATGGCTCCACAAGGTCTGGTAGCTCTACCTCATCAGTGAACCGAGCATAGTGCCGTGAGACCATATCTAGACTTTGGTGTCCTGCGAGCTTGGCTGCTGCCAATAGACCTTGAGAACTGGCTACGGCACTCAGAACGGTGTGTCTGGTTTGGTAGGGATAGCGGTACTCGATGCCAAGTTTCTCTAGTATTGGCTTCCACACCCTACGGCGAAAGGTACCTGTATCGATGTATTTGCCCTTATGGCCTTGGAATACAAAGCCCTTTGTTTTCTCTGGCTTGATGGCTTTCAGAAGATCAAACAGAGCTGGATTCATGGGGATGTAGTGAACCTTGCCTGTCTTGGTCTCTTTCAGGATCTTGCGTGATGTGTTGGGACTGTTGGCGATATCTCTTCCAAGGGCTTGCTTGATCGTGATGATTCGGTTCTGGAAGTCTACACAATCCCATGTAAGCCCGGTAGCTTCACCTAAACGACACCCAGTAATCAGCAGGAATCTAACGAAGGCTGAGTAATGGGTGTGTTTGTAGTGGCTGCAAGGATGGCAAAACTGATTGGTGTCTAGAGCTTTAAGGATCTTGCTAATCTCTTCAGGACTGAAGGGCTTTACCTTGTCAGGTTCTCTGTCCTTCCGTGGTTTGAGCCCGACATATGGGTTCTTGCCGCTAAAGAGTCCTTCATTGATTGCCCATTGGATGCAGGACTTGAGATAGTTGCGTCTGCTGATCCAGGTGCTTGGAGCCCATGTTTCTCTCAGGTCAGTAAACCACTCCACTTCGTTCACTTTTGGCCTGTGTTTTCTGATGGCTTGTCTGATGTAGTGATAGTGACCGTTCTTTGTGGATTCCGGTAGATGCAGACTTTCTACCCACCGATCCCACAACTCTAAGAGCTTCAGATCTTGCTTGGTGACTTCTTGCTTAGTAGGGGTCTCTGACTTTTGCTGCTTACGGTTCTTGAGTCGGTAACGGTCAAGTGAGAGGTCAAACTGGCCTAGCTCCCACTCGTAGCTCATCTGCTTGTGTATCTGCTTAGCCGTGGTCTCATCTTTCGTGCCCGGATAGAAGCGCTTTCTCTTTCCATCCAGTTTGCAATCAATGCGGTAATTGCCTTTGTCGCAAGTAAGGCTGAACTTCATGTCTTAGCGTCTGGTGAAGGAACAGACGCCAGAACCAATGGCTCAACTTTCTACCAATTTTCTACCAAAATCAGCCATGAGACCTTGACCAAGGATGCTCTGACTACCAAGCGAAAACCTTGAAAGTATTGATATATAGGCCTTTCAGTTATGGGCGATACTGGGTTCGAACCAGTGACCTCTTCCGTGTGAAGGAAGCGCGCTACCACTGTGCTAATCGCCCTAGGATTAATGACAATAGCACGTTGAGTCACTCACTTGGCGCTGACCTCAAAAAACAATTAAAAGAGCAATCCCACGTCCTCTGACATCCAGACCGGTTCGGCACTCGGCAATATCGTTGCTAGCCGATATTAGCGTTGGGGTCGGGCAATCCCCGAGATTCTTTTAAATGGGTCTGCACCATTGCCTGAAATTCTTGCTTTTGAATTTCAGTGCCTTGTTTCAAATTACCGGGAGTGTCAAAAAAGATCATGCTATCCAGAGTTTGCAGCGCCAGCATTTGAAACAAGATTTGGATGGTGGGTGTGGGGATCGCCATAATCTGCGGATTTTTCGCTGTATTAGGGTCAGATGCCGCATCTTTAAGAGTGGCAAACCCGTAGAGAACGTTTTTCCGCACGTTGGGTTCTAGCCGGTTGCTTAAAGTCGTCATCACCCAGCTTTTACTGAGATTTTGCAAGATATAGTACTGCGGATGTTTGAGTCTGCCGGCAATGGTCAGCAATACGGGCGCGATCGCTTCTACCGTGGGTCCTGTGACGCCGTCATCGGGGGCATTTTGAATGAGAGTTTGAATTTGCTCTTGTAAGTCTTCCATACATGCCATGGTTGTAGGTGAAGTTGCGCCCGGCCCGGCATCATTAACCTCGCTCTATACCTTTGGGAGAGATTTGACCGCAAACTAATAGCAACTAACAGCGCTCACTCATGCTAATACACTCTGGCGGTTGTGCAAGCTGGGCCAATTCACTGACGGTAAATGGTAATTTTCGGCAAGTTTTCGGGAAGCCTACAAAATAATCGTTGTAACTACAGTCAGGCACTATTCCCGGCTTTGAAAAATCAGGCGGCTAGGCACGTTCTTTTGCTTTTGATGTGGACAACTTGACATTGCACCATTCAAAAGCTTCCTGTGCTAATGTTTGATGGATCATCTGCATCGGGGTAGTTCTTCCAAGGCGTGGAAGTACTTTTTGAGAAACTTTACCAAGAGCTTAAGCAAGCCACACGGGCTTCTGACAAAAACAGTCGGGCGATCGCTAAGCGTTTAACGAATGAGGTGCAGCGGATCTGTGCCCAAAGCCAGCGCATTCAAGATTCTGGAGAGGTGGAAACTTGGGCGCATGACTTGGCCATGCACCGGTTTAACCAATGTCTCAAGTATTACCGGTTTGGGTCCCTGAAGGGACGAGTAGAACTGCACAGCACGTTAAGTGCGATCGTCTATCGATACATTTCGTTGCCCCATGCCCAGGCGAGCTATCAAGCTCGCCTCAATCTCATCGAAGACTTTCTCCAAAACTTTTATTTAGAATCGCTGAATGCTTTTCGGCGAGAAAATGAAACGTCACCCGAATATCAACCACATACCCTGCTAGAGCTGGCAGAGTACATGGCGTTTACCGAGCGCTACGGTAAACGGCGCATTCCATTACCGGGACGGCGCAGCCAGCAGCTAATTATTCTGCGGGCGCAGACCTTTGCTAAGCAACAACCCCCAGAAGCCACTGTCGATATTGAAAAAGCGACCGAGGGCGGCAGTCACGATACGGATGAAACCCGAGAGAGCCTGCCCACTAGGCGATTGCGCGAAGAGCTGGTAGTCCAGCAAGACACCTTACCAGAAGAAGTTTTAAGAAATCGTGTCATCGAAGCCTTGCTTGCTTATCTCAAAGACCGTAAGCAAGAAGACTGTGCCGATTATTTCACACTGCGCCTGCTAGATCTGCCCACTGCTGAAATTGAAGCGATTCTCAAACTAACGCCGCGTCAGCGAGATTACTTACAGCAACGTTTCAAATATCATTTGATTCGATTTTCCTTATCTCACCATTGGGATATCGTTCATGAATGGCTGGAAGCGGATTTGGAGCGTAACCTTGGCCTCGCACCTCAGCAATGGGATGACTTGCACCAGGCAATTAATGATACTCAAATCAAACTCTTGCAATTTAAGCAAGATGGTTTAGAAGATATTGAAATCGCCAAAAATTTAGGCATTACTTCGACGCAGCTACAGAAGCAGTGGACCAAGCTTTTAGAGCAAGCTTGGGAAATTCGTAATCTCTAATGCATTATTTCTGATTTGATTAATTGTCCGGAAGGGGGTCTACTAGCGATGAAAAGTGACGCAGATACGATTCGGAATTTTCTGTTTGGGCTCTTAGAGCACTTTAGCCGGATAGATTCCTCGCCATCAGGGCTGGTTGATGATTTCACAGAACCTTCTGCAGCCATATCGTCTGCTTCCAACCCGACGATATCGCCCAGTCAGGCAGCGACAAATGCGCCAGATTCGGCAGCAGTTGAGTTTTCATCAGCCGTGGTCCATCCCCCATCGACTGAAGTTCCCCTCATTTCTGAACTTGGAGAGTTACCTTCCGTGCAAGATCATTTTCAGACTGTGTTAAAACGCCGTCTTCAGGTCGAGATTAGCCAAAATCCGCCTCACTTTCCGTGGGAATCGAACATCGCGGACTACCCGGTAGAGCTGGCAAAATCTGTCAACCAGCCTTGGATGCGGCAGTTGCGATCGCTCCCCCTCCCGACTGCCTTACCCGACGATATGTTGTCGGGTCTGCTTAGCCGCTGTCAGGAACTGCTTGCAGAGTCTTTGCAACCAGGCGTACAACTGGTCAAAGCAGTGGAAAATTTGTTTCCCGAGCAGCCTCAAGCGATGGATCAAATTGCTGGCTTAGTGCTAGCTAATGCCACCGTTCGCAGCACAGCGACTCGTGATGTCGCCGCTTTACAAGCCGCTTTTCCAGAGGGGTATGCTGGCGCTAATCCGCAGCAGCAGGTAACGCTAACGATGCTAGCCGCCAAAGATATTTTGGACACGCTCACCCTGACGTTGACCCCGCAAGCCCCAACTCAACTGCGAGAATGGCTCACCACTGAGGGCCCAGTAGCCATCACGGCTCGCTACCAGACGGGCACCGCGAATCAAATTAGTTTGGCGGTAGAGGTGCCCTGTGCCAGCCAGATGACGATGCCCACTCTAGGGCAAACCGTCGCCCAAACTCGCCCTGGAGTCTTAAACTTGACCCTGCTTGAGCCGACGGATGATAGCACCTATCCGGTCGAGATTTACTTTAGTGATGCTGAATCAGCACCGTTGACGTTCGCCATTCGTTGGAGTCAAGCAGCCTAGCTAGCTCGGGGCTGACGGTGAACTTTTGCTGCCGACCTTTCATCTGTTGAGAGGTCGGCTTTTAACATGGCAGGGAGTACAGCCGAAAGGTTGCAGCACAATGCAGAATTCTGAATGCGGAATTCGGAGTTCGGAATTCGGAGTTCGAAATTCGGAGTTCGGAGTTCGGAATAAGAACGTTTACTGTGTGGTTATTTCAGAAATCATCGCTGTTCTGACCTAATTGCGAATCGCGATAGCTGGCTGATGATTTGGGGGGCCTTTACCAATTTGCAAGTGGCGATGTCTAGTCCGGGCTACGACTACAGTAGCCCGACAGGCAAAGATCAACCGGATGCCGTTTTGCCGACTTTTCTCGCACGGGTAGCGCCAGATTTGCGCGATCGCCCTTGACCTTTTAGATCGGCTGATATACACCTATGGCGTGGTTTGCTAAAACGCATAATGAAAGGATTTTTTCTGGGTCTGACAAAATTGACTTTGGGCGTGGTTTTAGCCTTTGTATTGCTGTCTTTGGCCGGCATTGCCACCGCTCGCTACTTTATGGCCAAACTTTCCGTGCTACCGCCTAGGCCCGTTTTTGAAAATGACGTGGCCCTGCAAGTCGAAGCGGCTAATGCTCAACCGGAGACTCAGCCCACCCCAGTTGCCGCGTCGCCACCCGCTGCCCCCCCGACAGAAGAACTTCCGCCTGACAGCTATGTTGCAGTCGTGGTACAGCCGATCGGTTTAGTCATGCGGGCGGGACCTGGGGCAGAAAATGCCCAATTGGGGGGAGTCGATTACCAAGAGCAAATAATCGTTCTAGAGACTGATGACTCGGGCAACTGGATGAAAATTCGCGTGCGGGAAACGGGTCAGGAGGGCTGGGTCAAAGCGGGGAATACGGCAAATGTGAACGAACCGAGCCCATAGGGCAATCAGCAGAACGGTTTACTTATTGCCAGTTGTTTTGGGCTTGTTGCCAAACGTATTGAGATAGTCGGTCAATGTCATCTACGGTGAGGCGATCACGGTAGGCTGACATCGCCCCCTTGCCGTCAGTAATCAGCTGGGCGATCGCCGCCACAGAGGCGACTTCATTGCGCTGAAGAGCATTAAGTTTCAGGGTTTTGCGCCGCCGCACAATGTTGCCGCCGCCACTATGACAGCCGGCACAATGGGTTTCAAACAGCACTGATGCGGTTGGCGTCGTTGCAGTTGTGTCAACGGCCCAGACGGGAGCCGCTAACAGCAGCCAGCCACAAAGCAGACCCAACAGCCATGGCAAGCGTTTTGAGAGCGATCGCATCATAATGATTTGTAGCCGTCATGCAACTTGGCTGTTTGTATTGTAACGGGGCCAATGACGGTGTAAAAAAGCGGTCATTGCGTGACAATCTAGCGGTCGACTAAACCAATAGCCTTGCATTTGGTGACAGCCTAGGTCATGCAAACAATCCATTTGTTCTGGAGTCTCCACCCCTTCTGCGACCAACCCCAGTTGTAGCGCTTGGCCCATCGCAATGACAGCCTTCACCATCGCGATATCCTGCTCATCATGAGGCACATCTTTGACAAAAGAACGATCAATCTTTAATCCATGAAAGGGGAGCTGCTTCAAATAATTGAGCGATGAATACCCGGTGCCAAAGTCATCCATTACGAGACGAGTGCCCAGTTGGCGCAACTGGTTTAGCGCTGACATCGAAACTTCCAGATTGTCCAGGGCGGCGGTTTCGGTCACTTCTAACTCTAAATGGTGCGGGGCCAAGTCAAAGGCAGTCAGAACTTGCTTGATATCTTGTACAAGGGTCGGATGGTGCAGTTGGCGAGCCGATAAGTTAACCGCAATTTCTAAATCCTCAAACCCTTCTTGCTGCCACGTTTTGAGTTGACAACACGCCTGTTTCAGCACCCAGTCTCCTAACGGAATGATGAGGCCGATTTCCTCTGCCACAGGAATAAAGTGGATGGGCATAACGTCACCCAGTTTGGGGTTGCGCCACCGTAATAGGGCCTCAACCCGGCAAATACGGCCTTGGGCAACGTCGATTTGAGGCTGAAAGAAAAGGTGAAACTCCTCTCGTTGCAGGGCTTGGTGCAAATGTTTCTCAAGGATCAGTTGTTGAGAAGCACTAGAGCTTAAGGTTGACGTGTAAAACCGGTGAGTATTCCGACCATCGGCCTTGGCTGCATACATCGCGGTATCAGCGTTTTGCAAGAGCGTCGTCACGTTGTCACCATCGTGAGGAAACACGGCAATGCCAATACTCCCTGTGATATAGAGTTCATGGTTATCAATTAAGAACGGTGGCTTCAGATTTTGAGCTAGGCGCATTGCGACTCGAGCGGCTTCATCAAGGGTGATAATGTTCTGCAAAATCAGGGTAAATTCGTCACCGCCCCAGCGAGCAAGCATGTCCTGACAATGCAGCCCATTATTCAGACGTTGTGTGACCTCAATCAGTAGTTTGTCACCAATGGCATGGCCCAGGGTGTCATTAATGTTTTTGAAGCGATCAAGGTCTAAAAACATCACCGCAACCAGGCTTTGCTGCCGACGGGCAGCGTCAATGATCGCAGGTAGTTCCTGGTTAAAGGCGGTGCGATTGGGTAGACCCGTTAGCGGGTCATGGAATGCCTGATAGCGCATTTGCGCCTCAGTATGTTTGCGCTTGAGGGCGCCCCCAATGCTGGCGGCGATCGTGACCAAAATGGATTCTTCGCTTTGAGTCCAGTCGCGAGCTTCATAACAGGCATCAAAACCGATGTAACCCCACAAATCTTGGTCGATAAAAATGGGCACCATCAGAATTGAAATGATGGCATCGCGCTTGAGCAGTTCTTGCTCTGGTGGGGGGAAGTTGGCAACTTGCCCACGAACGGGATGCCCAGCTTGAAAGGTCCGATACCAGCGCATCAGCCCATGCTCGCTGTAGCACTTGTTTTGCCAGTGAGGCTGGTCGATGCTGGGAGCAATATTCGTTTGAGTCCATTCGTAGCGTATGCTCATACAGAGTTCACCCAATACCGGGTGCGCATGATGCTCATAGATATAGACTCGGTCAGCTTCTGTTGCCTGACCTAACGTTGCCAAGGTTTTTGAGATGGATGCTTCGATGTTGAGATTGGTAAGCAGCTGCTGACTCGCCTGAGTGACTCCTTGTAGCAGACGATCTCGTTCTAGCAGCTCCAGTTCGGCTCGTTTGCGCTGGGTAATGTCTTCAACGGTACCCTCAAAGCCAATTACCGTACCTCTAGAGTCGCAAATGGTGCGGGCCGATTCAGAAATCCAGATGATGCTGCCGTCTTTTCTGTACACAGCCGACTCAAAGCCTAAGACAGCTCCATCACTGAGCGTTCTTTCCACAAAGAATTGCCGCCGCTGGGCATCAACGTAGAGCTGTTGCCCAATATTAGTGAGACTGGTCATTAAGTCAGTGGGAGAATCATAGCCATAAATTCTGGCTAACATCGGGTTGACCGTGGTGTAGCGACCGGCTGTGGTGGTCTGAAAGATCCCCTCAAGCGCATTTTCAAAAATGCTGCGATATTTGCTTTCCGCTTGTTGCAATGATTGCTCAGCCTGAAAGCGTTCCGTCGCAATCGCGATCGCGTTCGCCGCGATCCGCAGCAGGGTCACTTCTGATAAAGACCACTGATGGGCTTCTCGGTAATTGCTAAAGCCGATGAAGCCGCCCAAAGTCCCATTGACAAACAGCGGCAGCAACAAAATTGATTGCCCATGGGCTGAGGGCGAACCAAAAAGTTGACGCAACGCCTCTGGAAATTCTTCGATAGTTTGATTAAGGCAATTGCCCTGCTCCAGGGCAGTAAGCCAATCAGCGCCTGGCTCGTCGCCATCAAAGCTGGCACTCTGGGGCGCATCCAAGGGCGACGGAGTCCACGCATTTGACCACTGAGCTCGTCGATGGAATTTGCCAGGCGTCTCGGCATCGGCTTCGTAGAGAATGGTGCAGTTGGCTGCCGTTGCCGTGGCTAAGGGCGCGAGGATTTGGCAAAAGCGTTCATTATCCCAAGTGCTATCAAGATCGAGCAGTTGACGCTGTAGCTCTACTAGAGCGGTCAGATATTGTTCACGACGGTTGAGGCTGCGCTGAAATTTAATGCGGTCGGTGACATCTTCTAAGCTACCGAGCACCCCAATCACTCGCTGCTCAGCGTTGTGAATCGGAAATTTGCTGACGTTGATCCAACTTTGCTGCGAGCCTTCCCCTTTCGTTTCCAGCATATTGAGCTCCGGGACACCCGCTTTTAGAACCTGGCGATCTGCCTGACGAAATTGACGAGCATTTTCAGTCGAATAGCCTGGAATGTCGTAATCGGTTTTGCCGATAATTTCTTGTGAAGAGGCGAGCCCTAGGCTTTTGGCAAAAGCCTGATTACAGCCTAGGTATACCCCATTAACATCCTTCCAAAAGAGATGTTGGTGAATGCTGTCGAGCACCAAATTCAGAAACTTTTCGCGATCAATGAGAACCTGTTCAGCCTCTACTGTCTCAGTAATGTCGCGGGAAACTGCTAACATCTGTGGCTCGTCAGGTTGCAGGTGTTGATCGATCATGCAGCTGATGGTTTCAAACCAGCGATAGCGACCACTGCGATGACGCATCCGAAACCTTAAGGAATGAGTAGTTTGACGGTGCCAAAACTCACGATAGTACCGAATTATTCGTCGGCGATCGCGATGGTGTATGAGCCCTACCGGCGATTGGCCAATAAGTTCTACTGGGGTATAGCCGAGTAAGTCTTGACAAGCTGCAGAAATGTAGTGAATTCGACCATTGAGGTCATGCTGAGAGACCAGATCCAAAGAGCGATCAGTTAACATGCGGTAGCGAGTTTCACTGGCGCGTAGCGCGGCCTCAGTTTGCTTAAGAGTCGAAATGTCAGTGATAAAGCCTTCTAGACCAATGGGTTGCCCCGCGCTGTCAAAGATGCCCTGGCCCTTTTCCCATACCCACTTTTCTTCGCCACTGCGAGTCACCAGGCGGTACTCGACTTCATAAAATGATCCGGATGAGAGTGCCTGATCTATGGTGTTGAGGACTCTTTCGCGATCTTCTGGATAGGTGATGTCGTTATAGGAAACTGGGCTGTTTACTGTAACCAGTTCTTGATGGTTATAACCGGTAAGGCGTACACAACCATCACTCAGCGATCGCATGTGCCAATCAGGGGGACCTTGGGCAGTGAAGACAATACCCGGCAGGGTATTCATCAACCGCTGCAGATATTGCTGATGGGCAACGAGTTCTGCTTCGGTGCGCTTAAGGCGTAGGATAGCGCCCAGATGGGCAGCCACAGTTTCGACTAAGTGAACCTGCAAAAAATCGCAATCGCGGGCTTCACTCATAAAGAAAACCAACACCATCAGGGTGTCAGCATCCAAAGTCACCGGCACCCCGACGGCTGCTCTCAGCCCACAGCTTTTTGCCAACTTGCGCCGCCGAAACATTGATGGCGGTAAGTCAGTAACATCGGCTAACCAGAGGGTTTGGGCCGATTTATATACCTGGCCAGGTAATCCCTCACCAACGTCAAAGTTCCAATTTAAGCTCGCTTTACCAAAATCATGGTATTTCGACTGGGTCGTAAACCATACCTTGCTGTGTTGTAAGCTCTGCTCAGCGGTCGGTAGCCAAACTTCCCCCACGACCCATTCGGTATGGACACACACCAACTCAAGTAGACGCCTCAAGGCCAACTCAAAATTGTCGGCCTGACTAACCTCTACCGAAATCATGTGCAGCAGAGTCGAGGCTTCTGGGCTAACCGCCAGAAAGTTATCCTGCAAAGACTGTAATGAAGCAAGATTGGAGGAATGAACCATCAAATGTCGGCAGAAAGTAGCTACGAATAATCGGCAAAGAAGCGCTGAGAGACCAATTACTTTACCGAGGCAGAGGAATCACGAAATCCTTAATTGGAAATGGTGGCTCTTGAAAAAGGGCGCGTTATCAACTGGCCCTAGAAGCCTTGAGGTTCCATCACTGCACCCCGCATACAATCAACAAGTAAAAGGCTCTGGCCCTTTCATCGACAAGATTCAACAGCTAAATGCTGGCAGCCCCCGACAACTGCGAGATTACTATCGCTTGAATTATAGATTTTGTCATGCCCTTAATATGCCCAAAAATTAGGCGCTGATGGATAAGAACCGAAGATAGTCTGGGCCAGAAACTGCCACGTCACGGGGGGGACGTCTCCACATACGTTAAGAACTGGACTCTTGGAGCCCCGCAATAGCACTTTGAGCGCAGAGTGATGGCTTTGCTGCTTTCAGGGGTGCAGTGCCCTCTCAGCAAACGAGTCGTTAAAGCTGCTGGAACAGGTCTTGCATATGTAGATCATTGCCCGGTTGCGGCCGGAGGCAAGGGTTAATTCAGTCTGACAAGCACTGGTCATTGTGGTGAGCGGATTTGGGGTTGAATAATGGGTGGAGTCAAGGCAATCGCGCGACTCCGGTCGCCTTGAGATCGGTGTGTTTGGGCTAACCACAGTTCGTGCTGCCAGCGCTCAACTTCGGGCTGCACCGCTTGCCACCGATAAGTATGGGGAGCGATTTGTCTGACGATCGCGATCGCGGCTTCCTGATCAGGTAACGTTCCGCCATGCCACTGCCATCGGGCATCATTCCATAAACGGACGGCGCGGCGCTCAGCGCGAATCTGGCGGGCCAGTTGCTCTGGCTCGACCAGGGGGGACGCCGCATGATCGAGCGCCTGTAGCTGTTCGAGGGCCTGATAGGCAGTGGCCCAGTCAGCCGTTTTGAGCGCGGCTTGAGCCGTTTCATTCAGGGCTTGAGCTTGAGCTTGTTGCTGCTTTTGCAAGCTTGCCAGGCGGGGGGGAACTTCGGCAAAGAGCGGGCTGCTCGGCGGTATTTGAGCAATGAGCGTAATTGCGGCCAGCCAATCGCTGTCAGTCTCAGCTTGTTGTGCGTCCTGCAGCACCGCCCGCGACCAGCGCTCCAGTAAATCTTGCCCTTCAGTAAATAGCGGTTGGGTGGCGGGCCAATGGCCCACCTTCGCTAGCCCCTGTTGTCTAGCCTGGATATCGCCGGTCGCGATCGCCGTTTGCCAGCACGTCAACTGATCGCGAACCGGGGCGTGATTGTCTAAATTTGAACAATCGGCGGCCGGGGGGACTGTGGCCACTTGCGTAAACGCCCATAACGCCATACCACCAGTGGTGCCAGTAGCCAGCAGCATCCCAGTCATCCAGTTGCCTGTGAGGTTCTCCAGCGTTTGGCCTATCAGATCGACTACCGATGCGGAATCAGCCGTTTCCTGGAGCCCGTCTGCTTCCTGAAGGGGTCTCGGAGCCGCGCTTCGACCCAGGGGTTCTGACTGTAGGAACCGCTGCCAACCTTCTCGGCTCTCTGCCAGCGGCCAGGTGCCACTGTGGGCAAATGCAGTCGGGGCAAGCGTGGCAGACAACATGGGCAAACGATGAAAGCGTTAACCTTACCTTTCTTGCCATCGCCGCGATCGCCCGGAGAAACTGCGGCTGAGTCTGCTCACCCTAACGCAGGCCGATCGCTTGCAGCAGTTGCCAATGGTCTTTGAGGGGCACAAGCGTATTGGCGGTGAGAAAGGCACTGGC
>JBCDAJ010000152.1:0-14726 GCA_039185935.1 Cyanobacteria bacterium P01_F01_bin.56 | reverse complement strand
GAACGACACGACCAACGCATCCGCATCAATTGGCAATTTTCGCTTGAAGCCGCACGGGACAAATTTCAGCGCCATTATGTCAAAATCCAAGCGGACAAGAGTCTCTAGAGTGGTGGAAAACTTTATTTCCAAAGTACTTAGTGCCCCTAGGTCAGATTTTGCTGGGTTAAAACGGGCTCTATGAACCCTTGACTTTACGACAAGTGGCTAACCTTTATCCAACCTTAAGACCTGCAGCCATCCCGTAGTTTGCCCACAGAATGGGGACTAACTCAATCATCTGAAATCGTATGACCTCTACCACCACTAGTCAGATCACTTTGAATTTGTTGCAAGGTTCAGTGCGCTTTAATTTTTCCTATACTGCGGCCCAGGAACTCAGAGCCGCCCTAACCGAATTGGTAGGACAACTGAAGGCGATCGCGACCCAGCCGCCGACGGCAGACAAGCGAACGTCTGTGCCAGCGATGGAATATCAACACACCGGGGAAGTCTTTTTGGAAGTTTTTTGCAATCCCAACATTTGGCCGAGTCCCTTTGCTGCCAAGCTACTGGTGACTGTGCGTGACGATCGTCTGCGCCTGACTACTGAGGCTGAACTGCCTCGTATGATCGAAGATGTTAATCAGTATTTGGATGCCTAGGGCACGTTATGGCTCAACCTTAAACACCTCTGAGAATCAGCCGCACCGCTCCCGCCTTCACGCCGTAGACTGGGGACTGCGGCCCTCTCTATGGAAAAAATTGATTTCTAAATAGAGACGGTCCCTTAGCGATCGCGGTGCCATTTTCTGCCAACAGCAGAGTGCAAAAATGAGCCCCCCGACGGAGTGAGAATTTCAGCCATTTGAATCGCCTGAAGTTAATGCGAATTATTCCGAAGATAGCCAGAGCAGTTGATCTGCCAATGACACCTATTGAAATAGCGTGAGTCCTTGTCATCAGCCGACACTGATGACAACCATGTGCACCTAGATGAGTCTTCACCTGACTGGGTGCAATCTCCCTTCACCAACTGACCAAGCTTACCGAGCCGTACACCAACCCCAGGCAATCAGTTCGCTAAAGCAATTAATGTTGATTTGATCAGATGATTTCAGATGACTTAAGGGGCCATTTTTCAGGGGCTTGAAGCAGATGAACCTGGACGTATCTAAGTAAGGAAATAAAGCCTGTCTAGACATCTCTACTCCTAGGGGACTTTTTGCCTGGGGTTCATGTCATTCTCAGATTTACCAATTATCATTGATATTGAACACATCAAAATCAGTCACTTCTTACACATGGTTGCTTTGGTAGAGATTCCAGCGGCGAAAGCCTTTCATGCGCTCTCTGATCCTTTGAGGTTAAAGATTATCGAGAGCTTGCGCGAGAGTGAATATTGCGTGGCCGACTTGTGTGACTACCTCAAAGTCAGCCAATCGAAGTTGTCTTTTCATTTACGGGTTTTAAAGGAAGCTGCCATCGTGCGATCGCGCCCTCAAGGCCGCTGGACTTATTACAGCCTCAATTTGCCTCAAATTGTGGCCCTAGAGCAGCATCTAGCCGATTTTCGCTACCTGACAGAGGCGATTCCCTCCGCTTCTGAATACAGCGTTCAGTAAGTGTCGTAGCTGTGTAGCGATGATTGCTGGTGCTGATGTTGATGGATGTTTGCGCCAAATCCACCGCAAATCAAACTTGAATATGCAGTTAAGGCGACTGGGCATTGCTGCTAAGTAGGTGGGTTGAATCTTTCGTAGAACGAGCTTATGGTGACAAAACCCTCGTGAGTGTTGGGTTTCGTTCCTCAATCGCAACCTACATCATTGGCAATTTAATAACGCCTGCCTACTTACCAACCATTCAAATTGCTTTATTAGGGACTTTTGCTGTTAGGCATCAAGGTGAGCTTGCTGGGACGGCGATCTGCCAAGTGAAGGTGGCTTGAGGCTACCCTGGTCAACGGTTTTTGAATCACTCGTGCGGGCGATTTGTATTGTCAACTGTCGCTTTACTGGGTCACTGTAAGTTGGGGCTAAGTAGAGCGCCATTATTCTCAGGCATAACGCAGAAATTGCTACCCGTTTTTGATTTTCGGGGCGGCTGCCCGTGAGAATGGGGAAGCCCTTTTATGGTTTTGAACTCCATGCGTGCTTTGGACTGGATGGCGAGTCATCGTCGGCTGCTGTGGATCGTCACGATCTTTTGGCTACTCATGGTGCTCAGCATCTTAAATCGTCACTGGGCCATGTATCCGTCTTTTTCAACCCACGATCAGGGCATTTTCAACCAAATCTTTTGGAATGGCACTCAGGGGCGATTTTTTGAAGGCACCCTCTCTTCGGGAGAGTCGGCAGCCGTTCTGTTTGACAATCAACTGCCAGATGTCAACTACCGGCGGCTGGGGCAGCACTTTACCCCCATTCATTTGCTGTGGTTGCCACTGTATGCGCTATTGCCGTTTTCAGCAACGCTGCTGGTGTTGCAGGTGACTTTGGTGACCGCAGGCGGTGTGGCGCTATATTTCCTGGCGCGGCAGCGACTATCAGAACAGGTGGCGGGATGGATGACGTTGGGATATTTTTGTGCGCAGGCGGTAATGGCGCCAAATTTGGCCAACTTTCATGACTTTTCCCAGATTCCTCTATGGGTCTTTTTGCTGCTGCTAGCGGTGGAGCGGCAACGTTGGGGCTGGGCGATCGCCGCCATTATTCTTATATTTCTATGCCGTGAAGATGTCGGCATCCTGCTGTTTGGGTTTGGGCTGTATTTCGTCGTCAGTCGGCGGCATGGTTGGCTGGGTGGGGCATTATGTGTTGCGAGCGTCACTCATGTTGTATTCACCACCACGGTGCTGATGCCCATTTTTTCAGCCGAGGTGGGCACCAATTTTTTAGCGTTTTCATACTCGAATTATGTCGAGGGCGATGCGTCGACCGTCGATTTGCTGCTGGCATTTCTCAAGCGCCCCGATCGCGTCCTCGTCGATCTGTTTGTGCCCGTGGGTAGTACGCTTCGATTCCTCTTGGGGCATTGGCTGCCGCTGCTGTTTGTGCCAGCCATTTCGCCCGCCGCGTGGATTTGTACTGCCCCGCCACTCGCCACCTTGCTATTGCGATCGGACACCCACATTGCCCTGTCAATGCAACTGCGCTATACGGTGATGGTAGTGCCAGGCCTGTTTTACGGTGCTGTGATGTGGTGGAGTCATCGCGGGCCAGCGTTATCGCGCCGCACTCGGAGCTTGTGGACGGCCTGTCTTTGTTTGAGTCTGCTCTTTACCTTTACACTCAATCCGTCGCGGACGTGGTCTTTCATCATTCCCGACTCGGTTGACCCATGGGTGCATCTGACCTTACCAAAACAGTGGCATCATGCCGGTGCAGTGCGATCGCTGATGACACAAATTCCCCCTGATGCGAGTGTCGCGGCGACGGATAATCTGCTGCCACACGTTTCAGGACGACGGGCCATCCTCCGATTTCCGACCCTGCAGTATCGCGATGACGCGGGGGAAGCAGCCGAGGTGGACTATGTACTAGTCGATTTTTGGCAACTCCAACAATATGCGGCGGCCTTTTCGGGGTCGCAACAGCGCCTCTCAGACTGGACGCCCCTAATACAGACCTTGCTGAACGAACAGGACTATGGCATTGTCGCGGCTGTTCCAGGCGTATTTTTGCTGCAGCGAGAAATGCCATCAGATGCAACCGCACGGACTCTCTGGCAAACTTTTGAGGCCGAATTTGCACCTTGAACCAAGGTAAGGGATCGGCGGGAAAATAACGTCCCGGCTTAGGCAGTGGATGGGTAGGTAAGTGGGTGAGTAGATGGGGTGATTTCGGGTCAGAAGCTGGTACTTTTATTTCGAGCGCGTCCCTAAGGTTTACGGTCCAACTGTGCCACCTTATTTGCAATAGACCTCCGTGATGTGGGCTGATAAATTCGTCAAGCGAGCCGAGGAAGGGGCAGAACAATCGCGATCGCTAAAAGCCCACTTCAGCAACATCATGATGCCGCAACTCTGAGCTTAGATCCCTGCCACATCCATAAGATTTAGGATCGCTTACTCCCTTCTAAAAGGGGCCTTTTTCAAACATCGTTCGTAGCTTAGATTCACTCGTAAGTTATTTCATAAATACATTCTGAAAGCTTCGACTTTGCAGAATTTGAACCCTCAATATGGGTAAATCGAGAGTCGCATTTTGAGTTGATGATCAGGTTAACAAGGGGCGATCGCATTGCGTTTTCTGACAGAGGGCTGTCGTGAGGAGGGCGGCCAGCGTATCCTCAGCAGTAACCCCAACGCCTTTAAAGCGGCTAAATCAGTATGCGGATTGACCTCACTACGATTATCTGATGTCTCCCATTTCGTTCCTTTTTCTGGGCCTCTGTGCCTTTCTATTTGGGTTTTGGCTTGTGCGCCAGTTAGAACGACGACGGTTCAAGCCGTCAGATTCTCAACCGCCGCACTCGCCGAGCGCCTCTGCAATGGCTGTCCGCCCCGCCATCTCCAACCGCTCGCAGCCCTCAGACAAACTCAAAGATGATGTTCGGCAGTTGGTTTTTCAAGGTCGCAAGATCGAGGCCATTAAGCGGGTACGAGAGCAGACCGGCTGGAGCTTAAAGCAAGCCAAAAACTATGTGGAACTTGACCAGCAGCCAGCTTTTTCCAACAGCCTTGATCCAGATGTCGTCGCAGCGGCACAACAATTGCTCACTAGCAATCAAAAGATTGCAGCGCTCAAGCTCATTCGTGCGCGTACCGGCTGGGGACTCAAGAAAACTAAGGACTATATCGAAAAGCTGCATGAAGATTAATCCACACCCGGCCCATATCTCCCGAACCAACCCTGATCCAGAAGAAAAGCGACTGGAACGAATTTGCCGAGCCCAGAAAGGCTTCGCCCAAATCTACGCTCCAGATATAGCCAGTCGCCGTTAAGTTTGAACAGGATAGATCGCTAGAGCCTTGATTTAGCAAGACTTCCAGCTCTACCTTCTACCTTCTGCCTTCCGCCTTCTGCCTTCCGCCTTCCGCCTTTCGCTATATCCATCGCCACAACCATAAAACTGAAACCCACTGTAGGTCTCGTGCATAGCAGAATGCGGAGGTTGGAATGCAGTGGGTGACGACAACATCGTTCGTGGTAAGCGGTGGTCGTCTCCACTTGTGGGATGAGAGGGGGCTGATGGGGCCCTGCATGTGTGCCTTCGGCATCAATTGGAGGAGCGGATAGACGCAATCTTGGGCATGAGTTGCAACCATCATTTGACCCGTTGGGAGACCGCGCCTGTGTTCTCAGATGATGTAAGAGTCTTGAACTACTGTCTCCCTTGAGACGAGTGCAAGACCTGAGGGTATGAGCTTTACAGGGGGTAGAAGCCTGCTCTCAGCCGTAAAGAACACGGATAAGCTCTACTTAATCATAAAAGTTTTGCAAAGCAGAGCCAGTTATGACTTCATTCTTCTGTCAATTGTTAACACTGTACTCAATTGAGTCATTAATGAATTGGGAGTTTACAGGCCAGTGAGCCCTGCTCTGAGTTTTCAAGGGCGGCTTATGTGTTGACTGATATGGAGTTCAGCATTATTACCCTGTCCATTGCTAGCCAAAAACTGTTAAAGCAGTAACAGGCTCTGAATGAATTCGCCAAACCAATTAGGATCTGTTTCCAAGTCACCGACTCAGACAGACGCGATTGGTACTATAGAAGGGCGATCCATAGATTCCATAAAGGTTGATCCTAGTGAAGCTCCTGGAAAGGTCAGCGAATTCGGGCGGCGTTTGCATCATTGCTGACTCTGTCTTGATTTGAAGGCTCTTCAACATTACACGTGAAGATGAACTCTAAGGGTGCAACCGTATGTCCCTGCAGATTTTGGGTAGTCGATACAGCATTATTCAACCCTTAGGAGGGGGAGGATTTGGCCAAACGTTTCTGGCTAATGATCTCCATTTACCTGGGCATCCGTGTTGCGTTGTTAAACGCCTACAACCTCGTAGTACTGATGGCATTTCCCTTGACTCGGCGCGGCGCCTTTTCAACAGCGAAGCTGAAGCCCTGTATGCGTTGGGCAATCACGATCAAATTCCCCGGTTACTGGCACATTTTGAAGAAAATGAACAGTTCTATCTCGCTCAGGAACTTGTTCAGGGCGAGCTGTTATCTGAAGAGATTCGCCTAGGGGTCTGCCTCAGCGAAACTCAAACGGTTGAGTTGATTCAGGACGTGTTGACGACCCTTTGCACAGTCCATGAGCATGGCGTCATCCATCGCGATATTAAGCCATCCAATTTAATTCGTCGGCAGCATGACCGCAAAATTGTGCTGATTGACTTTGGTGCTGTGAAGCAGATCAGCACGCAATCGACAGAGGCGGCTACGCCCTACAGCATGACCGTCGCAATTGGCTCACTGGGCTATATGCCAAATGAACAATTAGCTGGGCAGCCTTGTTTGAGCAGCGACATTTATGCTGTTGGCATTTTGGCGTTACAAGCCCTAACTGGTCGCGACCCCAAGCGCATTCCTAAAGACCCCAGCACAAGTGAGTTGATGTGGCGTGACTTAGTCTCGATCAGGCCCGAGTTGGCGAATGTTTTAGATAAGATGGTGCGCTACGACTATCGTCAACGCTACACTGACGCGATGACAGCCTTGGCCGCATTAAAACAGGCAACTTCCCAGACTCAGGTCACTTTTAATTCCCAAATCGATTTAACCTCACAAGCCCTGGAAGCTCATGTTGCTTGGTTGGAACGTGCCGATGAACTCTTTGAGCAGAAGCGTTTTCATGACGCTGCTCGCTGTTATGAAAAAGTCATCAACGTACAGCCCAACGCAACAACGGCCTGGCTGAAGCTGGGTATGGCGCTTGACAATACAGAGCAGTACGCCCTGGCCGTTAAGGCTTATCAGATGGTGACTCAGCGACAGCCTGAAGACTACTTAGCCTGGCTAAAGTTGGGGCAAGTTAGGGAACGGCTAGGACAATATAAAGCAGCTTTGATGACCTATGATGAAGTGCTGAAACTGCAGCCCAAAAACTACTGGGTGTGGGCTGATCGGGGCCAGATTTTCGAAAAAGCGAAATGCCCGGAAGAAGCACTAGCAGCCTACGATCGCGCCATTCAGCTAAAACCCGATTTTCAACTGGCGCAGGATAGCCGTAGGCGACTCCTGATTACCCTAAAGCGGGTAGACGAGCTTTACACGTTGCAGCACTACGATGATGCGATCGCGGCTTGTGACCAGGCTCTCAAAGAGCATCCTCAAGATGCCACAATGTGGCTGATGCGAGGTATGGCACTCGAAAATCAGCAAAATTTATCAGCCGCGGCGGTCTCTTACAACACAGTTATTAGCTTGCAGCCTGAGGATCATGTCGCCTGGTTTCGCCTTGGCACTGTGTTAGAAAACCTAGGGCACCCCCAAAGAGCGGCCAAAGCATATAGAAACGTGACCCGTTTACAACCGCAAAATTATTGGGCCTGGTATCAGCGAGGCCGGATGCTAGAGCAGTTGGCAAAGTACCAGGACGCGATCGCATCCTACCAGCAGGCTGTTAAACTCCAGCCAACTTTTGATACGGCAGAAGTTGCCTGTCAACGTCTCTTAGGACAAACCCTCTCCCCAAGCGCCATTCGGTAAATTCATGATGTGGCCGCCTTTTGGCTTAGGGAGCGGCTTGACAATAAAGTACCCGGGCAGGACTGTGGCAGGGTGAATGGGTAGCAGGGGAGTTGGGATGTTATTGAAGCGCGACGCCCTTATGGCAGCAAAAGAGGTAATGAGGGCAGTCTGCCAAAGGCATCATCAATCGCCTCCCATTAACGACTTGGCACGTTAACGACTTGGCATGTTCTAAAGGGAGAATAAAACCGGAAGGTGCCCTCTGCTCAGAATTCCTGAAACGCTTCAAAAGCAGTTGCAGTGGAGAGCACTCGGTGTTTCGCTGTACTGTCAGCTAGCGGAGCCAACTCTGGCCGATAAACTTACGGTTCCAGGCAAGAGATTGACTGAGCGCATTATTTCAAAGAAGTTCAGGCCACTCTGAACAGAATGTTTTACCCTGTCCATCGCAGAAATACGCCTGAAAGTACCTGCCAGCATGCGTTCTGTACGTTCAACTGTCTCAGCAGCAATCTAAAGTTGGGTAAATTCCCTTATTGAAATAAGAACATGGCCACAAACGGATGTTGTGAGCTGCTCATAATTCCTTAAGTAATGCTCAAGATAGTGCGTCCATAGCTGTAGAGTTATTGCCGTTGTCAGGTTATTGATGTTGTCAGGTTATTGCTCTAGATACCATGTCCTCTGAAAATGCCGACCCCGAAGTCCAGCACGAACCCATAGCCATGGAGGCTGCCCCTGCCGCAGAAATTCCCCAACTGCCCTCTAGAAAAGCCCGTCCTTTGCCTGGCTGGCGTAAGCCCGACAAACCCCTCTGGCCGGCGATCGCCCTGGCGATGTTAGCCGTTGCCGGATTCGTGGGTTGGCGAGCTTATCAGTTTCTCGCTGGCAGACCCGCTGATGAAGCGGCTCAAACCGAACTCGACACCGCGCTGCTACCGGTGCGAGTCATTACTGCCGAAACGGGTCTAGCCCAAGGATGGATTTTTGATGAAGGGGCCGTTTGGCCGGTACAGAGACGGGTGCTCAACTTTCAGGCCAGTGGGGACATTACCTATGTGGCCAAAATCGATGGCGTTGAACTCAGAGAAGGGGATGTGGTTGGGCAAGGACAATTGTTGGCGACCATTGATGCGCGGCGGCAGCAGTCAAGCATTGTCTCGGCGGAAGCCAATATCGAGGTGTCGGAAACGCAACTGAATCAATCGGAAGCTAGCCTGGCTCAGGCCCAGGCCAATCTGGAACAAGCGGAGTCTGATCTGGCGCTCGCCGAAACTGAGCTTCAGCGTTTTGAGCGTTTGTTCCAGCAAGGGGCGGTTTCTGAGAGCACTCGCGACACCTATCAAAACCAGGCTGACCAGGCCGAAGCCGCTCTTGAGACTGCCCAACAGAACGTGCGGTCAGCGAATGAGGGGGTGCGATCGTCCGAGGCCTCGGTGCGGGCTTCTGTTGCCCATTTGGCTGAGGATGTTGTTGATTTAGAAGATACTCAGCTAGTTTCTCCGATTGATGGTGTCATCGCTTACATCAATATTCGTGAGGGTGAATATTGGAGCACTCAATACCTGAATACCAGCGATACCCAATCGCTCCTGGAGACTGCCCCCATTGTGGTGGTCGATCCGCAGTCCTTTGAGGTGGAGCTAGAACTCCAGGCCGACCAAGCAGCAGACATTCAATCGGGTCAGCAAGCGTACGTGGTGCTAGAAGAAGCGGTCAGCGCCGCTCAGGCCGCCGGGACGAGTTCCCAGGGATTGCTGGATGTTGCCAGGCAGCAGGGCAGTGGTGGCCGAGTATTTTCTGTGAGTCCCTCCCAAACCCCTGGGAGCCGGGGCACTGAAATCACCCTGCGAGGGTTAGAGCAGGTTCGTAATCTGAAGGTCGGGGGGCGAGTGTACGTCTGGATTGAAGTGGCTAGCAAGACGGATGCGGTGCTCTTGCCATTGGGCGCCGTCGTCACCCGCGATCAGCAACCCTATGTCTTTGTGGTCAACGAAGCGGACGCTACGGTTCAGCAACGACGAGTCACCCTGGGCATTCAAGGGCTGTCAGAGGTGGAAATCCTGGCCGGAGTTGAGCCAGACGAGCAGGTGGTGATTGAAGGGCAAAACCGTTTAGTGGACGGCGCCCCTGTCGAGATTGTTAACCGGGATTAGAGCTGATGCCAACTGAGGATACTGCAGATTTAGGGGCACAAAACCTGGCGTCTCCGCCTGCAGCCCAGGCCAGCGATCGGCCGCTGCCTGGATGGATGGAATTCTTTTTTACGCGTCAGATTTTTGCTATTCTCCTCTGCTTTATGCTGCTGATGGGGGGGCTCATGGGGTACTTCTCCATGGTGAAAGAGGGAGAACCGGAAATTAACATCGCCCGAGCCTTGATTACTACCACCTGGGGCGGTACAGACGCTGAAACCTTGGAAAATCAAGTCACCGACAAGCTAGAAGAAGAAATTAAAAGCCTGCAAGGGCTGGATGACTTTACCAGCGCCACCTTCAACTCTTTTTCCATTATCAATGTCGCGTTTAAAGCCGAAGCGCCCGTTGCCGAATCAATTCAAGAACTGCGGGGCAAAGTCGATGACGCCGAATCAGAACTCCCAGCCGAATCGACAGGACGCGAGAAACCTAATTTTGAGCAGGTGTCTCAGCAAGACGCCCCGGTCCTGACGCTGGCATTGAGTGGCGCAGGCCTCGATATTGGTCTACTGAGTCAGGCCTCAGAAGATTTGCAAGAACGACTCGAGTCGGTCAGCAACGTCCGCGAGGTCAATCTGGGGGGACAGCGCAACGAGGTCATTCATATTCAGATGATTCCCAGTCGGTTGACGACTTTAGGGATTTCGACCACTCAGGTGCGTAATGCCATCCAAGGAGGCAATATTGATACCTCTTGGGATCTTGTCCGCGATGATGAAATTGGCGCGCAGGTCAGGCTCTATGGCCGCTTTCGCACGCTAGAAGATCTCAGAAATTTGCCCATCACCCGCTTGGAAGACAGTCGGGTTGTCCTGCTATCGGAGGTGGCAGAGGTCTACCAGGGCCTGGAGCGCGAAACCCAACGAGCCTTTTTAAGTTGGGAAGGGAGTGAGTTTACCCCCACGATTAACCTGGAGGTGGTGAAAGTCGCGGGTAGTGACACCATCCAGGTGATTGAAGATGTGCTAGCCGATATGGAATTGGCGCGTCAGGATCCCAATATCTGGCCTTACGGTATGGAGTATCGCGTTCTCAACAACGATGCTCATACCATTCGCGGCGATTTGGCCATCTTGGGCATCAACGTATTGCAGGCTTCCCTTTTGGTGTTTGCGATTTTGTTTGTGGCCCTGACCTGGCGCGAAGCGCTGATTGCGGGCTTAGCCATTCCCATGACGTTTGCGGGAGTCCTGTTTGTCCTGTGGATGCTGGGTTATACCCTCAACACCATGGTCACCGTCGGGATGATTTTAGCGTTGGGGCTCCTGGTAGATGTCTTTATCCTGATGTTAGAAGGGCTGCATGATGGCATCTTTGTCCAGGGGCTGAGCTTTCCCCAGGCCGCCATCAAGACTGTGCAAACCTATGCGGGGCCGGCATTCGCTGGGCAGCTGACGACGATTTTAGCCATGGCACCGCTGATGGCGATCGCCGGCACTCTGGGTAAATTTATTCGCTTGATTCCCATCAGCGCTATCACTTGCCTGGTGATGAGCTATGTGCTGGCTCTGCTAGCAGTGGTGCCGCTGTCGAAATTTTTGTTGGGCAACCAGGGCGGGGGCACCGAATCCAAAACTTATGTCGATCGCCTGACGGAAGTCGCCGCCAAGCGGTTTTCTCGCTGGAGTTTACGCATCACGATTCCCAATCGCCATGTGGCTCGTCTGTGGACGGCTGGGGCCATTGGCCTGTTTGTGTGTGCAGTGATTTTGTTTAGCCAACTGCCCAGTTCGTTGTTTGCCGTCAGCGACGACAACCGGCTCAGCCTCAATGTGGAATTGCCCCCGGCGGCGACCTTAGCGACCTCTCAAGAAGTCGCTGACCGCATGGGGGAAGTCTTGCGCAACTATACCGACCCGGATGGCACCCAGGTATTTGAAAGTGTGCTCAAGCTGGTGGGGCAACGCAGCAATTTGGTGGCGTCGAGTGAAATCAAACCCGGCAATGCTGACTATTTCGTCGGCTTGTCTGCGGTATTTGTGGACCGCGGCCAGCGGTCTCAAGACTCGTTTGTCTATGTCCGTCAACTGCGAGAAGCGTTGGAGCAGGACATCGTTCGCGATTATCCCGGAGCGGTTTTAAGCACAGCCTTTCCGGTGTCAGGCGGGGGGGATGACCCGATTCAAATCGAAATTTTTGGGGATGACCTGCAAACACTGAGACAACTTTCGAGCCAGGTGCAGCAAGCGCTGCGAGAGATTCCCGGCACGATGGATGTGCGCGATGACTTGGGCAATCTGCGAGAAGATTACAAGCTGGTGCCCAAGCGCGAGGCGCTCAATTTCTACAACATCAGTCAGGATGATTTGGGTTTGCAGGGCCGTTATCTGATGATCGACAACGAGATTGGGGATTTTTCAGTCGGGAGCGGTGAAGAAGACCTGGAGATTCGTTTGAGTACGCGTTGGCCCTCACAGCAGGGCCGCATTGGTGGCCCCTCGCAGCTCGATGAATTTGCCACGATGCGCTTTATTAATGCTGCAGGGGAAGCGCTCCCGGCGGTTGCTCTACTGGAGGAGGTGCCGGGGGCGGTGCCGTTGGCGATCACCCATCGCGATACCCAGCGCAGTGTTACGGTACTGGCCAAGGTGATTCCCGGAGAGGGCTATTACGATACCGAAATCCTGGCGGAACTCACCCCCAAGCTCGAAGCCTTCCAATATGCCGCGAATGTCAGCGCTGAGGCGAATGGCGATCGCTGGCCGCGCGGCTATACTTATCGCTTAGGCGGCGATGCGGATACCAGCAGTGAAACCTTTGGCTCGGCGGGGCAAATGCTGGTGGTCGCGATCTTCTTAGTATTCGCGGTACTGGTGTTGCAGTTTGGTTCCTACACCCAGCCGGTGATCATTATTCTCACCATTCCCTTTGCTCTCATTGGCACCTTATTTGGCTTTTTCTTCCTGGGACTCTCGTTTTCTTTTCCCGCCATGATTGGGGTGATTGCCCTGGTAGGGATTGTGGTGAACGACGCGATTGTGATGGTGGAAACCATGAACGAACGCCGCAAGCAGGGATTAGATGTCCGCCATGCTGCGGCCGCCGGCGCCAGCGATCGCCTGCGCCCGATTTTGACCACCTCCATTACCACCATCGTCGGTCTCATTCCGCTGGCGTTAAGCGACGCTCAATGGTTCCCGCTCTGTATGGCGATTATTTTTGGCCTGCTGTCGGCCACGGCGATCGCGCTGCTAGTGGTGCCAGGGCTGTATCTACAGCTCACGCCAAATTCAAAACAGTATCTAGAATAGGCACAGCCTCTCAAGAGAATGCACGATGCCGACTCCCCGTTTGCTGATCATCGGTTTGGACTGTATGGAGCCCTCGCTGGTCTTTGAACGCTGGCGAGACGATTTGCCCCAGCTCAGCCGATTGATGGCCCAGGGTAGCTACGGTCGTTTAGAGAGCAGCATTCCCGCGATCACCGTCCCCGCCTGGAGCTGCATGATGACGGGGCGTGATCCGGGCGAGCTGGGCATTTATGGCTTTCGCAATCGGCGCAATCGCGACTATCACAGCATGGGGATTTCTGATGGTCGCGCCGTGAAATTTCCTCGCTTGTGGGACTATATGGGTGATGCGGGTTGGAAGGTGGCGGCCCTCAGCGTCCCTGGAACTTCGCCGCCGTATCCCGTCAATGGCAATCTTGTATCCTGCTTTTTGACGCCCAGTACCGACGTCCCCTTTACCCATCCCCCCGAACTGGCCGACCAGATTCGGACATGGATGCCCGATTTCATGATGGACGTGCCCAATTTTCGGTCAGATGAAAAAGACCGCATTTTGGATAACCTGTTTCAGCTTTGTGATCAGCGCTTCACCCTGGCCGAGAAGCTCATTATTCAAGACCAGCTAGACTTTCTCATGCTGGTGGATATGGGGGTCGATCGCATTCACCATGCCTTTTGGAAACCGATGGATCCTCGTCATCCTCAGTATGAGCCCGACTCTCCTTTTGCCTCTGCCATTCACGACTATTATGTCCACGTGGACCAGCGAGTGGGCGAGTTGCTAAACGTGTGTGATGCCGATACCGCCGTGTTGATCGTCTCAGACCATGGGGCACAACCGCTGATGGGTGGCATTTGCATCAACGAATGGCTGATGAAAAATGGTTATCTGACCCTGCAAGAGTCCCCGACTGAGCCTGTTTCACTGGATCAAGTCCCGGTCGATTGGTCACAAACTCAGGTCTGGGGGGCGGGGGGCTATTATGCGCGCATTTTCTTAAATGTAAAAGGCCGAGAGCCCGAAGGGACGGTCGCCATGACTGACTATGAAGGGCTGCGAGATGAACTTGCCGCCAAGCTGACTCAACTCACCACGCCCGATGGTGAACCGCTGAATGTCAAAGTCTTTAAGCCCCAACAGATTTATCAAAAGGTGCGGGGTCGGGCTCCTGACTTGATTGTCTATTTTGATGATTTGGCGTGGCGGTCGGTCGGCAGCGTCGGCATGGGAGCACTCTACACCGTCGAAAACGACACTGGACCAGATGATGCGAATCATGCGCCATTAGGCTTGATGATTTTTTACGACCCGCGATCGCCCAAACAAGGGCAAGTGCTCAGCGGCGCCCAGCTTTACGACATTCTCCCCACGTTTCTCAATCGCTATAGTCTTGAAGGCCCTAAGGATCTGCGGGGCAAAGTGTTGGCGATCTGAATTTTAAACTCGTTAGGGAGTTGTGCTTAAATAACATCCCACCGACCCTGCTACCCATCCACCCTGCCACGGTCTTGTCCGGGTACTTTATTTTCAAGCCGATCCCTTAGTACTTTGGAAATAAAGTTTTCCACCACTCTAGAGACTCTTGTCCGCTTGGATTTTGACATAATGGCGCTGAAATTTGTCCCGTGCGGCTTCAAGCGAAAATTGCCAATTGATGCGGATGCGTTGGTCGTGTCG
>JBCDAJ010000151.1:0-14987 GCA_039185935.1 Cyanobacteria bacterium P01_F01_bin.56 | reverse complement strand
TCGCTTAATGACCGTCACCACCTCGCTCAAGGCGCAGGGGCGGAATATTCTTGAGTTCCTGACCCAGGCTTACTCGGCTACGCGCACTGGCGAAGAACCGCCTTCTTTGATCCCACAAGACCGACGCTAGGGACGGTTACAAATATTCTGCCTGAATCCCCACATCCATTCATAAATTGGATCAGGTGTAGAGCCTGCAGCCGTGTAGACTTAATAAAGGATTACTGCGATCGCCTAGACAGCCCATAAAACATTGTTATCAGCTTCGCAAGTGACCCAATTAGTCTCGACTCGAAAGGTTCCTTCAACTTGTTTGGCTAATTCAACGAGTTGCTCAAGCATGGCCAGATCGCGCACAATCCCTTGCAAAATAACGACCCGTCCTCGTTGGCTCACTGTCACCTGAGCAAGTTCTGGATGCGAAAAATGGCGACTGTAAAGAGCTTCTACTCGCTTTTGTAAACCATGGTAGTCATACTCTCCGTACAAACCAATGCGCTCGGGTGGCGTTGCTTGAAACCAAGTAGGAACATCACTAGCCCACTCCAATGCGAGGGAGCTAGGACAACCTAAAGCACCTGCATTTACAAACTTTTTCTGCTGATAGATACTCATTCCCTGCCACCTAGCGATCGTTTAACGCGACTTAATCCGTTCAACCTGCGGAGAAATTCCGTAAATATCCTAAAGATTTTCTTCAACACCTTGAAGATTTTCTTTAGAATACACCCTCTTGCGTCATTACCCTCAGTGATTTTTCACAAAACCCCTGAATAAATTAATCAAAAATTCACACAACTAAAAGTGTTTCACGTCACAACTCTGTGCCACATTTTTGAGCGGCCCTGCTGACTGGGGCTTCTCCACGGCAACTGATTGCTGCTGGGCCCTGACAAGACCGGACAATCGTCACGTTAGAGCTGAAAGCAGTACAACTGCATATGCCGCAATGCCTTCTTCCCGACCAGTTGGGCCTAACTGCTCATTTGTTGTGGCTTTGACACCTACTTGGTCGGGGGCAACCTTCAGCACCTGAGCCAAGGTGCTACGCATTACAGCGATATGGGGCTTTAATTTGGGGCGCTCGGCAATGATAACGCTATCGATATTCACAACTGACCAGCTCCGGTCACCAACCATTTGATAGACCTGGTCCAGCAACTTCAAGCTGTCGGCACCAGCCCATTGGGGGTCGCTGGGAGGAAAATAAGTACCGATATCACCAAGGCTCAACGCACCCAACAGTGCGTCTGTAATGGCGTGGGTCAAAACATCGGCATCACTATGGCCTAGCAGTCCTTTGCTATGGGGAATATGAACTCCCCCTAAGATCAGCGGACGACCTTCAACTAGCTGATGTATGTCGTACCCATTGCCAATGCGTATATTCATAAGACAATCGTATCAATTTTACAGCGATGGCCAAGATTTTCTAAGTATATTTACCAGATTTGCTTTCGTCTTGATCGCTTGACCATCGCTGTAAATCAAGCATAAGTAAGATTATGGAGAGTCTGGTTTTTGCTGTCGACGCTGCCAAGTTTTGTAAAGGTCAGGCCGTCGTTTCCGGGTTCGGTCAAGCTGCTGCTGGTGCCGCCATGCCGCGATCGCTTCATGATTGCCCGATCGCAATACCTCAGGAACTGACCAGCCTCGAAATTCGGAGGGGCGAGTGTACTGAGGGTAATCCAGCAAGTCTGCCTCAAAACTTTCAAATTTAAGCGAATCAGCCTTGCCAACGGTGCCTGGTCGGAGGCGAACGACGCCATTAATCAAGGTCAGCGCCGGAATTTCACCACAGGTTAAGACAAAATCTCCTAACGAAACTTCTCGATCAACCAGGTGTAATACTCGCTCATCGACCCCTTCATAATGACCGCAAATCAGCACGATTTGATCAAGTTCAGCATTTAACTGTCGAAACAAAGGCTGAGTCATGGTTTCGCCCTGGGGCGTCAGTAAAATCACGGCTCGCCGCGCATAAACAGGTAGCGACTCAACAGCAGCAAAGATCGGTTCTGGCTTCATCAGCATGCCCACCCCGCCACCATAGGGTTCGTCATCTACCTTGTGGTGCTTATCTGTGGTGAAACGGCGAGGATTGACTAAATTGACGCTGGCAATACCTCGGGCGATCGCTTTGCCGAGTAAGCCCGATTGCAAAGGAGATTCGAAGAAGTCTGGAAAGAGGGTGACGATATCAAATCTTAGCGGTGACTCCGGCTTACTCATGAGGAATTTGCGATAACTAAGCATCATCTTGTGATGCAAATTTTGACAGCTTTAGGAACGATGCTCACTTTACCGCAAACGATCAGCTTTTGTGGCATTAGATTTTGACAGTCAGCTAACCCATAATGGGCAGAGACGCACTACCCATTAGCCACTGGCAAAATTCTCCAGAGCTGGAGCAATTATCTGAGCGCGCACATCTGAGAAAAGAGCATCAGCTAATTTTTTACCTTTGCATGAAGAACTCGTCGCTAAACAGGAATATCTGGCAAGGATCTGCCACTGGTAACGGGCGGCGTAAATTTGCAGACCATTCTCCAGGCAGCGGGGCAGGGGAGCCAGAAACCAGAAGGAAAGGGAGACTGCTGCTATCGATTACTAGGGGAGTTGCGCTTAAATAACATCCCACCGACCCTGCTACCCATCCACCCTGCCACAGCCTTGTCCGGGTACTTTATTTTCAAGCCGATCCCTAGGGGCAGGAACACCTTCCGCATCAGAAACAGCCCTTAATGTCTAAAAGTCTCCTTAGTTATTCGTATACCGTTACTCACGCTAGACGATCGCTTAACTATTAACTGATTGGTTCGATGAACTTGGCAATCAAGCAACCGTTAAAGCCTCTCTAAATGGCCTATCGGCTGTTCTGTAAATCGACAAAGATCAACATGCTTGGAGCGGCTAAGAAGTCGTGATCATTGTCGTCGCATGAGTAATGTTTTAGAAGATCAAATATTCTAAAGATCGTCTGTACTTTAGATCTCGTGTACTGCTATTTTAGAAATATCCTTTCGTCATAGTGGGTATGGTTCCTAAGCAGCTCACGCTTCGCAACTTCCTTAGTTATCGAGCCGCGACGCTCGATTTTGCCGGATTGCAGGTGGCTTGCGTTGCCGGACCTAACGGCTCTGGTAAATCATCACTGCTAGAAGCGATTGCGTGGGCAATTTGGGGTCACAGTCGCACCGTCGCCGAAGACGATGTCATTCACTTGGGCACGTTAGAAGCCCAAGTAGATTTCACCTTTGAGCACCAACAGCAACTTTATCGTGTGGTGCGATCGCGCCGCCGGCGGCAAGGCGGTGCTCTCGAATTTCAGGTTGAGACTGAACAGGGCTTTCGTCCCCTAACCCAGCGGGGCATCCGAAGCACCCAAAAGCTCATCTGTCAGACCCTGCGACTCGATTACGAGACCTTTGTGAATTCTGCCTACTTACGTCAGGGGCGGGCGGATGAGTTCATGCTTAAACGGCCCAGTGAGCGCAAGCAAATTCTTGCTGATTTGCTGAAGTTAGGACAGTACGACAACCTGGCAGAGCAGGCTAAAGAACGGGCTCGCGAGGCCAAAGCTAAAGTCACATGGCTAGAAGCAGCGGTGGCCAACTCAGAAGCCCAAGTCCAACAGCGCTGCGCGATCGCGCAGGCAGCTAAAGACCTAGAAATTCGTCTCGCCAAGATTCAACAGGCATATGAGCAAGACCAAACCACTCAGCAACAACTAGAGCAGCAGCATCAGCAACGGCAGACGTTAGGTCAGTCACAAGCCCTGTTACAGCAACAGCTCGATTATTTGCATACCGATGCCCAGCGTTTAGAAGCCGATATTGAAAAGCTGACGGAGCAACTGCGCGAGTTGGCCACAGTCTTAGCGCAGGCAGACGAAATCACCGCTGGGTTAGCGACCCTGCAAGCTCTAGAAGTTCAGGATGAAACCTTTTCTGCCAAATTTCAGCAGCAACAAACGCTGCAGGCAGAGCGCGATCGCCGCTATCAAGCTCATCAGACCCAAGCTCAGGCGGTGCAAACCCAGCAACAGCAGTGCCAACACGACCTCGACAGCGTGAACCAGCAGCTCAGTGACCTGCAGCCAATATTGCAAAAGCGAGCAACGGTGAATGAAGCATTGGTCGCTCTAGCCCAAGCTCGCGATCGCCTGCAGCACCTTGACCAGATACAACTCCAGGTGAGTCCGCTGCGGCAACAGCAGCAGACCCTGCAACGTCAGCTCGACCAAACCCAAGCCGAACTCACTGCCCGGTTGACCGCTTTAACCAATTCGGAATATCAGCTCCAGCAGCAACAAGCCCAACAGCCCCAATTACAACAGGCGGTCCTAGAAGTCGGCCACACTCTCGAAAACCTCACGGCTAAACGCACCTATCAAGAACAGGTGCGGGAAAAAGGCGTCGAGCGGCGGCAATTTATGGAGCGGCTGCAGGCAGAGCAGCGCAGCTATGAAACCCAACTTGGCCAGATTGAGCAAAAGCTGCAGTTGCTACAGCAGCCCGATGCGGCTTGTCCGGTCTGCGATCGCCCCTTAGATCAACACCATTGGGACAACGTCTTGCAGAAGCTTCGCGCAGAGCGGGAAGATTTGCAGCGAGAGATTTGGGTCATTCGGGAACAGTTGGCCGTGTCGGAGCGGGAAATACAGGTGCTGCGGCAGGAATATCGGGAATTGGAAGAAGAACTCGCCAACTACGGCCAAGTTTTGGAGCAGCGGGGTAGCCTGATGGCCAAACTCAACTCTAGCGAGTCTATCGCCCAGCAGTTGACTTCCCTAAATCAGGAGCGATCGCACCTAGAACGTTGCTTGCAAGAGCAAACCTATGCCCAAGATCTGCAAACTGACCTGCAGCAGATTGCATTGCAACTTGTACAACTCGCCTACGACGAACGGGATCACGCCCTCGCCCGTGGCCAAGTCGATCGCCTCCGCTGGGCCGAGATTCGCCAGGCCGAAATTCGCCAGGCCGAGCACCAACAAACGCAACTATTAGAGCGTCAGCCCCAGTTGGAACAGGCGCTCGCGACGCTCGCAGCAGAAATGGTTACTTTGTCAGCATCTGAAGCGGTGCAGACGCTGGTTCGATTGGATGAGCAGTTGGCAGATTTAGGGTATAGCCTAGAACAGCACCAAACCCTCCGGACACAGTTGAAGGCTGCTCAAACTTGGCGATTGCGACACCAGCAATGCCAACACGCTCAGCAGCAGCAGCCTCAGCTCCGACAGCAGCTTGCGACCCTCACCCAAGAGCGGCAACAGCTTACACAGCAACAAGCCGCTCTGACCGCCCAACATCAAGAACTGACCACCCAACTACAGGACTGTCCAGATGTGCAGACTGACATTCAGCACATGCAGCAGCGGCAGCGCGATCGTCAACAGCAGCGCGAACAACTACTTTCCCAGTTAGGGGCACAGCGCCAACAGCTCGCCTATTTTGAGCAGTTGCAAACGCAACTCACTCAGCAACAGCAAGAACTCCATCAGGCGCGGCGCAGTCACCGCATTCATCAAGAGCTCGCCACCGCCTTTGGTCGCAATGGTTTGCAGGCCATGCTGATTGAACATTTGTTGCCGCAACTAGAAGCTGAAACCAACCACATTTTGGGGCGACTCAGTGCTCACCAGTTGCATGTACAGTTCATCACGCAACGAGCTGGGCGCAGCCGCCAAGGCAAACTCATCGACACCTTAGATATCGTCATCGCCGATGCCCAAGGTACCCGCCCCTACGAAACCTATTCTGGCGGCGAGGCCTTTCGGGTCAATTTCGCGATTCGTCTAGCCTTAGCCCGACTGTTGGCCCAGCGCTCTGGCACTCCCTTGCGCACGCTTATTATCGATGAAGGCTTTGGTACTCAAGACCGCGAAGGGTGCGATCGCCTCGTGGGGGCCATTAACGCGATCGCGGCTGACTTCGCCTGCATCCTCGCTGTCACCCACATTCCTCACTTCCGCGAAGCCTTTGAAACCCGTATCGACGTTTATAAGACTCCCGAGGGCTCTCAACTCACCCTCTCGATGTAAATTCCCAGCGGTTAGATCACAGCTCAAGATCAATAAAGATCACCTCCCAGATTTGTCGTCCGTACAAGGTTTTAGGGCGGGCAGCAACGCCCCATAAGAAAATAAGCCCCGACAACCGATGAGCCGTCAGAGCTGACCTTTCTAAATATCGCTATCAGCTAAACTCTGACTCTGCTCAATCTACCGGCACCCAGCCAGTGAAAGCTTCACGTCAGTGAAGTCGCCACACAAGCCATGAACAGTGATTGCTGAACCAAGTCCTACGAGCCTATTGCCCCAGTAACTCAACAATTTCATGATGTTCGATAGGTGGCTTGGCGAGTTCAGCCTGACGCGTATCGGTGATTAACCAGTTGAGGGCAGCAGCCTGCATATCAATGGACGCACCCGTCTTATCGACGCAATAACGGCCAAACACGAGCTTGTCAACGAGTCTGACCCCAGGGCCAATGCGAGAATATTCAAAAATAACGCTGCGATCCACGATCGCATTGCTGCAAATAGAGCAGTTGGGTCCAATCATGGTTGGCCCAACAATGGTTGCCCCGTCTTCGATATGGGCTCTGGCACCGATATAAACAGGCCCCTGAATGTCAACCTTATCCCAATTCACCTTGACGTTGAGACCGGTGTAGATCCCGGGTTTAACTTCTTCGCCAGGGATGTCAATCAGCTTGACTTGACCCGTCATGACATCTTGAATCGCCTGCCAATAGTCAGGGACTTTCCCAATATCCACCCATTCAAAGTCCATCCGGATGCCGTAGAACGGAGCCCCTGAAGCCACTAATTTGGGAAACAAATCCCCGCCGAGGTCATACTCCATACCCGCAGGAATATAGTTGAAAATTTCGGGCTCAAAAATGTAAATACCCGTGTTGATGTCGGTGCTGAGGGCTTCTTCGACTTTGGGCTTTTCCTGAAAAGACTTGATGCGCCCATCCTCGTCAGTGACGACAACGCCATAACTTGGCACCTGCTTAATGGGAACTGACTTCATGACCACCGTAGCGATCGCGCCTTTGGCCCTATGCTGTCGAACCGCCTCAGTTAAATCCAGATCAATCAGGGCATCACCACAGAGCACCACAAAAGTGTCGTCAAAAAAGGGTGAAAATTCCTGAATCTTCTTCATCCCGCCGGCAGAACCAAGGGCGTCTCCGACAAGTTGGCCATCTTCGATGCGTCCCTCAAAGGAATAAGCAATTTCAACATCAAAGCGCTGACCATCCCGGAAATAGCCTTCAATTTCATTGGCCAAGTGGCTCACATTAACCATGATTTGATCAAAACCATGATGCTTCAGTAGATCAAGCAAAAATTCCATGACTGGTTTTTGCAAAATCGGAATCATCGGTTTCGGAATTGTGTAGGTGATGGGCCGAACCCGCGTTCCCTTACCAGCGGCCAAAATCATGGCTTTCATAGGGCATCCTTGTGAACTTAAAAAATACAACCTAAAAAGAAATACATGCGTGAGAGTCAGTTTCTACTAGACCATCGAACCAAGATTGAGCACCGTATCGCTCATTGAATCCGGTCTATTTACCCTTGGCTCGGGGGACAAGGCCCAGTTCGACTCAAACAACCACATGCTATCAGAGGATACCCGCAGGAATGGATAAGTTCACGGGGTAGGCCCGTAAACGCTTTGCAAAGTTTCTGCAAACTCTGTCCGATTTCACGGAATCAATTTCAGGCTAGCAAGGGTGAACGCCAGCAAGCGTGGTATCTGAATCTCAGGGCAGCAAGATCGCCACTTTTTGATTATCTGAACGCATCAACCTTCTCTTTACTTTGTCGGCTTTCTCCACCAATAAAGAAGGTTGACGCTCATAAGCTATAGCGGTGCCCACTTAGGTTAAGTACAGATTCGTAATCAAGACAGCTCTGCAACGGATACCTGGTGATCTAGGCACCGCTATATTTCCCTAGTTGCTGGTGGCAGTATCGCGCAATCTGTTCGTTAACGGATTCTAAGTCGAAACGTTGAGCGGCTTGAGAATAGGCCCGCTGGGCGATCGCGGTGGCTCGTTCAGGATGACTTTTTGTTTCAAGCTATTAGGGCCTTCTACGATGGCTTACATGAATATTGACGCCAGCCTATCCCCAGAAGCGGTGATGAAAATCAAAACCGCGCTCAACACTGTTCGGGAGCGACTGCCCTTTTGGGTTCATCTCTCGGTTCAAGAGCAGGGCTATTTCATTCTTCCAACCTAAAGATACGTTTGAGCGTTTCCAGGCCAAATTTACAGAACCTCTGCGCCTGAGCCATGTTAGAGAAATGATTAGAGCGATAGAGGTTGAGCGCGAAATTACGAGCGACAGCGGAGAGCTGGGGTAACTGATGCATCCGAATGCGTGAAGCATCTCTTAACGGGTGACAAGCCAATTAGAAGGCTTGTCACCCGTTAAGAGATGCTTCAGCCTCCGCTTAAAAAAGGGGGATGTCCTCAGACTCTCCGTTCATCCCAGACCCGAATCTCTGTCTTACCGCCGCTGCCAACGTCGTTATAAATCTATCCTGATACCCCTAAAATATAAGGATATGGAACCCTTTCGAACAGAACTACTGGATGCCGTGCGAGCTCGTCGTCAAGCCGACGGCGAGGCGCAACGATTGGCAACGCTGGAGCGAATCATTCAATGGTTGACGACTGAGGGGAGTAGGTATGGGATTAATGAGGCGTTTATTTTTGGTTCGGTGATTCGTCCCTATCACTTCACAGACCGGTCGGATGTGGATGTCGCGGTGGAGCAGATGGGGGTGGAAGCTTTTTTTGAGGCGATGGGGAAGTTGTCTGAGGCGGTGGAACGAGATGTCGATTTGGTTGAGTTATTAAGGTGCCCATTCGCCCATCGAATTCGTGAGCAGGGAGTGGTATGGAGACGAGAGACTTTGCCATCCTGAAGGCGGATATGGCAGCCCAAATGCAAACGATTAGTCGGGTCTTTGACATGCTGGAGGCGAGGGCTGAGGGGCTGACGGCAGATTCGCCGGAGCAGTTGGAGAGTGCTGCCTACCAATTGCACAATTTTTATGGGGCGATCGAAGAGCTATTAAGGATTGTGGCAGCGCATTTTGAAAATACGATTTCGGATACGGCGCGGTGGCACAGTTTGTTACTACAGCGCATGACACAGTCGATTCAAGATGTTCGACCGGCTGTCTTGTCGTTAAAAAGCTATACGTTGCTGAATGCGTTGCGATCGTTTCGCCATTTCTTTCGTCATGCCTATGGGATACCCATTGATTGGGCTCAGCTTCAGAGTAATCTAGCGAAGGCTCGTCAGCTAAAACCGTTGCTTGACCAAGATCTCAGCACGTTTCTACAGACGCTCAATGGGTTGTCGGATTAGCGCATTTGAGGCTATCAGCCTTGCCCAACCCCTGACTTTTGGGATTGAACCCACCCGTACAGAAAGCCTTAACGCTTTGGGGGAAGAGGACAGGGGAAAAAGATGGGGAGCTGAGATTTAGAGCATTGGTAAACCATTACCCTCTCGTGGGGGCCATGCGCGCAGCGTTATGCACCACAACCGGGTATTTTTGCTTTAAGCAATATAGCGGTGCCTAGATCAATTAAGTACACCAGGTATCCGTTGCAGAGCTGTCTTGATTACGAATCTGTACTTAACCTAAGTGGGCACCACTATATCTTAAGGATTGACGTTTATCCAGCTATTTTCCTAATTGCTGGTGGCAGTACTGGGCAATCTGCTCGTTAACGGATTCTAAGTCGAAACGCTGAGCGGCTTGAGAATAGGCCCGCTGGGCGATCGCGGTAGCTCGTTCAGGATGACTTTTTGTTTCAAGCCATTAGGGCCTTCTACGATGGCTTACACGAATATTGACGCCAGCCTATCCCCAGAAGCGGTGGTGAAAATCAAAACCGCGCTCAACACTGTTCGGGAGCGACTGCCCTTTTGGGTTCATATCTCGGTTCAAGAGCGGCGACGGGTTTTCAAAATTGCGTCGCCGTTTTTGTTGAGAGTGTTCTGATTTTTGTGTAAGCAGATTTGAGTTCAAACTTTGAAGCGTTCTGAAAACAGAATCACAAACTGTGACAGAGCCGCTCTCCAGTTTTTGATCGGTCGATTCCATCGCTTCGAGATATTGTTCATCGCCAAATACATGAGCTTTAAAACGGAGTCTTCATCGGGAAACACGGCCTTGATCTTAGTTATCGGGATTCTAGACCGCTTACACAAAATTCTGATCAGTCTCTGCTGCCAAGACATATCCTCGTTTGTTGGCGCGATCGCAAGGCCGTTATCAGCTTGCCCACGTTACAGCCTGATGACCTGCCCAACAGTAACAAAAAACCCCCGAACCGTAAGGCCGAGGGTTAGAAATCAGGGTGCATCTACCAGTCCCTTTTACTCAAGGGGGATGCCGCATCCGGATAAAATGGCCAAACAATTTGACTGATCGCTACTCATTTGGGGTAATCCTTAGAGCATCTCTAAAACCTATTCAATTCATGGGCTGCCGGTTGCTCCAGGAAATTCACCAGTTTCAAGATACTGAATCTGCTCTCTCAGGGACTGAGCCGTAAACGGGTCGCCTTCGGCCTCATACAAGCTGGCTGCAGCCTCAAAGTCAGACAAAATGATATTGCGGATTTCTGAGTCTAAATCTGCCAAAAATTGCTCTTCAAAAGTCGCCGCAGCACCTTCATCAAAATTGCCTTGCGCTTCCCAAGCGGCAAGAGCTTGACCAAAATAGGCATCGGCCCGACCTAAAAATGCTTGGGGATTGCTGGCATCTAGGTCAATCGCCTCAGTGTAAGCAGTGATCGCTGCTTCTAAATCCTGCTGCTCTAAGCTCACCTGAGCCTGATTCAACGCTACTTCGTAGGCAGTCGCAGAGCGCACTTCTAGCTCAAAGCTGCCGCCCTGTTGACCATCAAAAGACATACCTTGAATAAGGTAGTCGCCACTCACTTCAACCGCATAGATAATTTGTGAATTTAAGGTGCCGCCGTAATCGTCGTTAAAAGCAACTTCTTCACCATCGGGACCAATGAGCGACAAGACGGTATCAAAGTCTTCACTGGTCATGATGATGGCGATGACTTCCCCCGCTTCAATGGTGAGCGGATATTCTCTCAAGGCGGGATCAATCGTTCCCTGCTCTTCAAGAATGCTCTGGGCGCTGACTGTAGGGGTGGCTCCTAACCAAAAGCCCCCAGTCAAGGCGGCCATTGTTGCCAGCAGCCCTACAGTCCTTGAAAATACATGCTTCATCTTGAACATCCTTATCTTACCATCGTCAGGATATCGAGTATTGTATGCATCGACCCACCCATTATGCCGCTTGTTGCTATTGCACAAGCGTTGACTGCGACCATTCCACCCAGGAGATTTTCGCGCGTTCCCCTTTCACACAACCTGTTTAGGGCGGGCATCTTGCTTGCGAGCAGAACTAACCAGCAAAAACAAGAGGCGCTATCATCATTCTGCAATCAAGTCCTTTTCGCACCAGGGCAACGACCTTTAGCTGTTTGAGTGATGTCGGTGCAGCAAGACTGGTGCTCAGAAATTGCGATGGCTCATTAATAAAGTGCTTTGGGCAATTGCCGGACTGGTTTGTCGTTTTTTCAAATCCTGACTAAATTATGTCGCTTGCCCCTTGGCGATCGCCCCTAGCTCGGGCTCTCCATCGTAATCGTAGCCGTGCTTACAGTCGCTATCCACAACTGGCAACGGTGCGCCCCGACGGTCGTCCGGCCAATCGAACTGTGGTGTTTCGAGAATTTTTACCGGATAGCAATCATTTGCTATTTGTCACTGATATTCGCAGCACTAAGGCCGAGCAGATTGCCCAGCGACCCGACGGTGAACTTTGTTGGTATTTCACCCAAACCCGTGAACAGTTTCGACTGGGAGGGCAAATCCGGCTTGTTACCGATCAAGAGACCGAGACTCCCCTAGTCCAGAGCCGGCAGCATCTCTGGCAAAAGATGTCACCTCAAGGGCGTCAACAGTTTGCCTGGCCCTCACCGGGGCAGGCTCGGAGCAAGGCAGGTTATGAGCCCACAAATTTGAGTGAGTTGACACCATTGTCGACCTTTGGGATGCTCATTTTTGCCCCCAATTGGGTCGACCATTTAGAGCTCCGAGGCGAACCGCAAAATCGTTATCAGTACTCTCAGCAGCCGGATCTGAGTTGGCAAATGATCGCGGTCAATCCTTAGCGCGATGGGTCTTAGCGACGCAGCATTTTTGTAAACTCTCCCTCATAACTGGTCGCAAATCGAAAGACCGCATATGATATTTGGACACGATAATTTGGAGTGTTTGGTGGGATGGGAATCAGTCCTGCGGTTGCTTTTACAACGGTTTTGCTAGCTTTGATGATCGGTGCCGGAGTGGTTAGTTCTTCTTGGGGGTATGCGCTAGGTCGACAAGCCCTAACCGGTGTTAGACAGCCCGATGCTCGTCCGACCAGCAGTGCCGCGTCTGACCAAGCATCACCGGTAGCGGGCAATGGCGCTACATTGCGTAACGAGCAAGAAATTATCGAAGAAGCCAAACTCCGGATGTCTGGCAGTCCGGGTAACCAGTGAGCTTACTGGGCTTCTCCGACGGCTACGGGTTCACTTGGGAGGCCAGGACACCTCATGTATGGCATGCAATAGGTTATTTACAGTTGCTGTATTTGGTGTTGGATGTGAATGAGTAGCCCACTGGTGTGACCGGGTTGATGAGTCTGTTGCACTGCTGAGTTGCGTTTACTTTTTGAATCCTCATTCGTTCTTATCTCTGACAATGCTTGCCCAGACAGACGTGCCGCTGCCCGTTGAGGCTCCTGATTTAACTGGGGTAGCTATCGCAGCGCGCCTATTTTCTGTCATAGCGCTGATTGGTATCAATGCATTTTTTGTGGCAGCAGAGTTTTCGATCGTCTCGGTGCGGCGATCGCGCATTAACCAATTGGCCGAGGCCGGTGATATTCAGGCTCGCACTGTTCAAAGTTTTCAGCGCAGCCTGGACCAACTACTGTCCACTACGCAAATTGGCATTACCTTGTCGAGTCTGGCTTTGGGATGGATTGGGGAATCGACGATCGCGGCAGTGCTCCTGCAGCTATTTCATCAACTGCCTTGGCCGCTTCCCTTTGTAACCGCGATCGCCCATTCTTTATCTATTCTGCTGGCCTTTGTCCTCATCGCCTACTTGCAAATCGTCCTCGGCGAACTCTGCCCTAAAGCCGTCGCCATGCTATACCCCGAACAACTGGCGCGGCTGTTTGGTCCCCCTAGTTTGACGGTGGCCCGGCTCTTTGCCCCATTTGTCTGGATTTTGAATCAATCTACCTGGTGGCTGTTGCGGCTGTTTGGCATTCGCTACACCGGCAACCAGAGTTGGTATAGCCGCATTACTCCAGAAGAACTACAGCTCATCATTCGCACCTCAACTGAATCACCAGGACTCGATGAAGAAGAACGGGAACTGTTGAATAACGTCTTTGAGTTTCGGGATGTTACAGCCGGGGAGGTGATGATGCCTCGGACGCAAATCGCGGCCCTACCCAAGACTGCCACTTTCCAAGAAGCCTTGGACGCGATCGCGGAGACGGGGTATTCTCAGTTTCCGGTGATTGGTGATTCTCTGGATGATGTTGCTGGCATTTTATCCCTCAAAGATTTAGTCGGGCCATTAGCCCGACACGAGGCGACCCACGCCAGCGATATCAACCACTGGATTCGCCCTGCCCGTTTTGTACCGGAGTCGACCCAGCTTCATGACCTGCTGCAAATCATGCAAAAATCCGGTCAATCAATGGTGATGGTGGTCGATGAGTTTGGCGGTACTGCTGGGCTGTTGACCTTAGCCGACGTCACTGGCGAAATCATCGGCGACAGTCATGAACTCGAAGAAGATGTGGAGGTACTGGTCAGTATGTTGGATGACCAGTACTATCGAGTTCAAGCTCAGATTTATATTGAAGAGGTCAACGAACTGCTCGGTGTGGAGCTCCCGAGCGAAGAAGACTATCAAACCCTGGCCGGTTTCCTCATTCATCAGCTACAAAAGATTCCTGTGACGGGCGACACAGTTCGTTACGACAAGTTTGAATGGACAGTGACTGCTGTTGATGGTCCTAAAGTGTTAGAAGTCACAGCAAAGCGGCTATTGTAGCGATTGGTCTAGAGCGGCATCGTGATTGCTTGGGAGGCATCGTTCGGGCGGTTCATCGTTGCCACCTTCACCCTCAATCCTGTTCTCGTGTTGGACCGAGCCAGTACACTTTCACTGCCGTGCAGTCGTATAGCGCCAAGCACCCTTAGGAAATGTGGCCAGGCTGATTGCTAAAGGTTTGGAGATGATGCAATTTCTTTAAGTATGGCCATCTGCAATTAGGTCAGGACAGTGGTGATTTCTGAAATGACCGCACAGACAGCGTTCTTATTCCGAACTCCGCTTCTGAACTCCGCATTCCGAATTCTGCATTCTGCTATATGTGCCTCAGGGCGCGTCAATAATGGATTTTAGAAACCTAGTGGGATCTGTATTAGCGCGTCCGCATCAACTTTATGGGGCAAGGGCTGAAACCATCTCTGAGTAAAGAGTCTAGCTCTAATTAGTGACAGTCTCTAATTGCTGCAGGGGAGAATTTGCAGCAAACGGTATTTCAGTCAGACTCTAGCGCCCCTAGCGAGGTGTCATCACAAAGCAAAGACACACCCAGACTTAGTACTCTGTAAACCAAGTTCCTTGAGATTGTAGTGAGTTCCCTTATATCCTAAATAGTGCGGACGTACACCCATAGGACATCACGATGCCGACACGTCATGTTGAGTTAAGTCATGCGGACCGGGCCCATCTAGAGCATCGGTTGGGCAAAGGGCAGATGAAAGCGCGCGAATACAAACGGGCGACCGGGCTGCTGGAGTTAGATCGAGGGAAAACTCTCAAAGCAGTCTCTCAGACC
>JBCDAJ010000150.1:0-15023 GCA_039185935.1 Cyanobacteria bacterium P01_F01_bin.56 | reverse complement strand
GTCCGACCTCACCGCCTGCGGCACCTCTCCTTCTCAAGGAGAGGCTTAATGACAGTCTGCTTTCGCTCCTTTGCAAGGAGCGGTTAGATGAGGTTTTGATGGCCAAACATAACTCCACTTTTCAACTTAGACGCGGTTTAAATTAGAATTTTGATGAAATTATTCGTGGGTCTATTTCTTCGCAAGTAGCCAAACATCGATAAGGATCAAATTGCTCTCAATCCCCTAACCTGTTGAGTGAATGCGGGTGTGGTAATGCCTAGCTTTAAAGGTTTCTCAAACTAATTAATGATGCGCCCTAGCGGTTAACCCACTGATGATCTGCCCGCCACGGTTAAATATGTGGCCCATTGATCCACGATCTTCGGGGTGCCGTACCAAGCAATTCCTGGCTTCGGCGAATGGAATACATTGTCTAACACCTGATTATTTGCCCCCTCTAGATGCGCGGCAGTAATCGGGGTAATGCCATCGCCCCAGCAGGCTCCTTCGCCATCAGTAAGTTGATAGCTATTGTAGGTAAACCAGGTGCGCCAGCGTTGGCCAAAGACTGCCTTACCCGCAAAACAGATATAGCGTACGGTTTCTTGGTAGGCACCAGGATAAGTTTGATTCACAAAGTCCAAATTGCGGCGCGTCCAACGTTCTTGACTGCTGTGGGGCGTACCCAGCGTAATCAGTGTTTGCACGTGACGGTGACCTGACCAGCAATTGGGCCGATCGCGATCCGCCGGATGCACATCATAGGGCACATCGCCGAGATAAATGCGGGCAATCCAGCCCCCAGCAGAATGGCCAACGAGATTGACGCGATCGCTGCCGGTGACAGCCATGGCTTGCTCAACAGCGGTAGCCAGTGCTTGCAAAATGGGCTGTACGGATCGACCGCCAAACGTTGGCAACCAACTGGCTTGGGTCAGCGGCACCACTTGAGCCCAGATGCCCCGCTGATTTAAGTCTGCCTCTAAGCCTCGATAGGGGGCCGCGCCCGCTAAATATCCAGGAATGATTACCGTTGGCAAGGTCATATTTATCTCGCGATCGCTAGCTTTCATTATGAGGGGCCTCTGACCCGTTTGACCGCACCCCTCAGCTCAGTCCCTTAAGCCAAGACTGGTGTCTGAGCCTCGGGGATAAAGTGGCCCGTTGCACTGTCTAGATGTTTTAGCAGGGTGGCCTTGGGCAGTGGCCCCCGCAAATGGTCCCAGGGCAAAGGTTGATCACCCCCCCAGTGCTCATGGACGTAAAAATCCAGCGGAGGAATTTTACCTTTCAATGTTTTGAAGGCTCGTTTGTAGCTACCGAGCGAATCGCCAAATTCCCGAGCTTGCAACAGCAGCGGGGTGAGGCGGCGATCGCCCCGCGAAATCAGCGCCTGAATAATTGACCAGTTATAGCTCTCAGGCCGAAAGTCGATACCTTTGGGACGCAACCGCTTTTGGAGTAGCTTTAGCCGCTTCTCCGCTTGGGGATTAACGCCGTACCACTGAAACGGCGTATGGGCTTTGGGCACAAACGTGCTACAGCCAAGGGTTAAACGTAAACCGGGTGCAGCTTTTTTGAGCTGCAGCATGAGTTCGGCAGTGATTTCCAAATCTTCAGGCATCTCTCCCGGCAGGCCAGCCATGCCGTAGAGTTTTAGCGCACTCAAGCCCCCGGCCTTAGCGTTGATGGCCGCCGCTACGATCTCTTCTGTTGCCAGCTTTTTATTGACAATCTGCCGTACCCGTTCTGAACCGCTCTCGATCGCGATGGTGATGGACTTGGTATCGTGGCGAGTCAACGTTGCCGTCAGTTTCTGATTCACCGTATTCGTACGAACCGAAGCAATGCTCAGCCGCAGATCATCAAATTGTGGCTGGTTTAGATAGTCCAGCAAGTCGTCAAATTCGGGATGTTGAGTCACCGAAGCGCCCAGTAATCCCAACCGGTCAGTTACGGCCATTCCTTTCTCCACTGCGGGAATCAGCCCCCCTGCCACAGGGGCAGTTCGAAACGGCAACGTCAGGTAACTGGCCAAACAGAACCGGCACATTTCAGGACAGCTCCGCACGACCTCCACCATATAAATGTTTTCCCAGGCCGCCTTTGCCGTCACGACAGAAGAAGTTGAGAGGGTGTTGCCTCGGTAGGTTTGCTTTTCTACCACAGGGGGAATGTCGGCATCCACCGGCCGGATCGAAGCGAGGGGGCCAGTGAGACTGTCATAGGTCGGTTCGTACAGGGTGGGAATGTACACCCCTGGGACCTGAGCCAGTTGGCGCAGTTGGGTCGCGCGATCGCAGTCCCGCACGGTTTGATAAGCGTCGATAAATGCGTCGAGCACCACCTCTCCGTCGCCGAGCAGCACCACGTCAAAAAAGGCGGCAAATGGTTCTGGATTAGCGGTAAGCACCGGGCCGCCACCAAACACCAGCGGCTGTTCATTGCCGCGATCGCAGGCCAAAATTGGCACATTCAACGATTCCAACAGGGTCAAAATGTTGGCGTAGTCCAACTCCCAGGACATCGAAAAACCCAGCAGCTCAATCGAGGTCGGCAACGGCTCATGCGTATCGGTAAATAGCCGCGCGACGGCTAAATCTGATCGCTGTGCCAGCATCGCCCAAATGATTTGATACCCCAGGCTGGTAATGCCAATGGTGTACTCATTGGGAAAAGCAAAAACAACCTTAGCGGCCCGATCAGAGGGGACGGCGGGAGTAAAAAGCAATTTTTCTGAGTCAAATGGTGCAGTCAAACGACAACTGTCTCCTCTTATTCAAATCATGCTAAGGTGCGACGCGGTATCCATCACATAAATCCTGACCCCTAAAGCCCAAAATCTAAAGCCCAGAACCCTGCGTAAAAGCCTCAGGCAGTAACATCCTCACGGGTTATTCGAAGGCGTCAACTGCGAGGCTGTGGTCTGGAACGATCTCCTGAAACCACGGAAACACCCAGTCAATCAGCCAGTCGTGCACACTGAGTTCTGGTTATATGCACGGTTACACTTTATAAACACTTTAACTAGGATGACACCACAGACCTATCGCCATCACTTCGCAGCTCCTCTTTCCCAATAAGAGGGGGCTCGTGCGGCCTTGATATTTCTGCTTTTAAGCCCTCTTAATAAACATTCTGAGCCGTTTTTGCTTAGAAAAGGTAGCGTAACCGCGATGCAGCATACCCAAAGCAACGTAGTCGAAAGGCTCCTGCTAGAAGAGACCGTTGTCGCTTCTCGTGAAAACCTCACGCAACAAGCATTGACGCTTGAGCAGCAAAAATGTTTAACAGCAGAAGCTAAACAGTGGCTCAAGCAGGGGGCTGCGCACCAACGTCTGGGCAACACAGTCGCAGCACTGTCTGATTTTCAAAAAGCCTTTCAAGCCTTTCAAACCCTATCGCAGCAGCGCTCCGAAGCCAAGGTTGTGCTGGTAATGGCACATCTCTGCTACACCTTGGCGGACTATTTGTGGGCGGTCGATTACGCTCGCCAAGGGCTAATCTTAGCGCAGCAATTGTTGGATAGGTCACTACAGCATCAAGCGCTTAGCTGTTTGGGCAATAGTTATCGCCACCTGGGTGAATTAGATCATGCAGCGACTTGCATGTCGCAGAGCTTGAGTTTGACTCAGGCCGTGAACGATCAAGAGGCAGAAATGCGCGCCCTCGGCAATCTGGCGTTGATTTATCGGGTTCAGGGTAAGTCCGAAGAAGCTGTAGCCCTCTATGAACAGAGCTTGCAAATTGCTGAAGCGCAAAATGACAGCCTTGCTCTCGAACAGATTTTGCGAAATCTGGGTAATGCTCATCATGCCTTAGGCAATTCTCAAAAAACGATCGAATATTATGATCGCTTGCTGCGGCTCAGTCGCGATCGCATGGAACTGAGCGTCGTCAACAAAATTCTCCGCAATTTACATAGCGCTTGTTACGCGATCGGCGATTACACCCGAGCCGTGGTTTATCTACAAGAGCGGTTGCAGCTCGTGCGACAACTACAAGACGATCGCGGCGAAACGCAAACTCTTGAAAGCCTCGCCATCAGCTACGACATCTTGGGCGATACCGCCAAAGCCTTACAAGCCCGCGAAGAACGGCTCAAAGTCGCCATTCGATTACAAGATCCGCAGCTTCAGCGACAAGCGCTGTCTAGCCTCAAAATGGCCTGCATTGCTCAAGGCGACTTTGAGCGAGTCAAGCGTTACATCGACTACCTCACCGAATCGATCTAGCCCTCGCGGCAAACCCTGTCCAACGGCAGGGTACTACCGGATCAAGTTGTTGTGAAACGATCAGCCATTGATTAAATAGCTGAATACCTGAGGTGAACCGCTGGTGTGACCATGCGACTCGGCCAGCTTTGAGTGTTCCCACAGTAGCTTAAAGTGCCTCCCACGGCAGCTTGAAGAAGCAAATCCGTAGGAGGCCAAAGCCATGTCGAAACTCTATCAAAGTCTGTCATATTCGAGTGCGAAAGTCCGATGGCCAGACACAGATTGCTTCAATCAGCGGACAGCAAGATTTTCGATGCGGCAGTGCTATGAGGATACGGGTGCCGATGGGCGTCGCGGCTGAACTTGGTACTCCATCCGCTGAAAGTCACGATTAACTTCTTGCCAAAGTACCTTGTTGTGTGGGTCAAGGCGCAGAGCCTTTTTTAAGGCTCGCCGAGCTTTATCCCGATGGCCATGGCGAATCAAGTAGCGCCCCCAGCGCTGGTAGGCGATCGCTTGCCACTGCTTGACTTCAGCATCACCAGCTAAACGTTGGGCCAGCCCATCGACAAGGGCGATCGCTCGAGGAAACTTTTGGGCCTTAAATAGTCCTTGTAATTGGTCAAATCCCTTTTGTTTCAAGGCTTGGTCTTCAGGCGTGAGGTTAGGATTTACCTGCACAGTTACGCCAGAAGCAGTAGGGCGCTTAACGGTGACTTTAGGGCGAGACGCCGTCGCGGGTGATGGAGGGGTGGCTGTTTTGACGGTGGTGTTTGCTGCTGTTGGTATCGCATCGACCAACACCTGATAAGCCTGGGTGATGCGAATAAACTTATTTTCAGCCTCGCGATCGCCGGGATTCATATCCGGATGATATCGTCTAGCCAGCCGCCGATAAGAGGCTTTGACATCGGCAAAACTTGCATCAGGCCGTAGCCCCAAGACTCTCAGTTCGTCTACCAGTTGCCTGTGCACCGCTGTTGTTGCCTCCTGTCACTCACTTAACCGACGATGATTCGATGATTGGCCTCAGGGTAACCGATCAATTCCAATTGCGTTCGGAAAATATTGATAAGTCTAGCGACTAATTGCCAAAATAGCGCAATCTCCCCCCATATCTTGAGTGTTAGGGCCATCATCCCAATGCTGCGTCGACACAAGATAGCGATTTTGTGGAGACGGGGAGTCGTGGGGTAATGGCTCGAAACCAGCAGTTGTGGGTCAAAGAATATTACAGAATACCCTTCAGGAAGGGCTAAGTCCTACGGCCTGCGGAGGTCGGAATACCCTTGTGTCGGACTTGCCCGACACAAGCGAAAGGGCTGTCAAACGACGATTACAGTGACCTGGAGTAATCTCACCAAATTGCAGATTGCGACAGGAACCGATGGTCCCAATCCCAAGTGGCTGCAACGAAGACCGTAGCAAGAGTGAGATCGCCCATAGTCAACGTTTTTTCTTCTTGCCCTTTTTGCCTTTGGCAGACGCCCCCCCGAAGCCCTTAGTGGCTTTGGGAGCAGCACTTTTCAGCCCACTTACCATATCGTCAAATCCGGGAGGCTTAGTTGAAGGGAACGTACTCGGATCCATTGGCAACCCCAGCGAAAAAGCATCAGGTTTACGCTGCCGCTGCACGGCTTCATACATTTCCCGTATCTTCTGAAGGGCTGGCGGCATTTCGGGCGTTAATTCATCTTCTGTAAAGTCAGACTCTGATTTGAGGCCCAATGCAACTTGCACGCCTGGCCAGGTTCCGGGAATAGACTCATCAATCTTTCCAGCCGTATAAAGTTTTTCTAACAGGTCAACAGCCTCTGTTGCTTTGAGCTCTACCAACCCCAACACCAAAAAAGAAGCGTTGTCTTTATCGGTTTCAGGATGGTCTTGGAGTAAGCGCATCAGAATGGCGGCAACCTGATCGCGCGTTTCAGGATATTGCTCTGGCAGCTTATACAAGCCATTGATCAGCGACAGAATCGGATTCGGGGTATCTAGATTGTCGTCAATCAGTTGTTCCACGGGCTCAATGACGTTGGGCCCCCAGTACCGGATGATATCGACGAACTCTTCACCCGCCCAATCCTCCAGCTCGGATTGCAAGGCCTCAATGGCGTGGTCAAATAGCTCTAGCACTTGCAATTGAGCCAGCGATCGCCAAGCGTGAATGGGCGCGCACCAAGCATGTTCAGGGTCGGCGTAGTCAGGGAACAAGGATGGATCATCGGGGTCATAGTCAGCCAGTGCCGTATCTTGCACGAGGGTGAGCAACTCGGGCACATACTCTGTGGTTAGGCCCAAATCACCGACGTAATCAGGCCAATTTTCGGGTCGAAAGGCATCGGGGTTGCCATAGGCAAGGAGGCGCGAAACCGGGGAGGTGTAGTTGTGTTTCATCAGTAGTTTTGAATTGATGAGCAATCAACCAAGGACTCTAAAGATAACTATCGCACCATTCTAGAATGCGATTCCAAGCCCACCAGGGGTCAGGGTCACCCGCGATCGCTTGTCCCTCGGCACTACTAACGTAGCCTACATGTCCACCCTGTTTCGTTAAATAGAGGTCAATGGCAGGGTTGTAGGCGCAAGCTGCTTTTAAGTCCGGAACAATGCTTGGGGCAAACAGAGGATCGTCAGCAGCGTACAAAATGAGGGTCGGCTTTGTGAGGTGCGGCAACAGCGGCAGCGGGCTGCTAGCAGCATAGTAATCTTCCACGGAGGCGAAGCCCAAGCGGCCAATAACAAGCTCCTGGTCAAACCCCCAAATGCTCTCAGCGCGTTCGATGGCGGCAGGGTCAAACTCGCCCGGATGATCCTGATGCAGTTTCCAGGCCAGCTTTTGCAAGTTGTTAGCAATGCCTTTTTCGATGTACTTGCCAATGGGATGAGCCGTGAGATAGCGCAGCGATCGCTCTGAATCTAAACTCGGACAAATCACCGCACCGCCTTGAATATCATCAGGGTCAATAATCGCTGATTTGGCTGTTTGTGCTGCCTGAGTACCCCACAGAGCCAATTGTCCCCCCAGAGAATAGCCTGTGAACCAAAAGGGAGCCGGACATCCCAAAGCTTTGGCCTGAGACGCAATATGAACAAAATCATCCCCCTCGTACAAGCCGTCAGAGGTCAATGTGGGAGAAAGCACAGCGGTTTTGCCATGAGCTCGCCAATCAAATAGAACGACCGCATAGCCAGCCGCGATCGCCTTTCGCCCCAGAATCTTGAGAAACCACTGATTCTCCAAGTCGCCGGTAATGCCATAGGTGCCAATAATGGTGCCCTTAGGGGCGGACGGCATCGCCCAGATGCCATAAATAGGCACCTCTTGCGCACCTGTGAAAATATGGCTCTCATAGCTGGGTTCTAAATCGAGAGTGTGGGACTCCCAAGTTTGGCTAGCGACTTTAGCGACGTAGGCTGTCATCGCGACACCGTTAGTGAGATACCACGGGGGTAAAAAAACAGGGGGGGTAGACACAGCAACGAACCGCGTTAGGTAACGGGTTCAGTCTCTCATGCTCTAGCCTACGGCTTATGCATATCTCTGGAAGACAGCAAAATGCTTCATTGGCTCCCCTTTATCACCCCAACTTAGAGAGAAGAACGGAGTTCACGGTCCCTCATAGTTTGGGGTATGTAAGGGGCTAGATCCCTGGAAATGATTAACCAGAAACTTATGTATAAGCAGCAGCAGGCTTTAGCAGAGCAGTGCTATGTCTCCAGCAGATCCCCCATCAGCTAGATATTCACTTATGAAGCTGATTGGTGATATCCAACAGGCTTTCAATATCAAAAATCATGTGAAACAGCCTCTCAGCCGTTTTGTAGATGATATTTCTTTGAAGCATTCGCCTGCAGAGCCCGGTACTGTTGATAGACAACAGTGCCGGGCTCTGCAGGCAAGCGAGTTCAGGTCTTACTTTCAGACCTTAAGGGATCGGCTTGAAAATAAAGTACCCGGACAAGACGGTGGCAGGGTGGATGGGTAGCCGGGTCGGTGGGATGTTATTTAAGCGCAACTCCCTAAACCCTTTGTCTTTGCTTCTTAATGTTAGTGACATTGAACTCAAACGCTCATAACCAAGATGTCATGAACAGTTATGACTGAGCTGTCGATTGCTGATCTCTCCAAAGCATCAAGCAATAAACTCCCACAAAAACGCCTAACGCCCCGAGTGAGAATGCTGAAGAACCATGCCAAGCATCAAACTTTGTTGGGTCTGGATGAGCAGCCATAATGGCTAAAAAAGCAACCCTTAAGCCATTAGTGAAAAAGGCAACCACAACACCGATAAAAGGTACCCAGTAGCGTTTGGAGTTGTGTAATGGCAGCATTACCAACAGTAAGGCTGACATCGCTAATAGATATAGGATGCCATTCAACCCTGAACAATCTTGCACAACATCAATGCTGCCTGTTGGCAGATGAATCACGTTACCATCGCGGACTGGGGCGAATTGCCCCAGTTGCAACAGCATTGTGGTAAATCTTGCTGTGATACCACGCAGGTCAGCAATAGGCCACAGGATCACCTTTGGAATGCCAAACATGAACATTAGCAGTAACTCAGGCTTGTACTGCACCCAAAAGCGCCAGCCGGTTGTGCCCAAGGCAAACGCAATCATGGCAATAAAAGGCATGGCTGCCAAGTAGTTATCAGCAGGCGCTTGAAGCCCAATTAGCAATAAAGCGACAAATAGCGCAGCGGCCAAAATTTGGGCTGACCAACTTGCTTGAAATTGAATACGCGATCGCTTTTGCCAGATTAAGGTGCCTGTAGACAACCAAAATAAGACGCTCAGTGGCAGCAGACTGCCATCATCGCTGGCAAACACCAAACCGATGTGAAAAATCGCCATTAAGGCACCAGCGACCAGAAACCAAGATATTGATGTTTTGGAACGTGTTGTCGAAGTCAGCATATTTATCAAAGTCTAGATAGCACTAAGGTGATCAGGCGGACTGTCGGTAATCACTGGCTGTGCGACAAAAAGAAAAACAAGAATCCAATAAATCTTTCCTCGAACAACTCTGAGAAGAGGGTATTTCAATCAGAATCATTATCGCCTAGCGTTGCATCCTTTCTGTCAATCTCAGGATAATTACTTAGCTACCTGCATCAGCTCATATTGATATATCGAACCATAACCAAGTGATGCCAAATAGTTCACAGATGCGGAAACTACTTAGCCCCCACCGACCCTTGTGAGAATAAATGTTCTTCCGCACTCGAGACTAGGGGTCCCTGCCAAAAAATACAGAAACCTTATAAAGTTTCTAAGTCTACATATATCGCCAAATATGCTAATCAAGATATCTTTGCTGGCACTCAAAATTCTGATCAACCTAGATAGTCAGCAGCCTCGTTATAAGAAGCATAGGACAGTTTCAGTAGAATGATAGTCTTGAGCACTTATGTTGTTTCCTCACAATCTCACACTTAGGTGACAAGAGCATCTTCGCTTTCTCGTCAGCACCACTTCTCTGTAGGGGCGATTTTCCTATGATGGCGGATTAGAGTTGGTTAAAGATACGGATGCTAACTCCGTTCAAGTGTGAGCTGACGTATATTTTGCATGAAGATACGCAGGTTTTATTGATTTAGACTTGCTTTTTACCGGAATGCCCAGTTACTTTTGCTACATGCTGTGATGTACGAGTATTTCCTGAGCATCGGTTATGCACGCATGTTTAAGTGATTACCCGTAAGTAGGGTTACGAGTACGCTCTCAGCTGTTTGTTTGAACTCTAGGAGATTCTTAATGTTTAAGAAGCTTGCTTTGGCCGCAGTTACTGCGACCTCTCTAGGATTGTTTGCAGTAGCACCTGCTTCTGCTACTGGTCTCAATAACATTACTCCCGATCCTGAACCGGTTCCAGAGCCCCTGACTGTTTTGGGGTCCCTTGCTGTAGGAGGTGGCTTGGCGATCAAAAAGTTCGCTGATTCCAAGCGCCAGTAATTTTAGAAACCAAATTAAAGGGGGAGGAGTTTTCACCTCTCCCTTTCCTTGCAAATATTTTCCTAGAAGTGTGTCATCCCAAAAAAATCACGTGCTCTGAAATAGAGCGCGTGACCAAAGACATTGCTTATCAGAAATCAATAGGACTTACGCCAGAGTTCCCTGAATCCTCCAAACCTGTGGGATGTTGTGTCTGATTTCCTCAATGCTGAGGATGTACGGGCCAAAATCGATGCAACTGCGTAAGTATTCATCAACCTAAAACACTCTTCTCAGGAAGAAAGTGACGCTCAGGGTTATGTCACTTTAGGTGCAAGTACCCGGCTTCATAACGAAGCCGTTCAGCTTCTGCTATTTCAACAGACATTTGAACTTCGCGATGCAGGCCCATATCGCGGAACAGCTTTTAGTGCCAATTTATCTATATGCGAGGCAACGACCAAATGATTGATGCTTTAAACAGCTTAGTCAGCTTACTTCCAGGACAAGTCACGGTAAAAGCAGCAGCCCAGCCTAATCTAAGAGATGGTGGCGATGGTGTTGGTGATCCCAGCTACTTTGACATCGAAATTGAAGATAATGGTTCAATATTATCTGGAAAGCTTGATGCTTTCTGTATTGATGCTGACAATCCTCTAAATTACGCCCTTATTGACTTTAATAATAATGGCGTCTATGGGGAATCGAGTGTTCCTGCCCCCAATCTTAGTGACTCCTTGGGCTTCCCCACTGGCTCTACTTATACGGAAGGGGCTCCTAGCGATTTCACTGCCACAGTCTACTCTAGCTATGACCCAGCCATCATCGATGGTTTGCCAAACGAGCTAGGCGAAAAACAGATTGAGAATCCGCAGAACTTTGACTTAGTGAATTGGATTCTCAACAACACAGGCACCGGGCAAGCTCTGGAAGGATTCACGGTCGCTGAGATCCAATTTGCGATTTGGGAATTGCTGGATGATGGCTTACCGGGAGACCAGGGGGTCATTGACGTCAGCAATGCCCTGTATGGCGGCTCTGATGCAGCTAATGTTGCGCAAATTGTCCAGCTTGCTCAAGCCAATGGTGAAGGATTTGAGCCAGGTGCTGGGCAAAAAATTGCGATTGTTCTAGTTCCTGACGGTAACAATGATGGCGCACTTGATACTGATGCCGATGGAGTCCCAGATGGTAATGCTGATGCACAGATCATCATCACCGCTATTGAACTTGCAAAACTAGGAGACTTTGTCTTCGAAGATGCGGACGCTGACGGTATTCAGGATGCTGGTGAGCAAGGCATTGAAGGGGCGACCGTCAATCTCCTGGCTGATATAGATGGCGATGGGGTCATTGAAAATGATGAGGTTGTAGATACAACGACCACTGATGCCAACGGAAAATACCATTTCACAGTTTTACCTGGTGATTACAAGGTCCAGTTCGAAACTCCAGATGGTTTCGATATGGCCAGCCCAGCCAATCAAGGTGGCGATGATGCCGTTGATTCTGATGGTCCCATCTCTGATGTTGTTTCCTTAGATCCTGGTGAAGAAGATCCCACGATTGATGCTGGTTTCTTTAAGAAGGCGGCCCTCGGTGATAAAGTCTTCTTCGATGACGATCGCGATGGCATCCAAGATGCCGGTGAAGCGGGTGTGGCAGGCGTCACCGTTACTCTGACTGGCGGTGGTGCAGATGGCGTCATTGGTACGAGCGATGATACCACTACCACTCAGACGACTGATGCTAACGGTGAATATCGCTTCGACGACCTCAACCCTGGTGAAGAGTACAAGGTCACCTTCTCTGACCTACCGGATGGTTTTGAATTTACCGATGCTAACCAAGGTGGTGATGATGCCGCTGATTCTGATGCGGATCCGACTAATGGCATGACGCAAGTCGTTACCCTGGCACCGGGTGAATTTAACCCTACTCTCGATGCCGGGATTGTTCAGCAGTTGGCTGGCTTGGGTGACAAGGTCTTCTTCGATGACGATCGCGATGGCATCCAAGATGCGGGTGAGCAAGGCGTTGAAGGCGTCACGGTTACTCTGACCGGTGGCGGCGCTGACGGCATGATCGGCAATGCTGATGACACCACTGAAACCATCGTCACCGATGCGGATGGCATGTATCGCTTTGACAACCTCAACCCTGGCGAAGAGTACAAGGTCACTTTCTCTGACCTGCCGGATGGTTTTGAGTTTACCGATGCTAACCAAGGGAGTGATGATGCCGCTGATTCTGATGCGGATCCGACCAACGGCATGACGCAAACCGTCACCCTCGCACCGGGTGAATTTAACCCTACTCTCGATGCCGGGATTGTGGAAATTCCCAAGAATCCTGACATCGATATCGAGAAGTTCGTTAACGGCTCCGATGCCGATACAGTGGCTGAGGCGATTAAAGTTGCTGCCGGCAAGGAAGTGACCTTTACTTATGCAGTAAAGAATACGGGCGACGTGGCCTTCACTGCTGACGAAGTTGTGGTTATCGATGATAACGGTACGCCTGGTGATGCCAGCGATGATTTCACCCCTGACTTTGTTGAGGCCAGTGACCTTAATGACAATGGCTTACTGGATGTGGGTGAGACTTGGCTATACACCAAAAGTGAGGCAGCACAAGATCTAACAACTGCCACCGATTCTCAAGATGTGCGCTTCTATTTCGATGGTAATAGCAGCGTCTATGGTACCAACGGCAATGTTCGGACCTTTACTGAGGATGGTGTTTCTGTCGAAGTTAGCGCTTTCAGTTCCTACTATGGACACTTTGAGAAGGCTTATTTGGGCTCCTATACGGGTGGCTTAGGTGTAACCAACCGCTATGAGTGGTCCAATGAGCACCGGGTTGATAACAGCACCGATATCGACTATGTCGTCTTTGAGTTTGGCCAAGATGTCACGGTCGATCGCGCTTTCCTAGACTACGTTGGTCATGACAGCGATATTTCTGTCTGGATTGGCGATCGCGATGGCGACATCACTCATCTAGACAACAGCGTGCTCAACAGCTTTACCAAAGAAAATAACTTTGGTGGTCGCTATGATCGCTGGGCCGACTTTAACGGTGATGAGCTGTCAGGCGATACGGTGATTATTTCTGCCTTTACTGGTGGCCATAACGACTCATTCAAGCTGAAAAAGCTAGACGTATCCGTTGCTGGCGAAACCACAATTGGCACTTACCACAACATCGCTACTGTCACCGCAACTACCGGGGAACAGACGGTCAATGACAGTGACGCGGCTAACTACACCAACCCTGACGAGCCGCCCTTCGAGCCGACGCACGTTTTAATCGAAGCCGAAGACATGCACTTGTGTTACTACAAGGTTGAGCATGTCGGTGATGATGTCGCTTCTGGCGGCGAAGTTATCAAACTGACAGGGCACGATGGCTTTGCCTCGACCGACTTTACCGGGCACAGTGGCTACTATCAAGTTGACGTTGCCTACTACGACGAAAACGATGGCCACGCGATGGGCAAGGTCAAGATTGGTGGAGAAACCATTGATACCTGGACCTTTGATCAGCATACATCTTCCGCTTTTGCTTCTGCAGATAACCGGATAGTACGCACCGTCAGCGAGTCTATCTATATCGAACACGGTGACGAAATCAAGCTGTCCGGCTGGAAAGACGGTTCTGAGTTCGCCCGCTTTGACAACATCAAGTTCACTGAAGTTGAAGCGCCCCAAGTCTTCCACTACGAAGCTGAAGACCTGCATCTATATGGCTATACCGTTGAACATTTGGGTGGGTCGGTTGCTTCTGGCGGTGAGGCAATCAAACTTAACGGCCATTATGGGGAGGCCTCGACGAATTTCGCCGGGCCGACCGACAGCTACGACATCATTGTGGGTTACTACGATGAGAACGACGGTGAGGCTTTGGCTCAGCTCAAAGTCGGTGGCCAAACGGTTGGCGACTGGCAGTTTGATGAGCTCACAAGCTCTAACTTGCCTACGTCTGACAACTTCCGTGAGATCAGGTTCGAAGATGTTTATCTCGAAACTGGTGATCAAATCAAGCTCTCTGGCTGGAAGGACTACTATGAGTTTGCTCGTTTTGATTACATCAAGGTTGTGGGTTCTAGCGACTCTGGTTCAGGAAATGGTTCCCATGCGCCAGAGTTAGAGCAGACTGATCTTTTCTCCTACTTGGAAGGTCATGCCCCTGGTTTGGTGCAGGCAGGCGTTGTCAACGATACCCTCATCTAAGCAAGACTGACGTGATGTCAGTAAGCCGAGCTTTGACTTAGCTTAAAAAGAGGCCCTCAGATTTGAGGGCTTCTTTTTTGTGGTTTTGTGGAATGCCAGACTTTTCCCAGAGTTTCTGCAAATGAAGACCTCGCAGGTAGATCAATTTTCCAGGTTAAGGGCTACAAATTGGAGTCGAAAGCTATGGGAGCCTGGGGGCGGAGAGATAAAGATGGGTAGCCGGAATTTAGAAAATCGGTATAACAGGTTTGGCGATTGACACTCTGGCCATTGGTTTTTGGGCAAATACTGCTGCCCTGATAGCGCCAACTGGACCACGCTAGTATTCGATGGCTTAAGTCTCGATACCGATCCCTCTCATCCCCCAGCCCCTTCTCCCAGTTTTTGGGAGAAGGGGAGCAAGCGGTGGTTTGAAGTCCCTCTCCCAAAATCGGGAGAGGGATTTAGGGTGTAGACGCGCAGCGGCTTCTCGTAGAGTGGGCTAATGTTATGCAAACTTACGCCGAGCGGTACTAGTACCTGACGGCAGAAATAAAGGAACTATTCATGAGGTGAGTGGTTTGCCCGTGTAATTCCACTTAAAAGGCTTGGCCATGGTGCGATTGAAATAGTCGACAAAGGCCAGAATCTTCTTCTTGAGATGAGCTTGACT
>JBCDAJ010000149.1:0-15080 GCA_039185935.1 Cyanobacteria bacterium P01_F01_bin.56 | reverse complement strand
CTTGAAGAACTTGGTGTACAACCTCAAGCGTCTGGTCTGTCTTGAGACTCAGACGATAGTTGCTGAAATCGCCGGATAACTGTCTCTGTTACGAGAATTTGAGGCAGACAATCGAGTTGTTGGGCTTCAAAAGGCCTGTCTAAGGAAACAACTGCTGGCTTCAAGACCACCTCCACGATCTCAGATGAGTCTCAACCCTCACCCAAAAGCAATTAATCGAGGGGCCTATACAAACATCTATGATTTTTTAGAGTTTTACTAACTTAAGAACAAGGATTTATTCGAAATTGATTTGTTGAACTATAGCTTCTCTATGAAGCTATAGTTTAATGTTTCAGTTGCTGTGAAAAGCATTGCTCTTTAGCCGCACAGTCCCCATCTCTTCATCGGGGACTTTTTGATCGGTTCAGTGTGTTTTGCTGTCTAGCCAATGATGGACTTCTTGTAACGGGCGGTGTAAATCTACATGCCGTTTTCTAGAGTAGGGGGAGCTAGAAACTAAAACGGTAGGGAGACTTCTGACACCAACTACTAGGCAAATGCTGGCGCATTTACGATGGGGACTGCTTCTCAGCTCTGTAAAAGTGCTGAGAAGCAACTGTGAAGTCTCCGTGTAATCAGTGTCTCTCCCGATCACAGGAGCAATGTAGAGGGTTTACTGTTTAAGTGAAAAGCAAGATATGCCTAACATATATCCCGCAGAAGGGTTAACAAGGCTAGCGCTTGACATTTTTCAGTGCTGCTCATGTGGGCCAATGCACTTATGGATTTAGGCTGCTTTTCAGAGCATCCCACATAGATTTTGCGTTTAGTCAAAGGATGGGGCAAATATGGTTGCAGCTACACATCAACAATCTGGAATTCAAGCACTTGTAAAACATGCAGTCACAGCTCGACAACTGAGTCGCCACGAGCATTTACGGCTGACCTCAGCAATGCTTTCTGACCCTAGTTTGCCTGCTGCTGATCGCTTTCATATCAATCGACTGTTGGATTATGTTCGGGCGGGCAAAATTAGTTTAGTCGATTAGACAAGGTTATTCACTATTAGCTCTGCTATCGCTTATCGGATTCACTTCAACGTCTCTGACATGGCTCGTTCTCCAGAAAAGAGCTCCTGATCGAGTAGAGAGCTGCGGGGCAGAGGAGATCGAAACTGGAAGGCTGGGTGGTGCAGAAAACTTTTGGGAGTCTCACGCTGAGAAGCTGACCACTTTAGAGAACGCAATCCGAGTGTCTAAGGTTTCCCGTTGGCGCTTCGAGGCACAAGCGGGCGGCGGATTGGCTTGAGACAACCGTTCAATTAAGGGCAGCCTTAAGCAACGATACCTGAGTCTGGCGCATTCTCGGAGGCCCAGTTGTCGAAAACTCAGCCCGCTTTGTCTGTGCCAGTCCAGGATGAGCCGCCGTCCATGTTGAACCAGTATGGCCCCCAAGATGACGGCAAAGAGAGCAGCGATATCGAGCAGCATGAACAGCCGGGTGAGGAGTAGTGCCTCCCGCAGTCCGGACTGCACCATCTCAAAGGCGGCTGACTTGTAGTCTTTGAAATGTAGTCTTTGAAATGTAGTGCCTCCCGCAGTCCGGACTGCACCATCTCAAAGGCGGCTGACTTGTAGTCTTTGAAATGCAGTTCAACGCCGCCAAAGCGCTCATCGTAGGGCGCAAAGGTTTGTAATGACGGGGGCCGGTCAGACAAAACGGCCCAAGCGTCTCCGGCGATGGGGACATGGGCGGTGGCGAGATGCCCCGTCCACTCATCCCAAACCGTGACTGTCTCGAAAAGGTAAGCCTGCTGTTGGGGCGAGAGCAACTGCACAACCGTCCGGGTTTTACCCAAGGCCAAGGTGAACTGTAAATCAGATTTCACGCGCCGTGCCCACTGCCATTCCTGCGGCTGGAGCCAGCGCCGTAACTCACGATGCTGGAACCCTCGATCTGCTAAAAACGTGACTTGACAGTTGGTCGGCAAAACGGCCTGGGCTGCTTCTGACACCTGACGGTAATCCTTAAAGCCGACGGTTGCACTGCCGTGTTTCAGGACGACTTGAGCCCAGGTCAACGAACGGCCACTCCCAGCCAAACACCCTTCAACGAGGCAGAATTGCTCCCACAGCATACGGGTGTCTAAGACCAGGGTGACCGCCGTCTCCTCAAAGCCTCGAAGGATGGCCTGCGGGAGAGGCACATAGAAGCGTTCAGCCGTGACGTTGTGAAGTAAGTCAGCCAGACCCTCTAGATGAGCGCGCGTACTGCACCCTCGATGCGTCAGAGACGGAATCCATTGTCCCAAAACGGCGCTTTGCGATCGCAGAATTGCCGCGACAGCTTCAGCACGCCGTGCAGCAGCACACTCATGTTTGCTATCCAAGGGGCTTTAAGGACTGGAAATGTAGCCTTTGCAGTTGATGATAGAGGCGTTTTGCCGATCGCACATGGGGCATTGAACGCGATCGCCGTCGATGGCAGAGTGACTATTCTGTGATTGTCGGTTGCTGTAGAGAATAGAGGCTAACGCCCTGGCGCATGTAGCCTTCCGCTTCGAGGTCGGTTAGTGCATCAGCAAGCAAGAGGCAGCAATCGGTCTTAAGGGCATGCTTGGCCTTGCGAAGGCCGGTGAGGATTTCGCCAAACTGGCCACGGCTATGGCTAATCATCAACGGCACTTGCTGTAAGATGCCACGAAAACAGCGGGGCGCGTCTTGGGGGTAGTGGTCAGTATATTGCAGGGTGTAGGTGCCGTCGCTATAGCAGCGCGTGCGGAACCAGCGCTGAAAGGGCAGACCAAGGTGGCCTTGGGGCTCTAATGTATCCCACCAGGAGCGATGCCAGCCCTCGTAGGGCAATTGCAAAATGCGTTGAATCTGCTCTTCATCAAAGCCGCCGTGCTGTAGCAGGGCGATCGCATCTGACAGATTCACCCGCCAGGCCAAGGTTTTCAAGTCTGACTGACAGCGGGTCAGCGACTGTAAGTCTCGGACTGAAAAGTCGGCTCCCGAAGGGGCACCTGTCGCTGGCATACACCACACATGCTCATATTCAATGACGGCATCAATATGTTCTAACCCGGCGGTGCTGGCCGGAGGACCGATGGCGATGCGGATTTGGCTAACTTGGTGGGGGCGAGCGATCGCGGGCGCACAGTCCGTCAGCAAGGACTTCAGCATGTCCTCATTGGCGAGGGCGAGATTGAGTTGGACCTGGTTGCGATCAATGCGTGAAAGACTGGCGTCGAGGTGCATGAGATCAGATGAAATCATCTCGCTACCTTTAGTGACTACTAAAAAACCGCCGAGTCACGTGGTTTCCTTATCTCTCGGCGGTTGTGGAGCTAATGTGACGCTGCAATGGCTCCAGAAGAGCATCATGACAGGTTGCCATCTACTAGTTAATGGCAGGCTTTACGAGATGGGGAGGGCGATCGCCATAAAGTTTGAGCTTGTTCTCAAAACGCAACAACTCTATGGAAAGCATTGAGTAGAGAGCGTGGCTGGGTGATCGGGTGGCAGGGTTTGTGGAGTTGGTGGGTCGGTGAGGTGGGTGGAGTCGGTGAGTAGCTGAGTGGCAGAGATAGAACTGCTAATCGGTGAAGTCACTGCCAACACATTTGTAGGAAGATTATTGGTCGCTCAACCCGATGACGCGCCAGCATTTCCAGCCGTGTTTATTCTCAAGGTAGATGCTAATCCGGTGTATGGGTTCGTGATGTGGATACTTTACTGGGCACTGTTCTACGTTGTCTGCTTTCACTGGCTACCTAATTCGCGTACGCGTCAAGACTCGGCGAACATGTAAAGCGATCGTCCGACGAATTCACTCCTTCTATTCCGCATTCCGCACTCCGAATTCCGAATTCATTCCCCTGACCGGGAAACCACCCCTTAGAATTGTGTAGTTAAGTGACTAGCAAGGAAGGAGTTTCGGACGTGGCGGACAAATATACCCCCGCAGCGATCGAGGAAAAGTGGCAGCAGCTCTGGGCTGAGCAAGGGCTGGATCAGACTGAGGAAGACCCCAGTAAGCCCAAGTTTTATGCGCTGTCCATGTTTCCCTATCCTTCTGGCAATCTGCACATGGGGCACGTGCGCAACTATACGATCACCGATGTGATTGCGCGGGTGCGGCGCATGCAGGGTTATCGCGTGTTGCACCCCATGGGCTGGGATGCCTTTGGTTTACCAGCGGAGAACGCCGCGATCGATCGCGGCATCCATCCCGCGAAATGGACATTTCAAAATATCGACCAAATGCGGGAGCAACTGCGGCAGTTGGGGCTCTCCTACGATTGGGATCGCGAAGTCGCCACCTGTTCGCCCGACTATTACAAGTGGACCCAGTGGAGCTTCATTCAGTTCTTAAACGCGGGCTTGGCCTATCAAAAAGAAGCAGCGGTGAACTGGGACCCCATTGACCAGACGGTCTTGGCGAACGAGCAGGTCGATAGTGAGGGCCGATCTTGGCGATCGGGAGCCCAGGTTGAGCGCAAGCTGCTCAAGCAGTGGTTTTTGAAAATTACTGCCTACGCCGACGAACTTTTACAAGATTTGGACCAGCTACCTGGCTGGCCCGAACGCGTGCGCCTCATGCAAGAAAACTGGATTGGCAAATCCACTGGCGCGAAGGTCGTGTTCACCACTGAGCAGGGCGATGCCTTAGAGGTCTTCACCACGCGTCCCGATACGCTGTGGGGCGCGACGTTCATGGTGCTGTCGCCCGAGCATCCCTTAGTCGAAAAATTGACCACAGCGGCGCAAAAGGATGCGATCGCCGCTTACCAAACTGCCGCCGCTGCCAAAAGCGACATCGATCGCACCGACGAAGGCAAAGAGAAAACTGGCGTCTGGACCGGCAGCTACGCCCTCAATCCGGTGAATGACGAACGCATTCCCATCTGGATTGCGGACTATGTGCTTATGGGCTACGGCACCGGAGCGATTATGGCAGTTCCCGCCCACGATCAGCGGGACTTTGCCTTTGCTCGCAAGTTTGATTTGGAAGTGAAAGTCGTGGTCCAACCCGAAGGCGAAACTTTGGATGGCGCGACGATGGCTGAAGCCTGGCCGGGTGAAGGCTTCATGGTGCGTTCTGGTCCGTTGGATGGCATCCCTGCCGGTAAGGGAGAGGGCCAGAGCGTCGAAAAAGCGATCGCCTGGCTCGAAAAGGCGGGCAAAGGGGAAGGGCAAGATAACTTTCGCCTCCGGGATTGGTTGATTTCCCGGCAGCGGTATTGGGGGGTGCCGATTCCGGTGATTCACTGTCCGAGCTGTGGTGCGGTGCCCGTACCCGATGAACAGTTGCCGGTGGAACTGCCTCAAGATGTGGAATTCAGCGGTCGCGGAGCATCGCCGCTGGCGCAGTTGGAGCATTGGGTCAATGTACCTTGCCCCACCTGTGACGAACCGGCCAAGCGAGAAACCGACACGATGGACACCTTCATCGATTCTTCCTGGTATTTTTTGCGGTATGCGGATGCCAATAACGAAGGGGCAATCTTTGATGCCGCGAAAGCGAATGATTGGTTGCCGGTAGATCAATATGTGGGCGGCATTGAGCACGCCATTTTGCACTTGCTGTACTCGCGCTTTTTCACCAAGGTATTGCGCGATCGCGGCCTCATCAATATCGATGAACCCTTTAGCCGCTTGCTCACCCAGGGCATGGTGCAAAACATCACCTACAAGAATCCCAAAACCGGCAAGTACATTCCCATTGACCAGATTACTGACATCGACAATCCGGTTGATCCCAACACGGGTGACCCGCTAGAGGGCTTCTACGAAAAGATGTCGAAATCCAAGTACAATGGCGTCGCCCCACAGGATGTGCTGGGCAAATATGGTGCCGATACCGCCCGCATGTTTATCCTCTTCAAAGCCCCCCCTGAGAAGGATTTGGAATGGGATGACGCCGACGTGGAAGGCCAGTACCGCTTCCTAAATCGGGTGTGGCGATTGGTGACTGAGTTTGTTGAAAACCCCGATAAGGCCGATACCGTCACGAGTTCAGGCGACCTGTCTAAAGCTGAAAAAGCACTCCGTCGCGCCATTCACATCGCCATTAAAGAAATCAGCGAGGATATCGAGGGCGATTATCAGTTCAACACCGCTGTGTCAGAATTAATGAAACTCAGCAATGCGTTGAGTGACGCCAAGTGCAAGGACTCTGCAGTGTATGCCGAGGGTATTCACACCTTAGTAAAACTCATTGCGCCCTTTGCCCCCCACATGGCCGAGGAACTCTGGCAGCAGTTAGGGCAAGCCGGCTCCATTCACCATCAAGCCTGGCCCACACTGGATGAATCGGCACTGGTAGCCGATGAAATCACCTTGGTCATTCAAATCATGGGCAAGACCCGTGGCACCATCGAAGTGCCTGCCAGTTCTGACAAAGCCGCATTGGAACAGTATGCTCGCGACTCTGACATTGCTCAGAAATATTTGGAGGGCAAGGAAATCAAGAAGGTGATTGTCGTCCCTGGCAAGCTAGTCAACTTTGTCATAGTGCCATAGAGAGCGGTGGGTCTGGAATGAGGCGGATGGGGGGAGCTCGAATTCCATCCGTCCGCCGCTGCTTCTATTGAGCATCTGCCGGATTGGGGAGTAGCTGCCCGGTTTACACCAGTCATCCCTAGGCATTCCAGTTGCCAAACAGTTTGCCCGCTGCCGTCGCCGCCAAAACTGCCACCCTCAACGCGCTCCTTATCCTTTTGCAAAGCCGCTTGAGCAGCAAATAACAACACCAAAATGGCGACCACAATCACCACAATGGAGACGATCAGCAAAATGCCGAAGAAGATGCGAATGATGTAGAACAGCACGTTCTAGATGCGTTCCCAGGTTTCTTGCCAGCGCAAGCGCCAGTATTTGTTACGGAGAATGGCACGGAAGCTTTTCGGAAATTCGTAGGCAATTTCCCCGGTGTCAGAAACTTGCAGGTGGGCTTGGGTATCGGCGGCTAAGGCATTTAACCTTTGCTGGGCCACCGCTACTTTAGCCCGTATTGCGTCGCGATGTCACCGACGGTGACGCGATAGTCCAACGACTCAACAGCCTCCATAACTGCAGTATTGTAGGTCATCTGTGCTGCTCCTTACAACTCACTGGGGGGCGGCTAAGTTACTCCTCGGGCCCGTTTGACACGGTAAAACCCCCAATGCCAGATACGAGCGCACCCCGAACCCCTTCAGTACAAAAATCGGGAGCGATTTCTATGGTTGTCTACGGGTACGGAAACCCGGTGGCTGGGGCGAGGACCGCGCAGAGATGCTGAACGCGTGAGGGGGTATCGCCATAAGTTCAGCAGAACCCCATTTTCTTCTCCGCACCTCTAAAAAACATCTGCAGTCTCTAAAGTAAAAACCACGTTCTGGCCATCATCAATATCAAATATGAGGACAATGGATGGCCAAAACCTTTCCATTCACGGGACCTTGAGAGGGCATTATTGGCTACTTTTGCAGCCTTTATCCTCATTCTGATAACTAAAAGTGACCATTTTCTTGGGATTGCAAGAGGGCATTGATGAATACCCTGAGTGCACCATTACCGGAATAAGCACGCGAATTAGTCCTGCAATTGAGCCAATTAGTACTGAAATGGCCAAAATAATCTCAACGGGACTATAACCGCTGCCATTGCTCCAAGCACCTGAGTTTGATAAAACAGGTTCGCTCGATGTCAGAATCTGTTGTTCCATCACGAAATTTTGTTGAGACCAATTGAAGAAGATTTTGTACATTAGGTTTACTCCATGTGCAGTGACATTGCTCTAGTTCGCAACTAAGCTCAAACTAAGGGGAATGCCCTAGACACTCAAGGACAGTTGAGAAGTGTCCACAACTGTCCGCATGGAATTAAGCAAGGGATTGCGATATGTCTACCGGTGGAACGAGTCGGGGTGTATGTGCAACAAAACTCGGAGTGCAAATACTTGAGCAAGCAAAAGTTACCCAACGCAAGCAATATGACGGGGCGTTGTCTTATGAACTGATTGCTGAAGAAGCGTCTATCAGCACTAAGACTGTGCAGCGTTTCTTTAATCAGGAAAATATTAGCCGAGAGAATGCGATCGCCATCTGCAATGTGCTCGGTCTTAGTATTTTCGAGATTACGAATGCCGTTGATAAGTCCAGTAGCCGCTTAGAAGTACCCGAAGGACAAGTTCCTATCGACTCACCTTTTTATGTTGAACGTCTTCCAATTGAGACTGATTGCTACAGTGCCATTCAGATACCAGGTGCTTTAATCAGAATTAAAGCACCTCGGCAGATGGGTAAAACTTCTCTGATGTCGAGAATTCTCAATTCTGCCAAGCACTCTGGAAGCCAAACCGCATTTATATCCTTACAAGAGGTTGATAGCGCCTTACTGCAAAGCTTAGATCGTTTTCTGTACTGGCTTTGTGCCCGCATTGCCAATCGCTTGAAAATGGATGAGGGTTTAGAAAATCTTTCAGATGAATGGATGACAACCTTAGGTAGTAAAAGCAAATGCCGAGATTATCTGCAAGAGTGCATCCTCGAGAATTTGACTACCTCCTTAGTATTGGGTTTGGATGAAGTCGATGTGTTGTTTGAGTGTCCGCAAATTGCCAGCGATTTCTTTGGCTTACTCCGGACCTGGCATGAAGAAGCGAAGATTAATCCTATATTGGAAAGATTACGGCTTGTCATTGTTCACTCACAAGAAGTGTACGTTCCTCTAGACGTGAATCAATCTCCTTTCAATGTTGGATTAGCCATTGAACTGCCTGAGTTCAAAGAGGAACAGATAGTCGATTTAGCCAGGCGGCATGGTTTAGAGTGGGCGGCAAAGTGGAATGACTACAGTAATTATTCTCCCTTACAAGAATTAAGAGCCATGGTTGCTGGCCATCCCTATTTAGTTCGAGTGGCATTGTACGAGTTAGCCAGGAACCGTTTAAGTATCAAAGAGCTTGTTGAAATTGCACCGACCGAAGAGGGGCCATATCAAGACCACCTACGTCGGCACTTAATTAACTTGCAACAAAATCAAGCGCTGATGAAGGCTATGAAAGATGTTGTTTCAGCGAATGGACCAATCAAGGTAGAGTCCTCTATTGCCTTCAAACTCAAAAGCATGGGACTGGTCAAACTCCGAAAGAATTCTATTGTCCCCTTGTGCAACTTATATAGGACTTATTTTCGAGACCGTCTAGGGAATAACCAATGAGTACATCTTCATCTTACGAATATCACTTAGGCGGCACCTTGCCGATCAATGCTCCTTCATATGTTGAGCGCCAAGCAGACCAAAGGCTTTATGAAAGTTTAATTGTCGGGGAATTTTGTTACGTACTTAATGCCCGACAAATGGGTAAGTCAAGCTTAAGAGTACGCACAATGCAGCGTTTAAGGGAAGCAGGAGTTTCCTGCGCTTCAATTGACATTACGGCAATTGGTACGCGCGATATTACTTCTGACCAGCTTTACGCTAGCGTAGTTGACAGCATTGTGAATAACTTACAGTCAAACAAGCTTGACAATTGGCAAGCTTGGTGGGAAAGTCAACGGCTGATATCACCTATTCAAAGATTTGAGAATTTTATTGATCAAGTCTTACTAGAAGAAGTAGAAGACAATGTCGTTATTTTTATTGACGAAATTGATAGTGTACTAAGCCTTAGCTTCGACGCTGGCGATTTCTTTGCCGCTATTCGAGATTGCTATAATCGAAGAGCTGACCAACCTAAGTACAATAAGCTGACTTTTGCCTTATTGGGTGTGGCAACACCTTCAGACCTCATTCAGGATAAACGTCGAACTCCCTTCAATATCGGTCAAGCTATCGAATTAACGGGGTTTAGTGCTGAAGAGGCCCAACCTTTAATTCCGGGGCTCGCAACAAAAGCCCAAAATCCTCAAGCGGTTCTGGCAGCGATTCTAAGTTGCACCGGAGGGCAGCCTTTCCTGACTCAAAAGATCTGTCTATTAATTTATAAGAGGAATATTAATATTCCAGCAGAAAAAGAGGCTGAATCAGTTCGTAAAATTGTTCAGATGAAAGTTATCTCGAATTGGGAATCTCAAGATGAGCCTATCCACTTAAGGACTATTCAAAAACGGCTTTCTAGTAAAGGCGAGCAGTTAACAGGGAAATTTTTAGGGGTCTATCAACAAATTCTGGAACAGGGATATGTCGATGCTGATGACAGTCCAGAGCAAGTAGAGCTAAGACTTTCAGGTTTGGTAGTCAAACAATCAGGATATCTTAAAGTTTACAATGCCATTTACAAAGCGGTCTTTAATTCGGAATGGGTAGGCGAAGAGCTAAAGAAGATTCGTCCTTATGCAGAATCGATCAAAGCTTGGTTAGGAGCGTCTTGTGAGGATGATTCACGCCTGCTAAGAGGACAAGCACTTCGTGAAGCATTAGGTTGGATGCAAGGCAAAGAAATTAATCCAGAAGACCAGGATTTCATTAGAAGCAGCCTAGCAAATTTCCTGTTGGAAGATAGAAGATGCATTGATGCACTATCTCAGTATCAGAAAGTTCTGGCTGGGAAATGGGTTTCCGAGGAAGAGGGTTCCAACTCACAAATATTTCTGGAGTTAGCAATTTTAGAAATCAGGGATAAGAGGCTTACTGTTACTCACGACATATATCTTGATTTATTCAATGAAGATTGGGTGCAGCAGGTTCTGACAGAAGCGCAAAATCGGCGCATTATTCGCAAAAGATATGAGGTCGTTAGCAAGCTTTCAAGTAACAGTCCAATCAAGGCGTATCTAGTACGTGATCTAGATTTAGCAGGTAAGCCTCAATACATCATCAAGCATCTTAACTCAGCTGCGAACAATTTAAATCTACTAGAGCACATAAAGGATTTATTTCACAACAGGTTGAAAGATTTTGAAAAAATTCGAGGTCATGAAAAGATACCTAATCTAATTGCATTTTTTGAAGAAGACGGTGAATTCTATATTGTTCAAGATTTTATAGAGGGCAGTAATTTAGATGCAGAGATAGCGCCTTTCCAAAGGTGGGAAGAGGAAAAAGTTATTGATTTTCTGATTGATATCTGTGAGGTTTTAGGTTTCATTCATCGCCAAGGATTAGCACACCTCAACCTTAAACCATCCAATATTCGACGCAAGGAAATAGACAAAAGTCTGACTTTGATTGATTTCGGAATTCTCCAGGAAATTATGTCATTGGTTGATTTAGAACAGGGGGAAGATCTATCCGAGGATTCTTGGACTTTAGATTACTATCCTCCTGAGGAGATTAGCGAGTGGTCCGATGAACAGCGAGATATATACGCCCTCGGCATGATTGCAATCCAAGCTCTTACAGGCAACTATCCTTATGAACTGAATGTTGATCGTAAAACTCGAGAGGTGATCTGGCGTTACAGTGTCTCCAATCAGCCGATGGTTGATATTCGGCCTGAGTTTGCTGATGTGATTGATAAAATGGTTAGTCATAAAATTAGTGGCCGCCACAGAAATATTGATAAAATTCTGGCAGATCTCCACGAACTCAAAAAGTCACCTAGGCAGAAAAATCGAGGCATACTCAGCTTCAAAACACACCATGCTGTTATGTTGGGCAGTGGTGTTTTGTCTCTTTTAGCTCTGACTTGCTTTGGGGCTTTTAAGCTATATGAAAGAAATCAGACATACCAGGCTTTTCGGAGAGACTTAAACCTTTGTCAAGAGCTAATCCAGGCTCCTGAGGCATATAGGGATAGTTTAATCAATCTCGAAGTTGACTCCATAGCAGGTCGGCATATTACCGCATGTGAGACAGCTGTCAAATATATAGAAGGAAAGAATATTAGTGTTAAAAATGATATATCACTTTCTCTCTTTGTTCGACAAGGCCAGGCTCGAATCATTCAATGGATTGGTAAGTCAGATAGTACCAAGGAAGAGTTTCTTAAATCTGCGATTGAAAATTTTCAGACTGCGGTTAATGCTACGAGCTCTACCCAAGAGCAGACACTGTTAGAAGAAGGCAATAAGACCAATGTACTGCCACAAACTTTTTTCTACCTTGGCCTTGCCCAAAATATGGAACAGTTTGAACAAATAGATCAGCTAGGAGGAACAAATCTTTTAGAAGACATTCGATACAACAATGCTCATGAAAGGGCGATTCAACAATATATAGACATACCTTTTAGGGAGCTTTCTGATGAAGATATTCCTATCTTGGGGACATTAGCCTCCCTTTTGTTTCAGGCTAGTGACTACGGCCGAGAAGAGTTTGAAGTGTCAATCTTGCTTCTGGAAAAAGCAATCGAGAAATCCAATTCAATCGACTTGAAAGCAGATAGTTTAAATTATAATTTAGCTGTTGTTCATGCTCGTGGGGGTAATTATAGGGAGGCAGAGCGTCTTTATAACAGCGGAGAATTTCTCGATAATAGTAATGCGTTTATGTCACTGGGTTTTATCCACTTGATCTTCAGCAGTGAGGAATGGCCTTTAGCCGTCGAAGCTTTTGAGAAAGCGTTGGATATTAATCCACGACTTGCCCTTGCGGAAAAATATCGAGATAAGCTGCAAGTATGTTTATCCGGTGACGCAACCTGTAATCGAGCGGAATTGACTCGCGATGCTATTAAAGAAACCGAAGGGTTAGAAAAAGTGTTTCCATTGGCTCCTATATATCAGTGCGGAGATTATCCCGTGCTCGCGATCGCAGAACAGGTGGCTGAAAAATACAACCTCGAAAGACGGCTTGACAACTGCGAGCTACAACCGCCTGCACCAGAACAAGATGCGGCTGATAATTAAAGGCTTCCTTGATATTTTTCAACGCAACACGGACAAATCATGGATCGATCGCTCTATCTTGACTAGATGTTTTCCGCTTCATTGGATTTAGCCAACAGGGGACGATTCCCTACGAGAGAACTGTCCCCTTGGGTTGAGTTAGGCCATGGTGTGTCCTTTAGCCGCGATCGCTTCTCGCACCGCATCCACGCTGGCGCTGGTCTCCGCTGTAACCGCCTTGTTATCCACATCAACCTCGACCTTGGCTCCCGCGTCCAGCGATTAAATCGCTTCGGTCACGGCATCGGCACAGCCCAAGCAGCAATAAATCAGCCTTAGAAATAATCGCCCCCCTGCACCCCAAAGCCATTAATATCAATCCATAGAGCAACCAGAGAGTGTATGAACGTTCAAAAGATTGCCGCGTTTTCAGATGGGGATACGGGTGGTAACCCCGCCGGGGTGTTGATTGCTGAGCAGCATCCGAGTGAAGCCGAAATGCGCCAAATTGCCGCTGACGTGGGTTTTTCGGAAACGGCCTTTGCGGCCCCCCTGCAAGACGCCTTTCGCGTGCGCTACTTTGCCCCCGAGTCGGAAGTGCCCTTTTGTGGCCACGCAACGATCGCTCTGGGCGCTGCCCTGGCCCTGCGCGAAGGCGATGGCACCTTTAAGCTCGTGCTCAATGAAGTCGAAATCACCGTCGAAGGTCGCCAACAGGGAGGAGAAATTTCTGCAGCGCTACAGTCTCCCCCGACCCACAGTGAAGCCGCACCGCCACAGTTGGTGGCGGATGTGCTCGCCTTGTTTGGCTATACTCAAGCTGATCTTGACCCCAGTTTGCCACCCGCCCGTGCCAACGGCGGCGCTAACCATTTGATCATCGGGCTCAAAACCCGAGAGGCATTGGCGGCTATGCAGTACGACTTGGCTGCTGGTCGCGACCTGATGAATCGCGAGAACCTGGTGACCATCATGTTTGCCTATAGCGAGACGCCGCAGCGGTTTCACACGCGCAACCCCTTTGCTCCGGGTGGCGTCTACGAAGATCCGGCAACGGGGGCAGCCACCGCAGCGTTTGGCGGCTACCTGCGCGATATCGGCTGGCCCCATGGTGGTGTGATTGACATCGTCCAAGGCGAAGATATGGGCATGCGATCGCTGCTCAAAGCGGAGATTTCCCCCGTCCCCAACAGTTCCATCCGCATTTCTGGCACGGCTCGCATCATGGATTTATAACGACCTGAAGTTGCTGGGACTGTCAGGCAACTGGATAGCGCCGGAAACTGTTTGCGATCGCCGAGCAATCGTCTCGTTGGCTGATACTGCAGGCCAACGATCCATAGCTGAGCACACAAGTTTAGGGTCAAAAATGTGATTTTATTGACTCTAATGAAATGGTCAGAGCCCGCCCTCGCAAATCGCGATGGGATGGGCTGACCCAAGTGTTCTCTGGAGGAGTTTTGATGCAGTTTTTACTGCGACTATCTGGCTGGATTGATCGCATTAGCCGCTGGATTGGCTGGTTTACCATTGGCCTGACCCTCATCATGACGGCAGTGGGCGCTTACAACGCGATCACCCGTTATCTGGGCCAATACATGGGCGTCAACCTCAGTTCCAATCGCTATATCGAGGTGCAATGGTATCTCTTTAGTTTGATTTTTTTGCTGGGAGCGGCCTACGTATTGCAAAAAAATGCCCACGTGCGAGTGGATATTTTTTATAGTCGCTTGTCCGTCAAGCAGAAGGCCTGGATCGATTTGCTGGGGGCGGTGTTGGTCCTGCTGCCGTTTTGTGCGATTGTCATCTACTATTCGTTGCCGGCGGTCACAAACTCTTGGAAGGTTCTGGAAATGTCGTCTGACCCAGCGGGCTTACCACGCTATCCGCTGAAAACGGTCATTCCCGTAGCATTTGCCTGGTTGGGGATACAGGGCGTTTCAGAAGCCATCAAGAATCTCGCCATCATTACCGATACGGCGTTACCGGGGACGACTGAGGAGGTGACGTCATGACGGATATCCTTGGCCCCTTAATGTTTGTGGGCGCGCTATTGCTTATTTTTACCGGCTATCCCGTGGCGTTCTCCTTGGCGGGAACGGGACTGCTATTTGCAGTGATTGGCGGTGCCCTCGGCGAGTTTGACTGGATTTTGTTCTCTGCCCTGCCGAACCGGATTTTCGGCATTATGAGCAACTATGTGCTGCTGGCGATTCCCTTCTTTATTTTGATGGGAACTATCTTGCAGCGATCGGGCCTCGCCGAAGATTTGCTGGAAACCTTTGGAATTTTGTTTGGGCGCTTGCGGGGTGGCCTCGCGATCGGCGTCATTCTGGTG
>JBCDAJ010000148.1:0-15366 GCA_039185935.1 Cyanobacteria bacterium P01_F01_bin.56 | reverse complement strand
TTGGCAAGTTACGAGCAGAGAAAAATAGAAGCCCAGATTTATAAGGGTTTTACGCTTCGACTGTTTATGGAATTCCAGGCTGTTGGCAACGTGATTGCGTTATTTCAAATATTCTTTTTTCAGAACATACCAAGTCGTGTACTGGAATGGTTAATACAACCAGGGAATGAACTTACTAACCTGCTGGCGATAGTCAGCATATTCAGGAAAGCGATCGCAAAGCCAGGCCTCTTCCTTGCGAGCTTTGAGGTCGAGAATAATCAACAGCATGCCGGTGACGACGAAATGCGGCAGGCTCAAAGTCCAGAGGCTATAGGCTGCTGTCCCAAAGATCAGACCGCTGTAGAGACAGTGTCGCACCCAGCCGTAAATGCCCGTCTGCACCAGGCTGCTGTCTTCACGAGGATAAGGGAGTGGCGTCAAATTGTCGCCCAGGTCAATCAGCCCCCGACCCAAGAGGATTACAGCGAAGCTAGCAAAGCTAAGGGCGATCGCTCCTCGCAAGTAGGTCACACCCTGGGGCCAGAGATCCCACCCTGCGGGATGCCACTGTGGCAGCAAGGCAAAACCCACTAAAATCAACCCTTGAGCCAGGACCCAATACTCCCCGTGAGTCCCTTTCCAACTGTCTTTAGTAAAGCCCCAATCTGCCAATTTCCCCATCGTGCTGACCTCCTGCAAGCTGTCACATCAAGACTTATGATCCAGCACTTATTGGTGTTCTCGCAATGCGTTGTCCAAGACTGCATGCGGTCTCTACCCGCTGCTTGCCTTTATCGCCAAGCTTGGGTGACCCGGGCGAGCTGCTCATGCTCTGCGGCGGTCATAGACCACCCGAGCGCTCCAGCATTCTGACTCGCCTGATTGGCGTTCTTGGCACCGGGAATCGGCACGACGCCCCCAACGCAAATCAACCAATTCAATGCCACTTGGGCCGGGGTCTTGTCGTGGGCTTCCGCAATCGCCCGTAGGGTTTGCAGCACCAACTCAATTTTGGTCAACCCTGATTGGCTAAAGCGCGGATTGAGCTTACGAGCACCTTCGGGTTTTTCAGTGTCACTGGCAGAGTATTTACCGGTCAACAAACCTTGGGCCAAAGGACTGTAAGCAAGAATGTTGACTTTGAGCTGACGGGCCATCGCGAGCACACCGTTCGTTTCAATCTGGCGGTGCAGCAGAGAATATTGCACTTGGTTGACCGCTAGGGGAATGCCGCGGTCAGCCAGATACCCGTGTGCAGTTTGCATTTGTTGAGCGGAATAGTTGCTGACGCCGACGGCTTTCACCCGACCTTGTTTGACCTCATTCGCTAAAGCATTCATCAGATCTTTTTGCCCCATCAAAAAGTCGAGGGGCCAGTGGATTTGATAGAGATCAACTGTGTCTAGCTGCAAGCGCTCTAAGCTGCTGGTCAGCGTTTCAGCTACAGCTTGGGGCGACCAGCGCCAGGGCAACGGAAAGTACTTAGTGGCGATAAAGACGGGCTGATTAACCTGCGGCAAAAAGCGCCCAATCAAGCGTTCAGACTCGCCTAAGCCATAGACCTCAGCGGTGTCAAAAAAATTCACGCCTGCCGCTACAGACGCCTGAAAAGCCGCCAGCAAATCAGCCTCAGTGTAATCTTTGCCGTAACTCCAAAAAAAGGAATCGCCCCAAGCCCAGGTGCCTACCCCCAGGGCCGGCACCGTCGGCCCCTCTGGCGTGAGGGCGATCGCTTGAGTATCAGTTTGATACGGGACAGTCATGGTAATAAACGGCAATTCAGAGATGGACAATCGCAACACCCCAACCATTAAGGGCCAGAGAAGATGGCCTCTTCGAGATCTTGACGGCTGAGGGAGTATTTAAAGATGCGCTGCACGTCTTCACCCGCTGGTGGGGTATCAAGATACTGCACCACAATGGAATCCACATCCAGAGTAATGTCCGCTTGCCAAGCAGCTTTCTCGACATGCCATTCATGCAAGACTTCAGGATTTTGACGGCATCCCTGATCACGGAGCCACTGTTCAATATCAGGTAGAGGATGATTATAGAGCGGGGTATCCGCAGTGGGCATGACCATAAAGCAAATAAGACTTTTATACAGAAGATACTTATATTATCTTCGGAGATAATTCTGTCTGGGGCAAGCGATGAGGGACTGCCGGGGAGTGTGGCGAAGACGCACTGGCGTGCTCAGGAGCGGGCGCCATTGACTCAGTCTCAGATTCAGTTAAGCTCGCTGATTCAGCCGCTATGGGCTCATCAGGGGAATACAAGACCAGCTCACCTTTGCTCCAGCCGACGGTCAACACTAAAACCAGGCAGCCGACAAAGGTCAGCCCTAAGATAAACAGCGCAAACATTTCACCCGCTGAGAGAGGGCGATCATTGGGGTCTAGATAAGCACTATCTTTGGTGTACTTGCCCCGCTCAGACGCCGGGCGGTTGAGGTAGCTGGGTGCTTGCACGACGGCTATACGAGAAATGCCAATGCTGTAATCATAGGCAGTGCGCATTTCGGGATTGCTGAGGGTCGCATAGGCATTGTTTAGACGCCTGAACTGCTCAGTAGCGATCGCCGGGGGCAATTCTGTTGTGTCAGGATGATAGAGCTTGCTGAGGTCACGGTAGGCTCGCCGGATTTGCTGGGGCGAAGCGGTCGGTTTTACCTTCAGCAAGGCGTAGTGATTGGGAGGCGAATTTGGCTCTGTCATATTGACGGCTTCTAGCACTGCGTGAGGGCGTAGGATTCACTCCGGGTTAGCCGAATTTGCGCCAGGGTAAAGACAACCGGCACAATGCGAGTATGGTTTGTCGCGATCGCCCGCCAGCCCAAATCAGCCAAGAACCAGGCCCACATCGCTGGCCCTAGCACGGCAAAAACGCTACGAGTTGCTGTGTAGCGAGCGGCATTCACCGCCATCCCGCGAGCGGCCATTGCCACCGCCACCCGCCCTTGAATCTGACCAGCAATGGTTAACCCGCCGCGGGCCAAAGTGTGCTGTGCCACCTGCTGTCGTGCCATTTGCAGGGCAAACTGACGGGCAATTTGTTGCAGTAGCCAGGGCCGAATCACCGCGCTCACGGCGATCGCACTGCCTCCTTTCATCAATAGCCCTAGCGGATTACGCTGGAGCGGCAATGGGAGCTGACGAAATTCTTTTTGAGTAACGAGGGTCTGTTGCACCCGCTGCTGCAGAGCGCGGCGCTCACGCTTGGGCAGACGTCGCCAAGCTTGCTCCATAACGTGCAAAAACACTTCGGCTTCAATATCCGTAGTGGAAAAAGTCTCCGCATAGGGGATTTGCAAATGGCGGCAGATTTGCATTAGCGCTTGCCGATAGGAAACGCGATCGCTGTTGCCACGCATAACTGTGACGCCGTCGGCGGCTAAATACCGGAACCGTGCCTCCAACTGATCGAGCCACGAGCAGCGATCGCCCCGCTGCAGCGCCAGGGGGTCAGGATTGCAGACATAGTCCAGAGGGTTTAATTTAGGACGAAACAGCAGTTCCGTCAGCGCTTGTAACTCTTCTTCCGTCGCTAACTCAAGGGCCGTACGCAGTTCATTCACGGCAAGATACTCAATCTAGACCAATCACTTATCCTATTCTAAGCATCCGACCGAAACCCGTGCAAAAGTGACTTACTCATAACAAGCGGGTTCGCTATCTCCCTGACAACTGCTAAGGGGTCTGGTTGCTGGCGGTGGCATTAATCACTGCCTCTGGCAGCAGCGGTGTAAGATATCGACTCCGCCTTTGAGGACTCCATCTGAGGACTCCATCTGAGGATTCCAGGCAGCATTGAGCGAAGCAACATGGCTGTACAAGATGTGATTGTGGTTGGGGCCGGGTTAGCCGGATTAGTCTGTGCCCGACGACTGCAGCAGGCTGGGCATCAGGTATGCCTGCTCGAAAAATCTCGCGGCTTGGGGGGCCGACTCGCCACCCGTCGGATCAATGGTGTCCCCTTCGACCATGGGGCTCGTTATTTGGCGAACCACGGCGATCGCTTACAACAGCTCGTGCGGCATTGGTGCCAGCGCCAGATTTTGGCCCCCTGGCAACCGCATATTTATGCCATGGGTCAGGATGGCACCCTGCAAGAGCATCCCACTCGTGAACCGTATTGGGTGGCACCCGCAGGGATGAATACAATTGGGAAACACCTAGCTCAGGGCTTAACGATTCACCAGCCGCAGCGGTTAACGCGACTGGCCTTGACGGCGCAAAACACCTGGGAACTCACCGCCGAACTCGCTGGAGATCAGAGGGAAGTGCAGCACCAGGCGCGAGCCATCGTGTTAGCCCTGCCAGCACCCCAAATACTGCCGATCTTGGCACCATTAGCCGCGATCGCCTCGGTGCAATCATTGCTGGACAGTCTCGCCACCATTGTCTACGCGCCTATGATCACAGTCATGGCTCACTACGACTCTCCTTTGGCGCAGGCAACCGATGCCCTGCCCTGTGCCCCAACTGCCCCTTGGATGGTTGCAGCACAGCCTGACACGTCTTTGTTTTGGGTGGGGTTAGATAGCAGCAAGCGCCCCACCCCCGATACCAATGTCGTCATTCACAGCAGCGCGACATTTGCCCGGCACTGGCTTGACACCCCTAACTTGACTTCCGTTGGTGAAGCATTACTAGCCGAAGCGGGGGAACTAATTGCCGACTGGATAGCGCAGCCCAAATCTTGTCAGGTTCATCGCTGGCGATATGCGCTGGTGGAAACCCCTTGTTCAGAACCTGTACTCACACTCTCTACACCTTTGGCCCTAGCTGCCTGCGGCGATTGGTGTGGGCACGCCAATCTCGACACAGCTTTAGCGTCGGGTTGGGCAGCAGCGGCAGCGATACACGCGACTCTCAGCAGCGAGCCGTTATCAGCGTTTCCTAGCAGTCTGATCAAGACTGCTAGTAAACGCTGATTCGACCGCTTACATCCATGTTGAGAGCGCCCTTTTCCATCTGCCTGGAGGGCTTAAGGAGATCTCTGTCAATGAACATACCCATTCGGCGGTGCATTACGCTTCGCTAATGACACCCTACAAGCGATAAATTCTTTCCTGTAAATCTCCTAAAGCCGCATTTTTTGAAGGACTTTTGAGCTGGATATTCAGGACCTACAGAACCCTCAAGAGCCGTTTCCCCAAGCTTAGGGGACGAAAGGGGGCCTTTTTTATTCGTCCAAGCAATCTATTGACTGAAGCTTGCATGTTTTGCCATCGAGCCTGGATTGGATAGCCGCTAGACAATTGAGCTTAAATAGAAGTATGACTGCTCCTCGCGAACCAGCTCTCCTCGCTTGGCTAGACGGTTTAAAGGCGTCAGAGCGGGCTTGCGATCATTTCATTATCTTGCTCCGATATTGGCCAGCGTCAACGCGACAACTTTGACCCGCATGGTGCGACTACAGACCAGCCCTACAGACTCAGATGATGGCGCGATCGCCCTCACAGCCGAACAAATGGCCGCCTTGGATGCGCTCCAAGCCTTTGTCAGTAGCACCGAAAAACTGTACTTGCTGACTGGGTATGCCGGTACTGGTAAAACCACGCTGCTGCAAGTATTTATCAACGGTTTGCGAGAGCAGGGGGACGATCGCAAAATTGTGCTGTCGGCCTTTAGTAACAAAGCGACTAAAGTGCTGGCCAAAATGGCCGTTGACTGGCAACTCAACGTTGACGCGATGACCTGCTGTACCCTGCTCGGGTTACGTCCCGTTATCAATGAAGACACGGGCAATCAAGAGTTTCAACTTGATCGCAAGCAGGGCAGCCAGGTCGATCGCTTTAGCTTAGTGATCGTTGATGAATGCTCCATGGTGAACGAAGAGCTATGGCGCTTGTTAGTAAGCGCGGTCTCGAATCTTTACGGCAGTACCCAAATTTTATTTGTCGGTGATCCGGCTCAACTCCCCCCAGTCAATGAATCTGAGTCGGCCTGCTTTCGCGAAATTCTAAACAAATCTGAGCTGACAGAGGTGGTGCGCTATGGCGGTGCCATTGGGGTGATTGCCGAAGATATTCGCCGTCATTTAGAGCGCGATCGTTGCCCCCAGTTTTGTAGCGATGTGAATCGAGAGCGTACCGAAGGCTGCTTTGTCCTGCCGCGATCGGTGTGGGAGCAGTTAATGCTAAAAGCATTTACCAGTGCTGCCTATCAGGTGAATCCAGACCAAGTGCGGGCATTAGCATATACCAACCGCCGAGTCACCCAACTCAACCATAAAATTCGCCGCGCCATCTATGGGCCAACGGCCTTCCGCTTTGTCCCCGGTGAGCGCCTCATTGCTCTTAATCCCTGCATTGAGGAGGAATCCATCATCCTGTCGACCTCAGCCGAATGCGAAGTCATCGAAGCCCGCCGCACCTGCGATGGCGAATGGCCCATTTGGCTGCTATCTGTCGAGACAGAAGAAGGACATTTTCGTGAGCTGCGAGTACTACACGAATCTGGAAGCAGCGAACTCAAGCTAAAACTCGACGACTTGGCCCGCAACAAAAATTGGATGGCCTTTTGGGATCTCAGGCAGTACTTCCACGACGTCGATTACGCCTACAGCCTCACCATTCATAAAAGCCAGGGTTCCACCTTTCAAGATGTCTTTGTCGATGTGCCCTCGATGCTGGCCAATCGTAACGTTATCGAACGCAACCAGCTTTGCTACGTCGCTTTCACCCGCGCTGCCAAACGCCTATTCATTTATCAATGATCTCAGCCTCAACAGACTGACGATGAGCCAGATCCTTTAGTGACCATTGCCACCAACATGCCAAGCCGGAATATTCAATCATCGATAAACCAACCAGTAGGAATGGTACAATCAGCGCTGCCTACGGCTTTTCTGACAGCCCCACTTGGCCCCATTGGTCAACAGCAGCTATTCAGCCAGAAAAGTGCGGCTTCCTGCGGCTACGAAAATCACCCGGCAGGCATTCAAATCTTCTTTAATCCCTCAGCAGTTTGTCTAGACTCAGTCCCATGAAAAAGCTTCTGAAAAAGATCCTGAGAAAAGCCTTACCTTCTAACGAAGTCGTCACCAACATTCAAGACGAAGTTTATCTAGCCCCTGACGTCCCGATGTCTAAGCTGGCCAGCCATCAAAAATGGCAGGCCTATATTTATGACCTGGCCAATAAGCCTGGCATGAGGGTCTTGGAAATTGGCAGTCGGGAAGTGTGTGGACCATCCGATGCCCGCAATCAATTTGCGAATGCCGAATATGTCGGCTTTGATTACTACCCTGGCGATAATGTCGATGTGGTCGGCGATGTCCACAAGCTGTCTTCCTATTTCCAAGCAGACGAAAAATTTGATTTGATTTACACCAGCGCCTGCTTTGAACACTTTGCGATGCCTTGGATTGTCGCCACGGAGATCGCTAAAGTGCTCAAGGTCGGTGGCACACTTTTGATCGAAACCCATTTTTCATTTTCTTCTCACGAGCGACCCTGGCACTTTTTCCAATTCAGTGACATGGCGCTCAAGGTGCTGTTTTCAGAGGCACTTGGGTTTGAGTGTATTGAAGCCGGTTTATCTAATCCGATTGTGGGGAGATTTTCTTCCCTTGCTGACGAGTATTTACGTCATCGACCAGTCACAGGCCTTTACTGCCACAGCGAATATCTCGGCAAAAAAGTTCGCGATGTTGAGGATTTTCGCTGGGAGCAGGTTGACCTATCCAGTGTGGTTAGCGGCACCCACTACCCTGAACCCGTTGCTAAAGGCTAAACAGTGCGGTCTGCCAAGGGGGCGCGGATGTGCCATCCTACCTTCACCTTAAACTCGAAAACTCAGCCTCATTGCCTCCCAAAACCCACTTTCTAGCGGCGTGTAAGGATCCCATTGCAAACAGCTCTTTTCTAATCTAAACAGAGTGGTGCTTGCGCCAATTTTCTAAAATTCAGCGATGCCTTTTTTGCCTCCGCTCCCTTGCCCCCATGGCGCTCCACGACAAGCTGTAGCTCTATCCCGAAGAATTGGCCGAAGAACTGGTATTACGCTCCTGAAACCAACACTCCACCAATCACGATCATCCCGGCTCCAATCATGAGCTTAACGGGGTCGGTATCGCGCCACTCAGCAAACAGGACGAGTGCCAAACCGGCTGTAACCAATGTGTTCATGTTGTAAAGTGGCACGAGTTTGGCGAGGGGTGCCTGATATTTCAGTAGTCCCAAAACGACACAGCCGGTCCCCAATGCCCATAAGATGCCTTGCATTGCGGAGGAACTAGCGGCGGCGACAGACGGAACATTCCCCGGCAGGAATAAGTTAAACAGCCCGCCCATGACGCTGATGGCAATACCGATAAAAAAGAGATGACCGCCGACCGACATACCAGCATTGGCACTGGTCTTGGCAAACACACTCGATAGTCCATAAAACAGGGCTGGCAAAAAGCCTCCCACGATCAAACCCAATAGTTGTGGCGACATGTCTGCTTAGCCTTACAAGTAAGAGTTTCTTGGTGTTCTGAGGGCGATCGCCCTCGCAATTCCCAGTACTACGATAGCCACCAAAACGCTGAAATTGTCTTTGCGACGGGTTAATTCTCAACCCTGATTAAGCAGAGTGTTGCAGCTATAGAGGTTAAATGCTCTAGCGACCTTCTATAGTCTCTATCCACCTATAGTGAGAAAGCAGGAAGTACGTCTCGGAAAATTACATGTCATCTCTGACGTTCGCAATGATTACGCCGTCCTTCGCGGGTGACTATGAACAATTTGCCCTATTGGCACATACGGTAGAGCGCCACATCCCAGAAACAGTGACTCACTATGTGCTGGTGCCAAGAGATGACTACGCTAAATTTCGCCGGTTTCAGTCAAAGCGCACGCGAGTGTTAATTGAAGACGAGTTCTTACCGGCATGGGCCCAAGGGCTCTTGACCGTAAATCGCTATCGCATTACCACTCGCACCCTCCCGATTCGCGGTTGGATTTTACAGCAAATGCTGAAGTTATCGGCCCCCGCTTTTGCGCCAGAGGATGTGTACCTATACGTTGATTCGGACGTCGCTTTTCTGCGCGAATTCAGGCCGACCGAGGAATTTGTCAGAGACGGTAAAGTCAGGCTATTTTGCGAGCGATGTGATGGCAGTTGGCCGCTCCCGATCGTGCAAGAGGGGCAACGCTGGCGGCAGATTTCCTGCAATTTGTTAGGTGTGCAGGAAGAGGCCGAACCGCAGGCTAGATATATTGGCAACATCATTGCCTGGCGACGTGATGTCTTGATGTCTCTACAAACACATCTCAGTCGCGGCATCGGGCGATCGTGGCAAGAGCGCATTGCCCGATGCTCAACCTTTTCTGAATACACGCTCTATGGGGTTTATGTAGAAAACGTGCTGGGCTATGAATCCGCAGGGCATTATCAAGATTCTAAAATTTACACCCTGGATTCATGGCAGCCTGAAGAGCAGAGCGTAGACGATTTAATTCGCCTGCGAAATACTGAGTTGGCGCCCCATCACGTCGGCATCATGATATCGGCCAAAGGATACACACCTGCAGAGCGCATCGAACAGGTGTTTGATTTGAGAGCCTTTTTATGAAAGCAACTGTCATCAATCATCGCTTTGCCGTTAGCAGCAGATTACCCGCTGCCTGCAATGATGATGCAAATGCGACCAATCAGGTTTGCCTCAGCCATTTTTAGAGAACAGCAACTCCCACAGAGCAGGATATGGTCATATTGATTTATGACCGGATAACTTCAACTGCACTTGGGTTGGCGAGCTGTAAGAGTACCTGCAGCAACACATTGGTGCCGTTCGCCAGATCTGAAGGCGCGGTGTACTCTTTAACGTTGTGACTCAGGCCGTTGACGCTAGGGACAAAGATCATCGCGGTGGGAGCGATCGCGGCAATCATCCCGGCATCATGTCCGGCACCGCTAGGCATGCGTTTCACAGAAAACCCTAGGGCTTCGGCAGTGTTTGCGACACAGTCAATCATCGCCGGGTCAAAGGTGACGGGTTCAAAGCGGGCCAGAGATTGACTGGTGATCGCTAATCCTTCGGCTTCGGCGATCGCAACAATTTTGGTCTGGAGCTCGGTCTCGGCTTGCTTGAGGAGAGCGGCGTCAGTATTGCGCAAGTCGACAGTCAGGGTTGCGGCTTTAGCGATGACGTTCACCAGTCCGGGTTCTAGCTGGATGGAGCCCACAGTCGCCACTTGATTGCCTCCCATGGCGAGTGCCAGTTCACGAGCGGCAACCGCGATCGCGCTGGCCCCATAACCGGCATCATGGCGGAGAGGCATGGGCGTCGTGCCCGCATGGTTGGCAGTGCCTTTAACGGTGTACGACCGCCACGACATGCCTTGAACTCCGGTCACAGCACCAATTTGAATGCCTGCCTGTTCCAACACCGGGCCTTGTTCCACATGCAGTTCGACAAAGGCTTTGACCGGTTGGGTGCCACAGGGCACTAAGCCCGCGTAGCCAATGCGCTCTAACTCCGCACTTAGAAGACTGCCGTCGATGCTCTCGGCGGCTAGGGCATCGGCCACCGGCAAGCCACCGCTAAAAACCCAGCTGCCCATCATATCGGGGTGGAACCGCGCGCCTTCTTCGTTGGTAAAAAAGGCCACTGCTAGGGGATAGCGAGTCTGAATCTGCTGTTCGTTCAAGGTCTCGATGACCTCAAGCCCGGCTAATACGCCCAAGTTGCCATCATACCGGCCCCCGGTAGCCACCGTATCAATGTGGGAGCCAGTCATAATCGGGGCTCCGGCTTCTAAGCCCGGTCGGGTACCCACGACATTGCCTAACTGATCAACCGTGATGGTGAGGCCCAACTCTTTCATCCAACTCACCACCAAATCTCGTCCGGCTTTATCCGCATCGGTGAGGGCTAAGCGGCACACTCCACCGCCTTCAATCGCGCCAATTTGGGCTAGCTGGTCTAAGCGGTACAGCAGGCGATCGCCATTGATCCGCCAATCAGTCACCGGAGCCGTTAAGGAAGTTGGGGCAGCAGATAGGAGCATCACTTTACCTCAGAAGCGCTATGCCGCAAGCGTCACAGATACCGTCACCGGGGTCATAGATCGGTGACTCTGAAACCACTGCAGCGCTCCGAGAATAACGCGATAGTGAAGACAAAATAGACAATTACAACACCATGAACACTTTTGCTCCGGCTTGTGAGGCGATTGTCCAGGCTCACCAAACCATTGATGCGGTTTTTCTGAATACGCCCCAGTTTGAACTCGATGCCCTCAATCAGGGGCTCAACACTCGCCTCCTGCTCAAAGTGGAAACGCTCAACCCGATCCGCTCTTTTAAGGGTCGGGGCACGAACTACTTTGTGAAGCAACAGCCCCAGGTCACGGCCTTTATTTGCGCTTCGGCCGGCAATTTTGGTCAGGGAATGGCTTACGCCTGCCGTCAACAACAGATTCCGCTGACGGTATTTGCTGCTGAGACGGCTAACCCACTCAAATTAGACCGCATGCGACAGCTCGGGGCAGCTGTGAAATTAGCCGGGGCAGACTTTGATGCAGCCAAGGCCGCAGGGAAAGCATATGCCGCCGCTCATGGATTGACCTACGTAGAAGATGGTCGAGAGCCAGAGGTAACGGCGGGGGCTGGCACGATCGGCCTCGAACTGAGCCAGTATCCGGATCCGATTGAGACGTTACTCATTCCGGTAGGGAATGGCGCATTAATTAATGGCATTGGCACCTGGTTCAAAACGCATTCACCGCCAACTCAGGTGATTGGCGTGGTGGCGGCGGGGGCACCGGCCATGGATTGGTCCTGGCAACAGGGACAGTTCATCACCACCGAAACGGTTGACACGATCGCCGATGGCATTGGCGTACGGATTCCAGTACCGGAAGCGCTGGACGTCATGAAAACCACAGTCGATGACATCCTGCAGGTGTCGGATACCGCAACGCTAGCAGCCATGCAACAACTCCATCATTTGGCCGGAATTGTAGTGGAACCGGCGGGGGCAGTAGGCGTGGCCGCCGCCATGGTTTACCCAGAACGCTTCGCCGGACAATTGGTGGCCACGCCGCTGTGTGGCAGCAACCTGACGATCGCCCAAATGAAACAGTGGCTTTAGAGCGCATCATCCATTAAACCCAGAAGCCTTTAACAATCAGCATCATCACGCCCGCACTCACAATCTAAGCTAAGGGGCGATATCCCGATCGCTGAGAGGATTTGACCGCGACCGGATAACCGCCCCTAGAGCTGGTCGTCCAGTCGCAACAGCGTTTGCAGCAGCACATCGGCGCCCTGAGCGCACTGTTCCGGAGAAGTGTATTCATCTTCGGCATGGCTCACGCCTGCTTGACTGGGCACAAAAATCATCCCCATGGGCGTAAAGCGACCGATTTCCTGGGCATCGTGAATGGCCCGACTGGGCATGGAATAGTGGGTGAGCTGCAGGTCTTCGCAAACCGCCGCGATCGCAGCCTGGATGGTCGGACTCGCGAGGGTCGGTTCGACAAAGTGCTGGGGATGTAGCTCGATTTGGGTGCCGGTGCTGGCGGCGATCGCTTGAATCCGCTGCTGCAACACCTTGACCATTGCGCCTAACGTTGCCAGGGACAAATCCCGCATATCAATGGTGAGCTCCACCTGGCCAGGCACAATGTTGGGAGCATTCGGTGCCACATTCAGCAACCCCACAGTGGCCACCTGATCACCCGGAATATCCACCGCCACATCGTGAACCGCCGCCACCAGTAGTGAGGCCGCATAGAGGGCATCTTTGCGCAGGGGCATAGGAGTCGTCCCCGCGTGATTGGGGCGTCCGGTAATGGCCACCTGAAACCGCTGCAGGCTGACAATACCTTGCACCACACCGATTTGGCACTGCTCCGATTCCAGCACGCCCCCCTGTTCGACATGGAGTTCCAGGTACGCGGCAATATCCTGATCAGTCCGCTGGGCGGTCGGCAGAGTATCCCAATTGCCCCCAACGCGCTGTAAGCAGGGTTGAATGGCCTCTCCGTCTAAGCGCCGAAAGTGCTCTGGGTCCGTGAGCTTGGCCGTACCCGCCATCGCTTTACTGCCGATCATTTCCCCTTCTTCGTCAGTGAAAACAATCACCTCAAGGGGATGACGGAGTCGCTGTCCCGCTTCGTGCAAGGTGGCGACCACCTCAATACCGGCTAATACGCCCAACGCGCCATCGTAACGCCCCCCAGTAGGGACGGTATCGATGTGGGAACCGGTGGCAAAAGCAGGTAAATCTTGGGTGCCATCGTAGCGACCAATAATGTTACCCGCGGCATCAATCGTTGTGCTCATACCGGCGGTCTGCATGGCTGCCCTCGCCCACTGCCGGGCGGCTAAGTCTTCAGCACTATAAGCAGTGCGGCGCACGCCACCGTCGGGGAGTCGGCCAATGGTGGCGAGAGCATCGAGTCGCTGCTGGAGGCGATCGCGGTTAATGCGCAATACGGTTGCAGTTCTCATCCGGCAAGGCTATCCAAACTCAGTGGCTCCATCCTCACCAGAAAGCTAATTGGGCAATGTTTTGCTAGCTACCAACCGCGTCAAAGGAGAAATCATTCGTATCGGTGAGCACGCACTTTGAGCTCACGATAGAGTGCAGCGGTAACAGTTAATCTAAAACTTACACAGTTGCCCTTTGCTTATCCGCTGCCAAGCAGTGCTAGCTAGCACCTCCAATCAAAGAAATTTACCCCTCTGAATCTCTAGCGAGAGATTGGGGGTGAAATTGTTGTTATTAGTAAATTTTATCGATGATAAACCGCTGTGATACTTGCACTGTCGAGCATATTTGCACGGATCATGAAACCGACAAGCGCATTGCTTGGATTTTCAGGCAGGTCTAAGCGCTCCGTACTCAGCGCATATATCGTAAAGATGTAACGATGAACTTCACCAGGAGGGGGACAGGCGCCGCCAAACCCGATAGTCCCGTAGTCATTTCGAATCTCAATCGCCTCATCAGGTAGGTCGTCGTTAATACTCGCATTTTGAGAAATAGAGTTTGTGGAGGTCGGAATATTGACGACATTCCAATGCCACCAGCCTGAGCCAGTTGGCGCATCTGGATCGTACACGTTAATTGCAAAGCTTTTGGTTTCTTCTGGTGCGCCAGTCCATGACAATTGTGGTGACTGATTTTCACCTTCGCATCCAAAACCCTCAAAAACGTGAGCGTTTGTCAACATTTCACCTTCGGAGACGGTTGTACTGGTTAAGTTAAACTCCTGCGCAGATGCAGAAGAGGTAATCATTGTGGTAAGCAAAAAGCCAAGGGCTATAGACTTACTAAGCATTGTCATGGTCCTCTTTAAGTTGAGTGTTGTCTACACTCTGAATCTAGCAAGGACAGCTTTACGCTACTTTCACTAATCAAGCAGAAACCATCGAAAAACGCTCAATCTTCTACCTTACGTATCTCACTCGGCTTGATTCCAAAGCGCTTCTTAAACGAATCCGAAAAGTGGGAGGGCGTTTTGAATCCACAATCGAATGCAATCTCTGAAATTGGCATATCTGTTGACTGCAAAAGGCTAAGCCCATGCTCAAGTCTTGTATTCTGCAGTATTTTTGAAAACCCTTGCCCGGATTTGGTTAACCAACGTCTCATGGTGGCCTCACTGATGGCAAAATAATCAGCCACTTCACTGGAGCGCCAGGGGTGACTTAAATCTGTTTCAATAAGTCTTCTAACCTTGCTAAGTGGTTTCTCTTCTTCATGGGGTGAGAGATGAACTCCATTATGTTTTAACCAGACCAAGGGTTCTAGCAGTCGATGCTGTCTTATCGGTTCTAGTATCTCTGTGTCGTCCAGCGTAACCTGAATAGTATTTAATATTTGAACGGATTGACCTGTAAAAGGCCGCACGATTTGGATACCCGTTGATTCAGACTTTGATTTTTTGTTAGAGAACACCGCCTCTATCATATGACGTGGAAAGCAAACGCCAGTAGCCCGATAATCATCCCCAAGCACGGGTCGATTTTCCATCGTTACCATAGACCCAGGAGGAAATATCATCACATCTTCGGCATGCCCAATCAGTTCGCCATTTATCGGACACAATACCCTTTTACTACCCACCTGAATGAAGAACAAAAATGTGTGTTGAAAATAAAGATCAGTAAACGTAGCTGTGGTTGCTTGAGAGATTGACAGCACAGAAACACTTGAAGTGGCATTAGCTTGCAAGTTATCAATTTGTTTCATTAGTCAGTCTATAATTCATTTATTTACCTGTGATGAAATAATCAGCTAAACCACGTCCAAGTTGAAAACCGGAGTTGAGCTTGCTTTGGAAAACCTCACCTAACCTCTCCTTGGCAAGGAGAGGAACCAGAGTCTAGCTAAGCCTCTCCTTAAGAAGGAGAGGTGCCGCAGGCGGTGAGGTCG
>JBCDAJ010000147.1:0-15417 GCA_039185935.1 Cyanobacteria bacterium P01_F01_bin.56 | reverse complement strand
TAGAACTGACGGTTACTAAATCGTTCATCCGACCAGGGTATCTGGCCAGGACGGAAGTAAGAGAAAGCTCTCTGAAGGAACGCGCCTCTTTCACTGCAAACTATTCGTTTAGAGGCGAAAAATCATGGCTTTACGTTATCGCGGTGCTGAGTACAGCATCAAAAATGCTCAGATTCAGTTCACTGAAGAGGTGATTGGCCAATATCGCGGGGCGACTGTTACCCGCCGCGTTGCTAAGGACTTGCCTGTTGAGCACGTTGAGGACTTAGTTTATCGAGGAGCTCCGGTCAAGTAGTTTAAGTTTCTACTTGAATGAAACGAGCGTTCCGGAGTAGCGAGAAGCTTTGGGAGTTAAAAAGGCACCTATTAGGTGCCTTTTTTCTTAACCTTTTGTTGGTAACGTATGGGGGAGGTTATTTAGCTTGCCTCTGGTCTGGCGCTGATGGCAGACAGAGTGCTGCAGTGAGGAGTGTGCGCAACATTATGGGCGCAACAAACGAATGGTTGCTGGTTTCTGGCGCGATCGCAGGCTTTGGACTAGGCTGGCTTTGGCGTGGCCGTTTCCAAGTCAAAGCTGGGGCAAAATCAGCCCCTGGCAAGCCCTCAGCCGCGACATTGTCAGCCTCAATGGCAGACTCTGGAGGACTCTCTACCCATCGCCGTTATATCGACTCAACCAGCTACGAGCTACTGCAGCAGGCACCGGTTGGCTATCTAGAAGTCGATGATGAAAATCAGCTGATTTGGATTAATCCACTCGCCAGTCAGATGTTGGGCATTCCCACGGTTAATCAGAATAATACCCTCACTGGCCCCCTCTCACCGAGACTGCTACTAGAGTTGGTGCGGTCATTTGAACTCGACCAACTGATTGAAAATACTCGCCAGGCCCAGCAACAATGCCAGCAGGACTGGGTGTTAAATCTGGTTTCTCCCGATCCGATTAACCCTAACGAGGGATTAGCCTATCCGCTGCGCGGTTGGGGAGTGCCCTTGCCGGATAACCATGTCGGTATTTTTTTGGAAAACCGCCGAGAGGCAGAAACGTTGCTGCGACAGCGTAATCGATGGACTTCTGATGTCGCTCACGAACTCAAAACGCCTTTGACTTCCATTCGGCTGGTGGCAGAAACCCTGAGAGAGCGAGTAAATCCAGCTTTGCAAAAGTGGCTAGATCGCCTGCTCAACGAAATTTTGCGCCTCAGCAATTTGGTCGAAGACTTACTCAACCTCAGTCGGCTAGAACGTAGTGGCGGGACGGGCCTCACCCTGAAGCCCGTCGAGGTACCTCGATTGATTTTGGCGGCCTGGCAAAGTCTGGAACCCTTGGCCAACATGAAACAGGTCGAAATCGCTTACGAGGGGCCTGAAGAACTGATTGTGCAACTCGATGAATCTTTGATGTATCGGGTATTCATCAATCTCATTGACAATGCGATCAAGTACAGCCCCCAGGAAGGCACCATTTACATAAGGGCCAAAGTTGAGCCGGCGGCGGCGATCGCCGGCAACTCTGCAACGACCTCCCAGCAACTACGGGTTGATGTCATTGATGAAGGGAACGGTTTCCAAGAGAGCGATTTACCTCACATTTTTGATCGCTTTTATCGTGCCGATACCTCCCGTACGCGCCCTAATGTTAACCATTCGATACTGCGTTCTACTCAGTCCGCCGATTTCGATAGTTTTGGGAATACTGGCACCGGTCTGGGGCTGGCCATCTCACAACAAATTGCTGAGGCTCACGGCGGCGAGCTACTAGCTCAAAACCACCCAGAAACGGGAGGGGGGTGGCTCAGCATTTTGATGACCACCCAATCACTGTCATTACAAGAAGCCAGGGCTGTCAAGCAGGCCTCTACTCGGTCTTGACCTCTCATGAGGCTGGCTCCTGGCAGTATTGGCGACAGTACTTACAGGGTTATTGTCTAGACAAAACACATCAGTGATCATTCGTAAATCTTAGTACCTGTATGAATTCTTGAAGAAGACTCCCCTGCATCGGTGTTGGCTATAGATGCAGCGGGATACATTTAGATATCAAGTTTTTAGCGGGCTCTAGTGATGGCTTTTATTGGAGCTGCTTAACAGGCGTCCAGTAAATATTGATACTAGCGATGCTGATCCCCATACATGGGTAATTTTTGACTTGTGCTGGTGCAACTCCCCGTTAACGCCATGGTTGTTTCTCAAACTCAAGCAAATCAGATTTGGCATGGTCAAGCTAGTGCCTTGTCCAACATTGGTCGATATCGCTCCGCAATCGAACGTTACGATCAGGTGATTGCGGCTGACCCGACCGATGCGAAGGCTTGGACGGAGAAAGGCTATGCCTTGTGTGAATTAGGTCAATATAAAGCGGCCTTACAAAGTTTTCAGCAGGCTATCAGGCTGGTTCCTAAACAAGCCAGAGCTTGGCACGGCCAAGGGATTGCGCTGGCTAAAACTAGTGATTTTGAGGCGGCCTTAATCAGTTTTGATCGTACCATCAAGTTAAATTCGCACGATCTCAAAGCTTGGCGCAATCGGGGCAATGCCCTACTACGCTTGAATCGTTACCAAGCCGCCGCCGATTGTTTTGACGAGCTGATTCAGCAAGAGCCTGATAATTACTATGCCTGGTACGACCGCGCGATCGCGCTGGCGGCGATGCGTCGCTTTCATGATGCGCTCAGTTGTCTCGATACCACGGTAGCAATCAAACCAAATTGCTATTATGCCTGGACCTACCGGGGGGTCATGCTCAACAAGCTCCATCGGTTTCGCGATGCGCTGGCCAGCTTTGACCGCTCATTGCGATATCGTGTGCCTAACCCCAACGCCTGGTACGGCAAGGCTTCAACGTTTGCCCTGCAAGGTAAAGCTGGGCATGCAGCTCGTTGGCTCCGTAATGCTATTGCGGTAAATCCTAATTTGTATCGAGTTCTGGTAAAAACGGATCCTAGCTTCAGCATAGTTATCCAGAGTCCCGAGATTCGAGCCGCTATTGATACGGGGCTCCAGCGCGAGGAAGCAATCCCCCAATCTTTTATAGAATGGCGGCAGTGTTCTTCGCTGGCAAATGGCCCGAACTCCCCATTTAATCTTTGACCGTGGCACGCTGATCTTGCACCCGCCTCCGAAGGGGAAGGCTTGGATTGACTTTGCCGTTTGGGACGATCGCATCGAAAAATTTCGCATTCCAGCCTATCAGTATCGGGCGCTGATTGAGACTTTGAGAAAGGAACAAGTCGCCTTTACGGATGAAGTGTCGCAGTTTAAGGCCCTCTCTCTCAAATTACAAACGACTTGGCAGCCTTACCCCCATCAGCAAGCCGGATTAGATGCCTGGATCGAAGAGGGGTGGCGAGGCGTTGTGGTCTTGCCAACGGCAGCCGGCAAGACTTACCTGGCTTACCTGGCCATGCAGGCTACCCCCCGCAGCACCCTGATCACCGTACCGACATTGGATCTGATGCATCAGTGGTATGACCAACTGCTAAAGGTCTTTCCAGATGTAGAAGTGGGACTGTTGGGAGGTGGGTCGCGCGATCGCACTCCGATTTTAGTGGCGACTTATGACAGCGCGGCCATTCATGCGGAGACGTTGGGCAATCAATATGGCTTACTGATTTGCGACGAGTGTCATCATTTACCCAGTGACTTTAACCGGGTCATTGCTGAATATTCCATTGCCCCCTATCGCTTGGGGCTGACGGCTACCCCCGATCGCGCCGATGGCCGCCACGATGACTTGCACTATCTGCTCGGTCCCATCGTGTATCAAAAACAGCCGGAAGACTTGGCTGGCGATACGTTAGCCCCCTACGAAGTGGTACAGATTAAGGTCGCCTTGAGTCCGATAGAACAAGAACGCTACGAAACGCTAATTCAACAGCGCAATGATTTTTTGCTGGGGGCAAATATTTGGCTCGGTAGCCTAGAAGGCTGGCAGCGATTTGTGCAGGCGAGTGCCAAGTCCGCTGCGGGTAGACGGGCAATGCTAGCGCATCGGGAATCACGGGCGATCGCGTTAGGCACAGCCGGTAAATTGCGCGTCTTAGCTGAATTACTCGAACGGCATTATCCCGAACGCTGTCTAATCTTCACGGCGGATAACGCCACGGTTTATCGTATTTCTGAAGACTTTTGGATTCCCGCGATTACTCACCAGACCGCCGTCAAAGAGCGACAGGCCATTTTGGAAAAATTTCGCAGTGGCGAATATCCTACCCTTGTGGTTTCTCAAGTGTTGAATGAAGGCGTTGATGTCCCAGATGCCAGCGTGGCGATTCTACTATCAGGGACTGGGTCTACTCGGGAATACATCCAGCGCTTGGGCCGGATTTTGCGCAAAGGCTCAGGGGGGCATAAACGTGCCATTCTCTATGAAGTGATCGCCGAAGAGACTACCGAAGAAGGGATGTCCCGACGACGACGCACCCCGCGATCGCCCCGTAAAGCGGGACAACTAGAACTGCTGCCCAAGCAAACCTCCTACCCATCGCCATCAGCCCCCTTGCCCCAAGCGGCCGAGCCGGAGAAAGATTGGCCTGAGTAAGTCGCTTCAATTGACCAATCCTCACCCACAATTTGTGGGCATCAGGTAGCCTTGAATCAGACTGCTGGAGGCGGAGTTAAGGCATGAAACCCCTTCCCCGTATGGGTTACGCTAGCAATAGCCCATCCTATGGCAGAAGGCAGAGGGCAGAAGGCAGAATTGAAAACCTACCGAATCAACGTTTCAGCAATCTAAAATGGCCTAATTAAACTGCGGATTGCGGCGCTTCTGATGAAGATATCTCGGCTTTAGGGTCAAGCGGATATCGTGATTGGCTGGTGCTGCGGCCCGACTAAGCCCCGCTCGATGGTATTCCCCTCACTAAGTTGCTGGCGCGCCAGCCCGCGATCGCTTAGTCAAGCGCCCCTGCCACGGGGGCGCTGAAATTGTAAACTGGCTGAAAACTGGCGGCGCTTACGATGCACTTGTCGCGTCGACGCATTGAATGGTGAAAGCCATTTTTGATGAATCGGCATCGCCATTTACCTGCTGCCATTTATCCGACGGTTTGGAACTTTTTCCCTTGAGACTGGTATGACTGCTCTGGACGAGACTTACCAACGACACCGCGCGTGGATGGAGCAGGCGATCGCGCTAGCCGCCACTGCTGGTAACGCTGGAGAAGTGCCCGTCGGCGCGATCGTGGTCGATGAACATAACCGTCTGATTGCTGAAGCCGCTAATTTTCGTGAACGGGGGCATGATCCGACGGCCCATGCCGAAGTGCTTGTGCTTCGGCAGGCGGGCCAAGTGCGGCGCAATTGGAATCTGACGGGTTGCACCCTCTACGTCACATTAGAGCCCTGCCCTATGTGCGCTGGGGCCATCGGTCTTAGTCGCATCAGTTTGCTGGTTTACGGAGCAGCCGATCGCAAGGCCGGGGGAGTGCGATCGGTGTTGAACATTCCCGATAGTGCAGCCTCGAACCACCACCTAGCGGTCCTGAACGGCATTCTAGAAACCCAGTGTCGAGAACAATTGCAAACTTGGTTCGCCCAGCGACGACAAGCGCGCCGCCACCCTGTTCATGAATGAGGCTTTGATGGCATTGCTGATTTGAGGATGAATTGAATCGTCACCAACACAGATGACTAGCCAATAACAGCAAAGAGTTGGCATCTTGCCCCCAGTCTCAAACACCCGATTATCCTTTGATTCAGCAATGGCGTTTCTGTCAAGAATTTCCAACCTCCAGAGATATCCCCCGCAACGAAGGCATTCAGCATGTCAAGATGATCGGTATAAGATGCCATTTCTGAAATCGTTTTTCAACCGCGGGGATATGGAAAATACCAATCTACTGTTGACTTACCTGATAACGCTGCTGGTCTTGCTGAGCGTGGCAGCAGTGTTGGTGATTCGTCAGGTGTATAAGACGCGACGGGTAGAAGGCACCCTCAACCGCCTACAAAATAAGTTGAGCAAGGAGAAGGGCAGCGCTCAAGAGTACTACGAATTGGGCAGTTTGCTCCTCGACAAAAAGCTGTATTCCCAGTCCATCATTCAACTCAAACAAGCCCTAAAGCTGCTCACCGATGATGAAACAGAACCAGCCGCTTTGATTTACAACGCGCTGGGCTATGCCTACTTTGCCCAAGAGCAATATGATCTGGCTATTCGTCAGTACAAAGAGGCTCTTGATATTGCGCCCGGCTATGTGACGGCTCTCAATAACTTGGGCCATAGCTACGAGCGCAAGCAGCTGATTACCCAATCGCTGGAGTCTTATGAAGTAGCCCTAAAGTACGAACCGAACAATAAAACTGCGAAGCGCCGGGCAGAGTCATTGCGCAAACGCCTGGCTCCTGCGGGTCAAGAATAAGACGAATGTAAGGGGGATGAAATGCGTTCCTTCCTGATGATCAGAAGAGTCTAGGCACAGCCTAATCGACTTCAGCGATCGCGAATCCATCAGTCCGAGTACTTGGTGGCAAAAGTCGCTCTATCGTTCCCGTCTCTAGCTCCCTTGGCGCCGCTGTTCCCCTAATCTGGAGAACGGTAGGCCAATTGATGCCGCATGGTGCTAGCGACTAGGAATGTGGGTTGACAGTTCTTACAGTGTTGACCACGCCAGGCTTCTGGAAATAGCGGACCCGAAAATTTAGGGATCGGCTGGCAAATAAAGTATCCAGACAAGACTGTGGCAGGGGGGATGGGTAGCAGGGCAGGGGGGATGTTATTTAAGCGCGACTCTCTTATCCTTGACGGATCACTGGTGTATTGTCAGATTCGGAATCTTACAGCGAACCGCCATTAGGTCAAGACAATCGCAACTTCTGGAATGACCACACAGCTTGTGTTCTTATCCCGAACTCCGCATTTAGAATTCGGCATTCTGCGGTGTAACGACTGGCTCGCTGATCGCGTTCACCAGACAATTGCAACACCTTTGCAAATCAGCGAGCACGCTATTCTGCGATTCCTTCTGCCAGTAAGATGAGGAAGCTGTTTTGGGGGGCGATCGCATGGCTGAGCGCCAAAAGCTATACGAAGGGAAAGCCAAGATCATCTACGCCACTGATGATCCAGACGTGTTAATCAGCTACTTCAAAGACGATGCCACCGCCTTTAATGCTCAAAAGCGAGGGCAAATCACGAATAAAGGCATCGTTAACTGCAAAGTTGCGTCCCATCTGTTTCAGCTTCTCGAAGCTCAGGGGGTCAAGACACATTGGCTAGACACCCCAAGTGAACGAGAGATGCGGGTCCGAGCCGTCAAGATCATTCCGCTCGAAGTCGTCGTGCGCAATTTGGCTGCGGGCAGCCTGTGTAAACAAACAGGGCTAGCGCTGGGAACGGTGCTGACGCCACCACTAGTGGAGTTTTACTACAAAAATGATGATCTGGGCGATCCGCTGTTGACCCGCGATCGCATACGAGTCATGAATATTGCTGACGAGGCACAAATCAACGAATTGATCCGTCTAGCGGAGAAAATCAACACTATTCTGCAAACCTTTTTTCAACGATGTCAAATCACCCTAGTCGATTTCAAATTGGAATTTGGTCTCGGCCAAATGAATGGTATTTTACTTGCTGATGAGATTAGCCCTGATACTTGTCGGCTCTGGGATCAAGCCAAAAGTGACCAGGTTGATCGGGTTTTAGATAAAGACCGGTTTCGCCAAGATTTGGGCCATGTGGCTGAAGCCTATCAAGAAGTCTTGCAGCGAATTCTGGGCCAGGTCAGCCGCAATTAGGTTCACCACAATGCGGTAAAATCTTTCCGTTTATAACAAAAGCCAAGAAGAATCGCCGAAATAATTGCGATTTCGGCATGTTTTGATTTTCTTTGATGTTCTTCTATTCACAGTAGCTGTTGAAGCATGCGCCAAACTCCTAGCCTCGTCGCCCTTTTAACCCTCTCTGCAACCTTGGGAATCGCTTCTCAAGCCCGTGGTGAGTCTTTGGCAGTCAGCTCACAAGCAGCTGACTCGACTGCAGTCAGCGTAGCTGAGCTCATCGCTGCCGATGGGGGAACAGAACCAGCCGTGGCCACAGAGACGATACAGCGGCATACGGCGGCGATCGCTAACTTAGAGAACCTCGAAGCTTCTCAACTAGAAGGTGCCCATAGCTCTGAACTGGCCCCAAATTCAGCAGCTAGTGACGTAGATTCACGCTTGGCCAAGACATCATTTAGCCCGGAATCAGGTGTTGTCGGCATTCATCAGCTACAGGCAACGGCATCAGCAACGCCCTCTGTTTTAGAGGAAATTACCGTTGAAACATCAGTCACTAGCTCTGAGGTTATTAACCTCTCTCAAGCCGAAGATGCCCCAGACTCACCTACCGATGATGAAGATACTTTAGAAGACCTGGAAGACGAAGCCACTGACGAGCTGGAGAATCCTGAGGCGTCTGAAGAAACGCAGGTTTTAGTGGCAGAAGTCGCTGTGACTGATCCAGACGGAGAACTGATTGACCCGGACCTGGAAGACACCGTCTACGACGCGATTGACACTCGTCCAGGAGAGACCACAACCCGTTCGGACATTCAAGAAGACATCAACAGCATTTTTGCGACTGGCTTTTTCTCCAATGTGCGTGCTGTGCCAACAGACACGCCTTTAGGTGTGCGGGTCACTTACGTAGTTTCGCCCAACCCAGTGCTGACTCGCGTCGAGGTTGATGGAGGGGGTGTACTACCGAACGAGGTCGTTGAAGACATCTTCTCGCCCCAGTACGGAGAAATTATCAATCTGCTTGAGTTTCAGGACGGTATTCTCGAACTCAACAACTGGTATCAAGACAATGGCTATGTCTTGGCTCAGGTGATTGCTGCTCCAGAAGTTGGCGAAGATGGGGTAGTGACCCTGCAGGTAGCTGAAGGGGTGATTGAAGATATCAACGTTCAGTTCATTACTGAAGAGGGCCTCATAGAAGATGAAGAGGGTAACCCCATCGACGGTAAAACTCAGGATTACATCATTCTGAGAGAGTTTGAAACTGAACCTGGAGATGTTTTTCAGCAGAGTCAAATTCAGGCCGATTTGCAGCGAGTGTTTGGCTTGGGTATTTTTGATGACGTGACAATTTCACTCAACCCTGGTCAAAAAGATCCTCGGGAGGTGGATGTCACGGTCAATGTGATTGAGGGCAACACGGGTTCCGTCGCCGCAGGGGTGGGCTTTAACTTTACGGGCGATTTGTTTGGGACTCTCAGCTATCGGCAAGACAACTTTGGCGGCAACAACCAGAAATTCTCGGCAGAAGCTCAGCTCAGCTTCCGCGATATTTTGTTTGACGTTAGCTTTACAGACCCCTGGATTGGGGGTGATCCTTACCGCACGTCTTACACGCTGAATGGCTTTGGGCGACGATCGATTTCGCTGGTGTTTGATGGTGGGGAGAATGAGATTGAGTTAGCCAATGGCGATCGCCCCCGGATTACCCGTTTTGGTACTGGCGTCACCTTCCGACGGCCGCTGGATAACGGCTGGAGTGCGTCTCTCGGCACCCTGTATCAGCGAATCCGCACGACTGATGCTGACGGCAACATTGTGACCGAAGATGTTGGCCCTGACCAAATTCCTGGCACGCCCGACGATAACCCCTTATCCGCTAGCGGTACTGGATCTGATGATCTGTGGACTGTGCAGTTTGGGGTGGTTCAAGATCAGCGCAATAATGTTCTGGCCCCCACCAGCGGCTCTGTATTGCGCTTGGGAACTGAGCAATCCATTCCCTTAGGCAGCGGTAGTATTTTCTTTAATCGCGTGCGGGCTAGTTATAGCTATTACGTGCCCGTGTCGTTCTTAAATTTCAATGAAGGGCCTCAGGCGATCGCTATCAATGTGCAAGGCGGCAGCATTATTGGCGACTTCCCGCCCTATGAAGCCTTCTCGATCGGCGGCACCAACTCCGTACGCGGTTACGACGAGGGTGAACTCGGGACTGGCCAAAGTTACCTGCAGGCGTCGCTTGAATATCGCTTCCCGCTATTTTCCTTCTTAGGTGGAGCGCTCTTTGTAGACGCGGGTACTGATGTCGGGACCGGTGACAGCGTGTCAGGGTCACCGGGGCCTGATCGAGACAAACCTGGTAGCGGTTTTGGCTATGGTGCTGGGGTTCGAGTTCAAACGCCGTTAGGCCCGATTCGGGTTGACTATGGCTTTAACGACCAGGGCGATGGCCGACTACACTTTGGTATTGGCGAACGTTTTTAGATTATGACCCAGTCCCCTTTGAAGGCAGACCATCTCAGTATGTCGCCTGGTGCAGCCCCTGGTTTGCAGCATACGCTAGCAAAACCGGTTACTCAGACAGGCATTGGGCTGCATTCTGGGGTCGAGGTGAAGGTGAAGATTCAGCCAGCAGCCACCCACACTGGGCGAATCTTTCGGCGTAGTGACTTACCGCAGCAGCCTGAAATTAGAGCGCAGGTTGATGCAGTTGGGCAAACCCTCTTGTCTACTGAACTGGAAAACGGTGAAGCTACTGTGCGCACTGTCGAGCACTTGTTGGCCGCGCTGGTTGGCTTGGGTATTGATAATGCCTACATCGACGTCAACGGGCCAGAAATGCCTCTGTTAGACGGTTCGGCCCAGCTCTGGGTGACGGCTCTAGCCACCGCCGGACTGCAGCCGCAAGCCTCTGAGCGCTCGGCACTCAGAGTGCCGGAGCCGATTTGGGTACGAGATCAGGATGCTTTTGTGGTGGCGATGCCAGCCCCCGTCACCCGGCTCACCTATGGCATTGATTTCGACGTCACACCGATTGGTAATCAGTGGCATAGTTGGGTACCAAGCTCTGATACTTTTGCTACCGAGATTGCCCCCGCTCGCACCTTTGGGCTCGCCCATCAAATCGAATATTTGCGATCGCAGGGATTGATCAAGGGCGGCAGCTTAGACAATGCTCTGGTGTGCGATCGCGATCGCTGGGTGAATCCGCCGCTACGGTTTGTCAATGAGCCAGTGCGCCACAAACTCTTAGATTTATTGGGTGACTTAAGTCTTTTGGGGACGTTACCCATCGCGCACATCATGGCCTACAAAGCCAGTCATCATCTTCATGTGCAACTCGCTAAAGCGATCGCCACCCAAACAGCACCTAGCTAGGATGCACTCCAGGTGGGAGAATGATGAAGATTTTCTAAAAGTAGGCACATTTGGCTTGTACAGCCCATTGTGAAGAAACCGATGACAACTGTGGTCAGCACCAACTCCAGCTCAGGCACTTCTACCCCCCTGCCGGCAACAGCGGATAGTTCCCCCACTAAAACGACCTATACCATCGAGGAAATTCAACAGCTATTACCCCATCGTTATCCGTTTGCTCTGGTTGATCGCATCATCGACTACGTGCCTGGAGAACAGGCCACGGGCATCAAAAATGTCACCTTTAACGAACCGCAGTTTCAAGGTCACTTTCCGGGGCGACCGATTATGCCTGGAGTCCTCATTGTTGAAGCCATGGCTCAAGTGGGCGGGGTGGTGCTGACTCAGATTCCTGGTGTCGACGGGTTGTGCATGTTTGCCGGCATCGACAAAGTGCGGTTTCGGCGTCCGGTCGTCCCTGGTGATCAGCTGGTCATGACTGTCACACTACGGGCTATCAAGCGGCAGCGATTTGGCAAAATGCAAGCACGGGCTGAGGTCGACGGACAGCTAGTGTGCGAGGGAGAACTCATGTTTTCCGTAGTTGATTAATCTAGCCCTCAATTTTTGCATAATGACTGTGCAGCTTACTGATACTCAGGGTTCCGGAGGCATGTCCTTGACTAGGCTTATCCATCCAACAGCGGTGATTCACGCAGGGGCAACTCTGCATCCGACGGTCAAAGTTGGCCCGTATGCTGTGATTGGAGAGAAAGTTACCGTTGGCCCTGGCACCGAAATTGACGCCCATGTCGTCATCGATGGCCATACTGAAATCGGGGCCAACAATCAAATTTTTCCGGGTGCGGTCATCGGTATTGAGCCCCAGGATCTGAAGTACGACGGGTCTATTAGTTTGGTGAAAATTGGTGACAACAACCGCATTCGTGAATATGTCACCGTGAACCGAGCCACCCATGCTGGCGAAGCAACTGTCATCGGTAATGATAATTTGCTCATGGCCTACGTCCATGTGGCTCATAACTGTGTAATTGAGAATCAGGTGATTATTGCTAATGCCGTGGCCCTTGCCGGACACGTAGAAATTGAGTCAAACGCAGTGATTGGCGGCGTTTTAGGTATTCATCAATTCGTTCATATTGGTCGATACGCCATGCTGGGTGGCATGAGCCGCATTGATCGCGATGTTCCTCCTTACATGGTGGTAGAGGGCAATCCTTGTCGCGTGCGCGGCCTTAATGCCATCGGGCTCAAGCGGGCGGGCATCACGGCTTTAGAAGGGGGACGCTACTACAGCGAGCTAAAGGAAGCTTATCGGTTGCTTTACCGTTCTGACGTGCCTTTGCAAACTGCCATCGAAGCCCTCGAAGCATCGGCCCAACAGAATGATTTTGTTAAACACCTACAAGTGTTTTTGCAAACTTCGGCCAGTGAGGCCAGTCGCCGCGGACCGATGGTCGGAGTTAATCGCAACAAAGCCTCTAAGAGCGGAGAATGAACATAGACAGCAGCCAAGCTTGCGATCGCGTTGACTCTCTCCACATCTTTATTAGTACCGGGGAAGTCTCGGGCGATCTGCAAGGCAGCTATTTAGCTCAGGCACTGCATCACCAAGCGCGATCGCGAGGTCTCAAATTGACCCTTTCGGGGCTGGGCGGTCAGCGGATGGCAGCAGCGGGCACCCACTTAGTGGGGAATACCACGCCAATTGGGGCTGTTGGTATCTTCGAAGCGCTGCCCTTCCTCATCCCAAGCTTCCGGATGCAGCGTCAAGCTCAGAAGTTTTATCGCCAACATGCGGTCGATTTGACCATTTTTTTGGACTATATGGGCCCCAATCTGGCATTGGGCAAATTTTTACGTAGGCATTTTTCGCAAATGGCCACAGCCTACTATATTGCTCCCCAGCAGTGGGTTTGGGCGTTTAGCGACCAAGATACCCAGTGGCTAACGCGAATTACCGACCAAATGGTGGCGGTTTTTCCTGAAGAGGCGGCATATTATCGGCGCTTTGGGGCTGAGGTTCATTATTTTGGCCACCCGTTAATCGACCAGTTCTCGCAGCCTCCTAGCCGCGCTGTGGCCCGTCAACAGTTGAATGTTTCCACAACGGATACGGTGATCACCTTGTTACCCGCTTCTCGTCAGCAAGAAGTCGTGCAGGTGTTGCCGGTGGTGATGGCAGCGGCGGCAGCCATTCAGAGTCAGCTTCCCAATGTGCGATTTTTAATCCCGATTTCAATGGCCAAGCTGCGACCGGCGATCGCCCAGGCCGTTGACCAAGCTCAGCTTAATGCAGAACTCATTGATTCCGGCAGTGCGGCGGCGATCGCCGCTGCCGATCTGGTACTTAACAAATCTGGCACTGTCAATCTTGAAGTGGCGCTGATGGACATTCCCCAGGTGGTGGTCTATCGTTTGAATCCGCTCACGGCTCGCATTGGCTACTATCTGCTCAACGCCAAGATTCCCTTTATTTCTCCGGTTAATTTGTTTGTGAATAAGTCAGTGGTGCCCGAGTTTGTGCAATGGGAGGCAACGCCCACCGCGATCGCCCAAGCCAGCCTGAAACTCTTAGAAGACAAAGCGGCTAGGGCTGAGATCCATGCTGGGTATGCTGACATGCGCGCCCAAATGGGAGAACCAGGGGTGTGCGATCGAGTCGCGTCTCACCTGCTCGACTTTGCTCTGTCGCGCAAGGCTAATTGAGGAAGGCTATCGATTGCTGCACGAATGGTCCCGATTATTCAGCGTCGTCTAAGTTCACTTCAGCGGGTGTGATTGTCTCTACCGAGGTCGGCGGTAACAAAGCGAGAAGAAAATCGACCTCGCTGCTCCAAGTGTCCAGGGTTAGACCCACTGATTGGTCTAGGGCGACAACACTATTGAGAAACTCGATCTCAGCCTGAAGCTCTTGATTCTGGGCATCGACCAAGTTTTCCTCTTGTGAGATCACTTGAAACAGATTGCCGCCAGCGCGACCGCGTTCAAACAGTTCACGGGTGGCTTCTAACTGTAACCGGGCGTTGTCAGTCGCCCGCTGCGCTGCTTCGACCCGCACCAGGTTTGTGCGCACGGTGTTGAGCTGATTGGTAATCTCATTGCGAATGGCAATGCGCTGCTGTGAGAGTCGATTGATTTGTTGCGCAGTCTCTACTTCGCGGCGTATGCGGGCGGTTTCGAGGTCCGGCTCGTCAAAGGTGCGGCGAGCGACCAGCCCCACGGCAGCGGTCGAAAATCACCGAGATCGGCATCTCCCTCAACATTCAGTTGCCAGCGTAAATCATCCTCGGCTAACGCCAGGGCAAACGCATACTCGCTGAATGAGTGATATTCCAGGATAGCTGAGTAAAGAGGCTATCTGATGAGTCCAAACAGTGTAGAGTCGGGTTCGCTACTGGCGCATTTCGAGAGCTTGGAAGATCCGCGAGTGGAGTATCTGGTAGAGTATCGCCTCCTGGACATCATTGAATGGAAGGTTGCCATTCGGGAAACGTTTCGTAAGACAGATCGGTTTAGACCGTGCGTTTGTCCATCCCGAGATGATGCGCAATGTCTTTGATTTGATAGCCTTGCTGTCGTAATGCATGAACTTGTTCATAGCGCTCCAAGCGCTGAGCTCGTTTACTTTCAGCTGCTTGTGTTGGCAATAACGTTGCAGGGTCGGGGGGCTGAGCGGCAGCACTGTCTTGAGGCGCTAATATGGCCTGTTCAACTCGCTTAAAGACTTGGATGTGGCCTTTGAAAGCTTTCTCCAGAGTCTCCTCAAGATTCTGCCGTAAATGAAAGCGATCCGCGACTTGGATGGCATCCGGTGCGCCTTTGCTCATCCTGCGCTTGTAGGTTTTGGAGCGGTCGCGGGACAAGATTTCAATACCGGGATGTGCCTTCAGCCACGCGACCAAAGTCTCAGCCGTCCGGTCGGGTAAAAGTGCGATCGGTCGATGGGTTTCGAGATCGACCACAATCGTCCTGTATTGATGACCGCGTCGTAGGGCAAAATCATCCACGCCCACAATCCGTGGTGTGCTCTTGTCAGGCAGCGACAATTGGGCGACAAAGCGCAGAAAGGTGTTGCGACTCGCATCAGCGTTCAGGTGTTGACCCAGACGAACAGCGGCAGAACCGCCTAAGCTGAAGGCGATATAGCGGTGTGCGGGTTTGTCAAGCACAGTAACAACCATGGGTAAACCAGCTTCGGACGTCCTGCAAGGAGATTAACGAAAGACCCTGAGCAATCGCCTCATGTAAGGCTTGGGCGGTGCGTGCCTCTATCGCTCTCAAATACCCCTTCAACTTTGACCACAGGTTCTC
>JBCDAJ010000146.1:0-15482 GCA_039185935.1 Cyanobacteria bacterium P01_F01_bin.56 | reverse complement strand
GTGTGGGCAAATTCGGGAACCGTGCCACCCAGCGCTTCGTAAAGCAAAATTTGCTTAGCGGTATTAGCAATGTGGTCTTCACCGCGAATCACGTGGGTAATCGTCATATCCGTGTCGTCCACCACCACTGCCAAGTTATACAGGGGCTGACCAATGCTATCGACTGAAGAGGCGCGAGCAATCACCATATCGCCGCCGAGGTCGCTGCCTTTCCAGGTCATGGAGCCGCGCACTAGATCGGGCCATTGAATGGTGCGCTCATCATCGATTTTGAATCGAATCACGGCTTGCCGTCCTTCTGCCTCAAAGGCTCGTTGCTGCTCTTCAGTGAGGTCGCGATGGCGATTATCGTAACGAGGCGCTTGATTTTTCGCTTTTTGCGCGGTGCGCATCGCGTCTAGTTCTGCGGGCGTGTCATAGGCGCGATAGGCCAAACCTTGATCCAGTAAAGTTTGAATCGCCTGCCGATAGAGATCTAAGCGCTCAGACTGAAAAAACGGACCTTCATCCCACTGGAGTCCCAACCACTGTAGGCCAGCAGTAATGTTCTGGGTGAATTCTGAACGCGATCGCTCCGTATCGGTATCTTCCACCCGCAGAATAAATTGCCCGCCGTGATGACGAGCAAACAGCCAGTTAAAGACGGCAGTCCGGGCAGTACCAATGTGTAAATTGCCAGTTGGGCTGGGCGCGATGCGAACGCGGACAGTCATGGATGGAATGATGTAAAAACGACAGTCTTTTATTCTAGGGCGTCAAGTTTGTCGTTGGGTGCCCGATCGCATTGAGAAATTTAGTACAGCCATCACATAGACATCCCTGCCAGTTCAGCAATTCTCATTTTAAATTTTTCGGGCATTGTTGAGACGATAATCTCGTCTATAGGGGCTGCTTCACAAGGGCAAAACGATATTTTTGACCTCAGAACCCACTTCAAACGCGAGAACTATTCTCATATTGAGAACTGCTGCTGCCAGTTCCCTGAAGCCCTTTGAAGTCACGTTGGTCATGTACCGTTTAAGGTGGTTAGCCAATACTGCCCGTCAGCGCCCAATGGGAGCGATGGGATAAAGCGTTATAACTTCTCATCATTGTGCAATTTTTTCAGTTTCGGTTGATCCTATTGGTCAAGCGACTCCGCCGTCGTTTGAGGCTGGCCATCACGACAGTGCCGACTGCTAAAGACGCGGTGTTAATCGTCCAATTGCTGGGGATATATGCTCTGGTCGCTACTCCCCTCGCCCTCATAAGCGGCCTGACAACGGTGAATTTTGCGGACTTGCCATGGCCACAACAGGGACTGGTCGCCATTCGGGTACTGGTGTTTCCAGCGTTTATTGAAGAGGGCATTTGGCGGGTTTTATGGCTGCCCCACAAGACAGAGCGAGTCAGCGATCGCCACCGTTGGCTAATGGGTTTATCGACCTTGGCATTATTTGTGGCGATGCATCCCCTTAATGGCATCACACTCTACACCGCCGCTGCTGGCACCTTCACCCATCCCGTCTTCTTATGTTTGACGACGCTGCTCGGCCTATTTTGTATGGTGTCCTACTGGCGATCGGGCTCTTGGTGGGTGCCTACCATTATTCACTGGGCAATTGTGGTGGCTTGGCTCTTAATGTTTGGCGGCTACGAACAGCTCCATAATTGATGACCGCACCTTTTCTGAGCGTGAACAAAAAGCTCATGCACCCAGAATTGAGGCTTTGACGCCAACGCTGAGAAGTGCTCGACGGCGATCGCCGCGAACATTTTTGGACGCAGGTCAAAACTGCCGGGCAATCGCCAGCCGTATTGAGGTCAAGCCATTTCAGATATAGCAAGGTGCAAAATTCAAAGGTCAAAGGTCAAAGGTGAAACCACTGCAGAATAAAGCCTCTGGCTTTTTCAGGCATTCGAACCTCACAGCGGATTGCTATCACTGAAACGCTTATTCAGCAAAGCTCGCATATCTGAATTCTGAACTCTGTAGAGTGCGGTCCTTCCCAAAGAGTGCTCTGTCCTTGGTCATCAGACATCGGCAATTCCCCCCAGATCCTGCCGCAAGTGGCTATGGCAGAATGCGGCATTGAGAGTGCGGAATGCGGAATTGAGAAGCTTATGAAATGGGCATTTCAGAGATTTGAACTATCCTGACCTGATTGCGGATTGCGATAGGTCAATGGCCTCAATGAGCGACGAATGCCTGGAGAGTCTCTCCTAAGAAGCTTTGAATTCAAGACTACAGCGCATATCAACCGCACAGCAAGCGATCCGCAGTAAGTGCTGCGGATCGCTTGCCGAGAAGCTTGAAAAGGATTGGCGCTAAAACTGATAGCCCATACCCGCTTGGATGGCGACAGCCGTGTTACCGCCATTGCGGTAGCCATTAAACGCGATAATCGCGCTACCAAAAGCGGCTAGACGACTATTGGGAAACATGTAATCGATACCTGGCTGCAAGACAAATGCCGTCTGATTACCCAATGGTCCGGGATTGCTGTCACTCCCAATGGGGAAAGAAGCCCCCGCACCGAGATAAATATCGGTGTTCCACGAAAGCGGATAGTCGTACGAAACCGTCGGCACCAGCGTGAAGTTATCAAATAAAAAAGCTGTCGCCCTCAAGGAAACAGGCATCCGGAGAAAGCGATAACGACCGGTTAGCACCATGTCTAAACCAGAACCTCTCCCCGTATCGGCTTCTTCTGTCAAGCCAAAACCGGCACCGATACCAACATAGCTACCATAAGCAGCCTGGGCATTTGCTGGCTTAGCATCCATCAGGGCAGCGCCACCAGCCATGAGGCCACCTAGGGTTGAGGCGATCGCTGCCTGCGTTAATCGACGTTTAAGCTGTTTCATGTCCGCACCACTCCTCAGGCAGGCAATGTATACGCGATGGATAGTGTTTTAGCAGCACAACAAGACCGCAAGCAAATCAGCCCGCAGCAAATGCTAGTCACGCTCCAACCAATCCTGTGAAAACCCTTGATACAACTAGTATTGAGGCCGCACTTTAAGATACTTCACGGCTCAATTCAAGCAAAGGAATTCAGATCCGCAAGACAATTGTTACAAAACTTTACAATACTCTTTGATCAACCTGTATTCCTCATGCCAGCAGCGATCCCGTTAATTGTGAGCAACGCGCCTCGGAGTAATTCTTCGCGGCTATATCGAGATTTGATAACTCCAGATATAGTGCTCCGATATTGCCGCAACCGCTTTAGGAGAGCCACTTGAATAAAGCCCAATGGTACGATAGTACCGTTTCGTAGGTGGACAGAGCGCTGTAAATCAGGATCTCCATCCAACAGACGTCGATGGCCAGTAATCGTCAAAATGATTTCTGTCGTTTTGCGAAACTCATCAGAAATTTGCTCAAACAGCACATGAAACCGCTCCTGGTCTTCCGGTTGAGTGAGCTCGTGTACGTAATGTTCAGCAATTTGCAAATCGACCTTGGCTAAGGTCATCTCCACCTTAGAAACAACCATCTTAAAGAAGGGCCACTTTTGATAAAAGTAGCGCAGCAGTTTCAAATTCTCTTCAGGGTCTTCTTCCAAAAACTCCATGAGGGCTGTGCCCACGCCATACCAAGCCGGCAATAAGAACCGAGCTTGCGTCCAGCTAAAGACCCAGGGAATCGCCCGCAGACTATCCAAGGTCTTTTTACCTTTACGGCGAGCGGGACGGGAGCTGATCTGCAGTTGACTGATTTCTTGAATGGGTGTGACCTCGTGAAAGAATTCAACGAAGTCGGCCTGCTCGTAAATGAGGGCACGATAGTGACGGCGAGAACTGGCCGCGAGTTCTTCCATAATTTCGTTCCAGGGGGCAATTTCGTCGACGCTGCTGTGCAGTAGACTGCCTTGAATGACAGCAGTTGCCACCGTTTCCAGGTTATATAGAGCGAGGTCCGGCAAGTTGTACTTAGACGCCAGCACTTCGCCTTGTTCAGTGATTTTGATCCGGCCATTGAGGCTGGCACCGGGCTGGGCCAAGATGGCTTCATAGGCTGGGCCCCCGCCGCGCCCTACAGAGCCCCCGCGCCCGTGAAAAATTCGCAGGGCGATACCAAATTTATCCGCAGTCGCCTGTAGGGCCTGCTGAGCCTTATGGATTTCCCAGTTGCTGCTCAAAAAGCCCGAGTCTTTATTACTGTCGGAATATCCCAACATCACTTCTTGAATGGGATGCGTCGAAGAGGCAGCAGCCATCGCACTTTCACCCGCAGTGCTGTCCACTTTGCCACCTTGGGTGACGGCACGATAAAGTGGCAGCTCAAAGACTGCATGCATTACCGAGGGGGCCCGTTTTAAGTCATCGACAGTTTCAAACAAGGGCACTGGCTGAATGCTAGATTCCCAAGTGGCGGGATCAAATAGCCCCGCTTCTTTTGCCAGCAGCAGCACTTCCAGCAGATCACTCACGGTATGGCTCATGCTAATGATGTAGCTGCGGCAAATCTGCGGCCCAAATTCACGATGTAGCCGACGCACCATCCGGAACGTTTCAATCGTTTCGCAAACGCTATCAGAAAAGGGCAGTTCAGCGGGAACCAAAGGACGGCGAGTTTGCAGTTCTTGAATCAGCCAGGCCGTTTTTTCATCTTCTGCCAGGTCGTTATAGGGTTTAGGCAACACCTGCAGATAGGCCGTGATTTCATCAATGCAGTCAGAGTGACGCGAGCTTTCTTGGCGTAAATCGAGTTGTGCCAGCACAAAGCTGTATAGCTCCACTTGGCAAATGATTTGTTCTAAGGCCCCACAGACGAGTCCGGTCGCATTCAAGTCGCGCTGAATCAGTCTGAGGTCAGCTAAAAAGTCATCACCAGACAAATACAGGGGCAGTTCTGTCATGTGGCCCTGATCTTCTTTTAACAGGTCGCCTTGATAAAGTCGCTGACTCCGCAACAGGGTATTTTCTAGCCGCTGCTGCATATAGACTAACTTGAGTCGATAGGGCTCTTGACGATAGCGAATCGCCCAGCGCTCATACAGCTCTGGCATGACCTGTTGGTCTTGATCTAAAGAATCGAGCAGTTCGGGCTGCACTTCGCTCCAGTGCAGGGACAAACTCAGCAGCTTGGTCAGATGCTCTAACGATTCGATGTATTTTTCTAAGACCAAATTGCGCTGATAGCAGGCGGTTTTCCAGGTGACCTCAGGGGTGACCGAGGGGTTGCCGTCACGGTCGGCACCGACCCAAGAGCCAAAGCGGCAAAACTGGGGCTGAGGCGGTCGCAGCGTGGGAAAGGTGTTGTGGAGCGATCGCTTAATGCGCTGATAGAGCTGCGGCAGGGCGTTAAATAGCACCACGTCAAAGTAATGCAGCGTATAGTCAACTTCGTCGAGCACCGAGGGCTTGAACTGGTGCAATTCGTCAGTGCGCCACCACAGACGGATTTCTTCGGTAAGTTGCGCTTTGAGACTGTCAATTTCCCAATTTGAGACGCTGCCGAGATTTTGGGAGGAGTCTTCGGCTTGATCAAGCCGCCGGAATAGGGAGGCAATGCGACGCTGTTTATCCCGAATGGTATGACGCACAATCTCGGTCGGGTGGGCAGTAAAGACTAGGCGAATATCGAGATTGTCAATCAGTCGCTGAATTAACTGAGGGGGAACGTTGAGCTGTTTTAGCGCTGGAAATAACCAGTGAAAGGTACCCGCATCGCGATAACTCGTGGGCAGTAATTGATAATCGAAGGTCGATTTGACCTGCTGCACAGGTTGGACATTGGTCGCTTGGGAGCCAGCGTTGTTTTGCTGTGGGCGGATGGTGGCTAAACCCGCGATCGCCGAAGAGGTGTCAACTTCTCCGTAGGCAGCGCGATATTGTCGCTGTTGCCCTTGTTGCTCATAGTGCTGCTCGACACTGTTAATCAGTTGAAAGTACAGCGCAAACGCGCGAGCAGCACGAATCGCATCTTGCAGTTCTAAATCTTCAACTACTTGCACGACAGTTTGCACACTGGCCGCTCGGGCAGCAGGAGCCTGCCCTTCTTCAGAACAGAGGCGACGTAGCTGATGCAGCAACGTTAATAACTCATCACCACATTCGTGACGCAGCACTGACTCCCAAATATCCTCCACCATTTTGATGCGCTGCTGTACGCGCAGGCTATAGGCTGACCCCGGTGGTGTGATTGACACATTCGGGACAGACTCAACAGTGGCTTCGCGGGTAGTTGGCATATTCTCAGAAGAAGTCGGCACAGTGGAAGTCATAGACTATTAGAGTATCGCGGCAAAATGGCAGAACCGATCAGGGACGCCAATTTAATTAAGAGTTTTCAGGAGCAGTTGTCAGAGGCATTCGCTATCCGTATGGTCAATTGCCCCCACTTCAATAGAATGTACGTTTTGCAAGTTAGGTAAGCGCACTCCGCGAAAGAATTCTTCGCTGACAATACCGACTTGCTCTAACGTATTTGCCAAGGTACGGGCACCCATCAATGTGACCAAAAGTGGCCCTGTCATGAGGCTAACTACCATACTTGAAACCCCGGAACTGTTCGTACGGTGGGAAATATCTGGATATTGTTGAGAATCTTTAGACATAGTCGTCGTCGCAACGGAATGTGAGAAAAATCAGCTAGCCAACTGTTCCCAATGTAAGGGACGAGACCATAAAAGCGATGATTTGAGTGGGTCTTTGGCCGCATCTAGGGGTTGCTCAGCAAACCTGCGATGACTCGGGGCTGCAGGAAGTACTCTCGCCTCCAGCCTCTAGCCCGAAAATGCTGGTCGGCGTCTTGTCTAGTGGGCTTAGGGATTAGCTTGAAAATAAAATATCTGGACAAGACTGTGGCAGGGTGAATGGGTCGCAGGGTAAATGGGATGTTATTTAAGCGCGACTCCCTTACCAGGCACATCCGCAATCCTCAAAGCCTGAGGATTCACGGCTGACGGGATGACGAGTCCTACGGACATTGCCGAAAAGTGCAAGGCCCTTGTCTGAAAGCTGAAGTTTCCTGGCTGGGAGCGTCTTGCATACTGCTACCAACGACACGGAGCCCCTACCGATGCGACGCCCCCCCACTTCCGCTCAGTTCACTATTTGCTCTGGCACAATTGCTGCACGCTGTTCTCTGCCAAGCCCCCAAGCCGGATTTTTCGATACAGCAGTCTGGGCTCAGCCATTCGCTTTACCAAGGTGCCCACAACTCTATGTTCAGGGCTGCCAACAACAGGATTATGGACAGGATAAAGCCGCGCTGCGAGCGTTTCGAGAGCTATTAATCATCGGGCAGCAAGTCGGTCATCAAGGTTGGATTAATGCGGCCCAGCAGGCGATTACTGGCCTGTCTGCTGAACTGTCTACTGTGGTCTCCGATACTTTTCAAAATCCCACGCCTAACGCTGATCTAACGACTGCTGAGCAATGTGACCGAGCAGCCCTGCTCCATACTCAAGGGGCTTGGGAAAAAGCCATCCAGGCTTACCAAATAGGATTGGCTACTGCCACTCAAGCGGGTCATTACCTAGCCATGGGGCACTGCTTAAATGGCTTGGGACTGATTTACTGTAAGCAGCAGCGATTTGCTTTGGCCGAAACGCGATTTCGAGCAGCCGTTGCCGTGCTGGCTGACGTTGACATGCCGATGCTGCGTGCGATCGCGAGTCACAACTTGGGGTTAGCCCATTATCAGCAGGGACAATATGAGTCTGCTAAAGCTGCATTTCAAACCGCTTTAGCAGACTGGCAAACCCATGAAGACTGCTTAGGCCTGGCCTTAACGTTAGATTATTTGGGTCGAGTCTACGCTCAACAGGGAGAATCGTGGTTAGCGCTGGGCAGTTTTGAAGCCGCCATTGATGTTTTGAATAATCTGTCGGTTCCTCAGGATATCCATCAAGCAGCTGCGGCCTTAATGCTGCAAATCGCGGCTCTCTGCCAACAACAGCAGCACCTGTATCTCGCGATTACTTACTTGCACGAAATCCTCGCAATTTATCAAGACTTGTCTACGATGGCTCCCTGCGTCATCATTTGGCAAGCATTGAGTAAGTTGTATGCCCAGACGGGCCATCCGGCGATCGCGCGTCATTATGCTCAATCTGTTTGCCAGGCCTGCAAATTTTGAGCCAGCGCTTTTGCCCAGAAAACATCAATGCCCTCACATCAACCCATACGGTATCGGGACTTGAGCAATCGCTATCCCGCTACTCACTACGATCAGGGGGCAGCAGAGGGGAAAGGTTAGCCAATCAATTTGATACCAATAGCGACAGTGAGCTAAGTAGGTGGGTTGAATCTTTTATAGAACGAGTCGATGATGACGAAACCCTTTCGATTGTTGGATTTCGTCCCTCAACCGCAACCTACATCATTGGCAATTTAAGAACGCCTGCCTACTTACAGTCACCCTGATGGTCTGTTCTTGGCGATTAAGCTACATGCAAACCTATTTTTTTAGATACGTAGGCGAAATTCAGCCGGATTCCCACGATTGCCCAAAGAACAAATAATTAAATTCAAACGATTCAGTATCTGGTTTCGTTTGCGTTCCGGAAATCGTCGCTGCTTGTTTATTCATAAATTAATGGAGACATCGTCTAGCTGCATAATGTGTTGAATGACCTCTGTTGAGCAGTTCTGCAACCGCCAAGCAGGCTTTATTCAAGGCAAAGACTCAGGTGGCCATGTTCACAGGCTGACGTTTAGCGTCAGTCCAGTTAACCTTTGCCTGACAGTGCAGAGCTTGAATCCTGACTCAGAGATGTTGAACTCTGTTCACACTACAGGCGAGGTAACTAGCTAGGCTTCATGAGCCTCGATGCAGCCAATTAGCTGCATTACGAGCCGGTAGCAACAGCAATCCTGTGCGCTTCGGCAAGTGCTTTTTTAATAAAAACCATCAAATTCTCTATTGCCAAGACTCTCCGCAAGCAGGCTTGCGAGCGCTAACGTGTAGTTAGAAGCTTGTAAAAGTGTGTGAGTTTACCTAACGGCCATTAAGATTGACAGCTGCTTGCTTACACACATCACAGGGCTAACCTGTAACGTGTGTAAGCAACTCAGTGAATGTTGCAAAGATCTGCGTGATTTTTGCTGATTGACTGGTGAGATTCGATAGTCTGCGATATCCTTCACAGCTATATTTGAGAGTCGCTTTTGGTGCTGCTACTCGACTTAGATGTAGTCCGGTTCTATGACTGCCCAGCCGTTTACAATTCACTCCGTATCTGCCGAGCAATCTCTGAATGATTGGATTGCTCAGCAGCTTGCACCCGGTGCCCGTGTCCAAATGCGGCTTAGGGGCAATGTGCTGCATGTGTTGACCGAAACCCATCACTTATTGCATCAGTCTGGTGCAGTCACCCGGTTAGTCGATGCCCTGATCAATCATCCCCTCGGCTCAGAAGTCATTACCGAGGTTTATCCGCAGGCTTATCAGCTCTACATTTACAGCCGCCGGTTGGGCCGGGCTCAACCCGACTGGACGGCACCGATTTATCTCAATCGCTTGGAACGTCATCAGAGTCAGTTACAAGAACAGGCGGGCGCCTCCCTAAAAATTGCCGATGCTGCTCAAGCGGATAACGCTGTGCAGACGACTGCACTTGAGACGGGCGGTGATGTACCCAGCGACACCTCTACCGCGATTGTGCTGTCGCATTTAAGTTTGGCTAAGCAAGGCGATCCTGATGCGATCGCCTGGTACCTGAGCGAGGTATTGAGTTCTCTGGATGTCGGGGTTTGGGTCAGTGTGCGAGCCGCCTCTCGTCCCGTATCACGACGTCCAGAAGCTGATCCTGATATTGAGCAGACGACGACTGACCCAGACCCAGATGTCAGCGAGATTGAAGCCCCGATTCGACGGCTCTGGGTTTGGTGTGAGGCGGCTTATAGTCCTGATCCTTTGCTCATTGCTGAACCGGTGACTGAGCGGCTACGGCAGCTTTCACTGACGCAGTTCAAAGATGCGGCGATCGTCATTCAGGTCAATGGCGAAGCAACCCCCGATTGGAGTCTGCGCATTGACCTCACCCCAGCGGAGGAAATGCTGCGGGAATGGTCTCGTTGGGGAGACGAAGGGGCGATCGCCCGTCTACTAAATGCTGTCGTTGACGCTCATCAGGCCACTGTCACGGTTGAACGCAAGGATGAGAGCCTGCACTGTGTCGTATGCTCGACACTAGAGGCAGAGCCACCAGTCGTTCCTAGTGAAACGGAGGTGATGGCGGCGATCGCCCCCCTGCTAGAAGACCTCGCCCCCCAAGGAGTGCACCGCTTGATGGTGTACGGCCAAGCCGTAGCAGCGGAGACTCCGGCCTGGGTGCGATGCTTAAATCTACCGGCTTTAGAGCATCCCGATTTAGCAACCAGCCCAACTGAGCTGGCTCAGCAGGGCGATCTACCAGCTTTAGCCTATTTACTGACACGCTTGCTGAACCCTGACTTAGAGGCTCAATTGGCCACAGGGGGGATTCGGATTCAGGTCTTGCATCGGGAGCAGTTGCTGCACATCATGGCGGATGCGCCCATCTGCCCAACCCGCCGTCAGGTAGTGCCCCAGGTCTTAGATTTTCTAGAATTTCTGAATCTGTCTGAGATTAAAGGTATCCGGTTGTATGGTCGACGAGCCGGACAACAGCGACCCGCCTGGAGTTTTGGTAAAGATTTTCAAGCGCGGCCCGCAATTGTTCCCAAGGCAGAACCGACGTTTGCGGTCTCTGATCGCTATGTAGGCGACTTGCTCTCACACCCAGATACTGAGGCCCTGGCCCCCGTCGCGGCGGAGGATGTGGTGGGCACCTTGCAAACCACCTGGCGAAGAGGGCTCGATCAGGTGCGACGGTTTTTTTACGATACTCAGTTGGTGGTGCCTCAGCGAGAGTTGTCGCGCACGCCGCCAACCCTGGCTGCCGAAGATAGCCAGGACGCGATCAAAATTGGATTGGTATGGGCCGCAGTCGGACTATTGTTGGCGCTGCAAGTTGACTGGATTTTTGGTCAACTCGTTAATCCCACAGCGGTTACCAGTGCTTTAGAACCGGCCACCGCCGCCGCATCCTCAGCGGAAACAACGGTGGTGACGACTGCCACAGGTAATCCTCAGACCGCTACCGAGGCATCCGATCACCACGCCCGCGCTAAGGACAGATCCCTGGCTGATCTTGACTTCGCTGACCCTGGCTTCGCTGACCCTGGCTTCGCTGGCTCAGAAATGGATACAGCGTTTAATGATGAAGCCTTGATTGCCAGTCCAGATCGCTCTCTCGCTCCGACGCCTGATTTGCTGGATTATTCTCCCTATCCCTCGTTTCGGAGTCAGCAGATGGATGAAAAGCTGGCGCTGTATCATCAACGCTTGGCCGAGTCTGGCCCCCCTGATGTGTTGATCATTGGCAGCTCACGGGCGTTACGAGGCGTTGATCCGGGGGCGCTGCAGCGCGAGCTGACGGCCTTAGGGCAGGGTGAACTCAGTATTTTTAACTTTGGCATCAATGGGGCGACGGCTCAGGTCGTCGATCTGATCATCCGGCGCACCTTAGAGCCTGATCAACTGCCGCAAATTATTATCTGGGCGGATGGGGCGAGAGCGTTTAACAGTGGCCGTGCCGACATTACGTTTAATGCGATCGCCGCTTCTGAGGGATATCGCGAATTGAGCCGTCGTAATCGTGAGGTAGCCAAGACCCCCAGCAGTGACGATCAGTCAGAGGAGCCGATCGATTTGATAGCAGCAGAGCCACAACCCATCGGTGCCGCTCTGCGAGAGAGCTATCAAGCGTTAGATCAAACTTTGAGCGATCAGCTTGGTCAGCGCTCAGCCATTTATGGAGAACGGGACGAGTTGAAAGCCTTTGTCCGCGATCGCTTGTTGACGCCATTGATGGCCCCGGTCACGTTGACTAGCGACGCGGCCACAGGAGACCAAAATACCTCTGATCTGGCGATTCCCGAGGGTAGCCAAATCGATTTTGATGGTTTCCTCGCGTTAGACGTACGGTTCAACCCCGCCACCTATTACCAGCTTTATGCTCGGGTCGCTGGAGCCTATGACAGCGACTACGAAGAGTTTGCATTGCACGGCCAGCAAACTGAGGCTTTTGACCAATTGTTGGACTATACCCAGCAGCAAGAGATTCCCGTCATTTTTGTCAACACCCCGCTGACCGATGAGTACTTAGATAGCTATCGCAGTAACGCTGAAGAAGAGTTCCAACGACTGATGCTGCAATACTCAGCGACAGAAGCTGATTTCATCTTCCGTAATCTCGGTGAAGTGTGGACCAACCGTTACGATTATTTCTCTGATCCCAGCCATTTGAATCGCTATGGGGCTTATCAGGTATCGTTGCGGTTGGCGCAAGACCCCATGATCCCCTGGCCTCGCGTCCTCGATTTATCTGCTGCTAATCCTGGTCGTCCTACGCCATGACTTTACCTTCGATTCTGTATGGTCTTTTTTTACTCAGCGTCGTGGGACTGTATTGGGCGCTAGAGCGGCGATCGCTGCGCCTGTGGTTGCTATTGATCGCCAGCATTGTGTTTTACACCTCGCTGCAAGTCCATTACGTGCCGCTGATGCTGGCGCTCGTCGGCATTAACTTTTGGTTGGCACGGGTGTTGCAAATGCCTGCCGATTGGCGCGTTTCTAACGAGCAGTGGCAACTGGCCGAGCAGCAGTGGTATCGTCGTCGTCGTTACTGGCTGATTTTTGGCGTAGCGCTGAATGTCTTGCTGCTGCTGGGTTTCAAATATGTAGAAACCTGGTTGAAATGGCTCGTCCCAGATGGCTTTAATCCTGAGGTGGCAGCTGATAGTTGGTTGGCGATCGCCTTTCCCCTGGGCCTCAGCTTCTTCACCTTTGAATGTATCGCCTACCTCGTTGATGTCTATCGGGGCGCACCCGCAACCCATAGTCTGGTAGAGTTCGCTGCGTATAAACTGTACTTCCCCAAGCTAATCTCCGGCCCGATCACCCGGTTTCATAGCTTTACCAAGCAGCTGACCGACCAACCTAGCATGAACTTAAATTGGGCCGTAGAGGGCCTCTGGCTCATCGGCATCGGCGCGGTCAAAAAGGTGCTAATCGCCGACCACATTGGCACCCTGGTTAATCTCAGCTTCGACAATTTGCCACGGGCAGGCAGTTGGGACCTTTGGCTCGCGCTCTTTGCCTACGGCTTGCAGCTCTATCTCGATTTCAGCGGTTATGTCGATGTGGCCCGAGGCAGTGCCCTGTTGATGGGCATCAACCTACCGCAAAACTTTGACTTTCCTTACATGACGACCAGCATTGCTGACTTTTGGCGGCGCTGGCACATCACCCTTGGCGACTGGCTACGTAACTATCTCTACTTTCCCCTCGGCGGCTCACGCAAAGGGTTACCGAGAACGGCCATCAACCTCATGATTGTCATGTTGATTGCCGGGGTTTGGCATGGCGATAACTGGGGCTTTGTGATCTGGGGCGGCATTCATGGTTTAGCGTTGGTCAGCCATCGCGTCAATGCAGCGATCGCTCAGAGCTGGCAACCCCTACAGCGGTTTTGGCGCAAACCCTGGGGAGGAGTCACGGCTTGGGTGGCGACTCAAGGCTTAGTGCTTTTTAGCTGGCTCTTTTTCCGCTTGCCAGACCCTCGCCAATACACCTTAGCGCTACAAAAGCTCTGGGGCGTCAATAGCGATTTACAGTTTGCCCAAAAGGTCTATGTCGAGTCTTTGGGCATGACGGCAACGCAGCTCTGGATTTTGCTGTGGCTGCTGGTTGCGACCATGATGTTCATTTACTTTGCTCAGCGCGAGCTAAAGCTGCAGCTCAATTGGCCCGTCAAGCTGCTCTTAGTACCACTCATGCTGTTTACGGCCTGGCAACTCGCCCCCAGCGAAACCTTGTCGTACATTTATTTCGACTTCTAAATCCGCAGTAGTAAGGACAATCCAGTCCTGTGGGAAGATACCATAGCGGGTTATTCCTAGTTAAGGGCGATCGCCTGTTGCCCACTCGTCACGCTTTCATCCGCAAGGGATGCTCGCCTGAGCGATACCTCTGGATAAGTCTGCTCCTGACCTGCAGGAGAGTCCGTTGCTTGAATCTCAGGTGACTGGCTGTTGAGGGAGCAGGCTGCTGCCATGCCAATTGGCAGTAAGGGTTGAGACATCGTGACGACGGGCAAATGCTGAGATTTTTTGGTCAGATTTGATATCCATGACGGCTCCTTCTATTTCCCATGATTTCGCGCCAGTGGCCCCTGAGACCCAACAGCGCAAAGCTGACCACATCCGCGTCTGTCTAGAGCAAGATGTTCAGTGCCAACAAGTAACGACAGGGTTGGAGAACTATCGCTTTCAGCACTGCTGCCTACCAGAACTCGACTGGGATGAGTTGGACCTTACCAGCTCATTTCTCGGTAAATCGTTGGGGGCACCGCTGCTGATTTCGTCCATGACGGGCGGAACGGAGCAAGCACAGCTGATTAATACGCGACTGGCAATCGCAGCTCAAACCTTTGGTTTCGCTATAGGCGTGGGTTCCCAACGGGTAGCCGTAGAAGCCCCGGACGTTATCGAGACCTTTGCCATTCGACGTTACGCCCCTGACTGCTTGCTGTTGGCCAATTTAGGCGCGGTCCAGCTTAACTATGGTTACGGCCTCACAGAATGCCAGCAAGCCGTAGAAGCGCTAGAGGCGGATGCACTGATTTTGCACCTCAATGTGCTGCAAGAGAGCGTACAAACGCGGGGCGATCGCAATTTCAAAGGACTGCTCAACAAGATTGCAACCCTATGTCAACGGTTGCCCGTACCCGTAATTGCCAAAGAAGTGGGCAATGGTATTTCGGCCACTATGGCCCAAAAACTACTTGCTGCGGGTGTGACCGCGATTGATGTCGCGGGGGCCGGGGGCACTTCTTGGGCAAAGGTCGAAGGCGGACGGGCTACCGAAGCTCGGCAGCGGCGCTTAGGCCAAACCTTTGCCGATTGGGGATTGCCCACAGCTGATTGTATTACCGAGATTCGTGCGGTTGCCCCTGAAGTCCCATTAATTGCTTCGGGTGGCATTCGCAATGGCTTACAAGCGGCCAAAGCGATCGCCCTGGGGGCCGATCTCGTTGGCTTGGCCCACCCCTTTTTGTTAGCAGCTCATGATTCCGAAGAAAGTGTTGCCTTATTTGCCGAGTGTTTATTAGAAGAATTGCGCACTGTCTTGCTGTGTACGGGTCAGCCTAACTTGGCTGCTCTTCAGCACTCTTCAACCTTGCAGCGGGTTTAGGGAGTTGCGCTCAAATAACATCCCGCCGACCCTGCTACCCATCCACCCTGCCACAGCCTTGTCCGGGTACTTTATTTTCAAGCCGCTCCCTTAGCCCATGCAGACTGACAGCGACCTGTGACTCACCGATGGGTGACAAGTTAGTGTCCGAGGCATGATGTCAAGATGTCCCTGGAAGCGACTTGACATAGGGTGAAAAGTCGAGGCGCTTGGGGGGTTTACGAATTGCCTTGATGACTCCAAGGTCGCGGTTTTCCGGGGCTGC
>JBCDAJ010000145.1:0-15638 GCA_039185935.1 Cyanobacteria bacterium P01_F01_bin.56 | reverse complement strand
GCAGTAAATCCTGCATGCGGTCCCATTGATCGTCTCGAAGGGCATAGCGGCGCGACATTCTAGCACTCCTAACTGATAACTCAATTGCCTGGAAGGCTAGATTGTAAGCTGCCGAGAGTCCTATTTGATGACAGGCCCTAGAGACTGAACCTGCCAGGCGACTTTTGCCACCAAAGACAAGGGCGCGTCATCAATCAGCTTTAGATACCTGGCGGTATCAGCATTAGCACGCCCACCTCAACATTGGCTAGAGGCTGAAATTGTCTCTGAGCAAAGGGTCTAGCTCTAATGAATGACAGCCCCCAGGATCGGTGGCAATTAAGCAGGTGTCCGCTTGTCCGGCGCACCCCGACTCCTGATGTTGATACTAGACTGAGGTGGAAAAAAGGAGGCTCCAATGAAACTTTTGATGACTGCGATCGCAACCACTATGGCATTATCTTCAACAGTGTATGCGGAGTCTGCCAACGACGAAATTACGCGAAAAATCCGCTTTGATCTCAACCAGTTGGATGAATTTGGCCTGTATGGCCCGGAGGATGGTCGGCGATCGCTCAGTTATGAATTTTGCCTACCCAATGATTTGCAGGCGATCGAAACGGTACAGGCCATTGACCCGACGCTGATAATTTATCTCCAGTCAGCAGGACGTGTGGGCTGTGATGATCAAGAAGTGCTGGCGATCGGCGAAACCCATCAGCCCCATTACCGTGATGTGCTGATCAATTTAGCGAGCTTAGACACGATTGATCGCATCGAACAATTTTGGGGAGAGTAATGTTTTACCTCGGGGAAAACAACCGACGATAAGTTCCTAAAATTTCTGCGGTTAAAGCCTTTCAGGAATTGCCTGCCCATATCAAGATGGACAGGCCACTGGTACTCGGTAGCAGTAGTCTGCCGATTTTTCTGAATTTCTGGCTTCCTGGCCCCTCCTCGGCTCTAGGAAATGAGCGGCAAATTGACGCCGCCCGGGAGTAGAGTTGGCCTCGGCCGCTGGTAAAGGTTGACGCTCTTGGTTCAGCTTGGCTCTCGCAAGAGTCGTAATGGCTGTCGTCTTTGTCGTCAAAAGTCAGGCGATTGAGACGCTTGAATAAGTTGAGCGATCGCATCGGCCTCCCCGCGTCTCAGGGCATAGTCCAGCGCTGTGCGGCCCCACTGATCGACAACCGTGGTATCGGCTCCGTGGCTCAGCAACCGTTCAGCGATTTCAACATGTCCTTTGAAGGCGGCCAAGATTAGGGGAGTCACGCCTTCGCCATCAATCCAATTCACTTCGGCTCCCGCCTCAATCAGCGCGATCGCAATCTCGGTGTGTCCGTCGCGGGCGGCATAAATCAGCGCCGTGTTGGTGTGATAAACCTCATTGGGATCAGTGCCCGCATCGAGCAGCGATCGCACCGTGGCCACATCCCCATCCAGCGTTGCCGCAATCAGTTGGGGTGGCGCCATTTCTGCAACCGTTGCCGCAGCGGGCGTTGCCGGACTTTTCGTGGTCAGTTGGCAAGCCGTTAATGGCATCAAGAGTGCGATCGCCATCCCCAAGCCAATGCCATAGCGAGTTGGTTCCCTCATCTTTATCCCTAGTTTGGGGCTAGCCCTCGGTGGCAGCAGTCGCCCGGCTATTTCAGTTTCTAGTTCCCCTTGTCTGTTAAAAGGAGAAGCGTTAGGAGGGCGCGCTTAAATAACATCCCATTGCCCCTGCGACCCATTCACCCTGCCACAATCTTGTCCGGGTATTTTATTTTCAAGCTGATCCCTTAGTCCCGCTGCCCCCCGCTCTGGAAAATGGTAGGCAAACCGACGCCGCACATGACTAACCCACCGATTTTCCTCATCATATGTTCCAACCCGCTCATACCCTTTAATGAAGTCTTAGGGTTGATGCGAGATACTGACCCACAAGTTTGTCAGGTTAGCTACGTCGGGGAGTTGGCCAAAACCTTTATACATAAGAAGAGGCAGCGATCGCTGACGCCATTAATCATAATGCCGTTCATCATAATTCTGATGGCCTTTTTACCGATTGCTTCCCGGCCCGGCCTACTCCATAATTCAATGGCAAACTGCGGCCCCACCCATAAGAGAGCTGGGGTCAGGGATGAAGGCTAAATTCATTCCGCCAACCATAGCTGCGATACGGGAGATTTTATGACCACAGTGCAAACCGTCAGCACCCAACCCTATGCAGACCAGAAGCCGGGCACTTCTGGTCTACGCAAACAGGTGCCAACCTTTCAGCAACCAAACTATTTACAAAATTTTATTCAATCCATCTTCGACAGCTTAGAAGGTATCCAAAATCAGACTTTGGTACTGGGTGGCGACGGTCGCTACTACAACCGCGAAGCCATTCAAATCATCCTTAAAATGGCGGCAGCCAATGGCTTTGGCAAAGTGCTGGTGGGCCAAGGCGGCATCCTGTCAACGCCAGCCGCGTCTTGTGTGATTCGTAAAAACAATGCGTTTGGCGGCATCATTCTGTCAGCGAGCCATAACCCCGGCGGCCCAGAAGAAGATTTTGGCGTGAAGTACAACATTGAGAATGGTGGCCCCGCGCCCGAAAAAGTTACCAGTGCCATCTTCGATCGCACCCAGTCCATCACGGCATACAAAATCCTTGAAGTGAGCGACGTGGATCTGGATCGCATTGGCACCACACAAGTCGGCAATACGACCGTCGCAGTCATCGACTCGGTGGCTGACTATGCCGCGCAAATGGAGACGCTATTTGATTTTGCGCAAATCCAAGAGCTGTTGAGCAGCGGCACCTTTCGCATATGTGTGGACTCGCTGCATGCGGTCACCGGCCCCTACGCTACGGCCATTTTTGAGCGGCGGCTCAACGCACCGGCGGGCACCGTACAAAACGGTGTGCCCCTCGAAGACTTTGGCGGCGGTCACCCTGACCCGAATTTGGTTTACGCCAAGAGCCTAGTAGACGTTCTGTTCCAAGCGGATGGCCCAGACTTTGGTGCCGCGTCGGATGGGGATGGCGATCGCAACATGATTCTCGGGCGCAATTTCTTTGTGACGCCGAGCGACAGTCTCGCCATTCTGGCAGCTAACGCTACGTTGGTCCCCGGTTATAAGGATGGCCTCGCCGGCATTGCCCGCTCGATGCCCACGAGCCAAGCGCCCGATCGCGTGGCCGAGAAGCTCGGCATCGAGTGTTATGCAACCCCCACGGGCTGGAAGTTCTTTGGCAACTTGCTGGATGCAGGCAAGGCCACCTTGTGCGGCGAAGAGAGTTTTGGGACTGGTTCTAACCACATTCGGGAAAAAGATGGCCTCTGGGCGGTGCTGTTTTGGCTCAATATTCTGGCAGTGAAACAGCAATCCGTCGAAGACATTGTCAAAGAACACTGGGCCATCTACGGACGCAACTATTACTCTCGGCATGACTATGAAGCTGTGGAGAGCGGCCCCGCAAATCAGATGATGGATAATCTGCGATCGACGCTGGGCTCCCTGCCCGGTAAAACCTTTGGCAGCTACAAAGTGGCCTATGCGGATGACTTTAGCTATACCGATCCCGTGGATGGTAGTGTTGCGAGCAAACAAGGCATTCGCATCGGCTTCACGGATGGCTCCCGCATTATTTTCCGCCTATCCGGTACGGGCACCCAGGGGGCCACGATCCGCTTATATGTAGAGCGGTACGAACCCGACGCCAGCCAGCACGACCAAGATACTCAAGCGGCACTGGCTGATTTGATTCAACTCGCCGACGAGATGGCCCAACTGAAAGCCATCACGGGTCGCGACCAACCGACTGTGATCACTTAAGCGCTAGCGATCAGGGATGCCCTTGGGTATCCCTTTGAGTTTATTGGGGGCATCTCTGACCGCCCGCCGCCCCCTTCGATACTGTTGATGTTGCTGGAGCCTAACTATGAGCCTGTGTGTGTATATGCTCAGACATGGCGAAACTGAAGCCAGTCATTTCGATGTTTTCTCCGGAAAAATGAACCCGGATCTCAATAGCGCCGGGGTTGAAATGGCCGAGCACTTTGCGCGGAAATACGCCCAACTCCCCTGGGAGGCGGTCTATGTCAGTCCGATGCAGCGCACCCAAAGTACTGCAAAACCCTTTTGCAAAGCCACGGGCCTTGACATGCAGTTACGAGATGGCCTGAAGGAAATGTCTTTTGGGGAATGGGAAAACCTGACGAAAGAACAGGTGCAGGAAGCATTTCCCGACGACTATGTCCGGTGGCTGACTGAACCCGCGTGGAATCCCCCGACTGGCGGCGAATCAGCAGTGCAGGTTGCGAGTCGCGCCTCGTTAGTCATCAGCGAAATCCAAGAAAAGCACACGGATGGCAATGTGCTGGTGGTCGCCCATAAGTCGACACTGCGCGTGGTGCTGTGCAATCTGTTAGGCATTGACCTCGGGCGTTATCGCGATCGCATTACCTATCCCGTTGCCTCGGTCAGCGTGGTGAAATTTGACGTTCACGGTCCCCTATTGATGAAACACGGCGATCGCTCACACCTACCGGCGGCATTGGACAACCGCTCGGGAACTTAGATGAATGCGGAATGCGGAATGCGGAATGCGGAATGCGGAAAGAGTTTGCCTCAGCCAACAAATTTGGAGTAGAGATTTTAGAAAACAAGTGAATTTACGAGCGGGTACGGGATGAGGTGTCAACTCAAAAGGAAATCATGGTGTGACGATTCCTATCAGCGATAGAACGTTTCAGTTTGCAGTCCGAATTGTTAAGCTCTGCACCCATCTTAGTGAAAGGCCAGGAGTACCTAGGGTTTTAGCCAATTAACTTTTAAGATCAGGTACCAGTATTGGTGCGAATACAACAGAAGCTCAATCTGGACAGTCACGCAAGGACTTCCTACATAAATTGGAGATTGCGCTGAAAGAGGCGAGAGAAACCGAATATTGGCTCAAGCTGTTAATTGCCTCAGACGTTTTGCCCCAGCAAAGATTAGCTGAATTAATTCAGGAGATTGACGAAATTATCAAAATTTTGGTCACAATTACTCGCAAGGTAAAGCAGAATCCCACAAAAGATCTTCAAAGTTTTGATAAACACTAAAGTCTTTAACCTTCCACGTTCTGCCTGCTAAAAAAGCCCTTGCCCAATTTCTCTTCTGTCTTACTTTTCCGAACTCCGAATTCCGAACTCCGAATTCTCTTCCATGAAAATCCTCGTTCTCAATGCCGGTTCGAGCAGCCACAAGGCTGCCCTCTTCGACTTTGAGCAGGGCCAAGCGGCGCTGTGGCGGGCCCAACTTGACTGGACGCATACTGCCGGGGCTGTGGAACTCAAAGCTGCCGCTGCTGCTGGTCGAGAGCATCGCGACCAGCTTGCAACGCAAGATAAAATCCAGGGCCTACGCTGGATGCTGCAGACGCTCGTAGACAGCCCAGTCCAGACCTTGGCCGACCTCAGTGAGATTCAAGCGGTGGGCCATCGGGTGGTGCATGGCGGGCGCGACTATAAGGCCAGCACCCGCGTTACGACCGCTGTGAAAGCAGCGATTCAACAACTCTTTCCCCTGGCGCCATCCCATAACCCGGCGAATTTGCAAGGCATTGAAGCGTTGGAAGCCATTTTGGGAGAAGTGCCCCAGGTAGCAGTGTTTGACACGGCCTTTCATGCCCAAATGCCGGCGGCAGCCAGTACCTTTCCTGGGCCTTATGACTGGGTCGAACAGGGCATTCAGCGCTATGGCTTTCATGGCACAAGTCACCGTTATGTGGCGCACCGGGCGGCTGAACTCATGGGCCGCGACTTACAAGATTTGCAGCTGATTACGTGCCATTTAGGGAACGGCTGCTCGCTATCAGCCGTACGGAATGGTATCAGCGTGGATACCACCATGGGCTTTACCCCGCTAGACGGCCTGATGATGGGGAGTCGTTCTGGCGCTCTTGATCCAGGGGTGCTGATTTATCTGATGCGCCATGACCAGCTCACCGCCGACGAGCTGGATGTCTTGCTAAATAAACAGTCAGGGCTCAAAGGGATTTCGGGCAGCTCTAACGATATGCGCCAAGTGCTGGAACTGGCCGAACAGGGGAGCGATCGCGCTCAACTGGCTTTTGACATGTTTATCCATCATTTGCGGCGGCATCTCGGGGCTATGCTGGGCAGCCTGAGCCGACTAGATGCGTTGGTATTTACCGCTGGCATTGGCGAAAACAGCGTGGATATTTGGCAAGCCGCCTGCCAAGACTGGCCCTTACTGAACCTCAAGCTGAACCCTGACAAACTGCAGCGGAGTCCAGCCGATCAAGACATTGCCGCTGCCGACTCCCCAGTCAGAATATGGGTCATACACACTCAAGAAGAACTCGCGATCGCCCAAGACTGTCTCAAAATTCTGGCTGACTAAGGGTCCCAAAACTCATGTCGATTTGCGTAGCAGCACCCCAACACATGTGGCCTTAAGGGACAATTAACGCGATGTGCAATTAAAAGTTGAATGATTTTCCGTCGTTTCAGCCCTTACAACAGGCAAATCCCCTTATCAAAAGGGTAAATCGCACTCTCGTTAATGAGAATATTCTCAAGTTAGTCGTCGGCAATGGCAAATTATGCCGTTGAAAAGGGCCTGATGGTATTAGTGAAATTCTGGTTCAGCAGTGAATACAGCCATTCTAAGGCCTCGAGAAAATTAGTTGCACATTGCGTAATTAGGCAGCCAGTAAAAAACTCTCATTGCGAGAGACAGAGCTTGATGGATCTCTGAGCTCTTAACTTTACTAAGTTAAGGAAGAATAATTAGCTGCAAAAGCTTTGCTGAATTGCCCTGCTGAGCGTTGAATCTATTGTTGTCTGCGATGGAGACTCAGCCGATGCGCACCCATATGAAACGCTCCTTTTTACCTAGAGTTATGGCTAGAGTGACTAGTCTGACGTTGGCCCTGACGGTCATTGGGGCAGATGCGTTACGGGCAACAGATGCGGGCGCACTGGTAGAAGCCTGTCTGGCCGAATTGCAACGTAATTCCCAGGCCACATCATTCCCTATCTGCCAGGAAAGCATTGACACTCTAATGGCGTTGGCCTTGAGTAATAGCCGCGATACCACCTCTGTGACCGGCACTCCAGCAGGATTAGAGGAACTCCAAAAGGCGTTAACGCTAGCCACTAGCATTGGTGATCAGTCTGCCTTGGTGCGAATCCGCAACCAGATGGGCGATATTCACCTGCAGGCTGGACAGTATCCCCAAGCCAGCAATCGCCATGAGCGGGCGCTCGAACTGGCGAGATCGCTCAATGAGCCGAGTTTAATCGGTGCGTCGCTGAACGGATTGGGGCGGGCAGAAGCGGCCTTGGGGAGTTCCCAGTCAGCGATCGCTTGGCATACCCAAGCGTTGGAAGTTTTTAACGCCGCAGGGGAGACCGCAGGGGCAGCAGCTACCTACCTGGATTTGGGATATGTTCATTTGAAAACCAGTCAGTTTTCGCCAGCCCAAGCGAGCTTCAGCGCCGGTGCTGACTTGTATCGCGGTCTCGCGGATGCGGTGGGGGAAGCCCGAGCGCTGTTGGGCATGGGCGAAACGTGGCAAGCTCAGGAAAACACTGAGCTTGCCCTAGTGCAGTACGAACAGGCCTTGGCGCTAACTCAGGGGCCAGGGGCATTGTCCGAACGGCAGACTGCCCTCACGCGTATTGGCGGCATTTATCACCTGCAAGGTCGCTACCGTGACGCGATCATGGCCTACGAGCAAGCCTTAGCGATCAGCCAACAGCAGGAACGTCTCAATGATGAAGCAACCCTATGGCAAAATCTGGGACTCAGCTACGTCCGTGCGGGGGATGCCAACGCTGCCATCGACTCGCTACAGCAGGCGACGACCCTGTATGACGTCTTGGGCTATCGCGGTCTGCAAGGCGAAAGTCTCAGCAACATTGGTCAACTGCTGAGCGAACAAGATCAGCCCGAGATGGCGATCGCCATTTATAAAGAAGCCATCAATGTGTTGGAGGACGTGCGGGCAGATCTTCGAGTACTGCCTCTAGAGCTGCAATCGACCTTTCCTCAAACCTTTGCCGGTACCTATCGAGCCTTAGCAGATTTGCTACTGACTCAAAATCGGGTTGAGGAAGCCCGCCAGGTCATGGATTTACTGAAGGTGCAAGAAATTGATGATTATCTGAACGATTTACCCGAACCGGATATCGCCCCCTTGGGGGTTGCCGTCTCTCCTGCCGAAACGCAATTGGTCGCTTTGTATGACCAAACTGTTGCCCAAGGTCAGGAACTGGCAGAACTACGGCGCATTTCCCCCAGCGATCGCACCCCTCAACAGCAAAGCCGCATCGCCACTCTGGTCGATGTTCAGCAAACTCAAGTTGCTGATTTTAATCAATTCATCCAAAGTTCTGAGGTGCAGCAGTTAATTCAGGAACTGAATGCCACCAGCCAGGGACAAAACCTGAACCTGCGAGACCTGAACAGCTTGCAAGATAATCTCCGGCAGTTAGAGAATGCGGTGCTGCTCTACCCGCTGATTTTGCCTGATCGCTTAGAGCTGGTGCTGGTCACGCCGACTTCACCGCCCCTGCGGCGCACCGTGGCGGTGAGCGCTGCCGAGTTGGAGCAAACCCTAACCGATTTTCGTCGGGCCTTGGTCGATCCCAACAGTGATGTACAGCCACTGGCTCAAACCCTCCATAGTTGGTTGATCGCACCCATTCAAGAGGACTTAACCCAGGCCAATGCTCAAACCCTGCTATACGCCCCTGATGGCCCATTGCGGTACATTCCCTTGGCCGCGCTCCATGATGGTCAGCAGTGGTTGACTGAGCAGCTACAAATTACCAACATCACTGCGGCTAGCCTCACCGATTTTGATGTCTTGCCGCCGAACGAATACAGCGTACTGGCAGCGGCCTTTAGCGAAGGTCAGTATGAGATACCTTTGGGGACTCGACAGATCAGTCTACAGGGGCTCCCCTTTGCGGGAGTAGAGGTCGCCAACCTGATTCAGACATTTCCCCGCTCTACACAATTACTCAACCAAGACTTCAGTGCGGCAGCGACGATTCCTCAGATGGATGACTATGCCATCGTGCATTTAGCGACCCATGCCGAGTTTTCCTCAGGCTCACCGGAGGCATCCTTCATTCTGTTTGGCAATGGCGATCGCGTCACCCTGCGAGATGTGTCTGCTTGGAGTATGCCCAATGTGAATCTCATGGTTTTGAGTGCTTGCCAAACTGCAGTTGGGGGCCACTTGGGCAGTGGCGAAGAAATTCTGGGATTTGGATATCAGCTACAGCGGGCTGGGGTAGAAAGCACGATCGCTTCGCTATGGTCGGTAGATGATGGCGGTACTCAAGCCTTGATGACAGCTTTTTACCAAGCACTACAGGCTGGAAAATCGAAAACTGCGGCCATTCGTCAAGCGCAACTTGCCCTCATTCAAAACGATCAGGATATTGCCGCACAAACTCAACGGGGGATTGGTGTCGTTGCCGCAAATAACAGTAGTCGGAGTGCTCAACTACCGAACTCCCTCAGCCATCCTTACTATTGGGCCTCTTTTATTCTGATTGGCAATGGCCTGTAAAACAGGACTGACGCAGTTGTATCCGGTTTTGGCCCCTTAATCCCCAGGTTTTGGGAAACCGGATGCAACTTCCCCCAGATTTTGAGGATACAAAGGGGCTATGCGTAAGTCCTGTAAGAGTTATAAGGAAGCTTTTATTGCTGACCACTAGCGGGAATCAATTCAGTTCTCAGGTTTCTCAGGAACCCATTAAGCTCTGCTTATTTTCAGGTCAGAGCCTTCTCAGTAGTTTCCCGCACTATAGAACTCAAGATGAATCAGTCAACTGACTGAAAGGAGTTCTCACTATGAAACGCTTTGCCATTGCTCTTTCAGCTTTAACAATTTCCGCCGCCGCGATCGCTGTTGCCCCGGCAACTCAAGCCGCGATTGACTTTGATGAACTACGTCGCGAAAACTTGGAAAAGGACGCCATCGATTTTGATGAATTGCGTCGCGAAAACTTGGAAAAAGATGCCGTGTATGAAATTCAGGTCAAGGGCATCGACTTCGATGAGTTGCGTCGTGAAAACCTCGACAAGGACGCCGTGGACTTCGACGAGTTACGCCGCGAAAACCTCGACAAGGACGCTGTTTACGAAGTGCTGGCTAAAGGTATCGACTTCGATGAGTTGCGTCGTGAAAACCTGGATAAGGACGCCGTGGACTTCGACGAGTTACGTCGCGAAAACCTCGACAAGGACGCTGTTTACGAAGTGCTGGCTAAAGGTATCGACTTCGATGAGCTGCGTCGTGAAAACCTGGATAAGGATGCCGTGGATTTCGACGAGTTACGTCGCGAAAACCTCGACAAGGATGCCGTAGCGTAGCCGCGAAAATCAAATTGCAACGATAGTTGCCTAAGTTGATATGCGCCGTCGCTACTCATCATTCAATCCAGTTCTCAAAACCCGAAGGCTGAAAGTGGCTAATTTCGAGCTACTTTCAGCTTTACGTTTAAGCGTTGAATTTCCCGGTGAGAGATTCTGAAAAGGGCCATACATCCAACTCTCTGCCGGTGATTATGCTGGTTTCATCGTCGGTGTAGTTGGATAACTACATGCAAAGATTCGACGCTAAGGGAGTTGCGCTTAAATAACATCCCACCGACCCTGCTACCCATCCACCCTGCCACAGTCTTGCCCAGGTACTTTATTTTCAAGCCGCTCCCTAAGGGGACTCACTCCCCCAAGTGGGATAGGGCAAAATCGCGATCGCGCCTTCCCGGGGAAAGTCGCGATCGGGCACATCAAAAGCGCCATTATTCAGCAAATAATCACGGAGATAGGCTTCCGCTTCAGCGACGGTATTAAAGGTGAAATTGGCCACATATAAATAAGGCAAAGGCTGTTCAACCTGCTCCATCGTTGGGGCTAACGATTCCCAGAGTCGCAGTTTGACTTGCCCAGGCAACAATTCAAGTCGATAACAAATCGTGTGGTCATGGTTGGTGGCGTAAGAAGCTACAGACATATCCCTCACAACGGATTGTTGTATTGACCCAGCACCAATAGCGACCCAACTCAAACCAATATTGACGGCGATCGCAACCGGTCTGCGATCGCGCCAGCTAACAGTCCGTAGGTTGTGCTAAGTGGCTATCGATAAATGGAATATTTGCTGCAGATGACACTTGATGGACGGACTCAAAATCGGCCACAAAGCACAACAGCTTCCTAAAAACCGACTGTGCTTTGTAAAGATGCAATAAAGCTACCTTGAGGTCACTTTAATGATCTTTCCGTGATAATGCCAAGATTCCGCAAGATTTCCTTTTTATTGATCAAGTTAACTACGGGGTTTTACGGAGGGCAGTGAGAACTCTGCCCAGCGCGAGCGCCATCAACCCCCAAGTCAGCCAGTTACCCCAGCGCCCGTAGAGCGTCAGACTCTGGCGACGATAGATTTGGGTGAGATAGGTGACATACTCATTCGGCTCTGACCGCCAAATCGTGTCGCCGTGGGGCGTCACCACCCCAGAAATGCCGGTATTCGTCACGCGCACTGCCCAGCGATCGCTCTCCACTGCTCGCAGCACGTCTAAGGCATGGTGTTGCAACATCATGCGAGACGGATAGGGATCATGGTTGGAAGCGGTCATGATCCACTCTGCGCCGTTGGCCACCTGTCGCCGAAACAGCTCACTATAGGGCGACTCGTAGCAGATGCCGATCGCGGCAATGCCGAAGGGGGTTGCGAAAATCTGGTCGGTGCGGCCGGGTAGTAAACTGCTACTGACCGGCGATAGTCGAGAAATCAGCCGTCCCAGCGTCGCTTCAAAGGGAATGTATTCTCCCAGGGGCACGAGCTTGACCTTGTTGTACTGACTCGTGACCTGACCTTGGGCATCCAGATTGACCAGGCTCTGGGTCATTTCCCGATTGGCAATGGGGCCAACCGGGCGAAACGTGCCGAGCCAGAGGGGGACACCAGCGGCCCGCACCGCTTGCAAAAGGGGACTGCGGCGTTGGCGATCGCTTGTCCACAATTCTGGCATGGCCCCTTCTGGCGTCAAGACCGCATCAGCGCCTTGGGCCACCAGTTCACGGTAGCCGTCAGCATAGGCGGCGATCGCCTGGCGAGTCCCTGCCGGGGTCAACTTTTCGCGGGTAGGAATATTGCCCTGAATGAGGCCGATTTTCAACGCGGCAGTGGGGCGATCACCCACGGGCTGCTGATAGAGGAATCCGCCTAAACTGTGTAGTCCCACGAGCAGCAGCAAACCCGCCAATGCTGCCCCCAGAAAAGGTTTGCTCAAACGTCCCTTAGACAAAGCCGGACTCAGGCTCATCTCAGCCCAACAGCCATTGACCGCCACAATCGCTGCGGTAATCGCCGCTGGCCCCGCCAATCGTCCCAACTGCACAATCCACAAGTTTCCCGGACTCTGCGTGAGGGACAAAAACGGCCACGCCAAGGGTCCCCAACTCAGGCAGGTTTCTAGCAGACACCACAGTGCGGTCCCCATGAGCAGGCGACTGCCCCAACTGAGCTGGCAGCGATCGCTCGTCCACCGCAGCAGTACCGCCCACAGGCCAAAGGTGAGCGTACCCAAGCCGGTAATAAAGGCCCAGGCAAACAACGCAATCCCAACGCTGGCGAGCCAGGGCACCCCCATCCACGTAAGCGGATGCAGGTAGGTAATCCAGGAGAGCACAATGCCGTGGTAAGTCGCACTCCACAAGCAGCCCAGCCCAAACGCTCGCCAGAGCGACGGTGAACTATCGGGATTCACCACCGCTCGCCACAGGGGGACCAGGGCAATCCAGGCAAGGGGCCAGGCATTGACCGGAGCCGGTGTCAGCCCCATCAGCAAGCCGCCCATCAGCACGGCCAGCCAGGGCGATCGCCACCCACGACGACCCGGCTCGGCTCGCGCTGTCGCCTTAGCGGATCGCGAAAATGGATGCGTTTCGGATTTTGCGACCGTCGGCGGGCGGTTTTTGCCCTCTGAAGGAAACAGTCCCATTGCCAAGATCAAGAAGTGTAAAGCGCAGTGAACTGATTGCAGTATCGCATTTTGATTCACCGATATTGGAGATGGAGCCGGATAACAGAATCATTTCCATAAGGGATGCCATTAGTCTGAAGGGCGATCGCGAAATAGTACAATAGAACTTATCGGCGATCGCCCACGCCATGGCCAATTTCCTGCCGCTAGACACTGTCGCATCTGGGAGGCTACGTATGCCCGTTAAAAAAGATCCCCAACCGTCACGTTCTCGCCAACTAATCAACCTGGCGTTTTTTCTCACTACTGCCTTCTTAATTGTCAACTTGTTGTTTCCCCAAGCGTTTGGGTCAACAACCCCCCGCGAACCCTACAGCATGTTTATCCACCGGGTACAAGAACATGAGGTGCTCAAGGCCTCGGTTGGGCAAGAGCAGATTCGCTACCAAGTGGCGGACGAAGCCGGGGAGCCGGGGCTCATTTATGAAACCACCCCCATTTTTGATCTGCAGTTGCCCCAGGTATTGCAAGACAATGGCGTCGAATTCGCCGCAGTGCCCGTGCAAAATCGCTGGTTTGGCAACATTCTCGGCTGGGTGATTCCCCCGCTGATCTTTGTCGCGGTGTGGCGCTTCTTTTTGATGCGAGGTGGCGGCGGCGGTTCTCAGGGGGTGCTCTCCATTGGTAAAAGCCGGGCCAAAGCCTATGTCGAAGATGAGGCCACTAAAACCACGTTTACCGATGTGGCGGGGGTCGAAGAGGCAAAAACCGAACTGGTGGAGATTGTCGACTTTCTCAAAACGCCGCGACGGTTCACCCAACTCGGGGCCAAAATTCCCAAAGGAGTCTTGTTGGTGGGGCCACCGGGAACCGGTAAAACCCTGCTTGCTAAGGCCGTAGCCGGGGAAGCCGGAGTCCCCTTCTTCAGCATTTCCGGTTCCGAATTTGTGGAAATGTTTGTCGGGGTCGGTTCTTCGCGGGTGCGCGACCTGTTTGAACAGGCGAAAAAGCAAGCCCCCTGTATCGTTTTCATTGACGAGCTGGACGCCATTGGCAAATCCCGCAGTTCCGGCGGCTTCTATGGCGGCAATGACGAACGAGAGCAAACGCTGAACCAATTGCTGACGGAGATGGACGGCTTTAGCGCGGGCGATACGACGGTGATCGTGCTGGCCGCCACCAACCGCCCCGAAACCCTCGACCCCGCCCTTTTGCGACCGGGTCGATTTGACCGCCAGGTGCTAGTCGATCGCCCCGATGTTAAAGGGCGCGAGGCGATTTTAGCGATTCACGCGCAGGGGGTGAAGCTGTCAGACCAGGTGGATTTGAAGGCGATCGCCACCCGCACGCCAGGCTTTGCCGGGGCAGACCTCGCTAATTTGGTCAACGAAGCCGCTTTGTTAGCCGCTCGGAATAATCGTCCGGCAGTGGAGCAATCCGACTTTGCCGAGGCGATCGAGCGAGTCGTGGCCGGACTGGAGAAAAAGAGTCGTGTGCTCAACGACTCCGAGAAAAAGATCGTCGCTTATCACGAAGTTGGTCACGCCCTAGTTGGCGCCGTGATGCCCGGCAGCGATCAGGTTGCCAAAATTTCCATCGTGCCACGCGGCATGGCCGCTCTCGGTTACACCCTGCAACTGCCCACAGAAGACCGCTTCTTGCGGAACGATGCGGAGCTGAAGGGCCAAATTGCCACGCTGTTGGGCGGGCGATCGGCGGAGGAAATTGTCTTTGGCAGCATTACCACTGGAGCCGCAAACGACCTGCAGCGAGCCACGGATCTGGCTGAACAAATGGTGACCACCTACGGCATGAGTCAGGTACTGGGGCCGCTAGCCTACGATCGCGGTAACCAAAACGCCTTTTTAGACAATGGCATGATGCCCAACCCCCGGCGATCGGTCAGTGCGGAAACGGCCAAGGCGATCGACCAAGAGGTGAAGGGCCTGGTGGAAGCCGGTCATGAACGGGCGCTGGCGATTCTCAAGGCGAATCGCGACCTGATGGAAACCATTACCCAGCATTTGCTAGAGGCCGAGGTCATTGAAGGCGACAGCCTCAAGGATTGGCTATCGCAAGTGCAGGTACCAGAGCAGCACTTGCTAGCCGTTTGAGGGTTAGGGGCTCGGCTGAGAAGCAACCTCCCCGGTGGTGAAAGTCGCAGGGTGTGAGGGTGGCTAGGGTCGTTTTATTGCGAGCGTGTCCTTAAACTGCTGTCCTCAAAGTGCGGAAACCGGTTGTGTGAAAGTGGCGATCGCGGGTGACGGCAGTCCCAGCCTCTTGCACTTGCATCACCACAAGAGAAAGACACCGGGAACCATCAAGCGGCCATGCGATCGCGTGGCCGCTTGATGGTTCGCGATCGCGGGATCAATCGGGTTGCGGTCTGCAAGGGTTACTGATGGCATTCCCCTCGGATGTTCAGGGGCGATCGCTAACCTATGAAGCTGTTGCCGATGAGCGATCTCGCTAAACCCTTGATGGATTCGACGAATTTAGCTGGTCATCTTGCCAGGTCGCTGGATTGTTTTGAATATATTGCCGAATCCGTTGCAGGGACGCTTCACTGCGGATGATGTGTTCGTAATAATTGCGCTGCCACACCGGGGTGCCTGCGGCATTGCGTAGGTGGTTGAGGCGTTTGGTTGTCGCCGATTT
>JBCDAJ010000144.1:0-15843 GCA_039185935.1 Cyanobacteria bacterium P01_F01_bin.56 | reverse complement strand
GTGAAGGGGCCAGAACATTTGCCGTTATTCGCTCTGTACTATCAACTGCTCGCAAACGAGGCTTGAATCTCCTAGAAGTTCTCTCTGATGCTGTCCAGGGTAAAACACCAAAACTGGTAATGGGGACGTAGGCAGTTACAAATTTTCTCTATTTAAGCCAGATAATCGTGCTGGCTTGTTCCCACACCATCAGTCGTGCCCGGAGGTAATTGAGATCGATAATCTAATCATCTCCCGCCGCCGCTGCCTCAAACCGCTCTAGAAACTCCCATGTATCGGTCTGTGGCCAGTTGAGCTACCAAAAGAGAGCATCCAACTCCACATGAGGAATATCCAGCACCTCCGCTATAGCTTTTGCTAAGGGCGTTTTACCGGCACCAGCCGTACCGACGACGGCAATACGATAAGCCATCTTATTCACTAGCCTTTAAAGAATCCAAGCTGCTAGCGCATCCCAGATTTATTATCCATACAGCGCGTTTAGGGCGGGTATCTTGCCCGCGAGCAGGACTAACCAGCAAAATTAGGAGGCGCTCAAGCCGCTCGGGCCTCCTACTGATGAGGTCTGCCGTTACTGGTTACGCATATCTATCAGCAGCTCCGAATTCCCCGCAAATTTACTGAATCTGCTGAAAAATGCGAGAGCCGTCCGGATAGCCTCTTGGATCAAAGAACAGTGGAATGGTAGATGCACCCTGATAGCAATCCCCGGTCAAGCGACTGGGGATTTTTTTTGGCTATTTTGGCGTTTCAGGTAGGATCAGCTGTGGTTTCCGCAGGCGCCTCAGTAGCCTCAGGCGCATCAGTTGGCGTTTCTGACATTGCCTCAGTTGCCTCAGTTGCCTCAATTGCCTCAGTCGCTTCCGCCTCCGCTGCAGTTTCTGGCTCCGGTTCGGGCTCTTCAACTTTCGGTTTTGGCCTTGGCCCCCGCATCAAGGCTGGCGGTACGGCTGGCGCCTTCTCTTCGCGATCGCGACGGCCGCGGCCTTTACCCCCTTTACGACCTTTACGATCGCGGCCCCGGCGGTCATTGCTACGCCCCTCGCGATCGCCACTGCCTTCCTGCGCTTCACGAGCAGCTTTTTCTGACTTCTTGATAGGACGTTCAACCATGACTCAAGATTTCTTAACACCACCCAAATACTACCGTGAAAGCTCCCGTTTCCTGGGGACTCGTCCCACGTCCTGGGTCTTTTCCGCTAACAGAACCGGTGCTCACTTAGCGTTCAAATCCTGACTGTGAAAGGGCTATAGTGCCTAATACTTGGCCAACGCTTTCCAAGAGATAAATAAGCTGCTCAAGTCGTTGGAAGGCCTCATCAAGGTCTGTTTCAACAATGGGGCCAGAGATTCGCCGGTTTTGAACAAATCATCCTTGGCGATTTCTGAAAGGTAGCCTGCCCCCAGCTATATGGGTTGGAGTCGTCATCCGACCACCCGCGTTTTTGATTACAATCAATGCGCGATCGTCCACCATTTATCTCGGCCATGCCCAGCGACATCATTCAAACCGTGACCTCCTCCGAAGAGTCTATTGTGCTGTTTGAAATGAAAGACCCGCGCGGTAGCACGACTGCGACTGCTCGGCATCCTCAAGAGCTGGCAGCCAAATCAGCTCAGGCATTAGGCCAAGCAATGGGTACAATCCAGGCGCTGGCGAATAGAACTGCAGAAACCCTGGCCAAGCTGCCCAAGCCCCCAGACACCTGTGAAGTCGAATTTGGGATCAAAGTCGACCCCCAAGTCGGTGCGTTAGTCAGCGACGCAGCGGATGTCGGCAACTTGCGAATTAAGTTTGTCTGGTCATCTGACCGCCAAGCTGATTCGACGGCATCAGTATGCTGATCAATCAGCGGCTTAAGGGGAGCTATAGGTACATGCGATTCCAGCCGCTATCTCGCAATTGCTCAAGCTGCACAATCAGATAGCGCTGTTGAGTCTGTAGCCAGCCTTCATGCTTGAAATCTTTTAGCAGGCGGGTCACCGTTACACGGGTCGTCCCGATCGCCGTGGCCAGCTGATGGTGAGTCAATCTTACTGGCACGCGCACGCCGCCGGTTTCAACCTGTCCAAATTCCTGAGCGATTAAGAGCAGCAATTGTCGCAGGCGATCAGCCACCAATCGCTTGCCCGCGATCGCTAACCAAGCCTCTGACTGCTGTAAACGCAGCATCATATGACGACAAATGCCCGCCATCAGCAAGGGTGAAGATTCGACCTCGGCAATGAGCAACGGTAGAACATCTACATCGGTTAGAGCCGTGGCCCAGTAAGGGTCCACAATTGTTAGCGGTAAGCCAATGGGCATCGACGGTCCAGCCAAGCCTAACAAGGTCTCGCTGCCATCTTGCTGAATGGTGTAAAGCTGCACGACCCCCCGACATACAATCAGCACCTCATTAACCCGCAGTGGCATCGTCTGACCGGCAGCATAAGGTGTCAGCGTGCGCTCTCGATAGAGCTGCTCTAGCACCGCGACAAAATCTCCTTGAGAAGTTCGTTGAGTAGTGCTTGACAGCAAAGAAGGTTGTGCAGACACGACTGGCCACCTACGGAACGTCATCGGAATGTCTCGGATAGTTTTACCAGGGCTGGGGCACTTCTGCGAAGAAGAAAAGCCCCAGAGCTACACTTTCACTAGATGTTTCTAATTGTCATCATCAACAATGTTGCTTAAGGACAGACAAACTCTTGTTTAACAAAGAATTAATATCTGGCTAAAGGTTCTTACCAGTAGCTTTTAGCTGCTTCGATATGGGTGATCGGCAGGCCGTACTCTCTCCGTTGATCTCGGCAATTGCGGGCGGGGCCACATTCACGCAGTTGCACACCAAGTTCGTTGTTGTAGAGCCAGGGTCAGGGCAGATCATCAATTAATTTTAGAAACCTGGTGGGGGACGCATGAGTGTGCCTGCATAACCTGATTAGCCAGGGGCTGAAATCTTTTATGGGCAGGAATTCTAGCTCTAATTAGCCCCAAAATTATGTAGCTAAAATGGGGTGCTGAATGGCGGCATCTTCATGTTGAGGGTTGTTGACTGCCGTGCTGATCGCGATCGCTTGCATGGCCGCTGCATCATAGGGCTGCAATAAAGCCTCTAAATTGCCCCGATTGTAATGGGTAGGGTCTAGCCAAGCGTCATAGGTTGAAGGGGATAAAATGACTGGCATCCGCGGGTGAATGGGAGCCATGACGACATTTGCCGTAGTCGTCAAGATAGTGCAAGAAAATCGGGTTTCGTCCGTTTCTGGTGATCGCCACTGTTCCCACAAACCGGCAAAAGCAAAGAGCGCACCCTCTCTTAAACGAATAAGGTAAGGCTGCTTGGCTTTCCCCTGAGGCGCTTGTTGCCATTCATAAAATCCATCTGCCACAATCAGGCAGCGACGCTGCTGAAACGCTCGGCGAAAGGCCGGTTTTTCCGCCACCGTTTCGGAGCGCGCATTAATCAGCTTGTAACCCACGCGGACATCCTGACTCCAGCCAGGTATCAGTCCCCATTGTTTATGGTGGTGCAGGCGATCGCCAGACCGCCGCGATTGCACAATGACCGAAACGGTCTGGCTAGGCGCAATGTTGTAGCGAGGCAATAGCTCAGGTGTAACCGCTAATTGAAAAGCGCGGGCGACATTATCGCCGTCATGGGTTTGGGCAAATCGACCACACATAGCAATTTAGGGTCAGCATCCGCTGGAGCACAGCGTTGTTGGTGTTTTTTGGGGGTTAGCTTTGTGCTGCCAGCTGTTGACGCTGCATTTCACACCGGAGGTTGGTCGTCATTTCTTGCAGCCCGGTTTCAAACACTTCATAGAAATAGGGTTGTAATGGCCCCATGCTGGCCTTGGCAACAATTTGTTGGGTTAATAGGGTCGCGGCTTCACCACCGACTCCATCAACAGGGGTGAGTTCCCAAGTCCCGTTCATCTCGTCCAGAGTGCCATCAACCATGCGGTAATCGATGCGATCGTAGGGATGCTCGACATTTTCGGTCACAATCTTGACCCGAATGGGGAGGATACCCAGTTTTCGACTATCTTTACGCTCCACTAATACCCGGTTATCGCGTCTTTCGAGTATGCGACTGCTCACCACGGAAGGTAAAAACTCCGGAAATCGCTCGTAATTACTCAAAACGTCCCACACGCTTCTAACTGGGGCAGACACCAGCGATAGCACGGTATACGTGCCCTCACTACCAAGCATAACCACCTCACCAGCTTGCAAGGCTTGCTGCTGGGCAAAATCCAAATCTACGGTTAATCGGTTTAGGAAAGACGTGAGAGACATAAGATGATGAAAGAAAGCACGTTGACATCGTAACGAATTATTGCATGGTTAGTTTCTCTGAGGTTCAATCCACCTACGTAGATTTTCCGAATCAGGTGCAGAGTTTAATGCTGAGCACCGTGACTCCTGAGGGGCAACCGCAAGCCAGTTACACTCCTTTTGTCATGGGGCGCGATCGCACTTTTTATATTTTTGTGAGCGGTCTCTCTAGCCACACTCAAAACCTGCAGAAGACTCCCCAAGCAGGCATTTTGCTGATCGAAGATGAAACTCAAACCAAACAGATTTTTGCTCGTCGTCGCTTGATGTATGACTGCGCCGTCAATTTAATCGAGCGCCATGACCCTCAGTGGACCGGGCTGGCCGACCGATTTAAACAGCGGTTTGGCAACCTGATCGAGATGCTGCGGCAATTGCCAGATTTTCAAATTTTTCAACTCCTTCCTCAGGGGGGCAGGTTTGTCGTTGGTTTTGGGGCCGCCTATGAAATCAACCCCGAAAATCTGGAACAACTGATGCCCATCGAAAACTGAGGGGCGCTGCTTTGAGCTCAGTACTCAAGGCCTAACTCAAAGCAGCGTCATAGGTGATTGGCGCTGTGTCAACCAGCCGTAAATTCACTTCGTTCATCGCTTCTGAGTCTTCATCCGGAAAGGCTGAGACCAGCTCATGACTTCTGTCCAGAGTTTTAAACTTTCCTCCCACAATGCTACTCGGCACAGCGTTTGGGTGTACTTTTGAGAAGTTGTTTTGGGCGAAATCATCTGCCCAAAGACAACGACAAACTCATTGTCTGCCCTTTATTGACAACGCTGATTCAATTCAGTGCACATGGGGCAAACTATTTTGAACATTAGCCCAGAAAATCTTTATGAATGCTGAAAAGACCTTTGATAGTGCTGCCGCTTCTCCTCTCGCGGCCACCGCTCTTAAGTTAGTCGGTATCGTTACCATTCTGTCAGCTCTGCTAGACTTCCTCGTACTGTTGATTCCCCCCAATTTCTTGGATTCTCAATGGCAGCTCAATGCGACTACGCAAATCGTTGACCGAGGCATTGTGCCGCTGGTCGGCATTGCTTTGCTGCTAGCTGGCTATTGGATCGACCGCAGTGCGGGTACCGCCAAATCATCGGGAAATCTGCTGACAGATTTTCGATTTTGGGCCTGTGCCATCTCCAGCCTCTTAGGGCTTGTGTTCTTATTGCTCACCTTTTTGCACGTCAATAACGTACGCATCACGGCACAAGATGCCTTGGCTCAAGTTTCCCGAGAAGCCAACCAGGCCCGAGAGCAGTTGGGCCAGCGCCTTGAAGGTGAGCTGAGCCAGCAGTTGAGTCAGCTCGAAGTCTTGTTTCAGGATGATGCTCTGTTGGAGCAGGCGATCGCGGCGGGGCAGCTTCCTGAAGAGATTCAGCAATTTCAAGGCAATCCTGACGGGTTGAATGAGTTCTTATCTCAAAGGGCGGGCGAAGCCGCTCAGGAAATTGAGACGGAGATTGGCACTCGTCAAGAAGATGCCCGTTCGCAAGTACGTCAAGAAGCCATTAAATCAGCAGCGCGGATTTCAATCAGCAGTTTGCTGATGTCGATCGCCTACATTGTGATTGGCTGGACAGGTCTCCGTCGCTTGATGAGTGGTGCTTAAGCGATCACGATGCAGCGTTGGCAGCGTTGGAAATATTCCTCTTAATGGGAAGCCGGTGCTCGCTGGCTTCCCATTGGTCGTTTTGAGCGCCGGTGCAGTGTGATTTAGGGGGACTGTCATCGCCTCAAATTCCTGTCTTGAGCGGCTACCAGCCCCTGGTCGATCAACGATAAATGCGAATCTAGAACAGCTTACTGGCAAAGATTTTCGAGCCTAAATGATGACGCGCTGAAGCACTTTTGAGGCCGGTTTCAGCTGGGATGCTCTCTTTTGCAGTTGCAAAGTTTCCTAATTTCAGGACAGGATGAAGGGCAGTGGATGTGGGCGCACTGATTAGCGGCATCCGGGAGCACACGATTTTGCGGAAACTGCCGTCTCTGCCTTTTTTAGTCAAGTTTGCATACGGTACTGGTGAGTTGGCAGCGGCAGTCCCGTCTAGTCTGTCGGCATTTTTCTTGTTGTACTTTTTTACAGAAGTGGCAGACCTGACGCCTGTACTCGCCGGGACAGTCTTGATGTTTGGCCGCTTGTGGGACGCCATCAACGACCCTCTGGTTGGCTGGCTGAGCGATCGCACGCAATCGCCCCTGGGTCGCCGTTATCCCTGGATGTTGATCGGGGTAGTTCCTCTTTCAATCTGCTTTGTCCTGTTATGGACGGTACCGCCGCTTGAGACTCAATGGGGCCTTTTTATCTATTACGCCACCCTGTCTTTAGTGGCCTTTGCCTGTCTCACCGCCGTGCAGCTACCCTACACTGCCCTCGCTGCCGAACTCTCAGATAACTACGATGAGCGCACCGCGTTAATCAGCATGAAGTCGGCTTTTAGCATCGGTGGCAGCATTTTGGGGTTGGCCATGGCGCAGATGGTGTTTGACCAAGATATTGGCCCGGAGGCTCAATTCAGTTTGCTCGGCAAGCTCTCTGCTGTGCCTGCTGTTTTGATGATTGGCGTTTGCGTTATCGGCACCTATCGCCGTTATTGGCAGGTTCAGGCTCATCGCGCTCGTCCCGCGCCTAACACCTCATCCCAATTTTTGTTGCCTGAGATCCGCAGCGTTTTTCGCAATGCGGCATTTCGCAAAATTCTCGGGCTGTATCTCTGCGGTTGGGTTGGAATTCAACTAACGGCTGTGATGCTGCCATACTTTGTGGATGCTTGGATGGAGTTGCCGGAGAGTCACTTTGCCCGGATGGCACTGACGGTGCAAGGGACAGCGATCGCCATGGTCATCATTTGGGAGCGCGTTGCCAAACTCAGTGATAAACGCACGGTGTTTTTGATGGGTGCCCCCCTGGCAGTTTTGGCTTTGTTTGCCCTGATGACTGTGCAGTCAGAAAACGTTTTCATCATGTATCTGCTGGGTGTTTTTGCGGGCATGGGGGTGGCAACCATGTATATGGTGCCGTTTTCCATGCTGCCCGATGTCGTTGATCTAGATGAGCTACAGACCGGACTCCGTCGAGAGGGCCTCTATTTCAGTGCTGTGGTGTTTCTACAAAAATTTGGCGTGGCGATCGCCCTGTTTGCCTCAGGCGTCTTTTTAGATTTAGCCGGTTTTATTGCGGGCGCTGAAGCACAGCCACCAGCGGCCCTCTGGACAATTCGCTTGCTGATTGGGCCGCTGCCGGCGATTTTATTACTCGGCAGCTTATGGTTTGCCTATCGGTACCCCATTAACCGCGATCGCCACCAGCAAATTTTGTTGGCCTTAGAAGAGCAACGACACCAAAAACGGGTCGTTGATCCCCCCCCTTCGCTGCAACAGTCTGGCTAATCTAGTGGCCTGATCAGTCGGTGTGACCAGATGGCAACGCTTGCTAACGGCATTAATGTCGTCAGGAAGGGCCGCAGCAGTATATGGCACATCACGCCTATTCGCCCAGAGATCAAGGCTTGAAGACAGCATGATTTATCGAGCAGAACCATGCAGATAGCCAGCCTCGCTATCCAGTCGACCGGAACCAGCAGGGCGATAAATACCTTGGCGCTGAGCCCTTGGCAAAGCGGCTGCAAAAGGTGAGAATGGTATAGCTGTATTCTCGGCAAAGTCTTGTGAGCAACGTTCGCACTGTATCTGACACCAAACGCACTTTTTACGAAAATTTTGATCGCCCCGTCACGTCGGTATATCGCCGCGTCGTCGAGGAACTCATGGTGGAGATGCATCTCCTTTCAGTTAGTGGCGACTTTGCCTATGATGCCATCTACGCATTGGGCATTGTGACCACTTTTGACACGTTTATGGAAGGTTATCGCCCAGAGGATGATGTTGAACCTATTTTTGTGGCCTTGTGTAGGTCTGTTGAATCGACCCCTGAGCAGTATCGCAACGACGCTCAACAAGCCCTAAGTACGATCGATGGCATGTCTCTTGACGCCCTCAAAAGCCTGCTCGGCAACTTGACTGAGGCTAATACTGACGGGTTAGCAGGCATCTTAAAGGGCATTGCTGAGCGCGATCGCTTTAAGTACAGCCGAGCTTTTGGGATTGGCTTCTACACCCTCACCGCAAAAGTTGACTCCGAATTAGTCAAAGACAAAGAGCCGCTAATGGCCTTTATGAAGGAGGCCGCTGAAGTACTAGGAATATCCTTTGACAAGCTGCAAAAAGATATCGAACTGTATCGCAGCAACCTCGACAAAATGATGCAAGCAAAGGCCCTGATGGCAGAAGTGCTGGAAGCTGAGCGGAAAAAGCGGGAAGAGCGCGCTCAGGCAAAAGCGGAAAAAGCGCAAGCCGCAAGTGACGCAAACGCTGATGATGCAGCTGACAGTGACACTCCTGAGCCTGTAGCCACCCCAGCGACGGACTCTAACGAGCAGCCACCGTCTGCCTGATTTGTCGGTTCTTGGTTTCGGGTCATCAGTCTTTGAGAAGGCAGCGCAAAACGCGTTGGCGGGTTTCCCACTCGAACGACGAGGTAAATACATAGCGGTGCCTAGATCAATTAAGTACACCAGGTATCCGTCGCAGAGCTGTCTTGATTACGAATCTGTACTTAACTTAAGTGGGCACCGCTATAGCTTCTCCATCGATTCTGTATCGCTGTAACTTTGCCGGTTGACACGTTGACCGCCTGCGATCAGGTCGTAGTCGTCGGCTTACTTGATGGCAGCCGCAATGACTTGAGCCGCTCTGGGCGCTAAATTTAGCTACACATGCCTTAACGGTCGTAGCCATGAGCATAAGCTAAAATAATGTAGTTCAAAAGAACTGTATCTGTTTGGCGTGCCGTAGAACCCTTCGCTGTCGCCGCCCCCTTCAAAAGGGGGCTAGTACCTCATAGGTTTGGAAGTCCCCCTTTTGAAGAGGGATTGAGGGGCATCGGCAGTAGCTGGACGCCAAACACATATAAAGAACTAATACATGGTGTCATGGTTCAATACACACTTGCTCAGAGTCCAGAGGTGATTCTTAATATTTCGGGTAAAGATTCTCGTAAAGCTCGTGAAAAGGCCATGGATCAGTTGGTAGAACTGATGGATGATGGCAAGTTGCCAACCAACTTGGCTGACGGATTTGACCCTCAACAGTTTATTGAAGTGAAAACGCCTGAGCCTACGGCTGATATCAAGAGCCAAGAAGATACCGTGGTCGAAGCTGTCCAGGTATTGAGTCACCTGGCCACCCTCAAGATGAAAATGCAGGACTCGCGTGGAGAAGCCTTGGCTGTCAGGCAGCTCATTGACTTACTGTTTACAGATGAACCGATTTCTGAAGAGCAAATTGCTAGTTTGAAAGATGGCTTTAAGACGCTCAAGAGTTTTGCTCAAAGCAATTTGAAATATCGCGATGCGCGATCGCAGGCAGAAGCGGCTCGCCAAATTTTGGATGACGCCTTAAAGCCTTAGGGTCGTAGATTTTCGATGCTAGCGGCATGGAGTTTAGAGGATCGGATACAGTTGCCATCTCTAGAGAGTTGGCTTTTGTTGCAAGTTGCGATCGCATGTTAAGCCTATTCCAGCCCTAGAAAAGGAGCGCTTTAAAATGCAGTTAAGCGGTAAAGCAATTCTGGGGAGTTGCCAGACTTTTGACCTTTACAGACATGCTCGACCATCGTCGTCAGCGGTTGAGTCGGCTCTGAGTTTGCTCCCTACGGTCAAACGTGGAGGATGCGCCGCAGTTGGGACTCAAGGCATCGTTGTTGTCAGCAAGTAGCCCTGTATCCAAGGAGGCTGTTATGTATCAAAAGATTTTAGTAGCTGTTGATCATTCGTCATTGCGAACTCATTTGTTGAGCAAGGCAATTGACTTAGCCAAGCTCATGCAAGCTGATTTGATGATCGTTCATGCACTGTCTGCCTACGAAGAAGGCAGCCCTGGATTACCCGTCAGGGCTTATCACTCTTACTATCCCATTAGCGACGGTGTGGCTTGGGACACGTATCAAAAACGATGGGAAACTTATGAACGTGAAGGCATTAGCGAACTGCGGCAGTTAGCCGCCAATGCCTCTGCACAAGGCATTAAAACTGAGTTTACGCAAACTGCCGGCGACCCAGGCAGAGTCATTTGTGATGTAGCCACAAGCTGGCAAGCAGACCTCATTGTGATCGGTAACCGAGGTCGGTCAGGGTTGAGTGAATTTTTCTTGGGTAGCGTGAGCAATTATGTAATGCACCATGCCGCTTGTTCCGTTTTGGTTGTGCATAGCACTGAAGTTGAGGAACTTGCCCCCACCGTGGCAGCAACTGCCGACGCGATCTCGTAACTTTAATCGCCAATATCTGTCTCTGTGACCGTAGCGTGGCCGCCCCAGCACGCTACGGTCGCGCGCTAATGACCAGTTATGTCGTGATAAAACGCTGAGCGAAACCAGTCACAGTTAGAGTTGAGCCGCTTGAATTGTCAGAAGTCTTGCTCAGCGGGACTTTTAATTCTGCACGTCTATCCGCCGATTGCAAGATTCTGCCGTAGCAGTGCTGACTGACCGTACTCTTTCTAAATTATTGACAGAAGTCTCTACAATTCAATAGGGTATGAATCTTTGAGCAGTATGGCGGGCCAAGACTTTTTTTCGCAGCAAGTAGCCAGTGACGATCGCTCGGCTCGCTCATGGCCCTTTTGGCCAGTGGTGCCGCTCTATCCCTATGGTCAACGTCCGACCCTGATGCAGGAAGTTGTCAAAGAGAAGGTTTGGATCTTTGACCAATATCAGGGGATTTTTTATGTCGTCGTGCCCATTCGCATGACGATCATTCGGCTTCGCGCAGGCGGTTTACTGGTTTATTCACCGGTAGCGCCGACACCCGAATGTATCGCCCTAGTGCGATCGCTAGAGGCACGTTACGGCTCCGTTCGATACATCATCCAATCCACCACCACGGGAATTGAACACAAAGTGTTTGTGGGGCCATTTGCCCGCCGCTTTCCCCAAGCGCAAATCTATGTCGCGCCTGAGCAATGGAGCTTTCCGCTTAATTTACCCCTGAGCTGGTTAGGACTGCCCCCCCAACGAACCCAGGTCCTGACTGACGACATCTTCGTCCCGTTTACTGAGGAGTTTGATTGGGCAACGCTAGGGCCGATCAAGCTAGGGCTAGGTCCGTTTGTCGAAGTCGCTTTGTTTCATCGAGAAACTCGCACCCTGCTGTTGACCGATGCCTTGGTCTCGGTGCCCTATGAGCCGCCTAGCATCCTTCAGCTTGACCCTTATCCACTCCTGTTTCACGCTCGCGATCACGCCGCCGAGGCCGTTGTCGATACGCCAGCAAACCGCCTGCGAGGCTGGCATCGGATTGCATTATTTGCTTTTTTCTTTCGTCCAAATGCGCTCGATACTCCGACGCTATGGGCGGCTTTTCGGGCCGCAAAAGATGCGCCCGATCGCTCTAGAAGAGCATACTTTGGCCTTTACCCTTTTTGTTGGCAACCTGACTGGGCAATGTCTTTTGAGGCGCTACATGGTGGTGGGCGACCGTTTGTTGCCCCCGTTCTCCAAACGCTCATTTTCAACCGGGGCCTGGATGAGGTCAAAGCTTGGGTCGACCGAGTCTGCCAATGGCACTTTGAGCGAGTGATTCCCTGTCATTTAGAGGCGCCAATTGGATTGGGGCCAAGGGAATTCCAGACGGCTTTTGCCGCGATGACTGGGGCTAGCTCTGAGGCCAGCGATCGCCCCTTGCCCGCTAAAGACTTTGGTTTTTTGCAGGAGCTGGATGCGGGCTTAGTCAAACGCGGGATCACGCCCCCAGCCCAAATCTTGCCGTGAAAGAGTCCCCCAATTTGCAAATGGCTTTAGGCCAACTCTGAGTATCCTGCAGAGCTGACTATTTCACTCCTGACTGCCATATTTGTGATGGAAATCAGCCATCCAGTCACAGTGGCATAACGCGCGTGAGCGGCCCAGAACCTAGCGAAGGTTTTCGCAGTAAGGGGCATCTGTTATGTTAGGATTAACAACCGTGGATGGCGGGTCGATGCCCGAGTGGTTAATGGGGGCGGACTGTAAATCCGCTGGCTATGCCTACGCTGGTTCGAATCCAGCTCGGCCCATCCACGCTGGCCCATGTAGCTCAGCGGTAGAGCACACCCTTGGTAAGGGTGAGGTCACGAGTTCAATTCTCGTCATGGGCTTTTGTTGAAACCCGCATGACGCAAGGGCTATAGCCCTTATTCCTTACCCGCGAATATGCTCGTCACTAATTTACAGCCCACATTTCACAGGTTGGTACTTAGAGAAAGATAAGTTATCAGACACCCTAAAACGCTTATTGTGTAAGCATTCTACTATTTTTGGAGTGTTCCATTCTTAACCGCTGAAAAGCAGACTGACATTGCAGTTGAGCTTCCGGTATGAACGTCAGTAACGTTTACCTTTCAAGCCAACTTGTCGACTGCGATCGCGGTTAGAAAACCATGCCCTCGTTCGTGAGGGCCACCAAATTGCTGCCGAACGCAGCGAAATCAAAATTGTTCAAATCTCGCTCCTATTGATGAAAGTCTTGTAGAACCAGGCTTTGAAAATCATTCGGGTTGTTGAGAGAACCTGTGAAATGTCAGTGTCAAAAGTGATGACCGACTGCTGCGAGCCGTGACTGGCCTGAATCTCAACGCCCTTGACGTTCTCCAGCCCTTGTTTGCGCAAACCCTTGTCCAAGCCCCCATGCCGCGTCATAGCTCGAAGCCCAGAGCACGGGCGGCGGTCGGTGGGCGCAAGCCTCGACTGGCGAGCGTCGAAGACACATTGATCTATATCCTGTTTTACTTCAAGTGCTATCCGACGTTTAACCTTGCTGGTCTGCCAAAGTGGCAGCTATGCAGTATGGCGGAGTTTGTAGCAGCCTTTCCCGAAGTCGAGCGGGTCATCCTCGATGCGACCGATCGCCCTGTCCAACGCCCAAGGACCAGGACCAGCAGCAAGCGAACGACTGTGACAAGAGGAAGCGTCATCCCCGCTCACATCTGGCCTGGGTTGAACTAGACCGCAAAATCCTGATACTCAGTCATGCCTATGCGGGTCGGCACAATGATAAAGGCATCCTGAATCAGGAAGACTGGGCGGAGTGGAGCCCTGAGGAGATACTGAGACAGGCTGACCTGGGCTTTTGCGAGCTGCACAACGAGGGGGGCAATGTCGAATCACCCCACAAAAAGCCGCGAGGCTAGCAGCTTACAGGCGAGCAGAAAGCGGAGAATCGCGCCCGCGGGCGAGTGGGCCTTTGCCGGTTCTCAAACGCTGTGGCATTGCCCATCAGGTCTATCGCAACCGCATCGAAGAATTTGATGACTGCTCGATGGTCACCGCTGCTGGACGATGAAACTTCTACCTGGAGGCAGCATAAGTTGAGAGCACACAATCACCAGTTCCCCACAATCACTGACTGATGACTCACTGTTTCACAACAACTCTATTAGGCCTGAATACAGAAATCGCACTGAATTAAATTCATAGGCAAAGCTGTTGAAATACATAAAAATCTATAAGCAATTTCCGGTTGCAGCAGTTCCAGTCAAGCCATAGATTTAGATTAACGCAAAATCATAGTCAATAGATTTTTATCTATATCAGATCTTCATCCAAATGATTGAGAATTTACTGCCCAACGGACTGGCACTCTACGGTGTCGATATATGGCTCTCGCCCCCCTTTCTGTTTGCCCAAACCCCCGAATCCGAGTACGGTTCGTTTGTGCTGGCGGGCGTGCTGTTAACCCTGGTCGTCATCTATTTGATGAGCAAACTTGGCGGCGAACTCTCGAAACGGTTAGACCTGCCTCCAGTACTGGGAGAACTGGTTGGCGGTGTACTGGTCGGCGTCTCGGCACTACACCTGATTATGTTTCCGGAATCTGGAGCCACGGCCAGTGACTCGGTGATTATGTCAGCACTCCAGTGGCTGGGCAATCTGGACGGGGCGGCAGGGGCGCACATTTTCCAGAGCCAGAGCGAGGTGATTTCGGTACTGGCGGAACTGGGCGTCATCGTGCTGCTGTTTGAAATCGGCCTGGAGTCTGATCTGCGAGAATTGGGCAAGGTGGGCTATCAGGCGGCGATCGTGGCGGTGATCGGCGTGGTAGCTCCCTTTGCCCTTGGCACCATCGGTCTGGTGACGCTGTTCCACGTCCCACTGATTCCCTCCATTTTTGCGGGAGCCGCGCTGACCGCTACCAGCATCGGTATTACGTCAAAGGTGCTCTCAGAGCTAGGGCATCTGAAATCAACGGAGGGACAGATTATCGTCGGAGCAGCGGTGATGGACGACGTACTCGGCATTATCGTGCTCGCTGTCGTGGCAAGTTTGGCCAAGACGGGCGAAGTGGACCTGTGGAATGTGGTGTATCTGATTGTTAGTGCAAGTGCATTCCTCATCGGTGCGGTACTGCTGGGCAAGTTTTTCAACCAGAGCTTTGAGGCGATCGCCGATAAGCTGCAAACCCGAGGCGCTCTGTTGATTCCAGCATTTACCTTTGCGCTAGTGATGGCATTTCTGGCCAATATGATTCATTTGGAAGCGATTCTGGGGGCCTTTGCCGCTGGACTGGTGTTGGATGAAACCGACAAACGTAAGGAATTGGATCAACAGGTGATGCCCATTGCCGACATTCTGGTGCCGATATTTTTCGTCACGGTTGGCACTAAAGCTGACCTCAGCGTATTGAATCCGGCGGTCGCAGAAAACCGGGCCGGGCTCATCATCGCCACGTTTTTGATCGTGGTGGCGATCGCGGGCAAGGTAGTCACTGGCTGGGCAGTGTTTGGCAAACTAGGAGTGAATCGTTTAGCGATCGGTATTGGCATGGTTCCTCGGGGAGAAGTCGGCCTGGTATTTGCGGGCATTGGTTCCGCCAGCGGCGTGCTGGATAAACCCTTGGAAGCCGCCATCATCGTCATGGTGATTCTGACTACCTTCCTGGCACCGCCCCTGTTGCCATGGGCTTTGAAATCACAGGAAGCGTCCAAAGCAACTACCGTGCGTGCAATTGACTAAGTTCTACCACTTCCCCATCTTCCCGAATCCCCCTTGTCGATCAAGGGGGAAATTCCTTTCCAAGGGTAGGTTTTTGCAATTTCATTAATCAACTCATTGAACGTTCAAGTCAAGCCTTAAACTATGGCTATAGCAAATCTGACATGCTCTCAACGAAAAAAGGGCATCTGCAATGCAGACGCCCTTGATGGTCATATCCTGACTAAAGCCTTACAGCGCGTTACCGCGAGGCAGGACTTCCTCAGGGAATACAAACTTCTCGTGGGGCTGGTCGGTCGGTGCCATCCAAGCCCGGATACCTTCATTCAACAAAATGTTCTTCGTGTAGAAGGTCTCAAACTCAGGGTCCTCCGCCGCGCGGATTTCCTGAGACACGAAGTCATACGCGCGCAGGTTCAAACCTAAACCCACAACGCCCACGGACGCCATCCACAAACCCGTCACTGGCACAAACAACATGAAGAAGTGCAGCCAG
>JBCDAJ010000143.1:0-15959 GCA_039185935.1 Cyanobacteria bacterium P01_F01_bin.56 | reverse complement strand
TTCTGCTCTGTCAAAGGCTCACTCCGAAGTTCCATAGGCATTGTCCTACGAGTTTTGTGCCCTTCAGGTCACTGTCAGCTGTGAGGATACTGTTCTAACGCTTAGCAAAAAGCGGCATAAAACTCGTATAATACAGAGCTTATCTTGCTTTGGTTCGCTAACGTAGCGATGCCCATCAGTCGAGCCAAGAGCAGTTCCTTATTCATCACTGATGGCAGTTGAAGCTGAGCGGGCTAGCGGGAGTTGGCATCTATGGGTCCAAGATTATAGATAGTTTGCCCTGATTGGCATTCTCCAAAACAGGAGTTTCCCTAGTAGAGCCTTAACATCAGCGCTTGTGAGTAAAGGCCCAAGTCCCATCCCAGTCTTCTGGAAAACCGTCTTCCATGAGTTGGTGAATGCGTTCCTCGTATAGCTCTGCCGTTTTATCTTGAGGGTGTTGCGCTCGAATCACTGTGAAATGGTCGCGAGCGGCCACGAGGTCGCGAGTGCCATAGGCTTTGATGCCCGCTTCAAATTCCGATAAAGTGGCAAGTTTCTGGCGCTGCCGCTCCTCGGGTTCAGCATTTAGAACTTCGTAAATAGCACTCACTTGAGTACGACCTTTGACGATGACCCGGTCTAAAAACCGAAGGTGATAACGGTTGGGATCTTGCAGGCGGGCGCGCACTGCCTCTGAAATAATTAAAGACGCGCCATAGACTTTAGACAGGCCTTCCAGGCGAGCAGCCAGATTGACCGTGTCAGAGATCGCATCCGGTTGAATGCGATCGGGTTCACCAATCATGCCAGCCATCACATAGCCCGTATGCAGGCCAATGCCAATTTCGATCGGATGCGCCCGTTGCGAACCTGGCTTGAGCTGCTGATTATAGGCGCGCACCTCATGGAATTGAGCGATCGCCGAATCGATCGCATCTTCCACCGCATACGGAAAAACCGCCATCATGCCATCACCGATAAATTTCACCACAAAGCCGTTATGGGTTCTCACCAGAGGAGAAATGCGCTGCAGATAGTTGTTGATGAATCTGAAAGTTTTTTTGACCCGCATCTTTTCTGCCATGCGGGTAAAGCCCCGAATATCGGAAAACAACACGGTCATTTCTTTACTCATGTGTTCGCCCAGCTTGATCTCTTCAACACTGTCCTTGCCCAGAAAACGTAGATACTCGGGCGGAAAGAAGCGCGAAAAGGCTTGTTTTTGCTCTTCAAGGCGATCGAACGACTGCTGAATTTGGGTCGCCATCGTATTGATGGAGTCGGCCAACTCGCCTAGTTCATCGGTGCGATTAATGGTGACTCGCTGTTGCCAATGCCCCGCTGTAATTTCTTTGACTGCTGTGTTGAGTTGCAAAATGGGGTTGGTCAGACGGCGAGACAGCCAAGTGCCGACCAACATAGCGATTACTAGGGCCAACCCGCACAGCACAATCGTGGTACGTGTATTAGCCAGAATCTGGCCCATAAATTCTGACTCTGGCACAACCACCACAATGAGCCAATCCAGTCCCAACCCATCGCTAAATGGCAGCACCTCTAGAAACTGTTGATCACCGTTCACTGCAAACGTTAATTGTCGGCTTTGTTGAATGTTTTCAAACGAGCCAAAGCGCTCTTCTAGATAGGTTGCGGCCTCTTCTACATAAACATCATCGCTTTGGGTTGCCTTACGAAATTGGGGAACTTGCCCCAACATTTGCATCAAGGGTTCATCAGTCGAACTAGAAATGAGATTGCCCTGGCGATCGATCACAAAGGCCTGCCCTGATTGCCCAATTTCTAATTGTTTAAGAAAGGTGCGAAATTCCTCTGGCAGCACCACGTCAGCGGCACAAACCCCCAGCAGGGCTCGATCACCTTGATCGTACACTGGGACACTGGCAGTCACATTGGGTAACCGACTAGTGAAAGCAATATAAACATCTGTCCAATTTGGGCCTTCTGTGGCGGTTGCGGCCTGAAACCAAGGCCGCAGCCGCGAGTCGTAAGTTGATTCGCCTTGGGAGACAAAATGTTGACGATATCCCCGCACATCTAAGCTGTACTGCCGTCGCTTAAAATTAGTACCTGGGTGGCTGTAAGACAACTGCAGTTGCCCGGTGTCGGGCGATCTCAAAACCCCAAAAAATTCCCCAGTCTGGGCACTGCCGCAGTACACCAAGGCAATTTCAGGATAGATCTTCATTTGTTGAAATAGCAGATGCTCGCCTTGGGAGGCCCCTTTGATATCGAGGTCGCCGTGAGAAAATGCCGTCGCATTGAGGCGATTAATCGCATGGGGGTTGCCAAAATAGCTTTGCAGTTCCCCTTGAATCCGGGCTGAAATTTCACTCCGCAATTGTGATGCCAGGACCTGAACGGCTTGCTGACCGTTGCGAAAAGATAAATAGCCGACGAGCCCCACCGCCAAACAAATTTGCACCAACACCGGTAACGTAAAAGCTCGATGCAAAGAGTTGCGACGCACCGCTTTTTGCGTACGGCGCCCAAGATTACGGAGGCGGCGGGAAAACTGGTTCACAAGGCGAGCACTCTGATAGAAAGGGGAGCATGTCAGGTTTGCCAATACCCTGCATGGTCCTCGCCCCCAGTCCCTTCTCCCCACATTGGGAGCGGGGGCGTAAACGGGGCAAAGTCCCTTTCCGCATCCTGAGATCGAGGAACTTGGAGTGAGGGCTCAAAGGTGACATGCCCCTGATGGTAAGCGTCAGAAACATGAGCAGTAGCAACTGGCACAAAGGCCGCTACCAACCTGAGAGTAAGCAATCAAGACAGAGTATTAGTATCTGCAATTTCCTCTAGATTGCCCAGATGCTCGTAACTATCTGCATTGAAGCGCCTGTGGCTCGGCTGGCCCACGGCCTTGATCAACCGCAGCGGCAGAGTTAGCCAAACTGTTTCTTCGCGGCTTCGTAAACGGTTTCGGTAATTTCAGCCAGTCCTTGATTTTGAGCAAACTTCTCAATCTTTTTACGAGCTGCTGGCCGCACAAAAAAAGGGATTTCTTTTAAACGCTTTTCAGCGTCAGCCGTCCAAACTGGGGAGTTAGTCATCGCAAAGCAGCATCTATCTTTGAGTTGTTTTTGATTATTTCAGATTCCGCAGTGATAGTGGCTGGATTGTCAAAAATCAACTGCTGCGAAATGCCAAACCTTAGCTATGCTTGTGGACAATTGTACTTATTGATATGGCCCACATCTTCAAGGGGGCTTGGTTATGGTCTGTTTGGCTAAAAACTTACATCGGGGCTTGCTTACCTTCATTTCATTGGTGCTATTAGGAAGCGTGGGCAGTTCCGTGGCGATCGCTGATGGCATTCCGGGGGTAACTTTAGGGACCGAAACCGGCACAGACCCCACCCCCACGGGGGAAACTGTAGGTACTGCAGGGGCTCAAGACGCTTACACTCAGGCTATGCTGGTGGGCTATGCGGCAGATGAGCAAGGCGATTATCAAACGGCGTTGATCAACTTTCGCCGGGCTTTGGCCGAACGTCCGGGGGATGTCTATGCTCAGAGGGCGATCGCCAACGTCGAAGCTTACCTCGCTGCCGAACGCCGTGAGATCGCCCGACAACAACAATTGGCGACTCTGCAGCAGCGAGTAACGACCGCCGTCTCAGCCAGCGATTGGGCCTGCGCTGCCGCCACCGTGGATGAAATGATCACCCTAGTGCCGCCCAACTCTTTGGAAAGAAGCCGTCTCGTCACCTACCGGGGCGAGCTATCGTCTCTGCTGGATGCGCGCTCTGATATTGAGCAGTGGTCAAGTATTTGCCCAGGTTAAAGACTTCAGCAAGTTGTTAAGTGATTTGCGTTTGATGCAATATCTCGGCTGTCGATGATCGGATACCGATATCTTGAACCTAAGGCCATTTACTTGGAGTGACTCGTCATGAACGCCCCAAATTCGAGTTCATCATCCCCGTTACCCGACGATCCACAGCATCTCTCCAGGCTGCGATCGCTCGTGGAACGAGTGATGGCCGACGGCAAAATTTCCGCCGCTGAGGCCACTGAACTCCGAGCCGTCCTCATGGCTGACGGACAAGTTACCCCAGACGAGATGGAGTTGATTCGGACCGTGATGAAAGAGGCCCTCGGCGATGGACTTTTAGAGTTTGAATAGGAACCAACCATGTCACTGAGAATTACCCCTGGCAATAGTTACCCGCTTGGGGCAACCGTAGAGGCAAACGGCGTCAACTTCTGCATCTATTCCCAACACGCTACCGGCATCGATTTATTGCTCTACGCTTCACCAGAGGCACCCTATCCAGAACACACCATTCATTTACACCCCAGCTACCATCGTTCATTTAATTACTGGCATGCGTTTGTCAAAGGCATCGGTGCGGGGCAGGTCTATGCCTACCGAGCAACCGGCCCCTACGCCCCCGAGCAAGGCCATCGCTTTGACCCCGCCAAGGTTTTGCTCGACCCCTATGGTCGAGCCGTGGTCGGGCAATCCCTTTACGACCGGCAAGCCGCCTGCTACCCGGGGGAAAACTCTCCCCATGCGCTGAGAAATGTAGTCGTTGACTTAGCTACCTATGATTGGGAAGGGGATACGCCTTTAGATATTCCCTATTCTCGGACGGTAATTTATGAACTACACGTGGGCGGCTTTACCCAAAACCCTAACTCTGGGATTGCGCCTGCAAAGCGTGGCACCTTTGCCGGAGTCATCGAAAAAATCCCGTATCTCAAGTCCTTGGGGGTAACGGCAGTAGAGCTGCTGCCGGTGCATCAATTTGATGAACGTGACGCCCCCCTAGGCCTGAGTAATTATTGGGGATATAGCACCATGGGCTTCTTTGCGCCTCACCGGGCTTACAGCTCCCAAACTGACCCCATGGGGCCGGTGAATGAGTTTCGTGACATGGTCAAGGCCCTGCATAAAGAAAATATTGAAGTCATTTTAGACGTGGTGTTTAACCATACGGCGGAGGGTGACCATCGCGGCCCGACGTTTTCTTTTCGCGGGTTAGACAATCAGATTTACTACATTCTAGAGAGCAAAGACGCCGCTCTCTACGCCAACTACAGTGGCTGTGGCAACACCGTCAAAGCCGACCATACCGTTGTGAGTCGCTTGATTCTCGACAGTTTGCGCTATTGGGTCTCCGAAATGCACGTCGATGGCTTCCGGTTTGATTTGGCTTCGGTCATGTCGCGAGACAAGTCGGGACTGCCGTCTGATGATCCGCCGATTCTCTGGGCGATCGAATCCGACCCGGTACTGGCGCGCACCAAACTGATCGCCGAGGCGTGGGACGCCGCTGGCCTATACCAAGTCGGCTCATTTATTGGCGATCGCTTTGCCGAATGGAACGGCCCCTTTCGTGACGACGTGCGTCGCTTTATCAAAGGTGATGACAACACCGTGGGTACCCTGGCCTCGAGAATTCTCGGCAGCCCGGATCTCTTTGTTGATGATCCTCAACGAGAAACCAACCGTAGCATCAACTTTGTCACCTGCCACGATGGGTTCACCCTGTATGATGTCGTAGCCTATAACCACAAACATAACGCCGCCAATGCCGAAAAAAATCGTGACGGCACCGACACCAACTTCAGCTGGAATTGCGGTATCGAAGGCCCCACGACCGATCCCACCATTCAGCAGTTGCGCATACAACAACTCAAGAATCTGAACACTATTCTGCTTATTTCTCAAGGTACCCCCATGCTGCTCATGGGGGATGAGGTTTGCCGCACTCAAAAGGGCAATAACAACGCCTATTGCCAAGACAATGCCTTGAGCTGGTTTGACTGGCACCAGCTAGAAGCCCATGGCGAAGTGCTGCGATTTACGCAGCGCATGGTCGATCTGGTTCAAAACTTGCGGCTATTTCAGCAAACGCGTTGGTTACAAGTTACGGAGAAAAAAGGTAATTTGCCCAACATTATTTGGCATGGCGTCAAGCTGTTTGAGCCCGACTGGGCAGAGCATTCTCACACGTTGGCGTTCACACTTCACGACCCCAACGTCGAGGAGGAAATGCACGTCATTCTCAATGCTTATTGGGAACCCCTTGAGTTTGCCCTGCCTCAACCCCATGCCCGGAGTCAGTGGTATCGCATCGTCAATACGGCTCGCCCGGCCCCGAGAGATATTGTAGATGGCACAACCGAATCGGTAAAAAGCAATCGCTACTTAGTCGATGCCCGTTCTTGTGTCGTATTAATGGCACTGTAAATCGCCTGAACTAAATGCGGCTCGCCATGCCGCCGCCGGCAGGCGCTGCCGAAGTCCTTAACGGACTACTTTTGGGCGCAATCTACCCCTTAGGAGCGGGAATTTAATCATGTGCCGGTTTTTCCCTCTCGGGAGGGGGGCCGTAGGCGGAGTGGGTTCGAACCCTCGCACTCAGAGGCAACCCACCCCGCTGCCCCTCCCAGGAGGGGAAAGGTTATCCGGCTTGGCCTCAGTAATTTATTTAATCCTCATCCCTTAGTTGAAACACGACAGCCCCTGGAAATCTTAGACTTCCAAGGGCTGTTGCTCAGTCATAGCAGATAAATCTTGAAAGATTAACCAGCGGCCGGGGTCAGCCATCCAGCACTTAAAACCACGGTCAACCCCATAAATAAAGCAGTCAAAGTCCAAGTCACCCGGTTTAAAGTGGTCTCGGCGCTTTTGGTGCTGGTAAACAATTGGGCTTGTCCTCCCAAAGCGCCCAAACCGTCCCCCTTGGGACTGTGGAGCAACACCAACACAGTCAACCCAATTGCAGAAACGGCCCAGATTACCTTAATAATTGAAACTACAGCCATAAAATACTCGCGTCAAAAACACACTACAGAATTTACCGTTCTACCAAGCGGCACATTTCTCTAAACATACTAGCTTGTTAGAGGTACTTGCCCCAGCCCTAGCCTGTTGCTGCTAGAGCCCAACATGCACAGGAGTGCGATTAGCCCGCACATCAACAGTTGAACTGACTAGCATTGAGCGCCCTGTCATCTCTTGAGGTTGAGGAATCTTCAAAATATCTAAAATGGTGGGCGCAATATCAGACAGGCGACCATCCGTCCGGAGTTCTACTGCTGTGCCATGCCCATGAATCTTTAGCCTTTCTCCTTCAACCAAGATAAAGGGAACCGGATTCGTCGTATGGGCCGTCCAAGGCTTGTGGTTTTCATCCCACATGTACTCAGCATTACCGTGGTCAGCCGTAATGATAGCCGTACCGCCAGCCTGGCTAATGCCTTCTAACAAACGACCGACTTCAGTATCGACTGCCTGCAGTGCCTGTACCGTCGCATCTAGTTTACCGGTGTGGCCCACCATATCTGGGTTCGCATAGTTGATGACGATGAGCGAATAGATGCCTTTTTGAATTGCGGCGATCGCCGCATCGGTCACCTGATTAGCCGACATCGGAGGGGCTTTATCGTAAGTCGGCACTTGAGGACTGGGAATCAGCTCTCGATCTTCACCCTCAAAGGGTTCTTCTAAGCCACCGTTGAAGAAATAAGTGACGTGAGCATACTTCTCAGTTTCTGCAGTGCGGAACTGCTTGAGCCCCCTATCGGCAATCACCTCACCCAAAATACGATTTAGATTTTGGGGCGGAAACGCCACCTTAACAGACGGCAGTTGAGAGTCGTACTGAGTCATGGTGGCAAAAGTCAGTGGTTGAATGATCGACCGCTCAAAGCCATCAAATTGAGGATCGACAAACGCATGGGTTAACTGACGAGCGCGATCAGGCCGAAAGTTGAAAAATAGTACGCCATCGCCCGGCTCCATAGTCCCCGGCGCAATGCGTACCGGCTCCATGAATTCATCGGTAATTTCAGCGGCGTAGGCAGCCTGCATAATCTCGACCGCAGTGCGACCATCGCCCTTGCCATCGGTCACCATCACGTCATAAGCCTTTTTGACGCGATCCCAGCGGCGATCTCGATCCATCGCGTAGTAACGGCCACTCAAGGTGACGATGCGACCAATGCCTTGTTGCTCCGTAAAGTCTTGAATCGCCTGTACCGAGCGGTAACCGTCAGTAGGCTTAGTGTCACGCCCATCGGTAATCACGTGAATGCAGACTTCAGCAATATCTTGAGCTTTGGCCATTTCTAGCAGGCCAAACAAATGATTGAGGTGCGAATGGACGCCGCCATCAGAACACAGACCCACCATGTGGAGCTTACTTTGGCGATAGCGCACTGCCTGGCAGAGTTCCAAAATGGCCTCATTTTCCTGAATGCTGTCATCTTCAATAGCATCTGAAATTCTGACCAGCTCTTGGGGAACAACTCGCCCCGCCCCAATATTGAGGTGTCCGACCTCAGAGTTACCCATCTGTCCGTCTGGTAAGCCGACATCTTTACCAGAAGTTCGCATCAAAGTACTGGGATAGGCGTACCAGAGACTATCCATCACAGGGGTCTCTGCGACAGTCACAGCATTGCCATCAGCATTTTCTCGATATCCCCAACCGTCAAGGATAATGAGCACCATTGGTGAAATAGGCGCTTGAGTCATTGGCTTCCAGAATTCCTGCAACTAGACAATTGATGGGGCAATCATACCATCAGGTTTTCAAGCACAATTTGCCCTCAAAATAAACAAATCTTATGCATGTGAAAGAATTAAAAAGCGTTTTTAAAATTCATGGATTTATTTTCCAGAGCTTATCAGTTATTGGCTAATTTGCAAGCGTCGAGCACTCTAATAGCCTCTCCATACGATTGTTATTGGACGTGTTTATTGAGTGTTTTGTCAATGTACTTCAAGAAAAATTTGTTTTTTAAAACCTCAAACCTTTGGAGTAATTTCAATTTTCCTTTTCAAAAGGATACAGCGATTCAGGGTTTTCGCTTTCGCAACCGTGAGATGACCCCTTAAACGCTGAAAACGTTGCCAAAATCGTCTTAAAGGATAGGCTTGGCAACCTTCAGGAGTGCTCAAAATTTCCATGTGGCGACACTCCGTTTTCTGTCGAGCCGGGGAGTGGGGCTAACAGTATCTTTCTACTCCAGTAACCATCCCAAGTCTGTTTATCCGCCTCAGTTCAGATGTCGGCGTGATGTCTGGTGGAGTTTTGGCGATCGCCCAAGGCGCTAATGCGGTGCGCACCAATCGTTACCTAATAAATGTGCCGGCAAACTGCGATCGCCATCTGACAGTGATGTAAAGGAGTTGCGCTTAAATAACATCCCACCGACCCTGCGACCCATCCCCCCTACCACCGTCTTGTCTGGGTACTTTATTTTCAAGCCGATCCCTAACTTCAACGCGGGGGCGATATCAACGTGTCAACCTAGGCGATGGCGGGCGCAGATATCCAGTCCAGCGATATGGCTAGCAATTGTCCAAGGTCTCACAAGGGCAGACGGTGACATGAGAGTAGCTAATTCCAGACCGTTAAACGACTTCAAGCATGGCCGCTAAGTTCCCCAAGATGCGGTCATTTTGTTCAGTGGCATCCGGTAGCATCAACATAGCTAGCCTCTGACAAATCCGCTGACTATGCTGAATAATCGAGCTGTCTTCATCATTGTTTTTTTGAGTGTGCTTGGGGCGCTGGGCTTTGGGCTCAAAACTTGGCAAGAGCGTAGCCGCGTCTATGACCTGGTGCTAGCCTCGGGCAGTCAAACGGGGGAATATTACGCTTTTAGTCAGGCCTTGGCTGAAGTGGTTGAGCAAAACCATCCTCAGATTCGCATTGAGGTCGTGGCCACTGATGGCTCTGCCGATAATATGAGTCGCCTGCGAGACAACGATGCGCAATTGGCTTTAGTGCAAAGTGACACTCCGGTGGAGCGACCAGTGCGGGCGATCGCTCGGCTTTTTCCCGAAATGTTCCATTTATTGGTGCGCAAGGATGCCAACATTCAGACCGTGGCTGACTTACGCAACCAGCGAATTGCCCTGATGCCAGAGGGCAGTGGCTCTTACGCCCTATTTTGGCCGTTGGTAAACCATTACGGTTTGACCGCTGATAACTTTCAGGTGACGCCTCAAACCCCAGAGATAGCCTATGAGACCTTGCTGGCAGGCGAGGCGGAGGCACTGTTTCGCGTAATGACGCTGGGCAATCCGACAATGCAGGCGGTGCTGCAAAATGAGGCGATTCAGTTATTGGCGATCGATCAAGTCGAGGCGCTACAGCTCTCCCTGCCCTATTTAGAAGCGCAAACGATTCCCAAAGGCACCTACGATGGCGGGCGTCCTCTGCCGGCTCAAGATCTGTCCGTTGTGGCGGTAAATGCGCTGCTGGTAATTCATGAAAATATGCCTGATGAGGTGGCCCACGCGCTTACGAATACTTTGTACACCCATCGCAATGAGTTGGTGACCCGCTATCCTCGGGCAGCGCTGATTCGACTACCCGATTCAGGTAATGATTTGGGCTTGCCGCTGCATCCAGGTGCCCAGGCGTTTTACGATCGCAACGAACCAGAGTTTATCGTTGAGTATGCCGAACCTATTGGTCTGCTCATTTCGGTGTCTGTCTTATTGGGCTCAAGCCTTTGGCAGTTTCGGATTTGGCTGAAGGGACGGCAAAAAAATCGCGCTGACTTATACAACATTGAGCTATTAGATCTGATTGACCAAATTAACCAAACTCAAGATCTGGAAAAGTTAAAAGAATTGCGCCGCCAGCTGTTTACGATGCTGAGAGATGTCGTGACCGACCTTGATAACGATCTCATTTCGGCAGATTCCTTCGAGTCATTTACCTTTCCTTGGGAAATTGCGATGGATAGCGTGCGCCATCAAGAAGAACGCCTGTTGGACCCGCCAGAAACGCTGCAATTGACTGAACGCTAGGAGTCCTGAGCGCGAGCAAGATGCTCAAACCCGAACAGAACTTAGGGATCGGCTGGCAAATAAAGTATCCAGACAAGACTGTGGCAGGGGGGATGTTATCTAAGCGCGACTCCCTTAATATCGTTGCATCCCAAAATTCAAGGAGGACTTTTGAGCCGATATTCAGGACATACCTAACCTTAAAGAGCAGTTTCCCTAGAATCTTGGGGGACAGAAGGGTCCTTGTTTGACTCCTACAAGATGTCTAATCAATCTGGGAGGTGCCCTGACAGCGTCTCTGTTTCATTGGGAAAGGTCAAAGCTGATGGGTTGGTCACTGCGCAAAAGCTGTTCGGCGAGTTGTTTCTTGGCCAAGTAGCCGAGCATTTGCATCGCCATGTTGAGGGTGGCAGACCAAGGAATCGCTGTATTCAAGCGAAAACAGTTTTGATAACATCCCCCAGAAGCCGAAAAGATGATGCCGGGGGCGATGCTGATTTGATGGGCGATCGCGGCTTCATACAGAGCGATCGCACTAAAGCCTTCGGGCATTTCGACCCAGAGCACATGTCCTCCGGCTGGGCGGGTTACTCGCGTTTCAGCCGGGAAATAGTCAGCGATCGCCTGTTGCATTTGCCCCATCTGTTGCTGATAGTTCCGACGCAGTTGTCGTAAGTGACGGTCAAAGCCCCCATTTTTCAGAAACGCAGCGGCGGTCATTTGCGGGGCAATGGCCGTTCCTAAATTGATCACCGCCTTCATTTTGGTCACCGCCGCGTGATAACGTCCGCCGGCACACCAGCCCAGACGTAAGCCTGGCGATAGGGTTTTGCTCAAGGAAGAACAGTAAAGGACGCGATTTTCAGTATCGAACGCCTTAATTGCCTTGGGACGAGTACTGCCAAAGTACAACTCGCCGTAGACGTCATCTTCAATCAGCGGCACCTCATATTGATTCAGCAGGTCTACCAACTGTTTTTTGCGATCGTCCTGCATACAGCACCCGACGGGATTGCTGAAATTCGAAACGAGCAATACGGCTTGAATGTCTCCCCGCTTTAAGGCCGCTTCCAAATGGGGCAAGCTAATCCCTTCCCGAGGATGGGTCGGCAAAGTCAACGCTTTAAGGTGCAGGTTTTTCAAGGCTTCTAGCATGGTGAAATAGGTGGGCGACTCGACGGCGACGGTGTCCCCTGGCTGAGTGACCGCTTGTAGGGATAGATAAATCGCCTCGACGGCCCCATTTGTCACTACAAACTGATCAGGTGGAATGGAGCAACTGGCATTAATCATGCGTTTGGCAAGCTCGGCCCGCAGTTCTTCGCAGCCCAGCGGATTGCCATAGACATGCATCATGTTTGGGTTGTCACGCAAGGCTTTACCCATCAGTCGATTGAGTTGGGTGAGGGGTAAGAGTTCCATGGCTGGCAACGCGGCGCCCAATTGCACCATGGCGGAATCTTGCAGCGTAATCATTAACTGAAAAGCCAACGTAATATCAACCTCATGAGCCTGAGAAGGAGGCACGGTTGGCGAGGGCTCGGGGAGCAAGTCAAGGGCCGCTTGCTTGACGTAATAGCCAGACTGAGGGCGAGCCGTAATCAGACCCCGATCTTCGAGCAAGCGATAGGCTTCTAACACGGTAGAGGTGCTCACCGAAAGCTGTTGGCGCAGCTTGCGCACCGAAGGCAAGCGATCGCCAGCTTTGAGCGTGCCCTCCATGATGAGGGTTTGCAGTCGCTCAGCCACTTGCTCGTACAAAACCTGATGCGGCTCCAGTGTAATCGGCGAGAGTTGCATGGCGTCACCTCAGATTGAGTGGGTCAACAGTAGCGCGACCAAAGGGCTAACAGTAATGACATTGACGACAGTGGGGTGGGCTTCCTCAATGAATGCCAAACAGTTCATGCCCTTTTCAAGCAGAACAGTTTTAAAAATAAAAACTGTTACCGGAACAATTTAACTCAATTGCCTCTGTGCGGCTAGCGGTTAATTGAGGAAACTTAATTCATGCCGAATCGATTTGAGCTGACCTTAATAATTTGGAGGACAGACTCGTGCCATCTAAACATCTTTATGCTCGCCTAGAATTGCTCGTCGAACCGATTCAAGACTCTCGTGCGATGCCATCAGAGCTTGCTACACGGGCATCAAGAGCCCGTTGGCGGCGGTGGGGACAAGCGTTATTGAACTATTTTGTGGGTTCTCAAGATCCCCGAATCACCACCCGGCGAAATGATGAAGGGCATCTCTACTACGAGGTATACGACCCGGTGGATCGGGCTCGTCACTACTTTGACTCCGAGTCCGCGGTTCGGGCCTGGTTAGAGGAACGCTATTATCAATAGCGCCAGCTCGCAGGAGGGCGATCGCTCGCCATGAAAACCCCACTCACCACCTGGTATCTGGAGATGTTGTCGCCTGATGACTTGCGGCCTAAACGCGCCGAGTTGCCAGAGCTGACAGTGCAGCAGGCCGCCATTCCCTCTCCCGAATTTAGCCGCTTTCTGTATACCAGCGTGGGGGGGTACTGGCACTGGTGCGATCGCCTCCCTTGGACCTATGACCAATGGCTGACTTACCTTAAGCAGCCTGAACTGGAGACTTGGGTGGCTTATCTGTCGGGCATCCCGGCGGGCTATTGCGAACTCATCACCCAGCCTGATCAGAGCGTTAAAGTTGAGTATTTTGGCCTCCTGCCGCAGTTTATTGGCCAAGGCATTGGGGGGCACTTATTGACCTGTGCGATTGAACGCGCTTGGGCGATCGGGACGCAACGGGTGTGGCTGCATACCTGTTCGCTAGACAGCCAATACGCCTATAGAAACTACGAGGCCCGAGGCTTTACCCGCTACAAAACTGAAGAAACGACGATAGAGTTACCAGCTGCCCCCCCGGGCCCTTGGCCGGCTGCCGCGGCCCCGGCCCCACCAGTGGCGGGAGCCTCATGATTTTTCAACGATGCCATCATGATTGATGTTAGCTATTGCCAGACGATGGCACATTACAATCAGTGGATGAATCAGCGATTGTATGCTCTTTGCGAAGAGCTGACTGATAAAGAGCGCAAGCGCGATCGCGGGGCGTTTTTTAAATCCATTCACGGCACTTTAAATCATTTGTTGTACGGTGACCTCGCCTGGATCAGCCGCTTTACTCATCAGCCTGACCAAGCGCCAAATGCGGATACTGACCTCGCCGATCGCTATGAAGACTTCACCGAGTTACGCCATGCCCGTGTCGTTATGGATCAGCAAATGCTCGATTGGTCAGGCAATCTGACCACAGACTGGTTAGCCAGACCTTATGAATATGTCAGTACGGTCTATCAGCAGACACGGATCTTGCCAAACTGGCTATTAGTAACCCACATGTTCAACCACCAAACCCATCATCGAGGACAGCTCACCACCCTTTTATCTCAATTAGGCATTGATCCTGGCATCACTGATTTACCCTGGATGCCGCTGCTAGAGTTCTGAGCACCAGAGAAAGAATGACTGTATTCAGAATTTTACGGATTACAAACCATCGCGTTCCCTAAATCCGAATTTTTTACGACAATACATTCACTCACTGACTGATATAGGAATATCTGATGCCACAGTTCCTGCCCATTGCCTACTTTCAAAAGCAGTTTTGCCCGTTTGCCGAAGCGACTATTTCCATTGCAACCCATGGGCTACACTACGGTACCGGTGCCTTTGGGGGGCTGCGGGGCCTGCCTGACCCGGTGAATCCGCAGCAGGTGCTTCTGTTTCGGCTCGAACAGCACTGCCAGCGTCTAAGTCACAGTGCCCGGTTTTTGCAATACGACTTAGATGCGGGGTATATCAAATCCGTCATTATTGACTTTGTGAAAAAGAATCAGCCGACTGAGCCGTTCTATATCCGCCCTTTGGTGTACACTTCTGACCTGGGCATCGCCCCTCGCATACATGAGGTTGAGCACGATTTCGCCGTGTATGGCCTGCCCCTCGGAGATTATCTTTCGCCCCATGGCATTACTTGCCGCATTAGTTCGTGGCAGCGCCCTTCTGATTTGAATCTCCCCTTGCGGGGAAAAATTACTGGCTGTTATATCAATTCATCCCTAGCTAAAACTGAGGCCAAAAAATCGGGTTTTGATGAAGCGATTATGCTCAACTCTCAAGGGAAGGTGAGTGAGGCTTCGGGCATGAATATCTTTGTGATTCGTCAGGGACAACTCATTACACCTAGCGTCGATCAAGACATCTTGGAAGGCATCACCCGCAATAGCGTGATCCAAATTGCGCGTGATTTACAGATACCGGTTGTGGAAAGAGCCCTCGATCGCACCGAACTCTTGATTGCCGACGAAGTGTTTCTCTGTGGCACAGCAGCTCGAATTGCGCCGGTCAAGCAAATTGAAAACTATGAGCTACCCAACAATCGCCCCATTACGGAAAAGTTGCAGACCTTGCTGAAGGCGATTGTTGAAAACTGCGAACCCCAATATCGCCATTGGGTGGATGTGATTTCTTTAGAGGCATAGGTGGTTGGTATTATTGAGTCGATCCGACAACGAGTTGCAGTGGGCAACAGTCAAAGATAAGGCGTTATCAACCATTGACTGGGGAATGAACATAGCGTTTTTATCAACTGCTTTGCTTATATGTAGGGCCTGTGAGGGAAGAAGGTAGTGAGGCGTTAATTTTAAGATGTGCTTTAAATCGGCGATCGACGGCTGGTACTACGGGGTGATTGTCATCTCCGCTATCGTCTTGGGAATATCTCTGTTTGGGGTCCTTAGAGCCGGATCTACTGCGGGTATGTTGATCATTGCTATGGCAGCTGTGTTGGCTGTAGGCTTCCCCATTTGGCTGGTTTTGACGACGAACTACACAATCCGACCCGATGTTTTGGTGGTGCGCTCTGGGCCATTTCAGTGGTTTATTCCCAGAAGTGAAATTCACAGTATTCAGCCGTCGAGATCGCTGATGTCTGCCCCAGCATTATCGCTCAATCGGTTGGAGATTAAATATGGTCAGAGTAAAAGTATTCTGGTATCGCCCAAAGATCAGGATACTTTTATAGCCATTCCCGGCCTGGTAAGGTACACTTAATACTACTTGAATTGCCCCAAAAAACCGAGATGAAAGCTTACTCTATCGACTTCCGTCGCAAAATTATCAAGGCTTACGAGGACGAATCAATTTCGCAACGCCAGT
>JBCDAJ010000142.1:0-16238 GCA_039185935.1 Cyanobacteria bacterium P01_F01_bin.56 | reverse complement strand
TGACACGATGGGGATGGGCAACGACGAGAAGGCTCTTAATCTAGCGAACAAGCTCATTCAACATGGCTTGAGGGGCTGTCCAGAGTCGCTTCCAACACCATTGTCGCAGCTCATCCCACATACAAGAGGCTGTCATCATTTAGCTGTCAAATCCTCTCAGCGATAGGGATACAGCCCCTAGCCTTTATTTTGAGTGCGGGCGCGATCATGCTGATTGTTAAAGGCTTCTGGATCTAACTTGATGACGCGCCCTAGAATCCAGTGACACACTTTAGGGAGTTGCGCTTAAATAACATCCCACCGACCCTGCTACCCATCCACCCTGCCACAGTCTTGTCCGGGTACTTTATCTTCAAGCCGATCCCTTATCACTCTGCTGCTTCCTGGCTCCCATGGCTTTCCATGCCAATCTGTAGCTCTATTTTGAAGAACTGGTATTAAGGGAGCAGTCTTCTTCAGAGGCCTTGCCCATGACCTAACCTGTCATCCATTGCTGAGAACGTGTCTCGCCTGGGAGTGACATACTGGTATCGTGTCTAGCCAGAATATCGGCGGCCTTGATGCTAATTTTCACTGTTTCCTGAGGTTGACATGAGCTGCGCCGATTCCTCATCAGGGGCACGAGCATCATCGGCAGTCGAAACCATCACCATGGGTGAAGTCTCAGACTGAAATACGGGCAGGTCAAACCAAAAGGTCGTACCCACGCCCACTTCACTGACCAGATGGACTTGACTACTGTGCTTTTCGACAATGTTTTTGACAATCGACAGGCCTAATCCAGTGCCTTCTAAAGTGTGGACGCGATTTTCCACCCGAAAAAAGCGATCAAAAATCGCTTCTTGATCTTCCGACGCAATGCCAATGCCGGTATCAGACACTTCAACACGGATAAACTCGTCAAGGCTATCAGGATGATTTTGGCTCAGTAGGCGATAGGCGCGAATCATCACTTTGCCTCCGACCTGGGTGAACTTGAGAGAATTCCCAATCAAGTTGCCCAACACCTGCAGTAGTAGATCATAATTGCCACGTACCGGAGACAGGCTGGGCTCAATTTCATGATGCAGGCTGACTTTTTTATCGCGTGCATTGAGCTGATAGGTGCGCAAGGTCTGCTCAATCGGTTGGGCGACTTCAACTTCACCAAATTGATAGCGACGATTAGATTCCAGTCTCGACAGATCCAGGACGTCATTTACTAAGCGAGTGAGGCGATCCGTCTCGTGATTCGTCGTTTCTAAAAACTCTTGCCGCTCTTCAGAACTTAAGTCATCACCATACTCGTGCAGCGTTTCGATAAAGGACTTGATGTTGAACAGGGGCGTACGCAATTCGTGAGACACATTGCTAATGAATTGGCTTTTGGCCGCATTGAGAGCGACCTCACGGGTCACATCCTGCACCGTGATGGCGATCCCTTTGACGTTCTCCCGAGATTGGTCTAAGACCGTATTGAGCAATACTCGAATCGTGCGGCTGGTGGGCTCAGTCAGCACAATTCGGAACTCCATGCCCTCTGACTCTCCCGCAGTTGCCATAAAGAGTGGACGAGTCAGTTGCACCCTAACCGCATTGGGAAAGTGTTGTAAGACAGTGGTGTTGGAGAGGTCTCGACCTTCCCACCCAAAAATCCGGCGAGCAGCGGGGTTAACCAACACGACATGCATGTCGGTATCTAGCAAAATGGCCCCATCGGCAAAGGTTGAGACCAGCGTTTCGAGCTTGGCTTTTTCCGCAGTGAGTTCTTCAATATTCTGTTCTTCGTAGCGCTCTAGGCGCTCTGCCATGTCGTTAAAGCTGTAAATCAGCTCGCCCAATTCTCCGCCTAACGGCAGATCAATACGCTGCTGAAAGTTACCGGCAGCAATGTTTTTAACGCCTTTTAGCAGTTCCTTAATGGGTTGAGTAATCGTTAACGCATTGAAAACCGCACCCAAAATCACCATGGCCCAAATTGAGACAAAGACGGCAATAGTGACATCTCGGGTGAGATTGGATGAAGCGACCACTGTCGGATTGGGATTAATCCCCAGGGCCAACACGCCCAAGTAGTTACCGTCGTATTTGATGGGGACAAAAACGTCAGTGACTTCTCCAGCTGGGGAAAGATGTTGTCGCACAAATGGCAGATTAGCGTTGCGAGCATAGTCGTCTGGCAGTTGCATCCGGCGGCGCAAGGTGAGTGAATTTTGCACCGAACCATCGGAGTAGGGAATGCCAAAATAAATCGCGCCGTCGTCGTCGGCGTAGAGCATGTATCGAACGCTCGAAGTACTTTGGTAAAAGCTGTAGGAAAAGCGGGCCAGTTCTTCGCGATCGCCCGCGTACACCAGCGGCGCAACATTGGCTGATAATAGCAGCCCTAAATCGCGACCAAATCGCGTGTCATTAAGCCGGGCATCTTGCTGAATTGAGTTTACGGCCCAAAACGTCAGGCCGCTCATGAGCAAAGAGACGACCAAAGTAGCCCCTGCTAAGAGACGGGTTTGCAGCGTAAAATCACGCCACCAACGCATCAACACATCGCGAATTTTTGTGAGCAGGCTGATCAACGCTCTCTCCGGCTAGTAAACCATTTACAGTATTAATCCTGAGGCGTCCCAGGTCTATTCATCAAGCCAACTCCATGATGGCCATGTACTTTCCGGCAATTGTTCATAGAAAGCCACCTCTGCCACTTCTATTGTCGCATGTCGGCTTGAATTGCTGACCGGGCCACGGCAGGATGAGGCATCGAGGTTAACAGATATGGTAATCAAAATTCTGCAAGAAACGATCGCCGTTGCTCAGCGCATCTGGCAAGAGCTTTGGCGGCGCCGTCGCAGCCTGATCTTTTGGGGCATATTTCCGGTCTTGATGCTGGTAATGAATAGCCTCATTTTGGCTGAGCGAGCCCAGATTGAGACCGCTGAGGCTTATCAGCAGGCAACAGCCCCCACGCTAGTCGGAGCGGCGCTTTTCTTTAGCTGCCTGGGGGGGAGTGTCGCTACTGTCGTGTCTGAGCGCGAACAACAAACTTTAAAGCGATTGTTTCTCTCGCCGCTGAATGGCGCCGCTTATTTTCTCGGAATTTTTGTCGCTCATTGCGGAGTTGGCTTGGCCCAGGCACTGGTCGTATGGCTCATCGCGATCACCGTGGGTGCAGAATTTACCGGTTCGTTCCCCCTCGCTGTACTAATCATTTTGCTTAGTATTGCCGCCTACGTCGGTTTGGGGTTCATTTTGGGTACTCAACTAGCCCGTCGCACTGAAGACGTCAACGCTCTGGTAGCAGCTTTTGGGGTGCCATTGCTGCTCTTAGGAGGCGCTTTCTTGCCCATCCGCCTTTTTCCCGATACGCTCTTGTCGCTGGCGGAATATAATCCGGTCTATCACATGATTTTGGCGCTACAAGGGGCGATTGCTCCGAGTGAAGAAGACGCGGCGATCGCCCCTCATCTCATCTTTCTTACCGGCTTTGCCGTGGCGATGGTGGTGACCGGCTGGAGCTCGTATCGACGAATGTTGCGCCTAGAGCGTCAGCTTTAGTGATAGCAATATCTTCTAAAGAATATTCTTATAGGCAAACGGTAGCGTACTTGGCAATTTCACCTTTGACAGTAGCCTATTTGTCAAACTAATTTTACATTTTGTAAGATATTTGTAGACTATTGCGAAAGGCTAAGGCGATCGCGGGTAGAACAAACGTAACTTGCGATTAACTTTTTCTCAGTTCTTTGCAAGCGTTGTTTCTCAAGTTGGATGATTGAACGATGAATGACTCAACACAGTTATCTTTGGAGCAAAAATTTAATTTGCGCTCTTTTGAGACTCAAGTCGACAAAATGAGCCGTGAGCAAGCCCAAGAGTTTTTGGTCAAGCTCTACGAGCAAATGATGATGCGTGAAACCATGTACAAGCAATTCTTAAAGCATGAGTGGGGAATTGACTCCGCTGCGTAAAGCGTTTGCACCGATTTTTGTCTGACTGATTGAGCAAGGTTCGACCTCCTTCTCTCGCTGAGTTCTGCTCAGAATTGAGCCGGGGATGGTGGGACGATTACCTTCGTCGTCGTTGACCCTTAACTTATTGCTTGCACGAGAACGAACTTTATACAGTTGCCTGTTGGGGAATTAGTTGCCCTGTTGCCTCATGTACAAATGCTAGATTAATTGCCCGCTGTCGGCACAATCGCCATCACATAAATATCTAAAACTGATTTTCTAAAGTCCGGCTATCCATCTTTATCCCTCCGCCCCCCGACTCCGGTAGCTTTCAACTCTAATCTGTAATCGGTTGCTCTATATCTGGAAAGTCGCGATGAGGCGTTGTTACTCTCTATCAACCTCACATTGATACGCGCGCTTAAATGCATCATGATAGGGACGCTAGCGCTCTGTGGAGTAGCCTTTCGATGTTTCAGAAAGCTCTGATCAGTACTGACTTAGAAGATGGACTTGATCGTTTAGGAAGTACTGTTGCCAGTCTAGTGGAGAGTGGGTTTACGCACATCACCTTCTTTCACAATGTTTCTGTCGAGACTGATCGCAGTGTCCCTAAAGTCGATGAAAGTGAAGTTGCTGCTGCCCAAGCTCAGCTTGAGGCCCTGATCCAAAGTGCCCCTAAAGATGCCGACGTCCAAGTCATTGTGAGCGGCGGTAAGGCCAGCAGCAACATTTTGCAGAAGGTTGAACTAACCGGTTGCGAGGTGCTCTTTTTAGGCATGCCGACACGCAACATTTTGTCAGAGAGGCTGTTTGGCAGCACCACCATGAAGTTGGTTGAGCGGACACCCGTGCCGATGATGATCATGCGGCCACAACTAGTCTCGACATTTACAACCGAAGAGTTATCCATCCGCTGTAGTAACTTGTTCCGATATTTGCTGGTTCCTTATGACGGTACTGAAGGTTCTACAGAATTTCTAGAAACCCTTAAAGCTCGAATTCAGCAAAATCCGCCACCTAGCGAGCATCAATACTGGCTGCTTTGGGTCGTTGACGACAACATTCGGCGAGAGTTGCGGGGAGATCAGCCGCTCCAGGACGCCCAAGCCCGATTGGAGAAAGCCGCTGAGGGTTTACGAGCGCTGAATCTCAGGGTCGAAACCTTGGTGGTCGAGGGTGACCCCTTAACCGAAATCATGCGAGCCGCTGACCGCTTTGATATTGGGGCGATCGCCACCTCCTCAAGAGGTATTGGCGGGCTGTTGCGCTGGTCAGTGCCCAGCCTCACCCGAGAAATTTTGCGCAATAGTTGGCATCCGGTTTTGTATTTCCCTAAGCCAGATTAAGCGCCGCCCTCACGGCCGACAAGCGCTGTAGCCAGCCGCATTTAGTTCAGGGATAGGAGAATTCGGAGTTCGGAGTTCGGAATTCGGAGTTCGGAGTTCGGAGTTCGGAGTTCGGAATAAGAACACTTGCTATGTGGTTCTTTCAGAGATTACAACTGTCCTGACCTGATTGCGGGTCGCTGTAATTTCAGGCTGCTGAAATGCTCATGCAACCAGAGTCTCATTGCTGAACTCCGAACTCTGCTGTAAGGCTGCCAGCATTTAGCCATCAACCCTTTTGAACAGGAGGACAACCGCCCCCAGCAACCGGCCCAGAAAGCGCTTAGGGACGCGCTCGAAATAAAAGTACCGGCTTTCTGACCCGAAATCGCCCCATCTACTCACCCACTTATCTACCCATCCACTGCCTAAGCCGGGACGTTATTTTCCCGCCGATCCCTTACCCCCTAACAGCCTTACTGTCGAAAGGTATCGAGATGGCTGAGATACCAAGCATAGGTTTGCTCAATACCAGTTTTGAGGTCAGTTTTCGCCTGCCAACCCAGGTCTTTTAAGCGGGAAACATCCATCAGTTTGCGGGGGGTACCGTTAGGTTTCGTGGTGTCGAACACTAACTCTCCCTCAAACCCAACCACTGCCTGAATGGTCAGGGCTAACTCTTTAATCGAAATTTCTTCTCCAGTGCCGACATTGATGAATTCGGGACGATCATACTTTTCCATCAAAAAGACTAGGGCATCAGCCAGATCATCGACATACAAAAACTCTCGTAGTGGCTCACCCGTGCCCCACACAGTTACGGCTGAGTCACCGTTGGATTTTGCTTCATGGAACTTACGCATCAGTGCCGGCAAAACGTGGGAATTAGCCAAATCAAAATTGTCGTTGATGCCATAGAGGTTAGTCGGCATGGCTGAGATAAAGTTCACGCCATACTGCCGGCAGTAGTTTTCACAGAGTTTAAGGCCCGCAATTTTGGCGATCGCATAAGGTTCATTGGTCGGTTCCAAAAAACCAGTGAGCAGGGCTTCTTCGCGCATTGGTTGCGGACACAACTTGGGATAAATGCAGGAAGATCCCAAAAATAAGAGTTTTTGCACTTGATGACGATAAGCACTGTGAATCACATTGGCTTCGATCATCAGGTTGTCGTAAAGAAATTCGCCTCGATAGGTATTGTTGGCCTGAATTCCCCCAACCTTGGCTGCGGCTAAAAACACATAGTCTGGACGCTCGGTAGCAAAAAAAGCCTCGACGGCGGCTTGCTCACGTAGATCTAGCTCCTTACTCGCTCTTGTTAGTAAGTTGGTATATCCTTGCGCCTGCAACGTCCGCATAATCGCGCTACCAACCAGGCCGTTATGTCCGGCGACAAAGATTTTTGCTTGTGTGTCCATTGTTTAAATCGTTTAGATAAGAAGACGGTTTATAGAAATTTAGACGTCGTTAGCGCTCAGCAGCGATCGCTCGCAAACCGTGGCCCTGCGGTGGTACAAAACCCATTACTGGCATGATTACCGCTGCAGAAGCGGCCAAAGCTGGTTACGTCATTAAGGCTACAGGGCCTATCTCATAGCATGCCCGACTTTGGCGGTATCGACAACAGCGCTGAATCAATCAGAAACTGTTGCTAAACACCGCTCCTGTTAACAGACCAACGCTGCCACCACTGAGGACTAACTGCCACGTTGGCACCTTAAATCGAACCAGTGCAGTTAGCGAAATCAGTGCAATGGCCGCCGCGATCGCGGCTAAAACCAGCGCCGGCTGTGCCACAATTGCCGTCTGCGCCAGGGGCAGCGTCGCCGCCGCAATGGCCCCCAGCACAGCTGGCCGCACAGCTTTGAGAAAGGCTTGCACCCAGAGGTTTTGCCGCATTCGCAGCAAGAGGGGAGCCCCCAGCATGATGAACAAAAAAGATGGAAAAAAGATGCCAAATGCCGCGACGAAAGCGCCTAGTACACCCGCCACCTTGAAGCCAATAAATGCTGCAGTCAGCACCACCGGACCAGGACTCAGCTGACCGATTGCAATGCCGTTAATGAATTCGCTGCGGGTGAGCCAGTTGAGTTGATCAACCACTTCAAACTCTAGCAAAGGGATAATGACTAGGCCGCCACCAAACGTAAACGTGCCGGTTTTGCAAAACAGTGCAAACAGCGGCCAGAGATATTCGCCAATGCGTTCCCAGCCCCAGAAGCTGGATAATGTCAGCACTTCGGTTGAGGCCACTGCCAGCGGCCAGCGGCTCAGGAGCCCCAGTGGCAACCACAACGGCTGAACTGAACGACGATAGAGCCCCAAGCCCACCAGGCCTGCCAAGCTGAACGCCAGCAGCGGGTTTAACTTGCCCCAGGTAACCGCAGTCCCCACAGCGATCGCAATGACAATACCCGGCCCGTCATGAATCGACTTTTTACCTAACTTCCAGCAAAAGCCCAAGATGATAGCGATCATGACAGGGGCGATGCCAAAAAACAGGGCATCTAACTGAGGTAACGCCTGAAAGCGAAAATAGGCCCATGACAGAGCCAAAACAATCAAAAATGCCGGAGTAACGAAGGCCAGACCGGCGATCAGCGCCCCTAGCTGACCGGCCCTTACATAGCCGATATAAATGCCCATTTGCGTTGAGGCCGGTCCTGGCAGCATTTCACAAACCGCCATGCCGTCACTAAATTGATCCTGCGTTAACCACTGTCGTCGTACAACCGCTTCGTCATTTTGCATTGCGATGTGCGCTTGGGGGCCACCAAAGCCAAGGCAACCTAGACGGCTAAAGATTTGCACCAGTTCACGCAGGCGATCGTTCAAGGGCAGCGGCGAAGCAGTCTGAGGTAAAGACATTGACGATAGATATAGAAAATAACAGCAGCATCGATTGCTCAGGCCGGTTGAGGAGATCTCCTGTATTTGTTTAGCGTGCCGTAGAATCCCCCATTTTCGTCGCCCCCTTCAAAAGGGGGCTAATATAGCGGTGCCCACTTAGGTTAAGTACAGATTCGTAATCAAGACAGCTCTGCAACGGATACCTGGTGTACTTAATTGATCTAGGCACCGCTATACCTCATCGGTTTGGAAGTCTCCCCTTTGAAGGTGGATTGAAGGTGGATTGAAGGTGGATTGAAGGTGGATTGAGGGGGGATCGGCATTAGCTGGACGCTAAACCCATACGATCGCCTCAATCGGTTACGTTTGATTGTCTACAGGCGATCAAAATTTTGCTAGGCATGTAGAACACATTGAGCCAAAGAATTAGCTGACGGCGCAACTCGATTAGGCGATCATGGCCATGGGTTGCGACGGCATCCGGGGGCCTCTCTTGACGACTAAACCTGAGAAAGACTGACAATGAGTTGAATAATCTAAACCGACCAGATAGATTGGAAGCGCTGTAACGCTACTCTCAAAGCTGGCTACTTCATCACTGAGGGAAGCCCACATCGTCAAATCATAGACTCATATATCAATAAAGTGACAAATCGATAGAATCTGGTCTATGATGACCTTGGCGCACAATTGGGAGACTTAATTCGTTGTTTCACGCCACGCTACACCAGCTAAAAGTTTTCGAAGCAACTGCTCGTCATGGGAGTTTCACCCGCGCAGCCGAAGAACTCTATCTGACCCAGCCGACTGTCTCAATTCAGGTCAAGCAGCTGACTAAAGCCGTCGGTTTGCCCCTGTTTGAACAGATTGGCAAGCGCCTCTATTTGACTCAGGCCGGGCAGCAACTGCTAGACACCTGTCAACGAGTTTTTGAGCGGTTAGACCAGTTTGAGATGGCGATCGCTGATATCAAAGGCATGAAGCAGGGACAGCTCAAAATTGCCGTTATTACGACGGCAAAGTACTTTGTTCCTCGTCTACTAGGTCCATTCTGCCAACGCTTTCCGGGTATTGACATTTCTCTCAAGGTCACTAACCACCAAAACATTCAAGAACGCATGGCCAACAATGAAGATGATCTTTACATCATCAGCCAAGCGCCGGAGCAGCCCGATCTCAAGATCCATCCGTTCCTTGAAAATCCACTGGTGGTGATTGCGCCGAAGACCCATCCCCTGGTAGGCAAGAAAAATATTCCAATTCAAGCGCTTAATGGTGAGCAGTTCATCATGCGAGAACCGGGGTCTGGTACACGTCAAGCGGTACAGTCGCTATTTGACCAGCACGAAGTCGATGTCAAGGTACGACTAGAGTTGGGCAGCAACGAGGCCATTAAGCAGGCAATCGCTGGCGGCTTGGGCATCTCGGTCTTGTCAGTGCACACCATTATTTCTGAGGGCACGACTGGCGAGTTCGCCATTCTTGATGTTGAACAATTTCCCATTGAGCGGCATTGGTATGTGGCTAATTTAGCCGGTAAGCAGCTTTCTGTGGTGGCTGACACCTTCCTCAAATATCTACTGGAAGAGAGTCATGGCATGGCGCAAAAGCTACTGCCCAGCATTCAATTAGCCACGTCCAAAACGGTTGAAGGTAACGGCAACGAGTTGGCGCTTTCTGCGAAAAATTAATCTTGCAAATGGTGGCTGAGGCCGTCGGCGGCAGTCCTTTTTGCCCACTTGACCGCTGCTTGACTTTGCCGATACTCGCGGCTGAGTTTGGCGGTGAATAGTCTTGAAACCGCTCCTTTATGCCGCAAAGTGGTATGGCGGGAGGGGTTCGCTACAAGTGAGCTGCCAAGTGGGGAGCTGCTGCTGCCAATCGGTCATCAACTGTTGAACCGTCGCCGCATCTCTAGAAAGCAGCACATGCAAACGCTCTTCATTATTTTGGGGGGCACTCTGCACTAGGGGGATTTTGGTCGCTTGTAAGCCGGATAAAAAGGTTTGTAAGTGCTCGGTTTGCTGGCTAAGGGCGAGCGTGTGTTGCTGTAGGCGCTGTTTCTTGGCGAGAAAGTAATCGCGCCCCTTTAGGTCACTCGCGATCGCCGGCATGTCGATTGATTGCGGGAGCAGTTTCACGAGATATTCAGCCTTGTCCCACAAATAGTCGAGCTTTGGTCGATAAACTTCGCCCTGGTTGGTAAGAAACGTTTTGACGGCGTCACGATCTTTAAACTGAGTGCCAAATCGTAAAGGCAGGAGGGGAGTCTGGGCAAAAAAATGTCCCAGTACGCGATCGTGGGCCAACACGGCTGTCATTAGCTGGGTGTCGTCTGCTTGAATCTGAGCAATATCCACGTCTTGTTCGATCACGGCGCCCAAGGATGCCACCGTCAGTATCTCAACTGGCGATGCCCCGATCCCTTCTGGCAAGTCGGAGGAGGCGGACAAACTGGGACACAGGGCATACAGGTAAATCATAGGTGAACAAACAAAGACAGGACTGACATTAGCAGTTTGAGATCACGACTGGGGTATCACGGAATGCGACGATGGCGGCTTGCGATCGCAGCCTCTAGACAGATGAGCAGAATGCGGATGGCGGAATTTTTTAGTCAGAATGATGATGCTCATGGCTGAATACTGTCTCTGCTCATTGCCATGTTATTCAACCGGTTATGGGCTGACCAACCGCAGTTGCATCTTGTCATCTTACTGAGGGAAAAACGTGAGCCCGAGTTGCCAATGCAAGTAGAGTTCTGGGAGTGTCCTTTCGGGAAACAGGTCATCTTGAGGCGACCAGAGCTTGATCGGTTGGGGCGCGGTCAGGCTCGCGAGTAGGGGCGATCGCGCAGTGACAGTTTGATGGATTGTTTGCGTCAACTGATCCACGCCCCAGACTGCAATGCCGGGCTCGGCAGCCACGGTCAGCTGCAGCCGGTCAGCCGGGTCTAAATTGGGGTCTGGGATGAGCCACTCGGCAGCCGCGACATCGAGTGTAGCTACCGGGTAATCATCGGCAGATAGCACCAATCGTCCTTGAACGAAGAGCGTACCCGACTGCCATGGGTACCCAGAGCGCAATCGCTGCACAGGCTGGCCGCTGATGAGTTGCATATACTCTGGGCTGGCTTGAATCCACAGCCATTTGACTTGGTGACACAGCTCTAACAATGACAGCGATGTCGCCCCGACCGTTAAGCCCACCATATCGGCTGCTGGCAGATCACTGAGAACCGTTTCTAAGAGCACGAGGGGGGACATCGCGGTGGGTGATTGCCCATATGCGGCTACTTGGCGGCTCAATACTTGCTGATGCAGGGTTCGCATCGCGGGTGTCAGCGCCTCAATGTTGAGAAAGTGGATATCTGATTCGAGTGTCCAAGGGGGCGTTTGACTCGGGCGTTCGAGCGTCGCTGTTAGGGTATCGACCACTGCCGAGGGGGGTGATTCGGCTTGCCAAACGCGGGCAGTGGGCAGACCGTTGACTTCAGAACTGCTGAGGGCAACCTCAACCATTGATGAAGCTGGCTCAGCCACTTGGATGGTCAACGGTGCTAGCTGCAGTATGAGCCGGGCTTGAGCTAAGGTCCAGGGCGTACTCGGCAGGCATAGGTGTACTGGCAACCCGGCAAACCAAGCACTGAGGGCCGGTAATAGAACACTGCTATGGTGAAGAATCTGGGTTTGCAAGGTGGCGACTGTCAGCGATGGGGCCGTCGGCAAGTCGAGCAATTGGAGAAGGGCTTCTGAGGCAAAAGCCGGAGTGCGGGAGCCCCAGCCTTGAGTGGTCAAGTCCAGGATATAAGTCGCATCAGGCGTCTGCATTTCGAGCGTCGGGATCAAGCGAATTCCATGGACTTTGGGCCAATCTTGAATGCTCGCAGCAACGCCTTCCAGCAACTGCATGGCGAGCGGTGAGCTCGCAGCGATCGCCCATAGCCAATCAGCACTCAGGTCGGCGAGTCGGCGCGGCGATGGCTCGCGAGTGACGTTTGCGAGAGGCTGATCAGAGCCAGCAGATGAAGCAGCGATCGCGCTCGACTGCAGGACTTCTAACAATTCTTCAACTTCATCGGCGACGTAGGGCAGCAGCGTTGTGGACGTTTGTGGCTTATCTGCTGGCCAACCGCTATCAGCAGCGCTAAGGGTGTGCAAAACCTGCAGCAGCGCTGTCGTTTTGAGTTGGACCTCATTGCTCGGCATCACTGGCGCGGTCGCGCCAGTCAATCGGTCTTGAGGCCAACACAAGCCCTGGAAAACTTGCTGGCTTGTGAGTGTGGAAGCAGGGTGAGAAGACATCAAGTTAAGTCAGAAAAGAAGGAGCAAGCGCAGCCAGCCCATGGTGGTGGCATTCGACACCGGCGGTTGAGACCGGTCATGTCATTAAAAGTTGTGTGTATCCTCAGCAAGCGCTTGTGCCAATGGTTAACCCGAGTGAAATGGGGTAGTTGCACTCATATGGGCGTGTCTATGTTCGGTTTGAGCTCCAGCATCTGCCCCTGACCAGTGGATTTGGGTGACTGAGCGATCGCCACTGCCGCCCCCATTCTAAAAGCCATTTTTTGATTAACCAGAGCAATTCGCCGTTTGTAACGTAAACATCGATCACTATTAGCTTAAGACTATGGGTTGACAAATCTGAGATGCGCTCGAAGGAAATGGCCGGGCAGCGGCTGCACGTTGTCGGTTAAAGGCTGCTGCCAGAGCGCATTAGGCCAGGCCAATTTCCTGGAGTCGTTGAGTCAAGTAGGCCCCGGCAGTCCAATTTGGAAACTGAGGGACACCACCGGTGCGGGCAATGCAGCTAGGTTGGGGGGATAAGTCGATTTCCGGACGGGGGTGCACAAAGAACGGTAGCGAAAAGCGCCGCTCGCGATCGTTGTCAGGATTGGTAACACGGTGGGTGGTGCTTTTAAATAAACCATTGGTCAGGTTTTGCAACATGTCGCCCGTATCCACAATGAGTTGTCCGGGAATGGCCGCGATGGGCAACCAAGTACCGTCAGCCTGTCGCAGTTCTAATCCGGGGGCTGTGGCCTCACAGAGTAGCGTGATGAGGTTGATATCTTCGTGGGCTGCTGCTCGAACCTGGGCAGTCGGTAAATCAGCTCGCACCGGAGGGTAGTGTAGCACTCGCAACAGCGTCGGGCTGTTGACGGTTGCCTGGGCCAGCGATGCTCTCGGCAAGTCGAGATAAAGGGCACAGGCGCTGAGCAGCACCTGCGCACAGCGATCTAGCTGTGTAAACAGCTCTAGCATGGTGGTCTTAAACGCTGGTACTTCGTCAGGCCAAAGATTAGCCGGCAGAGTCTGCTCTGGCCCAATATGCCAAAACTCCTTGAGGTCTGGATAGGGTGAGTCTTTGGCATGTTCACGCCCAAAGGTGGTAAAGCCTCGTTGACCCTTGAGGGCGCCATCTTCATAGCGCTGTTTGACTTCGACAGGAAGGGCAAACACTTTCTCTGACACCTCATAAGCCAATTGAATCAAGGCTGAATTAATGCCGTGATCCGTCAGCGCCAAAAAGCCGATCGCGGCTAACGCTTGTCCCAACTGTTCGACAAAGCCCTGTTGCTGAGCTGTAGAGCCCTGCACAAACTCCTGCAAGTTCAATACGGGAATGGTCTGAGCCATTGGTGGGGATATCTAAAAGGGGCGATCGCGCTAATAACTGTAACGATATGCGCAAAACCTAAAAATCGAAGACTGTGGCACAGTGAAAAACGTTAAGGATTGATCAGCATGGAAACCATAGTTATCCACAATCAAACGTTAACGCTGTTGCCCGAAAAGGCCGTGTACCTGCCAGCGCAAGCCGCGTTACTCGTCTCCGATGTCCATCTTGGTAAGTCAGAAACTTTTCAGCATTTTGGCATTCCGATTCCTAGTCAGGTCAATCAAGCGACCCTTCAGCGGCTGCAACAGGCCCAGGAGCGCACTCAGGCCCAACAACTGTTCATTTTGGGGGATCTATTTCATGCGCGAGCCGGCATGGTGGATGAAGTGATCGATGGGTGGCTCAAGTTTTTGGCGGCAACTCAGCTAGAGGCGCACTTGATTTTAGGTAATCATGATCGCCCACTGGCGGCAGAGCTATCGCAGTTTTCCCTCACTTGCTATACCCAACCGATTGACCTGGGAGAGCTCGTGCTCAGTCATGAACCGCTGCTCGATAGTAAAGGGCTTAATGTTTGTGGGCACGTCCATCCCTGTGTGCAGATTGGTGGCCAAGGCGATCGCCTGCGGTTGCCTTGCTTTTATTGGGAAGCGTCCTTCAATCGCTTGACTTTGCCCTCTTTTGGCGACTTTACCGGTGGTTATACGGTCTCTATCGATCAGGCCACAATCGCCTATGCGATCGCCGATGACGCGATCATTCCCTTTAGCCGGACGGCCTGATTCGAGTGGTGAAGATGGCACCGATCACCAGCGACCTAAAGAGTCTCGAAGCGCCGATATTGCCAGCCTTATTGGCCAGTAATCACCCGATTGCGGCCGGTGCGTTTTGCCTGCAATAGATTTTCATCCGCTCGTCTAATCAGTTCGTCGCCTTTGCTGTCATCCTCTGCTGTCAACGTGGCAGCACCGATACTAATCGTCAGCGGCAGATCTAAACTTTGGCTAATCACAAATGGCGCGTCATTGATCAAGCGTCGTAGTCGTTCTGCCAGCTTTTGAGCATCGGGAGCCGTGGTGTTTTGCAACAGTACAACAAATTCTTCGCCGCCATAGCGAAACGGCGTTTCATAAAAGCGCATGTGGTGTCGCAGACGATCAGCAAACATTCTCAGGACCTGGTCACCGACTAAATGACCATGGCCATCATTGACCTGCTTAAAGAAATCAATGTCGATGATTAAAAGGCTGAGGGGTAACGCTTGCTCACGCGTCACTTGAATTTGCCGAGGCAGTTCCCAATCAAAGGCGCGACGGTTGCCTAATTGCGTTAGCGGATCAACCAGGGCGATCGCCGACAGCAAATCATTGGCCTGAGACAGTTCCCGATAGGCCTGATTGCGGCGAGACGCACTTCTAATATGTGCTTGTAAGCTGCGATTGAGATGCTCGGACGAAGCCTCCGAGATCCCTTCCGTGGCTCGTGGCACCCAGATATAGGCGTCTGCCCCCGTCTCTAGAGCCGTGGTGGTCAAGCCGGCTTGCCGTAGCAAAGCCTCTTCCGAGGTATGGGTGTCAGGGCAGATCCGTTCATCTAACAAAATGGTGTAACACCACATGAGATGACGCTGTTGCTTGAGCGATTGGCAAAATTGCCAGCTATCAGTTTGGGTTGCCTGAAGCAGAATAATGTCAGGAATCTCAGACTCTAGTAGCTCGGCCGCTGCCTCAACATCTGGCACCTGCCAAGACGCCATGATGGACAGCCCCCGCACTTGTTTACAGAGACACTCTGAAAAGTCGGAATCTCCGACAATTAATACCGATGCATTCATTACAGGGAAGAAGGAAATAAGCCTGTGCGGATCAACAAAAACGTGATGCTACGATGAGGACAAGTATAAATGAGCTTAAATCTCAGACCTTATCATCATCGCTGATAGGGGTTCACCACAACTGTAAACACGGACGCACGAGGGTAGGGAGAACAGCAAAAACCGGGTTCGGGGTGGGGGCTTATGATTTCTCCAGATCGGCGGCCAATCTTGGAAAAGTCACCCGGCAAACGCCGCAGCATCTCTCATTCTCATAAATATTCAACTTGATATGTAGGTTTCCCGGATAATCTGTGCCGGTTACTGACAGATTTATTGTCGCTAGGTGACAGTTGGTCGGATTTGGTCGGCAATGATGAACCCAGTCTTATGGCCACAAGCGTGGGGGGCAGACTGGCTCACTGCGCCCCGGTGACGAATGTGAGTGGGCAGTGAGCCGGGCAAAAATCACCGCTGACGCTGTTATGTGTTTAGCGTCCAGCTACTGCTGATCCCCCTCAATCCCCCTTCAAAATGGGGACTTCCAAACCTCTGAGGTACTAGGGCGTGTCATCAATTAAGCCAGACGACCGTAGCCGCTAGATAAATCGCGCCCAAAAAGCTCTCTGCCAGCTTATCGTAACGAGTCGCAATGGCTCGATACTGCTTGAGTCGAGCGAAAAAGTTCTCAATCAGATG
>JBCDAJ010000141.1:0-16240 GCA_039185935.1 Cyanobacteria bacterium P01_F01_bin.56 | reverse complement strand
GTGAACCGCTGCCAAATCATTTGCCAGCCGAGTAAAGTTAAGCCCACCGCCGCAATGGCAAAGACGCCAGTGCCTAAGGTGATGCTGCCCAACACTAAAGTGCGCACAGCAGCGGAGAGATTGATGACGGTGATGTTGTCTGAGGTGACGGGTTTGTTGGCAAATGAGGTGGCGACGGCAACCAACATTTTATAAAACAGCATGGCAAAGATGCCCGCCATCATTGAGCCTGTAAAGGCCCGCAAGATGCGCCTGGTAGAAAGCGGATTTTCGGGCGTCGCGATCGCTGGCTCTGACTTGCTCGAAGTGGCGGGGGTGCTCATGATGTTAATTCAGTTTGAGACGGTCATTATCGTGACACAGAACGTTTGACTGGTGTCACCGGACTCAACGAATCGTCAGTCAATGAAGTCGGCCACGGTTGCAGCGAGGTCTGCCGGGGGACGTAGAGCGGATGTCGGGGTTGACCAGTGCGGTTTTGCCCCAAGCAGTAGAGGTGATCGCGAAACGGCTCTAGCAATTTCAGCACAGCTTGATCGCGCTGGCGCAGAGTCCCCCAATTGCCCCACGCTAAGGCAATGTGATCCGCTGCTTTACACGCTTGCCAGATATGCTCGTCATTATCCTGACCGACGGGCTGAGGAGCCGCTTTTAAGACTTGGGGTGAGGCTGTGCAGTAGGCAAACAGGTTCACCACGGTCAGGCGGCTAAACTGCCATTGTTGAGCGAGCCCCATGCAACGGCGGAGGGTCGGGTCGTCTTGACGGTGATCAGCCCGGCTAGGGTTGAGCATGATCAGGGCGATCGCCTTGCCCCCAAGCGCCCATTGTCGCTTGAGCCAGTAACGATATTGCCCCGTTGCGTCAAATTTGGCAGAACGTTGAATCGTTGCAGCTTGGCTCAAAATGCGTTCTAGAAGGTCTGAATACAAGATTATTGTCGGCTGCAACGGGTTCATTGTCAGGCCCAGAGACAAGAAGCACCGACAGCCTCGCGCCGGGAGCTATCCCGATTGTCTAAACCTCGGCTACACATCTTTCTCATCCGCTCACTTGCCCCCATAGCTTTCGATTCCAATCTGTAACTCTATCCTGGAGAATCGGGATCATATCGATTGTCTAAAATTCAGCCACCCGTCTTTCCCCCTGTTTCCTTTGCTCCCATAGCCCTCCACCTTAATCAGCAGCTCGATGCTGCCGGACCAGTGTTATGCACTTCGGGATGAATGTTGCAGGGTCGCTAAAACGACTGGATTGAGAGGTTCCCAGCGTGTAAAGGCGCCGACTGGCACCGATCGCGTCAGCGAAATTTGCTGGTATGCCACATCCCAATTGGGATGATGCGCTTGCCATTGCGCCAGTTCGGTCTGGGTCTCTAACGTTGCCAGCGCGATCGCCATCACCCCAGCATCGCGAAGTTGGGTACATCCATAGTCTAAAATCGCGGTCAATTGGCCCTGACTGCCCCCGATAAAAATGCGATCAGGCGAGGGCAAGTTGGTCAGAGCTTGGGGTGCCTGACCTGGCACAACCGTGATATTGGGCGTGTTAAAGCGCTGTGCATTTTGCCGCATCAGTTCACAACCAGCGGTCGTTTTTTCGATCGCCCAAATCTTGGCAGTCGGCACCAGGCGGGCGATTTCGATACTGACGCTACCGGTGCCAGCGCCAACATCCCAAATGATTTGGTCTGGCTGCAGGGCCAATTCGGCTAGGATTTGTACTCGCACCGACCGTTTGGTCATCAGGCCTGGGCGATCGCGAAAGCGACAAAACGCCGCATCAGGAATTCCCAATAGTGGCAAGTTGGCGAGTTCAAGGGGCGCATCGACCTTTTGTAAAATCACCACGTTAAGTGGACTCAGCCCCGTAGACGGCACCTCAGCAAGAGTAAACTGACGCACCCGTTCTTCCGAACCGCCCAGATTTTCACAGACCCACAGGGTATAGGTCACAGGCAACCCCGAAGATTGCAAAAAGCGGGCGATCGCCCCCGGCGTATGGTCAGGATCGGTTAAAACAGCAATCGGCGATGCCCCCCGTTTGACAGCGGTGGCTAAGCGCTCGAGCGATCGCCCGTGGGCGCTGATCACCGTGGCCTCTTGCCAGGGCAACTTGACTCGGCTAAAAGCTAGCTGTACTGAACTCACATGGGGATGAAAGGTGATCGCTGTTGCGGGCAATACCTGCAACAACTGTCGCCCGAGCCCAAAAAATAGCGGATCACCGGAGGTCAGGACGACGACTCGATCAGGGTGTGGCTGATTTAAATGTTGTCGTAACCGCTCTGGCAAATCCGTCAGTGACCAGCGCTGCCCCGGATGCTCGGGAAAGTAATCGAGCAGGCGATCGCTCCCTGCCAAAATGGGGGCTTGGTGAATCATGCTCAAGACTGTAGAGCCTAACCCAGCGACCCCATCCAACCCGACACCAATGACTTGAATGGGGGTCATGGCAGGGCTTCCCACGCGAGTACCAGCAGGGCGTTGACGATCGCGGCGGCAACCGTCGACCCCCCTTTACGCCCATCAATGCGAATTTGGGGAACGGGCAAATCGGCTAGCCGCTGCTTGGCCTCTAACACGCCGACAAAGCCAACCGGCACTCCCACAATCAAGGGCGGGGGCGAGTGGGTATCAGCTACGCGATCACATAATGCTTGTAGCGCTGTGGGCGCATTGCCAATCACGTAAATGGCCTCGGGCCATTGTTCCCAAGCTCTGAGCAAACCGGTTTCGGTGCGAGTTTGGCCGGGGTCAGCCACTGCCGCCAAGTCTACCGCCGTCCACAAAGGATTGTTAAACGTGCGGTTGACCATGCCTTGGCAGCCCTGGCGCACCATCCCGACATCTACCACGATCGGGACTCCCGCCTGCAGTGCTTGCCGACTAGCGGCGATCGCCCCTGGTGTGACCTGGAACTGCTCAGCAAATTCAAAATCGGCGGTGGTGTGAATGATCCGGCGTAGAATCGCGTACTCCTCGGGGGCAAAGCCATGGGGGCCGATTTCTTGGTCGATTTGGGCAAAGCTTCGGTGCAAAATGGGATGCTGCGACAGCGGCGGCATGGCAATCCTCGCGATGGGACTTAAGATTTTAGAACGGTTCGCCAGGGGAAAGCATCCACTAAGCCGATGGCAGTCTATTACTTTTGGGGAGAAGACGACTTTCAAATGAATCAGGCGATCGCTCAGTTGCGCGATCGTTCGGTGGATGATGCCTGGGCCAGCTTTAATTACGAAAAAATCGCGAGCGATGCCGCCGAAGGGCCGATAATCGCGCTGAATCAGGCCATGACTCCTCCCTTTGGGACGGGCAAACGGTTTGTCTGGTTAGTGGATACACCACTCGGTCAGCGGTGTAGCGAAGCCCTACGGCTAGAGTTTGAGCGGACCCTGCCCAAATTGCCGGACACCAGCATCCTGTTGCTCAGCAGCCGCCAAAAACCCGACGGTCGCTCGAAGTTTACCAAGTTACTCCAGAAGCATGGCGAAATCCGCGAGTTTGGCACCATTCCTCCTTGGAAGAGTGAGCAGATCGCTCGTCAAATTGAGCAAACCGCCCAAAGCTTGGGACTCAGTTTGACGACAGAAGCAGTCGCGTTATTGGTAGATGCCGTGGGTAACCAAACCCGCCAACTCATGCTGGAACTGGAAAAGCTGTCGCTGTTTTGGGGCGATCGCTCAGAACCGATTGATGCCAATGCTGTCTCTCAGCTAGTGACTGTCAGCACCCAGAGCAGTCTACAACTGGCCGCGGCCCTGCGAGAGGGCAATACTGATCGAGCCCTGAGCCTCCTCGCTGATCTGCTCAACCGGAACGAAGCCCCCCTGCGGATCGTCTCTACGTTAGTCGGGCAATTTCGGACCTGGCTCTGGGTTAAGGTCATGACCGAAAATGGTGAGCGCAATCCGCAAGTCATTGCCAAAGCCGCCGAAATCGGCAATCCTAAGCGAGTTTACTTTTTGCAAAAAGAAGTAGCCCCGCTAGCGCTCAGTAGTTTATGCCAAGTGCTAGAACACTTACTGGCTTTAGAGGCGGGCCTCAAAAGTGGAGCTGATGCGACGGCGATTCTACAAACTAAGGTGGTCGAAATTGCCCAAATTTGCCAAAATTCTCGGCAGATTCGATCGCGCTCTCGCTAAGCTCCTGACTACAATAGAAAACCGCGCGGGCCAATATTGTCCACACTGATTTTGGGTTAAGTCTCAGGTTATGACGATTATTCTTGTGAAGAAAGCTTGGCAACTGCGGCGACCAACGCTGAAGCTACTAGCCACGGGTGTGGTTTCTGGATGGTTAGGAGTGGTGGGTTTACCCGCTATCTCTACAGCTCAATGGCCACTGACTCAGCAGGCAGCGATCGCGCAAAGTAGTGATGTCTCTGACGAAGAAATCGCGCAATATGCTCAGGCAGCGCTAGCGATCGACCGATATCGCAACACAGCTTACACCGAGATTAAAGACATCTTGCTGACAGTGCAGATGGATATTAGCGACATCGACGTGAGCTGCACCGACACTCAAGACCTTTCGGAAGTTCCCCGTTCTGTCCGTCGAGATGTTCGTGAAATTTTGACCCGCTACTGCAATCAATCTAGCACTGCGGTCGAAGATGCCGGCTTAACTGCCCGGCGTTTCAACGAAATTACGACAGTCCATCAGTCTGACACCACGGTTTTTGAGCGCATTCAGCAAGCGCTACTGCGCCTACAAGAGTCGCAGTAAAAAATTGGCTTAAACATAAATCTCTGTAAGCTGAGCTTTGCCGCCGCTCAATTCTCGGTACTGACAGGTTGCATGAAGTCGGCACCAGACTCATACGGGCGCTATTTAGCTGCAGTCGACTGAAGGCGGTGGTTGCTGAGCAGCCAAATCCTTGCCGCCAAGTCAAGATGCCGCAAGCCGCAGTAGGCCAAGGACTGAGCGTTCTCGTTTAGTCTGCGTTTGCCCTGTTGCGGCAATCTCTCCACTGAACAATCAAGATAATCGCTACAGTGTCGTCGCAAGGGGACTGACCTCATTCCAACCTATTGCAGCAATAAAGCTACAGATTTCCCCCTGCCACCCACTGCCCCTGCCACCCTGCCACTCACTGCCCCTGCCACCCAACCGTCATAGATTGCTCGCGAACAGCATATGGATGCTAATGGGGAGACAATACGGTCGCCTCTTCTACCTCCATGCCCAACTCAGCCGCGTGTTCCCACCCCAGGCCACGCCGTTCAATCCTGAAATTATGCGGTTCTTCCAAATTCAAAATGGTGGACAGGCCATAGGAGAGGTCGCGATCGTCATCCACAATCAAATCCACTTGTGGCCCCACGACATCAAACAATTCTGCTTTTGCCGGTGCTGGAGTCGCATCGGAATCAAGCAGAGATAGTGCTGAAGTTGAGACAATGGGGTTCCCAAGGGCTTCGATCAGCGCTAAGCAGATGGGAGAATCGGGTACGCGAATTCCAGTGGTTTTGCGTTTGGGGCTCATTACCAACTTGGGCACTTGCTTGGTGGCGGGCAAGATAAAAGTGTATGTACCGGGAATCAGATGGCGAATCTGTCGATAAGCTGGGTCGCTCACATAGGCGTATTCCGCGATATTCGACAGGGATGAACACATAAACGTGAGCGGCTTATCGTTAGAAACTTGTTTGAGTTGTCGCACGCGATTGATCGCTGATTTTACAGTGAGGTCACAGCCGATCGCGTACACCGTATCGGTGGGGTAAAGCATCACCGCCCCTTTGCGGAGCGCCTCGCGAATTGCGGCGATCTTGCGCGTTTGGGGCGTTTGAGCATGCACTTTATAGATTGTCGTCATGGTAGAGCTCCTAGGGCTGTTTTGGGCCATCGGTGCCAGGTAGCCTTCATTATGGAAGATGGCCATCGTAGGTTTGACGACTTTGTATGAAGACTTTAGCCTTTATCGACTGTCCTACTGGCATTGCGGGCGATATGTGTTTAGGGGCACTCGTGGGTGCAGGGGTCCCGTTAGCTTATTTGCAAACCCACATAGCCCAGCTCCAACTTCCTGAAACGGTGCAACTGCGGTCAACTAGCGTTCGTAAAAACGGCATCGCCGCGACTAAAGTGGATGTGTTGCTGCCCCATGAGACCGAAGAGGATGTGCCCCATCCGCCCGCCCGGCACCTGCAAGATATCGAAAAGATCATCACCCGCGCCCCCCTGCCAGAGCGGGCGATCGCCTGGAGTCTGGCTATTTTTTGCCGCTTAGCTCAGGCCGAAGGAGCCATTCACGGCATCGATCCGCAGCAGGTGCACTTTCATGAAGTGGGGGCCACGGACGCGATCGTCGATATTGTCGGCACCTGTTTGGGCTTGGACTGGCTCGGCATTGACGAGCTGCACTGTGCGCCTCTACCCACCGGCACCGGTACCGTGCGGGCTGCCCATGGCCGGTTACCAGTCCCCGCTCCCGCCGTTTTGAAGCTGATGGAGATGGCCCAAGTCCCGATCTACAATGCCGGACTTAAGGGTGAGTTGGTGACGCCGACTGGGGCCGCGATCGCGACTGAACTCGCCACCCACTTTGGCGAACCGCCGACCATGCAGCTCCAAAAAGTGGGCTTAGGGGCAGGCAACAAAGAGCTGCCAATGCCCAACATTCTGCGCCTGTGGCTTGGTCAAGTGGCGAACAACGTCTCTGCCGCCAGCTCACAAACCCTGGGGACTGCCAGTGCGATCGCCCATGGTCATCACGACCACGCTCATTCTCCGGCCGTGACTGCCAGCCATCCCGGCGAGTCGGGCCAACCCCTCTCACCCACCACGAACTCGAACCAGGCGAATTCGGTCCTAGCTGCCACCGGGGTCTCCATGGCCGAGCGAGAAGCTCAATCCGGCCGGGAAACCGTCACCGTTTTAGAAACTCAGGTGGATGATTTGTCTCCACAAGCGATCGGCTATTTGTACGATCGCCTATTCACCGCCGGAGCATTGGACGTTTTTGTGCAGACCGTGATGATGAAAAAATCGCGACCGGGGCATCTGCTCGTCGCGATCGCCTATCCCCCCCAGGCTGACGCTTGTGAAGCGGTGATATGGCAAGAAACCACCACTCTCGGCGTCCGCCGTACTGACCAAACTCGGTTGCGCCTGCGTCGTGACATCATTGCCCTACAGTTGCCGCTCGGCACCGTACGCATGAAAGTCGCTTTTGCACCCGACAGCGATCGCCCCCTCAAAGCCCATCCAGAATTTGAAGACTGCGCCGCGATCGCCCGCCAACAACAAATCCCCTGGCGAGAAGTGCACAATCAAGCCTTAGCTCACTGGCATCAACAGCGATCGTCGTAGACCTCTCCAACCGTCCACATAACAGTTCTCCAACTAGAGCTATGGATTGATGGAATGGCAAGCCATAGCAGAATGCGGAATTGAGAGTGCGGAATGCGGAATTAAGCAGCCTACAAAATGGGCGTTTCAGAGATTTGAGCTGTCCTGACCTGATGACGGATGGCAATACATATAGCCATCCGCCAGCCCGTCTCCCGTAACCCTGACCCGATACCCCACGCCCAACCCCCGTTCCCTAACCCCCAATACCCAATACCTGAGACCCCGCACCCCCCACCCAAAACCCCAAATTCCTCTCAAAAGCGGGCATACTCAGGAAAATACCTTCTACCATAGTCTGAGTCGGTGAAACGCGCCGCAACGTTGAATAGGAAACGAAATTCATGAATCGATTGCTTCGGAGGTTAGCTGTGTTGGCGGGGGCCGCGATGGTGAGCCTAAGTGCGGTAGGCTGCCTCCCCAATTTTTCCTCCAGCTCCGATGATGGCGAAGAGGACTCCTTCGACTTTCGCTATGTCGATGGCGATGAAGACAGCGACAACTATTTGCTGGAAATCCGCATCAATGGGCCAATTCTCAACAGTCCCTCTAATGCTGGATTCTTTGGCCTCGACTCCAGCGTGACCTATGCCTACCAGTTTCAAAAACTGATGGAAAAGGTAGCGGAAGACGATCGCATCCAAGGCATCTTTCTGCGCATTTCGACCCCCGGCGGCACTGTCGTCGGTTCCAATGTGGTTTATGAAGCCCTCGCTGGCTACAAAGAAACGACCGAAAACCCCATCTACGCCTATATCGAGGGGCTTTCAGCCTCAGGTGGCGTGTGGTCAATGGTGGCCGCTGACCAAATTTTGGCAGCGCCTGGCAGCATCGTTGGCAGCATTGGGGTGATTGGCCCCACCCTGGTGTACTTCAACAATCCGGTGGCGATCGATGGGGGCCTGTTCGGCGGTGGCGTCACCACCCAGGACGGCATTCAGCAATTCGTCATCTCTGCTGGTAAGGGTAAAGATTTGGGTAATCCTTTCCGGCAACCAACCGAAGAAGAGCTGCAGAGTTGGCGCGTCAATATCAACGACGAATATGACAAATTTGTCACACACATTTCTGAAACTCGAGGAATTTCTGAACAGACCTTGCGCCAAGAAATGGGGGCTTACATTTTTGGCACTGAGCAGGCTCAGCAGTACAACCTCATTGATGGCACCAGTGGTCGTCCCGAAGCGGTGGCCGCCCTCGCCGAAAATCTAGAACTGGGCGAGGATTACCAACTGGTGCGGATTGGCTATGACGAGCCCAGCCTCATCGAAATTTTGCTCGGCCAAGCGCCTATCGAACTCACCTACGACCAGCAGCAAACGGTGATTCAACAAGACCTCTGCCATTTGCAAACCTACAGTCTGCTGGCCTACTACGGTGACGTCAATACGCTCTGCCCATCACCCTACCTAGTTGAATAGTGCGGTTTGCGGCATTCAGTTAAGGGAGTGTTACAGCTTCGGTTATTAGGGATCGGCTTGAAAATAAAGTACCCGGACAAGACTGTGGCAGGGTGGATGGGTAGCAGGGTCGGTGGGATGTTATTTAAGCGCAACTCCCTTGGCTATAGCGATCCGCCATCAGGTCAGGACAGTTGTGATTTCTGAAAGCACCACACAGCCAGTGTTCTGATTCCAAACTCCGGAGGGCTCTGCCCTTCCCGCAGGGGCATTCCGAACTCCGCATTCCGCATTCCGCATTCTGCTATAGCTGGCCCATCACTTGAATTACAGTGATTGAATCAGGGTGCAACAGCGTTCGTAATAGCTCCGAGCCACTTTATCCGTCGGACAAATTTCCAAACATCCTTGGAATCGCTGTCGTGCTTCTTCAAACCGTTGTTGATAAAAAAAGGCTAAGCCCGTTTCAAAGTCGGTCCGGCTTTTGAGCTTACCCTCTCGCTGCTCAGGCGGGTCCGGGTCAAACACCTCATAAACGCTGACAAATGCCACCTTGCCTTTGACCTGCACCCGATCAATGATTCGCATGGCGTATTGATTGGAATCGCTCAGTTCTAAGAAGGTGTGATTGGAGATTAGCAGGTTGGCGCTGTAAATGCGGGTCATGCGTTCAATGCGCGAGGCCACATTCACAGTGTCGCTAATAGCGGTACTATCCATGCGGTTGCGACCACCAACGGTGCCTAACATCACTGGCCCCGTGTTGATGCCAATGCCAAACTCCAGCGTTGACTTACCATATTGCAGGCGCTCTTGATTGTACTTGTCTAACCGGCGCAGCATATCAATGCTGGCGGTTAGCGCATCGTCGGCCCCCTGGCTAAACAGGGCCATAATCGCGTCGCCAATATATTTGTCGACAAAGCCATTGTGTTCCGCGATCGCTGGCTCCATCCGGGACAAAAAGGCATTCAAAAATTTGAAGTTCTCTTCTGGAGTCATCCGTTCTGACAAACTGGTGAAATCACGAATATCGGCAAACACCACCGACATTTGTTGCTGCACCTGATTGCCTAACTCCACCTCGACGATGCTTTCCTTATTCAAGAACTGCAGGAACTGACGCGGTACAAATCGACCATAGGCCTGATTGATTTTTGAAAGGTAGAGATGGGTTTTTAGGCGGGCCAGCAACTCACTTTTGGAAATCGGTTTGGTGAGATAATCGTTGGCCCCGGATGACAACCCTGTGACCAAATCACCGATCTGGTTCTTGGCCGTTAGCATCATAATGGGGAGCGCATGGGCCGGATAGGTTTCTCGCAGCTTGCGACACACCTCAAATCCCGTCATTTGTGGCATCATGACATCCAGTAAAATCACGTCTGGCTGTAAGCCGTTTTCCATCAGGGCTAACGCTTCCGGCCCGCTGGCGGCCTGTACCACGTGATAGTTATTCACCGCTAAATGATTACGAATGACCTGCCGGTTGATCGGCTCATCATCCACCACCAAAATCAAAAAGTTGCTGCGGGCTAAGACTGCGTCCGCTGCATCGTAAGCAGACGGTTTAACGTCTGCTTTAACGTCTGATCCAGGTTCTGACGGCGACTCGGATAGGGGCGTGGCTGGCCGGTGCCCGCCCGACATCGGTGGCGTCAACTGGCTCGCAATGGCTGATTCTGGCGCGATCACGGCTGACGTCAACAAGGGAGCCTGGGTCGTAATGGGCAACGTAAAGGTGAATTGTGACCCCACACCGACCGCCGAGATAACTTGAAAGGTGCCGCCCTGCAGCTCCACCAGTTTCTGAGAGACGGCGAGACCGATGCCCATGCCACCATAAGTGCGAGCAGTCGAGCCATCCGCCTGTTCAAAGGGTTCAAAGATGCAATCCAACTTGTCTTCAGGAATGCCGATGCCGGTATCAGACACCGTAATCGCTAAGTGATAGCCAGAGAGTTGTGCAGAGTCAAGATTTTGTCTCAGTGTCGCAGTCTCTGATGAGCTGCTATCTGGCGCTAGTGTCAGCGTCTGGCTAGGCTGTTGGTTTTGTCCTTGAGGCGAGGTTGAGGGGGTGATCGGCTGATTAGCGCGATGGGGTTGCCGTTTGTCTCCGACCTCATCAGCATGATGCGGTCGAGGACAAATGCCTGGTAGAGCAGTAGACAGCATCGTGGGGCGAGCGTCATGCTGCTGGATAATTTGGGCTGAGATGCCCACCATGCCGTAATCAGTGAACTTCACGGCATTGCCCACCAAGTTGTGCAAGATTTGCTGGAGGCGATTTTCGTCTGCCAAAACCGGCGGCAATTTAGGCGATACCGCATTGATTAGCTGGACCTTTTTTTCACGGGCGAGGGGACGACTCAGGGCGAGCACGATTTCTGCCGCTTCTCGGACGCCGACCGGACGGGGATGAATGTCGATTCGATCTTGTTGCAACTGGGCAAAGTCGAGAATATCATCCACCAGGGACGATAGCCGCCGTCCGCTCGCCACAATCATGGCTAGATTGCCTTTGGTTTGCCGGGTCTGAGGGCCACTGGCCCCGTCCATCAGCGACTCGGCCAGGCCGATGATGCCATTGAGTGGCGTACGTAACTCATGAGAGGTGTTGGCCAAAAATTCGTCTTTTAGCTTGTCGAGGCGCTGCAGTTCGTGGTTGTGCTCTTCGAGTTGTTGAAAGGATTGTTGGAGCTGCTTGGCCATACTCTCAAACGAATGCGACAGCTCCGACAGTTCTTCAAAGCGGCCGTCAGGTAACGGCGAATCCCAAGTGCCGACAGCCAGTTTTTTCGAGGCTTCACTCAACCGGTGGATCGGTTGCGCTACCCAACGGGCGGTGATGCCCGCGATCGCACTCGCGACCACCAAAGACAGCAGGCATAGCAGCAGCGTATTCCGCGTATTCGCCGCAATCTGTCCCTTAAAGTCGGCTTCTGGAATCGCCGTGACAATCAGCCAATCAAGCCCTCGACCATCCCGAAAGGGCACCACTTGCACTAATTGCGACTGCCCATCTAGAGCGTAGGTGAACTGCTCTGCCATGCTCACCTGTTCCAAACCGCCATAGGTCTCAATCAGATGCTGCACCGTCTCCCGAATGATCGGTTCTTGACTGGCTGTCGCCGACAGCCGCGTTTGTTCACCACTATCCAGGGTCAAAAACGGGGGTTCATTAGCCGAGGTGGCGACAATGTCACCCGTCCGCTCCATGATGAAAGCCTCACCATTGGGGCTAATGTTGAGGGTCCGCAGGTAACCACTGATTTGCTCTAGGGTCAGGTCAAGTGCCAAGACCCCCTGGAGCTTGCCGCGATCGCCGTAAACCGGTGCGGCCAGCGTAATCCCTAAAACGGAATAATCTTCTGAGGCAAATTCGTAAATAGGGCTCCAACTGGCGTGGCGGTTTTCGACCACAGCCTGATACCAAGGTCGCCCTCGCGGGTCATAAAACTGCGCACTCAATTCTTCTCGACGTTCACCGGCTTCGTTGAGTCGATAGGTTAGACGTTGAGGAAAGGTTTCTGAGGTGACTTCCCACAATACTGTTTGACCACTATCCCGCTCTTGAATGCCGACAAACGTGCCATCGGGGTACCCCAGATAAATACTGGTGATGCCATCAGAAGCGCGAATTTGGTGCCAAAAATGCCGCGCAATTGTCGACGAATCGAAGAGGGCCACATCACCATAAAAGAGATTGCTGCGACTATCTCGCTGGAGCAAGTTGGGCTGCAGTAAGTAGGTCTGAACGTGTTCACGAATGCGGTTGGTCGCTTCTTCACTCAACTGCGATGCGAGATCATCCACAGCCTTTTGACCATTGCGCCAAGAGATGGCGGTCGTTAACCCGACGGCTGCCGCAATTTGCAATACAAACGACACTACCAACACCATGCGTAAAGGTAGCTGCCGAGAGGCGGACTGCGGTGAGCGAGTATCGGGGTTAGTGGACATCCTGTAGGCTTTATTCGCGTGTGGACATGAGCGAATCGTCAATTCCGTTATCCAAACTTTGAATCTGGTCGGTTCTCACCCCCGAATCAAGATGAGTAGTCCATATCAAAAAAATTCCAAGCCTGACCTTAGAAGTCTCTTTCGGGTTAAATCGTCTCAATCCGGGTAAGTTTTCAATTCCTCTAAAGACACCCCTATGACAGTTATTTATCAATAAGATGGATTGTGGTAACGCTCTCTAATCCCTGTTTGCGGTTAACTCGCGCCATTGACAAAGGGCCAAGTTGCCGAATAATCAGAGCTCGAAGACAGCTCCGTGCATGTGCGTAGATATTAAAGCTAAAAACCGGCTAAGGCGATCGCCCGTTTCATCTAAAAAGATATCTATTTCTACTATTTATCCCGAGTTTGATTGAAGTTTTACGGAAGACGGGATTAAGTTTCTGTAGATTTCCGGTCTTTGGTCAGAGATTCTATACTGAAGTCATAGCTGCTGTTCACCGTAACGACTGCTGTTTCGTTCACTGACTACTGACCTGTCTTGATTCAATCTGAAGCGCTGGCTCTTTTAGAGTGGTCTCGTCTCTGTCAGCATCTAGCCACATTTACCGCGACCAAGTTGGGGGCGATCGCCGCGCGCCAACTCACCTTGTCCGCTAGCCAAACCGAAAGCGAACGATTGCTCGCCGAAACGGCAGAAGCGCTGCAGCTTGATCAGCAGCCCCCAGGGCTCAAATTTGCAGGTATTCAAGATATTGGTGATGCCCTTGAACGCGCCCGTCGCCAAGGTCTTCTGCAACCGGCAGAGCTGCTTGATATTGCGACGACTCTAGCTGGGGCACGTCAGTTGCGCCGGGCCATCGACGGCTTTGAGGCCGACGAGCTACCCACCCTGTCACAATTAGTGGCCCCACTGCGCACCTACCCAGAACTGGAACAAGACATTCACTACTGCATTGATGATCGCGGCAAAGTCACCGATCGCGCCACGCCCAAGCTGGGCGGCATTCGTGAACAGTTGAAAGCACAGCGCAGCCAGATTTACCAAAAGCTGAATAATATTCTGCAGCAGCATAGCAATGCCATTCAAGAAGCCGTGATTACCCAGCGGGGCGATCGCTTCGTCATTCCCGTCAAAGCCCCGCAAAAAGATGCGATTTCTGGCATTGTTCACGATGCCTCGACCAGTGGCGCGACTCTGTACATCGAGCCCAACAGCATCATTCAGATGGGGAACCGCCTGCGTCAACTGCAGCGCCAAGAACAGGTCGAAGAAGAGGCGGTGTGTCGTGCCCTCACCGCTAAAGTCGCCGAGGTTGCCGACGACCTCGAAGACCTCTTGCGCATTGTCACGGTGCTCGATTTAGCCACTGCCCGCGCCCGCTACGGTGAATGGCTGGGAGCCAACGCCCCCCGCTTTGTGACGGCTGGAGAACAGACAACCCTGCGTAAGCTGCGTCATCCCCTATTGGTATGGCAGCAGCGCCACGAACAAGGCAGTGAAGTGGTTCCCATCGATGTCCTTGTGAATCCTCGTACCCGCGTTGTCGCCATTACCGGACCGAATACCGGCGGTAAAACCGTGACCCTCAAAACCCTGGGTTTAGCCGCCCTCATGGCCAAAGCTGGGCTCTATGTGCCCGCTAGAGAACCCGTCGAGATTCCCTGGTTTGACCAAGTCTTAGCCGATATTGGTGACGAACAGTCCATCGAGCAAAGTTTGTCGACCTTTTCTGGCCACATCAAGCGCATTAGTCGCATTTTGGCGGCGATTCAGCCCTCGCCAGTATCATCCCAAACCCAAGAAGACGGACAACCGTCAGCTATCAACCATCCGTTATTAGCCGCCAATCAAGAGACTGCCTCCTCTCCCGTCACAGATGAGACAACCCCTATTTCCTCACCTACTGTCCCACCGACCCCTCCCCCCCCTGACTCACCCCCTGATTCACCCACTCCTACCAACGCCTTGGTTCTGCTAGACGAAGTGGGCGCGGGTACTGACCCCAGCGAAGGCAGTGCCTTAGCGATCGCGCTCCTGCACTACTTAGCTGACCAGGCTCGATTTACCGTGGCAACCACTCACTACGGCGAACTCAAAGCGTTGAAATATGAGGATGATCGCTTTGAGAATGCCTCAGTGGAATTTGATGACGTTAGCCTGTCCCCCACGTATCGTTTGCTCTGGGGGATTCCCGGACGCTCTAACGCCCTTACCATTGCTCGTCGTTTGGGGCTGGATGGCACTGTGGTGACGGAGGCGCAAAACCATATTGGCATTAGTCATCAGCAAGACGTCAATCAGGTGATCGCCGGCTTAGAAGCCCAACGTAAACAGCAGGAACAAAAAGCGGATGAAGCCGCTCAGCTACTGGCAGAAACTGAAAAGTTGCACCGCCAAGTGGCCCACAAAGCCACCTTTTTGGAAGCTCGCGAACGAGAGCTCAAACAACAGCAAGAACAGGCCGTGCAGGCGGCGATCGCCGCTGCGCGCCAAGAAATCGCTCAAGTCATTCGCCGCTTGCAGCAGGGCGAACCGACGGCTCAAGCCGCCCAAAAAGCGACTGAAACGGTCAACCAGATTGCGGCTCAGCACCAACCGCTCCCACCCAAGCCCAAGCCCAAGCCCGGCTTCAAGCCCCAAGCGGGCGATCGCATCCGCATTCCGAGCCTGGGGCAAACGGCTGAGGTGCTGGCCAATCCGGATGCCGATGGCAAGGTCATGGTGCGCTTTGGCCTGATGAAAATGACGGTTGACCTGGCGGAAGTGGAATCGCTCCATGGGGAAAAAGCAGAACTGCCCAAGCCCAAGGTGACGCTACCCCCAGAACCCGCGCCACCGCCAGCCGCACCTGCGGTCAGAACCTCAAAAAATACGTTTGATTTGAGAGGCATGCGCGTGGCTGAAGCGGAGAGCAAGTTGGAGAATGCGATCGCCCAAGCCCGTGGCCCCATCTGGATTATTCATGGCCACGGCACGGGGAAATTGCGACGCGGAGTTCAGGACTATCTGCAGCGCCATCCGCAGGTGCAAAAGTTTGAAGCAGCAGAGCGAGCCGACGGCGGCACCGGAGTCACCATTGCCTACGTGTAAAAGTCAGTTGGGGGACAGCACTGTTCCCAGCAGGATGCCAGCTATGCTTGCCAACGCCATTCCTCACCAGGGGAGTCGCGCTGCAATAACGTTCCCAACACCCCAGGAGATTTACAGGAAAGAATTTACCGCTTGTAGGGTGTCATTAGCGAAGCGTAATGCACCGCCGAATGGGTATGTTCATTAACAGAAATCTCCCCAGCTCCCCAGCTCCCTAACCCTAGCTTTGTCCAGGTACTTTATTATCACGCCGCTCCCCAACGCCATTGCTAGGGATAAAGCGTTTGGCCATGGTTGGTACCGACCTGCACATAGGGTCGGCCTTCCACATCGCGCAGCGGAATGCGAGGATTTGCCAATAGGTCATGCAAATTATTTTGCACTTGATTGCGAATGTTTTCGTCACTCCAGCCGACCCGCACCTGTAAG
>JBCDAJ010000140.1:0-16425 GCA_039185935.1 Cyanobacteria bacterium P01_F01_bin.56 | reverse complement strand
TAGGGCTTACTGAAAAAGTCAGATCCGTTGATATTCGGCTATTTCAGCCAATCGAAGACAGATGAAGTGCAAGGTTTTTTGACGAGAGAATGGGGCTTTCAGCGAATTTGCCTTGCACATAAATGCTACTCAAAATGGCTATATCCCTTGCGTGTTCGGTATTTTAGACCTTTTTCAGCAGCCCCTAAGTAGGTGGGTTGAATCTTTTGTAGAACGAGTTGATGATGACGAACCCCTTTCGAGCGTTGGGTTTCGTTCCTCAACCGCAACCTACATCATTTGCAAGTTAATAAACTTCATCAAGGTTCAGAAGTGGAGTTTTGACGCTTGTCCGACCTCACCGCCTGCGGCACCTCTCCTTCTCAAGGAGAGGCTTAATGACAGTCTGCTTTCGCTCCTTTGCAAGGAGCGGTTAGATGAGGTTTTGATGGACAAACATAACTCCACTTTTCAACTTAGACGCGGTTTAACGCCTGCCTACTTACTCAGTAGCAGAAGTCGCCGTACCGTTTCAGTTTCAACTTCCTTTGCACTGCTGCAGAGAACGGTATGCAAACTTATACCGCCTGGTACTCGCTCCCCTGCACCGCTACTTTCCGGCGCTAGGGAACGATATGCAAATTTACACCACGCGGTACTGTCTATACGCCTACAACAGAGTGCGGAGCCCCTTTGGGAAGGGCAACGACCCACAAAGGACAAAATCTTGCCAAATCAGGGTTTCAGCAACCTGAAACCGCCTGCACTAAATGCGACGAGCCATCGCATTAGGTAAACAGAGCTAGCGGTAACGATGCCGCGATTGCGCCCTCAAATGCTCACCCAGCGTGGACAAGCTTCACAAAGATTCAGGCACAATGCTTTTGGGGGGTCTGCGATCGCGACATGGATGACCTGTTATCGGTGCTTACTTTGCCCATGGGCCCACTTTTTTTTAATGGGTTATCAGAGAAAACTTTTTGAACATACATCTGCAAAAAGAAAACAGGGCTCAACAAGCTATAAACGTAAAGCGTCATTTCACTAGCAGTGACCGGATCACGCCACACATCAGCCCGATACTTGATGAGATGTCGGAGAATCTTGCGGCTATCGTTGACGGCATAAGCTAACAGCATGAAATACTTTTGGCGCGGCTTGACGCTGAGCATCCGCGTGCGGTGTCGACTGAGACCAATCCCCCGCATCAGCGCACACAAATATTCCTTGGTTAATCGCTGAGCCGAAATTTTGTGTTCGACCCGCATTGCCGGGTTGTACCAAACTTCCCACCCTGCTTGCTGAATGTGCAAAGTCGTTTCGATATCTTCACCAGTTAACATGCTGTCTTGGGTTCGACCGCCTAGGACTGGGTTGTCTGGGACATTTTCTAGCCAGGCACTACGGCGCACAACCATACCAGCTCCCGGTGGCAGAACTTTCTTTTCGGGGGCATAGAGCAAGGGGGTAGGGCCCCGATCAATTAAGGCCAAAAAGGGAGCAATGCGGTCAAAGTTTTCTGGCGGCTCATTATCAAACTGACCACGAATATGGCTACCGACAATGCCTGCTCGAGGATTTTCTTGAAAGAATTTCATCGCTTGGTTAACCCAAACTGTTGAGGGCAAATTGTCATCGTCTAAAAAGCCAATTAGGGGACTCCTCGCCGAGCGTACGGCTCGTTTGCGAGCATAGGTCGCTCCTTGCCTGGGCTCAAAGACATAGCGCAAGTTTGGCCAATCCTGTTGAAACTGGCAAACCACCATGGCTGTGTCATCAGTGCTGTTGTTGTCAACGACAATTACTTCCCAAGCAATATGGTTAACGCCCAGTTGCCATCGCAGCCGCGACAGCACATCACCAATGCGTTTAGCGCCGTTATAAGTAGGAATCGCAACCGTAAAATCACAGAAGAAGTTCACCATAATGACCAGGGGACCTTACCCTTGCGATCGTCAACTAAAGGGAAAAAACATATCGTCAGTTTTTATAGACACACCACGCTTGCCAAAGAGAATCTGAAAGGGTAAGCGAATAGTGGGTAGTCTGCACCTTGGCTGCAATATCAGCGTTTGCCTTGATCAAACCAGATATTCACTCGTACAAGATTTCTATATTCGATTATTGATGACTTTTGGAGTTCTACACTGCCGTAAATACGCTGAAAAAAATCAGCGATCGCCCCAACATTGCCAGTAACGTGGTGGTTTTCTCGGATCAATCCCCATGAAACCGGAGAGGAGAGGCAGCGAAGGCTAAGGGGGCAAGTTGAGACAGCGACAGGATGAGCGTTCTGTCATCAGGCAGGGGTAAGGGCGATCGCAACAGCCAACAGTTGACAGATGGGTTAGCGGCTAACCTTCAGGCCGCAGCGTTATCCCCTTAATGCCCAAGGCACAAAGCACAAACGCAGCGACCATGATCGGCACTGGCTTTCGATAAACACAGACCCTCCAAAACTGCTAAGCAAATTGCCCTCTCCCTACTCAGGAAATTTTCAAAGCTGACATCACATCCTCATGGATGGTGCCGTTGCTGACAACAACCCCGCGATTGTCGTTCATCTTGGCGGCAGTGTAGAAGTCCAGAGGCTTACCATACATATCAGTAACTTGGCCGCCAGCTTCTTCTACGACGATCGCGCCCGCAGCATGATCCCAAATTTTCTCGCGATAGTCAGGATATTTGGGCGATGGTAAGCGGAGGTAAAGGGCGGCCTCCCCGGCTGCAACTGCACCATACTTGGCTTGACTGTCCATCCGTACAGACTCTTGAGTAATGCCCACTGCTTTAGCAACGGCTTCTTGTTCTGCCTGGTTGCCATGACTGGCCTCGACACTTTCTACAAACCGTAACCGCTCTGCATCGCCAGGCTGCACCACGTTTACTTGCTTTGCCGTGCCGCCTTCAATGGGCTGCATGTAGGTGCCTTCCCCACGAACTGCGGTAAATAACAGTCCTGTCGTGCCAGCACCCAGATCGAGCGCTGGGCAGCCTAAGATACCAACCTTGAGATCGCCATCTTCAATGAGCGCTAAGGCGATCGCATACTGATCGCCACGCAAAAATCCCTTAGTCCCGTCGATCGGATCAAGCGTCCAAAAGCGTTTAGCCGTCTGCCCGTTGCCGTGGTCGATCCAGCGGGTGACGTCTTCCGGGGTAACAGTACCAATCACTCCTTGTACAAATTGCGCCACTTGTTGCAAGCGATCGCCCATCTCCGGCAATTTCAGCTCAGTAGCATCTTCTTCTCCCACAACCGGGTCATTGGGAAAAGACTCACTCAGAGCCTTACAAATAATTGCTTGAGAACCATAGTCTGCCACCGTCACAGGACTTTTGTCCTTCTTCTCCATGGCTTCAGGCACCATATCTTGGCGCACGGTTTCGCAAAGCTTAGCTGCCGCCATCACCGCTTTTTGTGCGACCGCCAACTCATTTTCATACGCCATGCCATTATCCTCGTTTCAATATGTAAACCCCGAATTCAGTTTACCCAAACTCCCATAAGGCCACTCATTCTACTCCGTAAATTTACTTGCATAGACCTGTCCCGGTGGCCTGAGAAATTGGTTGGCTGGATAATATAGCGATTCGCAATCAGGTCAAGACAGTTGTAATTTCTGAAAGCACCCTCCCAGCAAGTGTTCTTATGCCGAACTCCGTAGGGCTCTGCCCTTCCCGAAGGGTATTCAAAATTCCGCATTCTGCGATGTTGCCAAGGGCAGAGTCCCCTTTGAAAAGGGCAAAGCCCTACAGCATGCAAAGATGAAACTGGCGCTGAATCAGAGTTTCCGCAATCTGAAATCGCCTGCTCAAACTGCAAGGTGCGATAGGGAGTCCAAACCACATCGCACCTTGCTATCTAGGTTGGACAGCTTCGACCTTTCTCTGCCGCTCAAACTGCCTCCCAATAACCAACATAAACAAAAACAGGAGTACCTAACTCGGCCTCCTGTTCTTCTCATCAATGCAATTAATTCAACCGCTTAACCTAACGGTTAGGCAGCATTGCCATCGGATTAACAGCGCCCTGATTGGGAACGTGTATCTCAAAGTGTAAGTGCGGTCCAGTACTATAACCAGTGCTCCCCATTGCCGCAATTTGCTGACCTTGGCGAACTTGTTGACCTGGGCTTACCAGCAAGCGGCTGTTGTGAGCATAGCGAGTCATGCTGCCATCAGGATGACGGATGTCGACCATGTTGCCATAGCCACCAGAGTTCCATCCAGAGGTGACGACCACTCCAGCTGCTGCTGCATAAATCGGTGTCCCAACTGGTCCGGCAATGTCAACACCTCTGTGCATCCGTCCCCAGCGCCAGCCATAGCCAGAAGTCAGCACTCCTTGAGAAGGCCACATATAGCCATCAAAGTGATTTGACGCTTCGGGTAAATAAGCCTCCTGGCCTGGCAGCAAAGGCATTTCTGGAGCCACTACCCGTCCTGTTGGATTCTCCACAATGGGAGCATACACCTCAGACCCCAAAGGCGCAGCCGCTAATAGGTTCTCTGAGTCTAAAGTCGATTCCACAGTCGTCAATTCAGACCCTGCACCATCCGTAAACTGAGGATTCAGAGCGACCGCTTGCTCCGACGTGCTATCTGCCAACGCCGATGCAATCTCCTGCCGCTGTTCACCGGTTGCAGCCAACCCATCTGCCGACGCGGCACTAACTTGGGCAGACGCAACCGCATCTGATCTGACCAGAGAATCAGTAACAGAATCAACTTGAGACAATAAACTTTCCACAAAAGGATCAGCAATAACCGCCTGATCTCGTGCCTCATCGACAGCAGCAGCGGGTGCTATATCACCTGTAGGCAGACTTTCTGACTCCTGATCCACAGCCTCGGATGAAGTTGCCGCCGCTTCGACTAAAGAAGACGCCGCTGCCATCTGCTGCTCAGCCATCAACTGACGACGCAGCCGTCCAACTTCATCGGACGGAACCGCCAAAGATTCATCTGCAGGAATGACTAATTCATCTCCAGGCATCAACATCCTAGAGTTGACAATGCGATTAATCTGCTGCAAATGGTCGGGCTCAAGGCCGTAACTACGAGCAATTGACCATATCGTCTCTCCAGACCTGACTCGGTGAACAACATCATCGGCAGGACTTTGGAAACTCGGCTCTAAGTTCCGAGTCACCGTCTCAACTGGCTCAGCTGTGCCGTGCGCCCCCAACTGCTCTGCAAATCGTTGTACAGACTCGACCTGAGGCTCAGATTCTGGAAGTAATGCCAGCGGCATTTCATCATTCCACAAGGTCGAGTTAGGTAGAGAGAATTTGATCGATGGATTTCCTTGCGCGGACCCTGAAACTTCCTCAGAAGCACTCACTCCATCATCAATAGCCGCCTCTACCAGAGGCTCATCAACGACCGCTGCTTGAGGAAAATCTTTCTGTAGCTCGTCTGAGGTCACTTCCCGCAATTGCTCAGGCACAACGACCTCAGGTAGCGCCGCCATCTGCAATTCAGAACTATCCCCAGCTTGATCAACATCCTCAATTGCAGCAGCCTCATCAGGAACTGAAAATTCTGATGAATTCAGCAAAGGCTGGGCAGTTGCCACCGGGGCTGGAACCTTAAGCACCTGACCGACCTGAATGACCTGGTTGTCACCCATGCCATTTGCCAGCCTGATGTCGCTAACCGTGAGACCATGCTGCTTAGCAATTGCCCATATGGTCTCGCCATCTACGACTGTGTGATAGGTGGCTAGAGCAGCTTCAGGACGAGCCGAGCCAAAGGAAGGCAAAGTGTCTGCATGGCCAGAGACCGAAGGCAATACTGCCAACTGCATGGAATCGGCAGCGTTAGCAGCCGATACTAGCGAACCAGCTGCACCAATTGATATTGCCAGACTTAAGACCGTAAATGAAGTACGAACTCTCTTACCAGTTTCAAAAACTCCTGCTTCGCTCTGCATCAGTAACAGGGCATCAGTTTGACTCTGCGTGTCAGGCGCAAACTCCTGAGAAAAAACGGGACTCAAAGGAATAATCCTCCTCATAACCAGAGCTCGACAGTTCCAAAGGTCAACCCGAAGGTGACTCTAATTTGAATCGTTTGAGATTCAAAGACCCAGAAACCAAGGCAATCCCACAATCCTCGTGGTTTAGTAATTTAGCTTCGAGAGCTAACAATACACTGCCAACTAGATTTAAGCAAGTTTACATAACCTTCCCGGAAGATCAAGAAATTTCAATATTTTGAGGCAAAAATCACAAACTCAAGTATTACAGACAAATGCGGTTTTTCATGAAAGTACTGTTACGGCTTTAGTTTACGAGACTTTTAGAAAGTCCCGGCGATCGCCCAAAATACCCCCACCAGACTACCCAAATGCTTCAGGGTTTGGGTAGTCTGCTGAAAAATTACCGATTAGAACAAATCCTGCTATTGGCTTCTCAGTAAGGATTGCTGCCGGTTAGCAGGCGCCGCGAGAAAACTTTTAGAGGCTGTCTGAAGTCAGATTATGGTGCTGGAGACCGATCGCCCTCAGTGAGTATTTGTGATGATAGAAAATTCTTATTTCCTAAATTGTGTTTTTGTAGCTTGTGGCACGAAATTGCGTGGCTAGACAACTTTTTCTAGCTGGCTCAATCAGCGGCTTAACCGCAAATGGTTTGCACTGATAAACCCGCATAAGATAACTCTTTGGTGATGAATGCTTGATAAGGGCTGAGGATATCAAGCAGCTACGACTACTTTTAAACCCCATCACTTTTAGGTTAAGAACTGGTTTGACGCAGCGCCTCAAAAAGGCCGATCGCGACACTCGCCGATAAATTGAGGCTACGGACTCCTGGTTCCGCCATTGGAATATAGGCCGTGAGTTCGCAGGTTGCCAGCATTCCAGAGGTGAGGCCAGCCGTTTCTTTCCCAAACAGGAGCCAGTCTGCCGCTTGATACGCAATGTGGGTATAGCGTTGAGTGCCAGATGTACTGAACCCAATTAATCGACCGTTTTGCTGACGCGCAACAGCCAGAAATGCCGCCCAGGAATCATGCAGCTGTAAATCAACATAGGGCCAATAATCTAGCCCGGCTCTTTTGAGATAGCGATCGCTCAACTCAAACCCCAATGGCTTTACCAGATGGAGTTCGGTGTGGGTCGCTGCACAGGTGCGAGCGATGTTGCCGGTATTGGGCGGAATTTCAGGATGAACGAGAACGACCCTGGGCATAGCAATCTAAATTACTTAGCAGCATTGAAGTGGCGTGCAAACAATGAGTAGAACCAACTATATATTTTTTTAATGAATGGGAAATTCCGCAGCGATTGACGCCACGATCACGGTTGACAAGAACCTGAAAATGTATATCTAAGCCATGCAGGGGAGACAAAGTTCTTCTGCTAAATGTTGATCTTGTTCAGCAGCGGTTTGAATCGCGATCGCCAGGATTTCTCGCACAGTCCGTCCTTGTTCATGGAGCGCTAACCAGCGCTGTGCCTCATTTCCTTGTTCCAAGATCGTGCGAATGGGAGTCAAAAAACAGCTGAATCCATGCTGATGGGCGACCGGCCACAACGTTTCATACAGATCCTGAATCCAGTGTTTAGCCGTAATCGCGCGGCCATCAAGCCAGTGATGCACAGTTGCATCCAAGCTTTGGCGGGCCACTGCCTGTTCATTCGCCATCGCAAGTTTGACTAAATCGTCGGCTCGATTGGCCGTTGGCAATTGGCTGATTTTCAAAGGATCTAATGATAGATCAGCCAGCATTTGCAGCAATCGAGCTTCTAAAAGAGCGGTCACAGCCAGCAGGTGCAGCGGGTTAATAACCAGATCACAAATGCGCAGCTCTAGTCGGTTGAGACAATAAGGACGGCGATCACCATTGGGTCGAACCGAGTTCCACAGATGGCGCACGTTATGCATCGTGCCGGCAGCCAGTTGGGCTTCCATCCAGTCAATGTGGTGCTGATGACTCGTAAATAGAGGCACGTGTGATGGCGTTTGAGGAAATAGGTGCCACCGCGTCGAATGATACCCCGTCGCCTGATTATCCAAAAATGGGGAAGAAGCCGTCAACGCTAAATAGAGAGGCGCTTCTAAACGAATCAAACGGCACGCTTGCATGAGCAACTCAGGATCAGCAAGGCCCACATTGATATGGATGCTCGCTGTCACCACATTGGTATGGTATGAGTCCTCAATGTAGGCATGATAGGGGTTATGCGGATCAGAACGATAAAATCGCCCCGTATCGCCTGACGATAAGGTACTGCCGGGTATCAGCGTGTAATCTCCTAAGGTTGTCAGGTAATTGCGGAGCGTTTGCCGTGGTCGCACCAACTCACACAGCAGTTGCTCATAGCGATTCAGCGGGGCTGTCGTATATTCAACATTGCGGGCGTCAGGTTCACGCACAAAGCCATTCAGGTCAGCGACGATGCGATCAGAAAAGCCAATGATCTCCCCAGTGGGTGTACCGGTGTAAATCTCAACTTCAAACCCTTTAGATAGCGACACGGCTCTTTCTCGTTGCGACAGCTTATTCAATAGTACCGGGCAAACTTGGATTCCCCCTGGAAGTCGGAGTCTGAAAGGGAGAACCCCAAAACGCGGTATTTCTAGAGGACGATTTCGTGTTGCAGTGGTCTAATGGGCGGGAACGTCCGCTGGGCGAGCTTCCCTGCTGGGCTCCCTTACTCGCTTATGCACTTGCACTGACTTCTAAAGAACGGCCAGGATGGCGATTGTAGAAACATCTCGCGAAAAATTGCGTTCACTCAGTCTGACCAGTTTTAACCTATGCGCTTTTAGATGGTTGGCTCGGTGGCTACATCTATATAAGTGGAAGCAATATTCAGAATATGTGTCCAATATCGGAACGCGATCAGCAACGGCTCCATGCTGACAAGTACATAGGAGATGTTTGCTGTTTATGAAGCTGGGCTTGAGCCGCGATCGCCGCCTAGCGGCAGCAGCAGCATTTTTTTCCTGCAAGTAACTTAGAAACTTAGAAGTAATTGATATGAGCGGATTTGACGCTTTGTAACAGCCCTCGTTGAGGGGCGCAATCTCGCCTTGGCTTACTGATACCGTGGTGTCAGTCTATCAATGCAATAGACTGTGTCCTGTTTCACGGTAGATTAAGCACACCATGGTTAGCACCGCTCCTAATTCTCCCAGTGTTAAAACGGCAGTCGAAGAGAATCTCTTAACCCCACGTTTTTATACGACTGATTTTGAAAAAGCCGCGACGATGGATTTGTCGCAGGGCGAAGATGATTTGCGCGCCATGCTAGCAGAGATGCGGGCCGACTATAACCGTTACCACTTTGTTCGCGATGAAGAATTTGAGCAGGGCTGGGAACAGATTCAGGGTGAAGAGCGGCAAGCCTTCATCGATTACCTAGAGCGCTCCTGTGTATCAGAATTCTCTGGCTTCTTACTCTTTAAGGAACTCTCTCGTAAACTCAAGCAGCGGAATCCCTTGCTGGCCGAAATCTTTCATCTGATGGCCCGAGATGAAGCGCGGCATGCCGGCTTTATCAACAAAGCCATGGCTGATTTCAACATTTATCTTGATCTGGCCAAGCTGACTAAAAATCGCACTTACACCTTCTTTCCGGTGGAGTGGGTGATTTATGCGGTTTATTTGTCCGAAAAGATTGGCTACTGGCGCTATATCTTGATCTTTCATCATCTGGAACAGCACCCCGAAAATAAGTTTTACCCGTTATTTAACTATTTTGAAAGCTGGTGTCAGGACGAAAATCGTCACGGCGATATTTTTAAAGCCCTGTTGCGATCGCAGTCGCATATGTGGCGAGGCTGGAAAGCCCACTTTTGGAGCCGCTTCTTTTTATTATCTGTCTTTGCCACGCATTCCTTAACGGTGCATGAGCGCAGCAAGTTCTATGAAATGCTTGGCCTCGATGCCACGGCCTTTGATGAAGAAGTGGTGCGCCAGACCAATGCCACAGCGGCCCGCGCCTTTCCCATCATGCTGAATGTGGATCATCCCAGTTTCTTTAAGCGGTTGGATCGATGTGTCGACCGCAATGTGAAACTAAAGGCGATCGCCGACAGCCACCAACCTCGGCCTCTGAAGTTTTGCCGCAAACTGCCCCACATTGCTGGCACGGCGGGGGATTTGTTGTGCCTCTTTATGATGAAACCCATTGATACTGAAGCATTGCGCGGTCAAGTTTGCTGACTTGGGTGAGTCCATCCCGCTTTTGCTTGTGAGTCCTGCTCGCGGGCAAGATGCTCGCCCTAAAAGCATTGTATGGGTCGACAAATCTGGGCTGCGCTCACTTTGGCAACTTGCTAGCTCTGTTCACGTTGCCGAAATGTGCCTCTGAAAGTTTAGGGCGCATGTTTATGACTAGACAGGGTACCCATCCTCAGCAGTGATGCTTTCGGCTTTCGGCAGGCTAATTTTCATTGACGGGGAAGCGGTTCATCCAGTCACAGGCTTGCCGGGCATTGGTTCGCAAGGTGTCAGAAATGTGAGGCACGTGGGGAATTTGTGAGAGAAAGTCCAACGTGCGGCGCAACACTCGCACAATATCACCCTCGTCTAGGCTCGTGTTGTCACAGAGTTCTACCCAGTCGCTGCGATCGCCCTGCTGTTGCCGAGTAGTGCCAAAACCCTCAGCCGTGACCACGGCGGCGGCACCCAGTTCGACCCAGCGTTCCACTAAGCCGATCAGGTCATATTCCAGCCATATTGGAAATAGGATATGGTGGCGCCGTTGTTGTTGAAACAGCTCTCGGCGCAGTTGACGGAGACCGCCCAAGGCTTCATCTACTGGGGCAGAGTGATCGTAGTCCACCCAGGTATCAGGCCGGGTACTCTCGGTCACCAGGGCGGCACAGGCAGCCGCCAATTGAGCCGGGGTGAGATGGTCAAAATCGCCAGAAGCAAGCGCTAGACCCAGCCAAATTTCATTATCGCCGCGAATCGCTGCTGCCGTTTCACCCAGCGAGGTAGGCTGTCCAGCCTTCAAACAGTCAAATGCTTCCAAGACGGCCATAATGCTGACAAACTCTTGCCAGTAGCGATCGCTGGATCGCGCTAAAGCCTGCTCGCGCTCCCGCAGTTCTTCTTCCAGTCGTTGGATGCGGCGATACTGCTTCAGCAGTTTTTTGGGATTGCCATAGTCACGGGCCGGATGATTAGCCATGCGCTCTTCGACTTCGTGGGTGCGCTCCAACTGTTCTTTGACTTCTGGGGCGATTTCTTCCAGTGGTGGCGGTTGTGGCACTTGACAGGCGATCGCCGCCGTGTGAGCGTCCCCTGGGTAATGGGCACCGGGTTTGTGGGGTAGTCCCGCAGGTGGTTCAAGCTCATCGACTGAGACTAATCGTGGATACTCTGCGTGCAGACCCACCACGTCACTCGTCGTCAACACATACCACTGATTATCTTGAGCCAGGCAGATGAGATAAGGAAACTGGCCCGAACCGGGGACTTTATTGACCAGAACAGCCGGCAATGGCGCGGTCACGGGCACGTGCTTGCCTTTAAGAGAGAGGGTCGTGCCAGCGATCGCAAAGGCTAACGCTGGCCCCATATCTCCTTTGAGAACTTCTGCTGCTTGTTGCTGCAAAGTTTTCAACAGGCGTTTTTCTTCTCGTAGCCGCTCTCGCAGTTTTTCAAAATCGGCAAACACCGCCTCGTCAAAGGCTTCGACCTGAGCCCGAACGTGCTCCACTTCGTCTTTAATATCGGCGATCGCTTGCTGCTGAGGGGCGAGTTGTACCGTCGCAAGATATTGCCCAAAACTCCGCTCGACCAGAGTGCGGGCCTCTTCTAACGTATGACGCTGCAATAGGTTGAGCACCATGCCGTAGCTTGGCGTGAATTGACTCACCAGCGGATCGGGGCCAACCGTCGCTAAGTAGGCCGCCTCTTTAGCACCCTCAAAGGGCGTTTCTACCGTGACCACATGGCCCAACTCATCCATTCCGCGGCGTCCAGCCCGACCTGACATTTGTAGAAATTCGGACGCCATCAGCAAACGATGGCCACTATCAGTGCGTTTTGACAAACTGGAAATGACTGTGGTGCGAGCCGGCATATTAATCCCAGCGGCCAAGGTTTCGGTGGCAAATACGACTTTAATCAACCCGGCCTGAAACAGTTCTTCGACCAGCCCTTTCCAAGCAGGCAAAATGCCCGCATGGTGAGCGGCAATGCCTCGATAGAGCGGTTCTACTTGTCCGGCTCGGCCAGCATCCGGATTCCATCCCAAAAACTCGTCAATTTTTAGCTTGAGTTCAGCGGCTTCGGCTTCATCCACTAAGGAGACGTTGCCCATGGCCGTGACAGCGCGATCGCACCCTCGGCGGCTAAAAATAAAGTAAATGGCAGGCAGCATCTGGCGTTGATGCAACTGTCCTACAACATAAGGAATGGCCAACGCATCTTTTTTACCTTTACGGGAGGGGCTCTGTTTGCGCCGCTGTTTTAACCGTGGGTTGATGCGTGTGCGCTGCTCATTCAGCAGCGGAAAGACGCCTTTGCTATGGCAGTAGTGAAAGTGCAGTGGTACTGGACGAAAGTTGGAGTAAATAAGCTCTGTCGGGCCATGCACCTGACTCAGCCAATCGGTAAGTTGACCACCATTTTCGACCGTGGCTGACAGGGCCACGATTTGCAACTCAGGGGGACAGTAGATGATCGACTCTTCCCAAACGGTGCCGCGTTGGCGATCGTTCATGTAGTGACACTCGTCCAACACCACGGCTTCGACATCCACCAAAGACGTTCCGACCTCTCCAATCCGAGTGCCGTACAGCATGTTGCGGAAGACCTCGGTGGTCATTACCACCACAGCCGCATCGCGATTGATGGCGATGTCTCCTGTCAGCAAACCGACATTATCGAAACCAAATTGTTCTCGAAAGTCCCGTAATTTTTGGTTTGACAAGGCCTTGAGCGGAGTGGTGTAAAACACTCGCTTGCCGCGATCTAAGGCTCGATAGATGGCATATTCACCAATTAACGTCTTACCAGAGCCCGTGGGGGCACACACCACGACCGATTTATCCTCGTCCAGCGCCTGGATAGCGTCTTTTTGAAAGGAATCAAGTTGAAACGGAAACAGCGTTGCCAGGTTAAGCACTGGACTAAGCACACATGACGAAATTACTGGATTCTATTCTAGTGCTTCTCACCAAGAACGCTGCTTTGCTTGCAGATTCCAGCGTTTTGCCAGCATTCTCATCATGATGATTTGTGGGAGGGTTGCAGTGGGAAAGGGGTTGGCAACGGCGGCAACCCAGTCATCACTTTTGACAAGGCTCGAAAATGACCCTGGAGCTTTACTGTGCTGATTTGTTGACAGTCCCTGCGGGCACAAGTGACTCGGACTTGATAGCCGCAGTCTCTCTATCCTCTGAGTTTCTTGCTCTCCTGCGCCTTGGCCTCCATGCCCGAGAAAACGGCATGCAATCGACGCCACACAGGTCTAGTCAGGATACCAAAACATTCCCTTAATCCCTTCAGGGTCAGGCATAAAGCCCAAATTTCGGTAAAAATCTACCACGTGGGGGTCGGCAAACAGCGTCACGTTACTAATGTCTTCACTCCGCAGTTTCTTGATCAACTGTTTCATCAAGGTTTTTCCCAACCCCTTGCCCTGGTAGTCAGGATGCACCACCACATCCCAAATGGTGGCGTTAAAGGCGTGGTCAGACGTGGCTCGCGAAAATCCAATAAGCCGCCGTCGACTCCCCTGCTGTTCCCACATGGTGACGACTAAGAAGCTATGTTCAATCGCTTTGCGTACCTTACGAATAGGCCGCCGAGCCCACCCGACGGCATCACACAACTCCTCTAACTCGTAGAGGTCAATGTCGCGTTCAGTACTAAAAACAATTTGAGCGCCGCGATCTGGACTAGAGACCTCGGTCAGAGTTTTCGCTGATAAATCCTTGTCCCGGGGGGGCGTATCGGTCTCAGCACCAGTAAATAAGCTTTTCCAGAAACCCATACAGGTTTGGACAGTAAATAAATGAAAGACAGTGACAGTCTATTAGACTAATATATCTGCTTAACCTTGTCTTCTGCTGGTCACGAAAAAACAAAGTTATCGAAGCGGCTTTGCCTGATCAACTCGGCCTCAGGGCATCTTAAATGTAGGCAAGAATGACATGCAGTCTGAAGGCAAACAGCAGGGATAAGATATTGGCACACCCGTGAGTGCTTTGACTGTCAGCTTGATCGATTTAAATTGTTTGACTCGCCCAAAGGTATATTGAGTGTCCCCTGGTTATGGCTGCTGGTTTAAAACCGTCTACTGTAGAGCTGCTCAAGCGATTTAATCGTGCGTTTCCGCAATTCTACGAGCAGTTTGTCAGTAGCGAGATTCAGCTGCAGAATTTGCGCCTAGCCTACCAGCTCTACAAAACGCGCAAGGTCGTCATTGAGCTGAAGCCAGAGGGGCATCGCAGTGCCCTGCATTTCGCGTATCGTAATCAATCCTTTCTGCTGAGTGACATTTTTGGCGTCCTGGCGGCCTATGGTCTCACGATTCACAATCTCAGCTTATACGGGCAGATTTATCCGCCCATGCTGGTCTTTATCAAATTGGTGGTCTCACGAGGTGGCAAAGCCCTGCCGACGAAGACAGCAGATAACGTCTGTCGGGCGATTCGTGAAGCGTTGGCGGGCCACTTTGAAGTCGAAGAAATGTTGACAGTTGAGTTCAATCTAGATGAGGGCTTGGAGCAAGTTGAGACCGAGTTTTATGTCGACCCGGTGTTTCACTTACCGGCTTTACTGATTGAGGCTGACAACCAGCCGGGTTTGTTTTACAAAGTGATGTATGCGATTTGGCAGGAAGATCTATTGGTGGTTAATGCCAATCTGCTGGTATGGCGTGGTCGCACGCGGTTGATTCTCTACTTGCTGGGCCCGAATGAAAGTCTGATTCCTGAATATCTAGGCCACAAAATTGCTGAGGGCGTCCGGTATCGGCTGCTGAGTGGGACTAATTGAGCCGAGCTGTGAGCGATCGCGCTGTATCTCGCCTCCCCCTTCAAGATATGATGGGGTTATGACTTATGTGAACGTCTTTGGTGTCCCTCATGCTTATCGCCTGACTCCTCAGACAAAAGCGACCTCAGCAACGCTGGTTTTTGTCCATGGATGGCTTTTGAGTCAAAGCTATTGGCAACCAGTGATTGACCATTTGGCTGCAGACTTTCAATGTATGAGTTATGACTTGCGGGGGTTTGGGGGTTCTAACCAGGCCTTAGAGTCGCGATCGCATCAGTCACTCAAATCACCTCAGAGCGCTGCAGCGTCGCCTCATCCTTATAGCTTAGAGGCCTATGCGGAAGACTTAGGGGAGTTACTGGAGGGTTTAGACTTGTCGACCCCTGTATGGCTGGTGGGACACTCTTTGGGCGGCAGCATTGCGCTATGGGCCGCCAAGTTGTTTCCCCAGCAGATACAAGGCGTCATCTGTGTGAATGCTGGCGGTGGCGTGTATTTACCCGACGAGTTTACGCGCTTTCGACAGGCAGGAGAGCACATTGTCCGCTGGCGTTTTCCCTGGTTACACCATCTTCCCTTCATTAACTGGGCATTTACCCGCATGATGGTACACAAACAGTTGGCCCTTACTTGGGGCCAACAGCGCGTCACTGACTTACTCACTGCCGACGCTGGGGCAGCGAAAGGAGTGCTGCTAGAATCCACCACCGAGTCAGAAGTCCATCGGCTCCCGCAGGTCGTGGCGCATCTGCAACAACCGACTTACTTTTTGGCGGGGGCTGAAGACACCATCATGGAAACCAAATATGTCAAACACTTGGCGAGTTTTCATCCCTTGTTTAAGAGTCTTGAGGGCAATGTCCAGATCTTGCCGGATTGTGGCCACATGGCAATGTTAGAGCAGCCGCTGGCGCTCGCTAACCATATCCAAGCATTTGTGACTGCGATGCCCCCATTGTCGAAGTCTCCGGCTCAGATGCCAGACTCGGCGCTCAAGTAAGCGATCGCCCCATGAAGCCCGAGGTTATGCAAAATTTTGACCGGATGCTTCAAAATTGCTTGACATAGACGGGTTAAAAACTGCTAGATTATTTAAGCCTGTGCAATGGGGTGTCGCCAAGCGGTAAGGCAGCGGGTTTTGGTCCCGCCATTCCCAGGTTCGAATCCTGGCACCCCAGTTTGGTTGAACTTTGTGTAGTAAACGGCAGTCCTTAGCAACGTCAGGATTGCTAAGAAGATTTACAGGAAAGAATTTACCGCTTGTAGGGTGTCATTAGCGAAGCGTAATGCACCGCCGAATGGGTATGTTCATTGACAGAAATCTTCTAATTTGATTTTGGACAAATAGAATCGTGCCTGCGCTGAGAACGTAGGCGTTGAGTTCCTGGCAATGGATGATTAAGCCGACTTTTGGTCGTCCTTGCAAGGACATCGCTTCTGTGGCGGGTGAAACTTCACCAGTGGACAAGG
>JBCDAJ010000139.1:0-16462 GCA_039185935.1 Cyanobacteria bacterium P01_F01_bin.56 | reverse complement strand
CGATACGGAAAACTTTCGTAAATGCCTTGGCGAAATTCGTGCAGCGTTTCAAGATGATCTGACATGAGTGGTAGAGCATGACGATTGATATCCTCTACCACTTTCCTGCTCTTCAGGTACTCTTATTGTCCAAAGTCAAGTTATCTCCAAATCGGGAGAAATCGGATGCAACATCCCCCAACTTTGAGGAATTGAAGAAGCTTTTACGTCAGTCCTAATCGGTTTTCTACCCCCACAGACTTGCCGCTGGCAGTTGGCTGATCCACTGTCGGGTGCCAAATGACTGACAGGCCATGGCCGCCACTTGAGATGCTCCCATCAGGGCCGAAAGGAAATCGGGGGAGCCTCCATATTGGGCACAAAAAGCGCCGTGAAAGATATCTCCTGCACCCAAGGTATCAACAGGCTGAATGGAGGGCACAGCGAGTTCTCCTGACTGAGTTGGGGTGGCATAGAGAATTGACCGCTCTCCACGGGTAACTGCGACTTGAGGAATCTGGAGCGATCGCAGATAAGCCATTGCCGCTGCCTCACTACCCACTCCTGGTGGGGCAAAGTTGGCCGCAGCGATTACCACAGTGGCGAGTGGAAGCACCCGTTCAAACCCTGCTTTCCAACTGCCGCCATCCACCACCACCGGAATTTGCCGCTGCCGCGCCGGTTGAGCCAGCTTTTCACCCACTGTCATTTGGTGACCATCAATCAGTAGACAGTCGACATGATTTAACACGGTGGGGGACGGCAAGGTTTTGGGCCTGGGGCGATCAGCGGCATTGCGCGAGATGACAGCGCGATCGCCCGTGGTGCGATTCACCACGATGGAGGAGAACGGCGGCGGAATGATCGTCTCGGGCATCAAGTCGATGAGTTCGACCCCGTGTTGAGCCAGGTCATCGCGCACCACTGCTGCTAAGGGATGCTGCCCCAAAACGCCCACGAGGCGAGCCTGCCCGCCTAAAGCCCTAAACGCGATCGCGGCATTGGTTGCCGGACCTCCTGCCGCCAACAGCACCGCTTCGGCAACTTGCTTTTCGTTGGGCTGCAGTGCGTGTGCCGTTTGGTAGATGCAGTCCAGGGTAATCAACCCAACAAAAACGCCCGTTTTGACCATTTTGTCCGTCACTGAGGAACGACTGGGTTTATTCTGAAGCACAGCAAGCAGGACAACACAGTTGTGACGGATCTCCACGGCAACGGCACCCTTTTTATCGTGGGTACCCCCATCGGCAACCTGGCGGATATGACGTTTCGCGCGATTGAGACCCTCCAGCAAGCTGACCTGATTGCCGCCGAAGATACCCGCCACACGGGTAGACTCTTGCATCACTTTCAGATCACTACACCCCAAACCAGCTACCACGCTCACAATTGGCGCAAACGCCTGCCCGAGTTGCTCAACTATCTACAGCACGGACAAGACATCGCCCTGGTGAGCGATGCCGGTATGCCGGGCATTTCTGATCCAGGGTTTGAGTTGGTCGAAGCGTGTGCTGACGCAGGTGTGCCGGTGGTGGCGATTCCCGGCGCGACGGCGGCGATTACGGCCCTTTGCATTTCTGGATTGCCCCCGCAGCCCTTTGTGTTTGAAGGATTTTTGCCCACGAAAGGCCGAAATCGCCGTGAGCAAATCATTCGTCTGGCTGATGAACCCCGAACCTGGGTGCTGTATGAAGCCCCCCATCGCTTGTTGACGACTCTAAAAGATCTACAGGGTCCGGTTGAAGACGATCGCCGACTGGCCATAACTCGCGAGCTGACGAAACAGTTTGAAGAAGTCTGGCGCGGCACGCTAGCCGCCGCGATCGCCCATTTCACCCAAACGCCGCCCAAAGGAGAATTCACCCTCGTCATTGCTGGCAAACCCCCGACAGCTGAGGCACCGCTGTCTGTGGAAGATTTGCAGCAAATGCTGACTCAGTTAATGGCAGCGGGGCGATCGCGATCGCAGGCGAGCCGGCAGCTAGCCCAAGAGACGAGCTATAGCAAACGCGAAATTTACCAGGTAGCGATCGCTTTACCTGACCCTGTAAAGACAACGCAGGACGACAGCCCAGCGCTAAACCAGAATGACGACTCACAACGAAAATGAAGTTCTGGTTTGGCGCATGGGTGAAAGTTGCTGGCCACTACGAGTCCATGGGCTGATCGAGGGGCGATGTTGAGGCGTCTGTAGATTGTGTCGGCGATTGCTGAGGCGCTGATTCCACGGACTGATTGGGGGTGCTGCGCGGTTGCTCACGCGCCACAGAGCGCAGCTGATCACACAAATCAGAGATTTTTTGCTGACGCGCTTGGTTGACTGCTTTACGGTTGGCCTTCATCGTGGGGAACGCTCTCATCGTGGGTTGTGGGTAGAAACAGTCGATCCGGTAGCGATCGCGGATTACCCTGAGTGTTGCTCATCATTGCCCCCGCCAGTCGGCATCACCGTCAGCATGTGATCGGAGCCGATTTCCGCTCCCGCAATTAGGGATTAGCTTGGAAATAAAGTACCCGGACAAGATTGTGGCAGGGGGGCTGGGTAGCAGGGTAGATGGGATATTATTTAAGCGCGACTCCCTTAGGTAGCCGTTATCGTGGCTCAATCGGAATTTGAATATCGTTGCGTTTCAAAAAGTCGGGAACGAACGGCCCATCATAGAAAAACCGCCGCGGCGGCCCCGCCACCACATAATCAGGATGCTCTTCTAGCCAAGTTTGTAGCTGCTCAATACCAGCGATGTAGTTGTCATAACGATAGCCCCCACGCATTCCCAGACTCACCACCGTCATTGGCGGAATATCTTCTACCTGAACGTTTTGCGCAATTTCTTGAGGCACAATATCGAGGCTGCGATAAAGAAAGGATACGGTGGCTTCACCTTCAGTGATTGACTCTGATTGCAGCGTCGTGATGGGGTAGCGCGTCTCCACCGGAGCCGTCATCGAGATATCGTTGCTGCTGATGTGATCAAACAGGGGTGAAAACCCTTGAGAAGAAGCGTTAGCGAGACTCCCGGTAATCTGCACCGTCGCGGCTCGATATTCTGGGTACTGCTTGATTTCAATCACGCCATCCGCAGTGGCGGGTGGAAAGCCCTCCGGCAAGGGGGCTGAAGCGGCACTGTAAGCTCCCAAGAGTAAGGCCCCGGTCAAAATCGCGCCGACGCCGACAAAAACGAGTCCTTTGGTTAGCTTCATTTCAATGTGCCCAATACCTCACGGATTTTTAGTGTAGCGGTCAACTTCACTGGTGTACGACGTTAGGGATATGCGGAAAAATGAGCTGCCTGAATTTTTCACCTGTTGGTATCAGGGTTGCTCTGGTGCCGTTGTGTACTAAGGGATCGGCTTGAAAATAAAATACCCGGACAAGACTGTGGCAGGGTGGATGGGTAGCAGGGTCGGTGGGATGTTATTTAAGCGCAACTCCCTAAACGGATAAGGGAACTTCTGCTACCGAGTACGAGGGATTTCAATCTGGCTCATTTGTCTCTCTAAAACTTCTCGATCGCGGCCTAGAGTGCGGGCTATTAGAACTCATCTGCATTTTGGAGCCTGCTCTTTATGGCACGTTATCGACATCGCTTACCGCAAATAGGCGATCGCCTATTTTTAACCGATGGCGGGCTGGAAACCACCCTTATCTTTCAGGAAGGGTTGCACTTGCCAGAATTTGCCGCCTTTGACTTACTCAAAGATGCGTTTGGCACCGCTGCCTTGCGCAAATATTTCTGCACCTATGCGCGCTTGGCCCGACGGTTTGAAGCGGGCTGCATTTTGGAAAGTGCGACCTGGCGCGCCAGCCCGGATTGGGGTATTCAATTGGGATATACTCGCCAGGCGATCGCTGAACTAAACTACAAATCCATCGATTTGCTTCGAGATCTTCGCAACGAATTTGAAACGCCCACAACGCCCATTGTGGTGAGCGGTTGCATCGGCCCCCGAGGCGATGGCTATCGTCCAGATACGCTGATGGTGGTGCCCGAGGCCGAGGCTTACCATACCTTGCAAACGTCGGTTTTTCGGGCGGCGGATGCGGATGTGATCTCAGCTATCACCATGACCTACGCCGAAGAGGCGATCGGGATTGTGCGCGCGGCCCATACTTGCGAGATGCCGGTGATCATTTCCTTCACCGTTGAAACCGATGGCTGTTTACCCAATGGGCAATCGTTGCAGGCCGCGATCGCGCAGGTCGATGACGCGACCGATGGCTATCCCAGCTACTACATGATCAACTGTGCGCATCCGCTCCACTTTGCCCATACCCTCCAGTCTGGCGATGCCTGGCTCAATCGCATTGGCGGCATTCGCCCGAATGCCTCAATTAAAAGTCATGCTGAACTGGACGAGGCAGAAGAACTGGACGAGGGCAACCCGCAGGATCTGGGACGGCAGTGTGTGGCTCTAGGCGATAAGTTACCGAACTTGCGAGTGTTGGGTGGCTGCTGCGGCACTGACCAGCGCCATGTCGCAGAAATCTTTGCCGCCTTCCAGTCAAATACACCAGAGGTAGCAGCGCGATTTTGGGCGGCGTAGATTGGCATCGCAATATGACAATAGTCGTGACGTGATTTATCACGTCACGACTTTGCCAAGACCGTGGCTGAGAGTTCAATGATGAGATCGTAGTCGTATTGCTGCACGTAATAAGTTAGACGCTGCGATAGCTGGTTGTATTGTTCAGGAATCTGCTGAATTTGTTGGTGCAATAAGGTCGCATCCGCTTGCACGGCGGCTTTATGCAATTGTTGAATCCATTCCACAGACATAAACTGCAAGGCGTCAGGCGTTAGTAATTCGGCGGGCTCGCTGTCGGCATTAGCGCGGTCTACTTTCACCGCCTGATATTCATATTGCACCCCTAGATACGCGGCGAGCTTTTCAAAAATCACCTGTTCTCGAAAGGGTTTACGCACAAATTCATCACATCCGGCCGCTAAGACCGCTGCCCGTTTTTCTTCAAAGACGCTGGCGGTGAGCGCGATGATGGGGATGCGCGGAGTCGGTGGCTGGGTGGCTGGGTGGCTGGGTGGTTGAGTCGCTGGGGCATTAGGGGATGGCGTGGGTGAAGTCATTAACCCATTTTCTATGTCCTGCTCCCTATTCCCTATTCCCTGCTCCCTGTTCCCTGTTCCCTGTTCCCTGTTCTCTATTCCCTGTTCCCTATTCCCTGTTCCCTGTTCCCTGTTCCCTATTCCCTGTTCCCTATTCCCTACCGCCTGCTTTTCCAATTCCCGAATTCGCTGGGTGGCTTCATAGCCATCCATCACCGGCATCCGCATGTCCATCCAAATCAGGTGGGGTTGCCAAGTTTGCCATTGCGCGATCGCTTCTTGCCCATCCATCGCTTCCATCACCTCAAAGCCAACCCGCTTTAACAAAGTATGGAGAACTAAGCGATTATCAGGGTTGTCGTCTACCACCAAGATTCGCCAAGTCGGTTGCCCCTGGGCAATGCGTAGAACTTGGCAATAGTCTCTGCTGGGATTAATGACGTCACTAGCGGCCAATGTAGTCGGAATCTGGAAGGTAAATCGAGTACCCTGATCGACCACACTGGTCACCTTTAAATCACCGCCCAAAAGCCGCACAAACTGCTGACTAATCGCCAGCCCCAGTCCGGTGCCCCCTTTGGTATGGTCAATTGAGCGGGACTGAATAAAGGCATCAAAAATGCTGTCTAGTTCCCCTTCAGGAATGCCTTGACCGGTATCTTCAACCTCAAATGCAAGTTGGAGTGGGGTGTTGGATGGGGCATTTGCAGGTAGTGGCGACAGCACTCGCACCCGCAGACTCACACTGCCTACGGAAGTGAATTTCACCCCATTGCCCAATAAATTGATCAGGACTTGGCGCAGTTTACCCTCGTCTAGATGAACATATTGCGGCACCTCAGAGGAGCAATTGAAAATTAGCTGCAACCCTTTGGCCTGAGCCCGAACCTGTAGCATCTCCTCAAGGGAATCAAGCAAGTGGTATAAATCAATCGGCTGTACATTCAGCGTGACGCGACCGGCCTCGATTTTCGACATTTCGAGCACGTCGTTGATCAGGGCCAGCAAATGCTCACCACTGCGATTAAGGATTTTGAGGTTATCTTGCTGATCCGTCGCGAGGCGATGGTCTCGCAAGAGAATTTGCGCAAAGCCAATAATGGCATTCAGCGGCGTCCGCAGTTCGTGACTCATATTGGCCAAAAACTCGCTTTTGGCTCGGTTGGCCGCATCGGCCGCTTCTTTAGCCGCTTGCAAATCAGCGGTGCGTTGTTGCACCCGTTGCTCTAGCTCTTCGTTATTGCGAGCCAGCGCCTGAAACGAATCTCGTAACTGGGCATCCATATCGTTAAAGGAATCGGCCAGGGCTTCCAACTCTCGGATGCCGCGGGTCTCGACCGGTGGAGTTGCGGCAGTCTCTAGCTGGTTAGCCTGGGTATTTTGCGCCAGGGCTTGACTCATTTGACTCAGCTGCAAAATGGGATGCGTGAGGCGACGAGCGGTGAAGATGCCTAAAGCCGTGGCGATCGCCAGTGCCCCCAAGCACAACAAAATGGTCGTGCGGGTATTGGCCTCAATCTGCTCCATAAAGTCGGCTTCTGGTACGACGACCACAATGACCCAGTCGATGCCCCGCTGGTCAGCAAATGTGGAAACCTGCACAAATTGTCTTTGTCCTTGCGCTGTAAACTCAAGCTGGGTATGCTCTGGCAAGTTGTCTAAGCCGATGGTTTTGGCGACGAATCGCGCTGTTGCCTTCGTCAATGGGTGATCGCTATTGACTGCGGCGGTGCGTTCTATGACGTCATTTTCTTGAACTCGGTAGGGTCGCTCTCGGGTCGAGCTGGCTACTAATATGCCGTTGCTGTCCATCACAAAGGCCTGACCCGTTTTGCCAATGTCGATACTCTGTAAAAACTGACCAATGTCATCCAGAGAAAAATCGACGCCGGTAACCCCGATAAGCTCCCCGGCATTGTCATACACGGGCAACACAGCACTCACAATTAGCTGCGGTAGGCCGACACTCCCATAAATATCACTCCACACCGCTTCATTGGTCTCGACGGCAGTCTGAAACCAGGGCCGCGATCGCGCATCGTAGGTCTGAGGATTAACCTGCACAAGATCGGTGCGATCGCCGGTCGTTTCATTCAAGGCATAGTAATGCCCCAAAAAGTCTGTACTGGTGTCGTTGACCACCACCTGCACCTCATCATCCTGGGTTTGCGTGACCCCAATAAAGGAGCCATCTTCATTACTGCCAAAATAGAGCCAGGTGACATCATCTAAATATTGAATTTGTCGCCAAAGGTAGCGCTCACTCGCTAAATCTTGAGTTTGCAACTCGCCTCGCTTCACCGCATCCGCATTAACCTGATTGATCAAATGGGGCACTTCTGAATGATCAGCCAGTCGCTCCTGAATGCGGTTAGAAATCTCTTGGCGCAGCTGAGAGGCGACTTCATTCACCGCTCGCTGTCCATTGCGCAACGAGATATACCCCGTCAGCCCCACCGCCAGAAAAATTTGCAGCACAAATGGATAAACCAACGCCGATCGCAACGAAACGCGCCGAGGGCCAGGTTTAAAGATGGGTTTAGCGCGCCGAGGAGTCATTGCAGTCGAAAGGCAAAGTTGTTGTTTATCATAGTTGGCCTTTTTTCAGGTCTGTTGAATCTAAGGGATTTTTTATTAGACGAGAGCCTGTATAAGCCGTAACCCCCCAACTGAGAGGACACATCAGCCTGCCAAAATAAATGCTGCAAAACAGCCCCCATGCACATGAAGGCTGTTTGTGTGTTGATGAATATTCGCGGTGATTTCATCTAAGTTGAGCCGTTCCTATAAAGAGGCCTGTTCCGCCATGGCATCCTTCTCTAGGTTTTCTCGACGCAGTTGGTCAAAGTCAACCTTGCCGTTCTCTTTTTCGAGATTTTCCTGGCGCAACTCATCGTGATTAACAGCATCCTTCTCCAGGTTTTCTTGACGCAGCTGATCAAAATCGGTCTTGTCAGCTTCGACTACCTGAGAAGGCAGGGATGAACCCGTCATTAAAACCGTTGCGAGAATTGAACCCGTGATTAGACTTTTCATGGCTGTCTCCTTTCTGTATCAGAGGTAGGGTTTCAAGAGTGTTGAGTCTCTTGATGTCTACAAGCAACACAGTAAGGAGCAATCGAGAAGAAGCTGTGTGGCAATGAGGAATAAAATGGGAAGTTTTCGCGTACCGACAGCATCAGGGGTAGGGGCAGGGCCATGATTGAGCGATCGCCAGAAGGTGCCAATCAACTAACGACCCTCTAGTCCGAGTCATCTTGAGGCCCGACCCAGCAGGGTCAACTTTTACGGGCATAGGGCTTACGCAAAAGCCCTCTCGCTCTCCCACATTTGGGGGATGTTGAATCCGATTTCCTCAGTATTGGAGATGTCAGGGGCCAAAATCGGATGCAACTGCGTCAGTCCTAGGGGTAAAGGATCAACGCCACAAATTATGCTCCCCCTTTGGCGTCATATCACAACAAAGTCGGTTGCCCTGTTTATACTGGAAAGCCGACTGGGCGATCTAGGCGGTCTTGGACAATCGGTTCTGGCTCTTAATAGAGCAACTTTCTTGAGGGCATGACGTCTTTTGCTTAATGTTAGGCCTGACGCAAAAGCCCCCTCTGTCCCCCAATTTGGGGGATGTTGAATCCGATTATCCCCAAATCTGGGGAAATCGGATTCAACTGGGTAAGCCCTAAATATGTTGGCTTTTGACTGGTGCTTCGCCCATGCCTTCTGTGCATTCGACAAATCAATCTCCACAGTGGGAAGACGATAGCGATGCAGCCTTGTTTTTAGCTCTGCAACAGGGGCATAAAGCGGCCTTAGCAACTTTGTACGATCGCTACGCGCGGTTGGTGTACACGATCGCCTTTCGCATCCTCAACAGTGGCCCAGAAGCAGAAGATTTGACCCAAGAAATTTTTCTTGAACTCTGGCAGAAACAGACCTACGACCCAAATCGCAGCTCCCTTAGCCGGTTCTTAGGCACGGTGACGCGCCATCGGGCCATCGATCGCGTACGGGTGAGCAGTAACCGACGGCGGATTTTGCAGGGGCTGACGCCTCAGGGAGCGTCGGTAGAACCCTTCTCGCTCCCCGAAGCGCAGGCCTCTCAGGGGGAGCGATCACAGCGGGTCTACACCGCCTTGCAAACCCTACCTGAAAAGCAGCGAGATTTATTGTGGCTGGCTTTTTATCATGGGTTTAGCCAATCCGAAATTGCCAGTCACACGAATATTCCTTTAGGGACGATCAAGTCGCGCATGCGTCAGGGCTTGATCAAGCTTAAAGACGCGCTCCAAGATTTGGCTGATTAGCCAATGTTCTGGAGTCTTTGATGTATTACTGACCTCTGTCCTATGGCCTCGCAACAAAAATTGGATGAACTCGCCACCGACTATATCGCTGGCCACCTGTCAGAGGTCGAGGCCGAGGAATTTGCGCGGTTGATGGCGACCCATCCTGAGCTACGGATAAAGGTCAACCGGCTCGAAAAAACCGTTGGCTTAGTGCTCAATGAGCTGCCTCTGATGGAGCCGCCGCCCCATCTACGAGCCACCATTCTTGCCCAGGCTGCAGCGCCTGTTTTGTTACCTCAGCATTCATCCCCCCGTTCATTACCCCAGCGATCGCTTTGGGTTCGGGGGTTAGGCGCGCTTGCCGTTAGCGCTACCGTGCTGTCGGCGGTGCTGGGTCTGAGCAATCAGCGCTTACGTTTAGCCAATCAGCAGCTCCAGCAAGAACTGTTGGCGGTCATGCCCGCTCAGCAGGCTCAGCTTATTTTGCAACAGCCCACGACCCGGTTTTATGACTTTGCCGGGACCGATCAGGCCACCGCTGCCTTTGGCAGCATGATTGTCGATACGGATGGGTTGCGAGCTGCGATCGCCTTTCAAAATCTGCCGCCGCTGCCCACCGAGCAAATCTATGCCCTTTGGGTGCTCCATGAGGGGCAGTACATTCCCTGCGGTGACTTTCAAACTGGGCCAGACGGGGCGGTGTTTGCCACCTTGCCCATGCCGCCCGTGTATCAATCACGGCCCTGGGTCACCGATGTCATCGTGACGGTTGAGTCGACTCCATTACCGGCGCAACCCACTGGCCCCATCATCGCCGCAACGATATAGGTCAAGGCTTTGAGCAAAATTTGAAAATTTTTCATCCAAATTGCACTGTCACTCGTATTGATAGTCAGACAGCTCGATGTTGATGACGAGGAGGAGGAGGTTCATGTTGGAGGGAGCTCACGTTCACATTTGCCCATCCTGCGAGCAACGCACTAGGATCGCTCGGCGTAAATTTGCCACCCATTCGCCCACTCTACGAGAAGCCGCTGCGCGTCTACACCCTAAATCCCTCTCCCAAGCTATAGCCCAAGGGGCATTTAAGAAAGGGAGAGGGACTTCAAACCGCTCACTCCTCTTCTCCCAAAACTGGGAGAAGGGGCTGGGGGATGTAGACGCGGAGCGGCTTCCCACTGGGTGGGGGATCGGCATCGAAACTTATGCCACCGAGTACTAGACGCGCCACTGCTTCGCTGGGGTGTGATGCGATCAATCTGGACTGTACTTATTCACACTTGCCTTGCTGAACCATCAGGCGCATTAGGCTAGACCAAGCGACATTCTCCCCGAGGATGAACTGTTTAGAAAATACTTTAAGAGACCGGAAAATCTCAATTAATTCGGCAATATCCCATCCGCATTTAATATTACTTATCCAGTAAAAATACTCATGTCAATTCATCTGATTTTTCGTCAGGTGGATTTTCTATTGTCATGAATTATTTTGATAATACGGAGATTTTATTTCTTATGATTCATGCTTGTATGGCAAAAGAAAATAAAAATATAATCCTAGAAACCTATACTGAAAGGAATTTTAGGGATTCCAAAAAGATTAAAATAATGCCTTTTTTAGAAATCTAGAAATAATTTCTGGAATCGAAATGGCATCGATGTAGATATTCTTCAACGCGACTTTTAGCTTGATTATTAAGTGAGCTAAATCACAGGAAAATTCCAAGTAAACCTCCTTACAACAGGAAGAACCCCATGACTATTCAACCTATCTATCACTGGCAATTTGCAGAAAGAAAAGGCAGCATTGTCCGCGATGCGATCGGCGGCGTCGAAGGTCGATTGCACCGGAGTATCGCGTTAGACAGCCATGGTCGGATTGGGACCGCCGTTAGATTGCCTTCTCGGGAATCACGGGTCGTTTTTGGCCCGGAAGTGGGTCAGTTTGGCACCAGTGACTTCACCGTGGCGTTTGGCATCAAGATTCTAGGCACCGATGGTCAGAACGACCTGAACATTATTGGCACCCGCTCGGTGAGTGGGCACGGTAATTGGTTTTCGCTGCGCCTGGAGGACAAAGGCCGAAGACTCAACTTTGAGGTCGATGAAAACAGCAAAGGTAAGCACTACGCGATCGCTAAAACGCCGCGCTTGTCGAACTTATTTGATAAAAAATGGCATCACATTGCTCTAGTGAGAGCGGGACGCACCGTTAAGGTATACCTGGATGGCATCTTGGTCGCCGAAGGGGCCTCTAAAACCGGGGTCGCCAACATTAATCGGGCGGTGGATGTGAAGCTGGGGCATTACACCCGGCACACGCCGATCGCCCATTACGAAGACCTGCGCATTTACCATACGGCCCTCAACGCCACAGCAGTAGCAGCCCTAGTGCCGCCCGTAAATCCGTTCCTACGCGAAGGAGAAATCGAACTTGTGGCGAGCGACAATGCCGCCGTGATTCTCAATCAAAATGTTGGCGATCTCTCCCGCTTTTCTAGTAGCTTTAAGCAGTTGCGGGTGGGTAACCATACCGGCGTTACCCTTTATCAGCAAAGCGACTTTGGGGGCACCGCCCAAAAGTGTTACGCAGACCTGCCCGATATGCGCCTTTCACGGCTAAAGAGCTTTCCAAAGTCCATCCGGATTTGGTCCACCGTGGGTGAGCCCTTTACCGGTAAGTGGATTATCAAAGCGCCGAATGGTCAATTCTTGCACTTGGGTAAGGCGCATCTCATGACAACGCCCCAGCAGTCGTCAAACGGGCTGTTCAAATTTCACTACAATTTACAACAGGCTCGGCTACAGCTACTGCCGGGTGCTGACCAGGAAAGCGATCGCTTTACCCTATCGGCAGTGGAGGCCCCAGCGAGCCTGTTTGTTGACGATTCAGATCGTCTCCCCGGTGAGTTTTCGCTGATCAATCAGACCAAGAACGAATGGTTAGAACTGGTTACCGGCAACACCTTTCGCTGGACTCGCCAAAAAGACCAGCGTGCCGTTTTTGTCCGTGCCGTTAAATTTGCCGAACATGAAGGGCAAGTGGGTGAACTGGCACAAGGGGAAGTCGCCCTGTATGAGCATGTCGCCTATCACGGCAAAACCTGGGTTTTGTCTGACAGTGCTAAGGACGTGGCTGGTGAACATAAACGTTTTGGGGACTTTGGCGGTCTCAACGATCGCACTTCGTCCATTCGCTTAGGTCCCGATACCGGGGTGACCTTGTTTAAGCATTTCAACTACCGGGTGGCAGAAGACAAACGCGAAGAAGAGATTGAGGATATCGTCAAAAACGTGCCCGATCTCCGAGAGCGTCAAATTGGCGACGAGGCCCTGTCTTCGGTCAAAATTTTTAGAACCATCGCGCCGGAAGATGTCTTTGCCTCTTACACCACGAAGCTGAGCCAAGACTATCGCCTAGTGGACAATGAGCTGGAAGAATTTTCGGCCTATCGCACCACCCTGCGGTTTGAAGCGGGCGCGGGTGCGGTGGAAGTGGCCGCCACCGACCAGACCACAATTGAAGTGGACGGTATCACCTATGAGATTGATGAGGCGCGATCGGCGACGCTCACGCCCAATGAACTCAATTTCATCATGATTACCTCGGAGGCCGATGGTCTCAACACGCCGGGTCTCAAGATTCGCACCAGCGAAATGGCGGACAACGAACAGGTGGTGATTTTCCCGAATCAGGAAGCGCATCAGCAAATTGCCGAACTGGAGGATGGTGCCCTGTGGAATGCCAAGGACGCCCAAGGCAATTTAATTGTCGATCGCACGGCCCACAGCCAAGCTGAAGTTGCCAGCGTGCAAAACACGATCAAGCGGGTGACCGCCACGGTGACCTATACCGATACGGCCCCACCGGCTAGCTCCAGCGGCAGCAGTCGAGTGCTGTCATCAGAGCGCATCGTGTCGGGCGCGGTGATCGACCAGCCCTGGGAACTGAAGTTTAGGCCCGAGCCTGATGAGAGCGATCGCCGCCAGATTCAAGCGCGATCGGCCATCCTCAAAAGCCGGAGCTTGGTGTCGGCCTCCGTGGCCGCGAACACTCCCGATAACGGTGGCATTGAGGAAGCCACCGTCAGTCAGAATGACTTTGCGCAGTTGCTCAGCCAAGCTACCAGTAGTGAGAGTGCTCCCATTTCAGCCCCCTCTGAGAAGGACACTCAGCCAACCGGGGCGATCGGGTTTGGCAATGTTCAACGGTTCGGGGCAATCAAACGACTCCGCATCGGCCGACGCATTCGCAATGCGATCAAAAAAGCTAAATCGGTCGTCGTGGGCGCGGTGAAAGGCGTCGTCCACTTTGTGATTAAAACCGCTGAAGAGGTGATTGACTTTGTGGTCGATACGGTCGAAAAGGTCGGTGAGTTTATTGAAGCCGTGGTCGAAAAGGTCGTGAACGGCATCAAAAAGTTCATCGAGTTCCTGCAGTTTTTGTTCAACTGGGACGACATCCTCGATACCCAAAAGTATCTGGTGCAGTCCATCAACGACGGCTTTGATTACGTGGCTCAGCAGGTCGAGGCTGTCAAAGCTCCCGTCTCGAACTTTATGGACGAGCTGCAAGAGACGGTAGAAGACGCGATGAACCAGCTCGTGACGACCTTGGGCGGTGACCCCTCAGAGGTGCGTGAGGGCGGCACCGGACTGCCCGAAGCGGTCGAATGGTTTTTCTCGAAGCTGATGGGGGGTTCTCAGCAAGACGATGCCGAACCCACTCCCCAGTCTGGAACGCCGCCGAGCGGTAACTCGAAGCCAGAGCATTTCGTATTCCACTTTGTGGAAGCCTTTGCCGACGGGGTCGGGGCGGTGCTGCGCGGTTTTGAAGGGTTGGGTGAAACCATTGCCACGCTGATTGCCAATCCGCTGAAACCCCAGTTGGCAGTGATCGTACTGGTAGAAACCCTCAGAGATGTGATCATTCAACTGTTGGAAGCGGTTGAGAATCTGGCGCTGGGCTTTTTGGATGCGATCGCTGAAGCGATTGAACAGCTCAAAAACCTGCTCAATGCCGAAATCAAAATCCCCTTTATCTCTCACCTGTTCCGACTGATTGGGGGCGGCAAGCTGACGCTGCTGAATCTGACCGGGTTGCTGCTGGCGATTCCCGTGACGATAGTCTCCAAACTCGTGTTTGGTGAAACCCCATTCAAAAATGAACCGCCGTTGGCTGTTGCCTTTCAAGCGGATGCTCCAGCGATCGCGGCTCCCCCCGCGAGCCTACAGGCAGTGACGGTGGGCGGTGAGCGGGCGATCGCTCAGGTGGTGGCTGAACCTCAGGCCAGCGTGCAGCGATCGAACACCGCGCGGTTTAACTCGATTCGACATTGGGGCAATACGGGACTCCTCGCCGATGTGCTGAACGGCCTGGTCACTGCCTACCTCGATGTCTTGCCCGAAAATACTGATGACCCTTATGAAGAAACGGCGGGTTTTGGCTTTGAGGTGGTCAGCCTGGTGCTGAGCGGCTTTAGCTGGTTAGCCAGCTTCCCCTCCTCACCGGGTTTTCCCGGTGGTCGGCCCTACAATGTGGCCGCCCACAAAGTCTCCAAAAGTCAAAACGAGCAAGAATATTGGGAGCGTGTCATGTGGGGCTGGCGAACGGCTGTGTATTGGCTCGATGTCGTTATCTTTATCGGCAAAGAGATCGCTAACGCCAAGGGCGAAGAGGTCATGCGCCAGCGCTTAAAGCGGGCTGACGACTTCACCATTGGGGTCGCCTTCGCCTTCTCAATTGTGGATGCGGGGCTCGCGATTCGGTATCTGACCACGATTCCCAAGGAGGAGAAACCCGGCTTAGAAATTGCCAACGAGGTCGTCTCTTGGCTGCCTGGCCTGTTGTCGCCCCTGCGACTCTCAGGACCTAAAGGCGCGATCGCCCTCAGCGTGGTGGATGGGGTTGCTGCTTTTGCCAACTATGGCATGGGCCACAAACTGCTCACCGACGATTTGGCCGAGTTGCAATAAACCGTGTCAGTCGCCTGAAAGACCGTCAAGGCCAGCCCGAACATCGGGTGTGCGCTGCGTCGATTAGGCGACTGAGTATCCTGTGACCTAATAGCAAATAACCCAATAACGCCGCCAGGTTCTAACGAATCTGGCGATTGCACATAGATAGTCACCTGAATCAAACATCTTCAGATACTTGACTGAGAGTAAGGTTCTGACCATGCAGACAACTCCTGTGAAGGCAGAGTTGTTAGCGACAAGTAGCTTTTGATACCTAGCAATGGCATCTAGACAGTCCGCAACAACGTAATGTTAGCTACTTATCTTGTTTCAAACTCGCAAAAACAGGCAGTTGCTTGATAACTTGAAAAATAAAATTAGCTTCCTTAACTCAAACTATGGCTCGAAGTAACCTGCTAGACACACGTACTACTAGTTTCGGTGACTTGATTGGTAACGGCAAGATTTATAGAGTGCCGTCTTTTCAGCGTGATTACTCCTGGAAAGAAGAGAATTGGGAGGATCTTTGGCAAGATGTCCTGATTATTCACAAAAAACCTGACTCCAGTCATTACATGGGAGCTCTTGTTTTACAGAGCTCGGACACTTCAAACAAAGAGTTTACGGTGATTGATGGACAGCAAAGATTAGCCACTCTAAGTACTATTGCCATAGCTGTAATTGAAAAAATTCAAAATCTCGTAGAGCGAGAAGATCATAAAGAAGCCAACGAGGAAAGACAAGAAATCCTAAAACGAACTTATCTTAGTGATAGGGATCCACGTTCTCTACGTTATTCGAGCAAGCTTATCTTGAATGAAAACAATAATGATTTTTATCAAAGCAACTTAATCAATCTTAGAAAGCCACGCAATATTCGTTCTCTTTCCAAATCCAACCAGCTACTCTGGCAGGCTTTTCAATATTTTTCAAGTCATATAGGAGAGCTCCAAGATGTAGTCCAGGATGGTGAAAAGCTAGCCGAATTTTTAACGAATATAGTAGCTCAGAAACTACTTTTTATCCAAATCAATGGGGAGCATCCCACTTTCGACAAAGTATCAACTGGTGAGCTGACCATTCAGGTAAGCACAGCGCAGACTCAACATGGCACTGACCGAGGCGGTATTCCAACGAGCACCCGAAATTTGAAGGCGCCGCCCAATCTGTTTAACT
>JBCDAJ010000138.1:0-16676 GCA_039185935.1 Cyanobacteria bacterium P01_F01_bin.56 | reverse complement strand
GTGTCGACTTTTCGGATATTTAACCCGGTCTTCTCGGCGTCGGTTTTGTTGGTTAGCTGCGATCTCATTCGTTGCGGTTCAGATGACTCATTGGGCTGGCCTGCTGCCAGATTTAGGATTGTCGCCAGCAGCAGCTCAGACAGCGTCTGAAATTGTGATTACAAATGTAGCTGGCGCGAGTTACGTAGATGCTAACAACGCTCCTGTTGTTGGCGTTCAATCAAATCCGACAACTCTACAGACCGCCGAAACGCCATCACTTACCATTGTCAAGACGGCTGATCGCGGTGCGGCCGAACCTGGCGATGTTGTGGTGTATCGCTTACTGGTTAGTAATCCAGGTAGTGTGCCTGCCGGGCCATTAACGATCACAGATGAATTGCCCCTAGGTATGCAGCTTATTGAGGACTCGATTCGGACCTCGCCGCTGCAGTTCACCAGTGTGACGACTAGCGATCGCAGCTTTACCCTCGATTTTGGCGGGGCGTCATTGGCGGGTGGTCAAGATCTATCAGTGGTATATGCGGCCCTTGTGACGCCAGACGCCATCCGGGGCTCTGGCCGCAACGTCGCTCAAGCCAATACGCCCAGCAGTAGTGCATCTGCGAGTAACGAGCTAGCCATTCGTCCAGGCATTTTGGCTGACTGTGGCACCCTGGTGGGCCGAGTGTTTGTCGACAAAAACTTTGATGGCGAGCAGCAGGCAGGCGAACCAGGAGTGCCCAACGCGGTCATCTTTATGGATGATGGCAACCGCATTTTGACCGACCCCGATGGCTTGTTCTCACTTGCCTATGTGCTTGCCGGTAACCGTGTCGGCACCTTGGATCTCACTAGCTTACCGGGATACACACTCGCGCCGAATCTTTACTGGTTAGCTGACAATAGCCAGTCACGTTTGGTGCGGTTAGAGCCGGGCGGTCTCGCTCGTATGAACTTTGGCGTCACACCCGCATTTGGGGAGGAGCAGGGGTGATGAAAACCTTTCTTGCAATGATTGGCTGGCTAGCGGTCAGCGCCTTGACTGCCGATATCGGAGGTGTCGCGATCGCTCAAACACCTGACGAAGGCAGTGATGATACCCCAGCCGCGCAACCTGAGGTGGCGGCATCAGCCTCTGTCATCAACTTAGCAACTGCAGATGTCGAAAATTTGCCCCAGGTACTTGATGCCAGCGCGGCCGCGACTGTGACGACAGAGGCGGCAGTTCTATCTGATTTAGAGGCGGTTGGCGTTGACACGCTACCGCGTTCTGCGGTGAATGCTCGGCCGCCCGCCGCGCCGCTGAGGGCGGTCAACCGGCGTAGTGAAGGCTCCACACCCACAGCTGACGAAACCCCTGAGCCGCCCGCCGCTCTGTTCGTGCCCGCTAATGGACAATTGGGCATTGCCACAACCCGGCTCACTGACCTCGCCGATGCGGCTACCCTAACGGCGCAATCGAACCCGTTGCCGTTGCCAGCGATTCCGGCCAATGCTTTGCCGACAAATGTCGCAGAAGATGAGGAAACCGCCTCGCTCAGTCTGGGGATGAGCTTGGTGCCCGTGACGGCACCAGTGATACCGGCTAATCAACGCTCCACGGTTGAATTTGAGGGCCGGATTGCCGATGTTGATGGCAACTTAGTGCCCCACGATGTGGTTGTGACTCTCACGGCTGGGGCTGGTGAGTTTCAGGGAGCTGACTATGATCCCGACTCGGCCGGGTTTCAGGTGTTGGCTCGGCAAGGGCAATTTGCCGCCATTCTACGGTCTTCTTTAGACGCCCAGCAGGTGCGCATCCGGGCCGCCGCGTCCGCCTACGAAGCTCAAGGCATCGACCCCCAAACAGCGATTACCCTTGATCCGTTGCCGCCGTTGGAAACCTTTGCGCAAGTAGAGTTTGCCACCAACTTGCGGCCGACATTGGTCTCCGGTGTGGTGGATTTGCGTATCGGTCCTGGTGGCACCAACTTCTGGGGGAGCTATGCTGATTTTCTTGACCCCGATGATATTGGCGATACTGAGTTTGATTTAGGGGCAGCTCTGTTTGCCACCGGCAGCTTAGGGGACTGGCAGTTTACCGGGGCGCTGAACACGCGTCGGCCGCTGAATGAGACCTGCGATGGCAATCGTCTGTTCCGCAATGACCAGTTTTGCGATAACACTTATCCGGTTTATGGCGACAGCTCTCAGACTGATTATCTAACGCCCTCGATCGATAGCTTTTTCGTTCGGTTTCAGCGCGATGCGGAAGTGGCCGGTGGCGAAGCTGACTATTTCATGTGGGGTGATTACGAGACGCGCGAGTTTGCTCGCAGTTCTCAAGAGTTTACGGCGATTACGCGGCAACTCCATGGCTTTAAGGGCAACTACACGCTGGGCAACTTCCAGCTCACGGCCATGTACGCCAACAATCTGCGACCGTTTCAACGAGACACGATCGCACCAGACGGCACCAGTGGTTTCTATTTTTTGTCTCGCCGCTTGGTGTTGCCCGGCAGTGACAACGTTTTTCTTGAAACGGAGGAACTCAACCGTCCGGGCACGGTCATCGAACGTCGCCAGCTTAACCGCGTCAGCGATTACGAAATTGACTACGATCGCGGTACCCTTCTGTTCCGGCAGCCGATTTATCGTACGCGCATTGACCCCCTCGGTAAAACCCTCGTCAATCGCATCGTGGTCACCTACGAAGTGGACTCCACTGGGGATGGCAACCTATATGCAGGCCGGGCGCAGTACAACTTCAAGGCCGGCCTGCCGAATGAGGGCGGTTGGGCAGGGATTACCTTGCTGTCGGAAGACCAAGGCGATCAAGACTTTTCGCTCTATGGGGCTGATGTCCGGATTCCCCTGGGCGAAACGGGCTCTTTCACCGGTGAATATGCCCATTCTTATTTTGAGCGCTTTGGTGAATCCGCCGACGGCAACGCCTATCGGTTAGAGGCTCAAGGTCCCCTCTTTACGCCAGCCGTGCAGGGCTTGGCCTACCTCAGAAGCGCTGATGAAGGGTTTTCGAATACGGCTACGACGAGCTTCCGCCCCGGTCAGACCCGCTGGGGAGGAGGCGTTAACGCCGCTGTCGGTTCAACGACTCGATTGAATTTTCAGTTTGACCAAGAAATCAATCGAGGGATTGCGCCGGAAGTGACGACCGATATTGTCGACCTGTTTAATCCGGGTCAGTTTGCGGACCCCGGCGATCGCGTTGACAATACTCTGACGACTTATCGGGCGGGGGTGCGGCAAGCAATTGGCTCAGTGAATTTGGGACTGGATTATGTGAATCGCGATCGCACGGATCGCATCGCCAATACCAGCGCCAACTCGCAGCAGTTTGTGCCCCAAGTGGCCGTACCGATTACCGGCGACCTGAGCTTCCGCGCCCAGAGCGAAATCAATATTGGGGAAGATGACGATCTCGCCTATCCGGATCGCACCACCCTGGCTTTAGACTGGGCCGTGCAGCCGGGGGTCACCATGCGCCTGTCGCAACAGTTTGTTAGCGGTAGTGGCGCCAGGCCCCGTAACATCACCAGCCTCGACACCTTGGTGGACTACGAATTGGGAGACAACACCTCCTTGCGGAGTCGTTACTCTTTGATTGGTGGCTATGGTGGGTTGATTGGGCAAGCCGCTCTGGGCTTAAACCATCGCATTATTTTAGCCCCAGGACTGCGAGCGACCCTCGGAGTTGAACATGTGGTCAACGATGCCTTTAACAACACTGGGGCGGGTGAGCAGTTTGAGCAGCCATTTGCCGTCGGGTTAGGGGGTACCTCCTTGGGCATCTTGGGGGGCACCTCATACTCGGTCGGTCTGGAATATACCAACAACCCAGATTTTCAGGCCAGTGCTCGCGTCGAGCATCGAGATTCTTCTTCTGGCAACAATACGGTGTTCACCGCTGCGGCTGCGGGTAAGGTGACGGATGCGCTCACGACGCTGTTCCGTTTCCAGACGGCGAACTTCGCGAACCAAACCATTACCGGCGAGCTAGGCAACTCCACTGATTTAAAACTGGGCATGGCGTATCGCAACCCCACCAGTGACCAGTGGAACGCTTTGATGAGTTATGAGTATCGCCGCAACCCGGCTACGAGCCCGGACTCGCTACTCATTGACAGTGGCATTGGGTCGTCTGACCACACCCTATCCCTGGAGACGATTTATGCCCCCAACTGGCAATGGGAGTTTTACGGCAAGTATGCCTTCCGCATTAGCGATGCGACCTTGGCGGATGATTTTGAGTTCTCTAACTCGATTCATCTATTGCAGTTCCGAACGTCTTATCAGTTTGCCTATCGTTGGGATGTTTTGGGCGAGGTGCGCTATATCACTCAGCCAGAGGCGAGCTTCAATGAAGTCGGCACCTCGATTGAGTTGGGCTATTACTTAACCCCCGACTTGCGATTGGGGGTGGGTTATAGCTTTGGCCGGGTGGACAATGACGGCTTTGGCGGCGACTTTCGGACGGCGAGCGGCCCTTATTTCGGGGTGCAGCTCAAGGTCAACGAACTGCTCAATGGATTTGGCATTCAGCCGGATGTGGTGCCGCCGCAGCAGCAGGAGTCGCTGGTTGACACGGCGGTTGCCCCCGATGAGGTTGGGACAGCGACTGGCGACGATGTGGCCTTTATTGAGCCAGCAGCAACGGCCGATGTGGTAGCGGCTCTGGTTAATGCTGCTAGCGATTTTGCGGTGTCGTTTTCAGCGATCGCCACTAGGCCCCCTGAGTCATCAAGTGATAGAGGTATCTGATGAAAACGCTGTGGACATTTTTGGCGCTCGGAACTGGATTCAGCCTCTGGACTACGGGCGCGATCGCCCAAAGCCCGACTGGCTACAACATTACGATCAACAGCGCCGCCGACGGTGCCGTTACCCCAGATGAGGCCCTCACGCTGCGGGAGGCGATTTTGGTCGCCAATGGTGACCTGCCATTAGCAGCCCTGTCACCGGCAGAAAAAGCCTTAGTGTCACCAGCGCCGACCAGCACGATTGGTTTTGGTCTGCTGAGCGAAGACACCGAGATTGAACTCACCTCAGTGCTGCCGCCACTGCAAGCTGCCGGACTCACCATTGATGGTTTCTCGCTGGCTACTGGTGAGATTTTGCCGTATCTGCCCAATACCCCCGTGCCGGTCGTTAGTTTGACTCCAGCGGCTGGGGCCGAAGTGTTTGTTGGGTTAACCGTCAGTGGCTCAGAGATTACCGTGCGCGGTCTCAATCTCTATGGGTTTAAGGCGGCTCACCGAATTGCGACTCTGACTACGCCTTCAGCCGATATTTTGGTCGTTAATCGGGCCCTGCCAATTGAGTTGGATTTGGAAGCTCCCCAGTTTGCGGGCCTAGATTTAGAAGAGGCTGACTCAGCCATTACTGGCGTCACGATTGAGCAAAATTGGTTAGGCGTCAAACTCGACGAGTCGATGCCGGCGCAGCGCTCAACCTTTGGTGTCGTGGTGCACAATGCAACCGATGTCCGCATCGCGAATAACCTGATTCAGCATCACGAGGGGAGCGGTGTGCTCACGGGTTTTCGCGCCGATGGCTTGCAGCTAGACGGTAACGCCATTATTGGTAATGGCCTGGCTGGCATGCCCGATGGCGTGCGCTTAGAAGGGTCATTGGTCGGAGCCGCTGTGACCAATAACTTAATTTGTGCCAATGACGGCAGCGGCATTTATTTGTTCAACCCGGCAGGGGCAGTACAGATCGAAGCCAACAACATTCGCTTTAATGGGCGACGATTTCGGCGAGCAGCAGTCTATGTGATGGGGCAAGGCCACACGATTGTGGACAATGAAATTGGACATCAGCCTGGGCCCGGCGTGGCGGTATCGGCCTACCCGCACAGCGAGCGCAACCTCATTCGCAATAATCAGTTTACTCAGCTCGACGGCCTGAGTATTGATCTGATGGCTCAAGGCAACAGCGATATTTTGCACTTCCAGCAAGCCGACGGGCCTAACCCACCGCGTAACCATCATCATCGTCGCGCGGCGACGGGCAATGGCGCGATCAATGCACCAGAGTTTAGCCAATATGCTTTTGCTCCTACGGCAACGGGGATGGTCTTGACGGGCAAGGCCGATCCTGGCAGCGAAGTTGATCTTTACCAAATTAAAGAAGGCGACGGTCTTTACAGTCCTTTGGGTGAGCCGCTAATGACCACCACGGCTAATGTTGACGGCGACTTTAGCTTTGCTTGGGATAACGATGCCGGAGGGTGGTTAAGCGCGATCGCCTCTGACCCCGAATTTGGCACGTCAGAACCCTCGCCGGTGATTAGCGTAGCGGGCAGTGACGGCACCGTGCCAGAGCGGCGGCCCGTCCAAGTGCCCTTTGACGCGACCTGTTATCCTCCTGTGGTGGTCGAGGTGCCACCGCCAGAGCCTGAGGCCATCGTCCTGCGGGTGCCGCGCAACATCCACTTCGCGTTGGACGAATCGTTCATCAGCCCAGAGAGTGCCTTGATCTTGGATCAGATTGCCGATGCTATGCGCACCTATCCGTCACTGGTCGTGGAGCTCCAAGGCCATACGGATCCGCGGGCGAGCGCTGCCTACAATCGGGCTCTCAGTGAGCGTCGTTCGCTCTCTACTCGTGACTACCTATTGCGGCAGGGGATTGCGGCTGAGCGCATGCGCATTGTGCCCTTTGGGGAATCTCGCCGCGCCAGCCAGGGCAACACTCGGCTCGACTATGCTCGCGATCGCCGGGTCGAATTCATCTTTACCGATACCCAAGGTCTTGAAATCATCTTCGAAGAGGTTGAATCAGACCTTCAGATTGAGTAAATCGCCATTTTACTCTCCGCTGTTTTGTCCCCACTCGTGCCCAGCTAAACCGCTCAGTCAGTAGATCAATGAACCAACGCGTGCCTTTCTTCCAACGAGCGATCGCTCATCTCAAAGCCTGCCTCACCCTCTGTTTGGCTGTGCTGTTTGGCCTGAGTTCATTTGCGGCACCCGTCTGGGCCAACCAAGATATTGACGCTTTTACCGTAACCAACCTGGTTTCGGTGGGGCAGACCGTCAATACCACTGTTGCCGATGCGTGTAGTGATAGCACGCTTGGGGTGCCGACTCCTTGCCCCAATACCCCGGTCACCATCAACTTTGGCTCGGGATTTAGTCGCTCTCTGGACAGTGTTGTGGTCAATGGTGAAACGTACGTCCCGGATACCGGCAATCTCCCTGGTGGTTTGGCCAGTCGAGTCATATTTCAGCGGAGTGACGTGACGATTCCCCTGGAAACGATTAATGGTAGGGCGGTCCCTGGACCGACCCCCAATGACGGGGGGCGCAACATCCTCTTTTACGAATTTACCCCACCGGCCGGCAGCCCTTACAATGTCGCCCCTGGAATCGCCGACTCTCTAGAAGAGGGGATGCTCAGCCGATTCATTAACCGAGGGGTGGATAACATCTTCAACAACCTGGGGATTAACAGCACTGTCGCCACTAATATCCAGGACACACGTAACAGCATCGAGCGAGTCGATTACATCATTGATGGAGGCTTGACGATTCCCGCAAATTCCGCTGATCAGTTTGGCTTTGTCATCCTTGATCGGGGCGGCCAAGACAGCTTTGGGGTGGCGGCCATCACTGGGCTAGCGGGTGGAAATCCGAGTGCATATAGCCCGTTGAGGCAAAATCCAGTGGGAGCTTTCGCTGGAGCGACCGCAGCAACTCTTGAGTCCCTCGTGGCCCGAGATGATGCTTTACCGCCTAATGGCATCGCTCCGATTATTAGACCCGCTCATGCGGTCGGTTCGCAGGCAGTCCAGGGGCGCTTTTTTTCAATTGCCGATCTGCTTGGCAACAATCCGGCAGTGCCGACAACAATTTTTGGCTACTCCATTTTTTCAGGTGATACGGTTAGTGCTAATCCTACGGCAGCTGACTTAGTTGACTTTACAAACACCACTTTTTTCCCAACTGATACTGATGGCAATAGCGATGAGGGCGGCCTCGACTTGATCGCGGGTGGGGTGGTGCTAACCCAAGTGACGACGCCCCAGATTGGTGTTGCTAAAACCAACTCTGCACCCCAGCCAGCCGGTGCTCCTGGCTTCTTTAATATTGACCTCACCCTGCGGGTAACCAACACTGGCAACGCAGTGTTGAGCGATGTTCAGCTCACTGAAGACTTGACAGCAGCTTTGATCAACAACGCGGCTAACCGAGCAGATGCTTTTACGGTTCAAAATGTTGCGCTTGATCCATCAGGGGTGACCGGCACCGCTCCAACCTTTAATACTGCTTATGATGGCACCAATACAAATCCTGGTACCACAGATGCCTTGTTTGCTCCGGGCAACAGCTTTAACGTTGGCGATACTGCAGTTGTAACGATTACCGTGAACGTTGATTTGGGTACGAATTTTGGTGGCCCTGCACCTTTAGATGACGGGGTGTTGGTTGCCACCAACCAGGCCGTTGCATCCGGTACTGCCCCCAATGGGGATAGAACTACTGACGCTTCGCAAGATGGCAATGATGTTGACCCCGATGGTGACGGGAATCCAGGTAACAACAATGATCCGACACCGTTGATTATTCCTTTCCCTAGCATTGGTGTGGCAAAAAGCATTAGTTCATTCCGCCCAGTCACAGGGACAACAGAATTTGACTTCGATTTCACGATTACGGTCACCAATGAGGGCGCCACTGAACTCACCGATGTGCTCTTGGAGGAAGACTTACAGGATGCGTTAATTACCAGTGCAACTAACCGCGTTGACTCTTTTGGCGTAGTGTCGCTATCCACGGTGACATCCACTGGCTTTGGTGGCGGCACGCCTCCAAATCTTAATGTTGGCTATGACGGCGTTGGTGACACTCAGATCTTCACTGCTGCTCCGGGCAATGTCTTTCCGATTGGGGCTACAAGTACCGTCGTGATTACGGTCAGAGCTGACCTGGGTAGTGGCGGCGCTGGCCCCCTTAACGACGGTATTGTCATCGCCCAAAATACGGCGACGGCATCAGGTCTGCCAAGTGGCCCGAATACGCCACCTGGGCTTGCCCGGGTAACTGACGAATCTCAAAATGGCACTAGCGTTGACCCTGATGGGGATGGTAATCCAGGCAACAATAATGATCCGACTCCCATTATCTTCCCACCTACGACAACTGATCTGGTACTGGTAAAGCGGATTACCAACATCTTTAGAGGCGGCGTAGCACTATCAGTTCCCGGTATTACGGCCTTTAACGACGACCCCAGTGATGCTAATGATGCCTCTCTGAACAATGCGTTGGGGGGCGGTAACCAGCTTGCGGGTATCTTTGCCCAACCGGCGGGGTTTGTTCTCCAAACTGGCGATGAGGTGGAATATACCGTCTTCTTCTGGAATAGTAGTACGGGACAAATCAGCCAGGTCAATCTTTGCGATGAACTGCAGCCGCCAAGCGTTTTGAATACAGCTGCGGGCTTCCAGTTGGCTGCGGTTGGGCCTTTGGGGACGCCGACCTTTGGGGCTGCGGGTACGACTGTACAAGGGCGATCGCCCGGTGCCCCCCTTGAGTCCTTCTGCCTCTCAGCGCCGGGTGCGCTTAGTTTCCCGGTTGGCCCTCCTGGCCCGACGGGGGGTTTGGGTGTCGGCGCTGGTGGTGGCGTGGTCGCCGGAGCATTTACGATTCCGTCGAATGAGTTTGGGGCGTTCCGGTTCCGCGTGCGGATTGCGTCTTAAGTTCTTACGCTGCCTGTGCTTATGATTGGACGAAACCGAGGTTAGGGCGATCGCTCTAACCTCAGTTTTGGACATGGGTTATGCTGCTTCTTTTGCCAGCCTCAGCTTGATCACGGCATGCCGTGATAGCGATCGCCTTCCACTGTGGCGCACAACACACGCTTTTATCCGTGAACTTTTCAGCCAAAACTGTTGCTATAAACAGCCATTCAAAATGGAGTTTTGCCCCCATGAAGTTGATTTATCGCGGTGTTACGTTCAACAGCTTAGTCGCTGGCACGCCGACCATTGCCACAGAGCAAACCGGCACTTTTCTCGGCCGGCCTTACGCCATTAAGCAACCCCAGCAGCACTTTCGTCAGCCCTCCGAGACTTTGACTTACCGAGGTGTGGCATACACACGTTAAGCCTATTGGCCTTTTCCTCCTCAAGAGAACAACACACGACTCTACCCGCACCCTCAGAGGTGCGTTTTTTTGCCCATCTGTAGGCGCGGGGTCAAGTCACGATGAGTGCAGCCAGTCGATAGCCAGCAATTTTGGCGATTTCCGTGAGGGCGGTGCGGCGCTCGGTCTCAAAGTCATGGGTGAGCCGCTGGCGAAAGGCCTCTAAAATTGAGTGCTGGTTGTGTTCTTTGACGGCCACGATAAACGGAAACTGAAAGCGATCGCGATAGGCCTGATTGAGGGCGGCAAAAGTGGCAAACTCTGCGGGCGAGAGCTGGTCGAGTTGAGCACTCGCTTGCTCTTGCACAGAGGCGTCGGTCATCTTCGCCTGAGTGCCCAAATCTGGATGGGCGCGGATGAGACTCAACTCGTTTGCCGTTGGCAGGGTCTGCATTACAGCCACCATGCTTTGATGCAACGCTTCGACTGTGGCAAAGGGGCGATGTGGCCAGGTTTGGCGAGCGATCGCAGGCGTATGCTCAAAAATCGCTCCCAGGGTTTGGGTAAAGTGCTCCTGGTCCATTTGATTTAATTCGCTCAGGGTAATCGGCACTAAGGTTAGCTCCCTCGATAGGTACTATATGACCAAGGCGATACCAACAGCGGCACATGATAATGCGCGGCGGCATCAGCAATCCCAAATCGCAGCGTCACCGCTCCTAAAAAGGCGGGTTCTGGCAACGCCATTCCCTGCTGGCGAAAGTAATCCTCTACCCCGAAGATCAGTTCGTACTGACCGATCTTAAATTCAGCCTCGGTCAGCATCGGGGTTTCTGTGCGCCCGTCAGCATTGGTGCAGGTTTCCTTTAATAAAATTGGCTGTTGTGTTTCTGGATTGATGAAGTGTAACTCTACTCGCATCGCCGCCGCAGGACACCCATTGGCCGTATCGAGGACGTGGGTCGTCAATTTCCCAGTCATTTCAAGCACCTCTTATCTGTAAAAATTAGTCATGATGCTGAGTCTTTAACTGGAGGCGCTATGGCGTCCAGAGTTATTTATGCAGCTTGTCAGCGCACCAGGGTTATAACGGGTATGTGAACCCTAAAACGGTAAAGCAGACAAGCTTAGGAGATTTCTGTCAATGAACATACCCATTCGGCGGTGCATTACGCTTCACTAATGACACCCTACAAGCGGTAAATTCTTTCCTGTAAATCTCCTTATATCTCCATGATTACTGGGCTCACTGTTATCCCATCGGGCCAGCCAAGATCACTTTTGCCAGTGCTCCAGTGACCGCCTCAGGAGATTCTTGCTTGAGCTGCTCGTACCATTGACGCGTCAGCTCAGGATCTTTGCCATAAATGGTGTCTGTCCGTTTTCGAGCTTTCAAAACCAGGGTGGCAGTCCGCTCTTTACGTTCGGCTTCATACCGTTGCAGAGCATCAGGAGTGCTGATGTTAGTCGTCACTAAATATCGGGTGAGCACATCGGCATCTTCTACCGCTTGGCAGCCTCCTTGCCCTAAGGTTGGTGTCGTGGCGTGGGCAGCATCCCCAATCAGGACGGCTCGCCCCCGAGCCAACTGTGCAGGTGGATCAATATCGTGAATTTCCAAGCGATTGGTTTCTAGCGGGTCTAGAGTTTTGATCAAATTCTGGACGGGTGCAGGCCAATCGGCAAACAGCTTGGCCAACTCATCTCGCCGGTCTTGAGGGGCGACTGAGGTGCCCTTAGACATCGGGGCGCCAAAAAAGTAGTAGAAGCGATCGCCCCCAATGGGCATCATCGATGCCCGTTTACCCTGACCGACATAAATCACCCAATTGTCTGGTTCGCAGAGTCCTGGTTGGGCCTCAACGATACCGTTCCAGTTAACGTAGTCAGCATAGCGAGGGGTCATGGGCGCGCCCAACACGTACTCGCGCACCTGTGAGTGAATGCCATCCGCCCCGACTAAAATGTCGCCCGTGGCCCGATGACCATTTTCAAAAATGGCGGTGATCTGCTCTTGGGTTTCTTCTACTGCTACACAGCGCATGTTTAACTGCACCTGATCTCGTCCAGCGGTTTCTCGCAACAGTTCCTGCAGTTCTGTACGAGAGACCGGGTAGGGGCGCTGCCCAACTTGATAAATCAGCGGCATCAGGTCGATGTGGCTCAAGGGTTCGTCTTGGTGACTGCGATATTCCATCCGATTCATGGTGCCGCCGATGGTCGCCAATTGCGCTCCTAAGCCCAAACGATTCAGCACTTTGACGCCGTTAGACCATAACGAAATGCCAGCACCGGCTGGTCGTAGCGCTCGGGTTTTGTCGTAAATCTCGACGTCGTACCCGGCCTGCTGCATCGCGATCGCCGTGGTTAATCCCCCAATGCCTGCGCCCACAATAATGGCTTTTAAGTTGTACATATTTCGCTGACAGTTAATAGACGAGACAACACCAAACAGCCGGAAGCTGGCTTCCTTCCGATTTAGTCTAATCGACCTATCGCCAAAACCTGAACGAAAATGTCGGCAAAACTGCAGGCATCAAGGATATCTAAGAAACATAGGCTTCTCATCGATGAGCCAGCGTAGATGCCGTAGCCCTAAAATATCGCGACCGGTTTGCAAATTTGGGAAGTTTGCTGCTGCCTCATTTGCGTGTCTTACCCAGACTACGTATCCTTGGTGGAGCATTAACGCTGTCAAGCCTCTGAACAGGTGTGTTGGGTAGCGATCGCAAATTGGGTTTGGCATGAAACATTCTTCTAACCTGGCAGAGCCGTTGCCACAGCACTTGATCGAGCCCCCGACGGGGCGGCTAATCGTGCCATCGGCCAGCCATCAGCAGGTGTCGACGCTTCATGGTACTAAGCCTGTTGAATATCGTGCCGAAACCGTCAATAGCCTGTTCCTCTCACTCGTCATTCCAACCTTTAATGAGCAAGGCAACCTGGCCACGTTAGTTAAGCGGCTCACGACCATTCTGGATGCGGCGATTCCCCATCGGTACGAACTCATTATTGTCGATGACGATAGTCCGGACGGTACTTGGCAGGTGGGGTTGGAACTGACGCAAACTTTTCCTTCGGTCAAGGTGATGCGTCGGGTCGGTGAAAAAGGATTATCTTCTGCAGTAATTCGAGGTTGGCAAGTTGCTCAGGGTGAACTGTTAGGCGTAATGGATGCTGATCTACAGCATCCTCCAGAAGTTTTATTAGAACTCATCGCTAAGGTGGGTGACGGTGCCGACTTGGCCGTCGGTAGCCGTCACGTTGCAGGGGGAGGAGTGAGTGAGTGGAGCTTTGCCAGACGCTTTTTGTCGCGGGGGGCTCAAGTCCTGGGCTTGCTGATTTTGCCCAATGTGGTGGGACGAGTGAGTGACCCGATGAGCGGTTATTTTATCTGTCGCCGTGCGGCGATCGCCGATATTGAACTCCTGCCACGAGGCTATAAAATTTTGCTAGAAGTGCTGGGTCGAGGCCATGTTGCCGTCATTGCTGAGGCTGGCTACGTTTTTCAAGAGCGCACGGCCGGAGCTAGCAAAGTTTCAGGGCAACAATATGTCGATTACATGCATCATCTATTGAAACTGCGATCGCGGGGCCGCATTTCTAAAATGCGCCGCAACTTTCCGACTAAGGCATTTTTACGTTTTGCGCTGGTGGGTCTGAGCGGCGTCTTTGTTGATATGGCCGTGCTGTATTTGCTACATACTGCGGTGGATCTACCCCTCACGAGAAGCAAGATTCTGGCTGCCGAAGTGGCCATTGTAAACAACTTTATCTGGAATGATTTGTGGACCTTTGCGACGATCAGTCAGTGTCAAAAGGGATGGGGAGCCAAGTTTAAGAGGTTTCTCAAGTTCAATATGATTTGTTTGGCAGGTTTAGTGCTGAATGTATTGGTGCTAAACCTGATTTACAACGTCATGTTTGGTCAGCGATGGGCTTACATGGCTAACTTACTGGCAATTGGTCTAGTCACAGCGTGGAATTTTTGGTTGAACCTAAAACTAAGTTGGCGGGTCACTCAAGTTGAAGCCCCAAAGTGATGTTGCCATCGACAATAATTGATGCGACGAACAGATAAGGGAATTGCGCTTAAATAACACCCACCGACCCTGCTACCCATCCACCCTGCCACAGTCTTGTCCGGGTACTTCAGTTTCAAGCCGATCCCTAAACCCTGCTGGCGATTTATCAGCCCAAAGCTAAATTCGACAGCGCCCGGCATCGTTGCAGGCCTTTAGTCGAGCTTCGCGCTCAGCCACTAGCGTTTTGAGACTGGGACGACCCGTCACCCGAAGACGTAAGTCAGCCCAGATATCGTATAGTCCATCGACGATGGGGCCGATGAGGGGCCAACGAGTGGGAGCATAGATCCAGCCGATGCCCAAGATGTCGTAAATCTGGCGGAAGACTTCGACATTTTTGATGACGGTACCGTCGGCCAGCACCGCATGGATACGGCCCATCGCGGTGGCAAAGTCGACTCCACCATGTTCTGCCGGGTCGTAGGCATCACTGGCAATATCAATGAATTTCACCCAGCCGCGCCCGGCATCTTTCTTCTGTAAAAAGTTAACTTCTCGAAGACATAGAGGACAGTCACCATCGTAAAGCAGCTTAATTTGCCATGCTTCTGGCGGTTGCTTGCCAGATGCCAGAGAAGAATCAAGTTGAGGAGTAGAAGTCATATGTGCTTGTAGATCGGAAAATTAGAGTGCTTTAGTTAGCTGATCTCTATTTTAAGAAATATTGCGACTTTAAGGGCGATTTGCGAGCAGACATTTGACCTCGCCAGGCGGCTACGCTGCACGCGGCCAAAGTTGTCTCTTGACTGCGATCGCATCGTGGCACACTAGCACTGTTGCTTAATTCACGACTATGTCCGTAGTGAGTGCTGATGAAAATGAGGCCATCTTGCAAACGTTGCTGCAGGGTGGTCAGCAAGCTCGACATGCTGCTGCTGGCAATTTCGAGGTGTTTGAAAAAGGATGCGAAGATTACGTCACGACAGTTGATCAAAAGCTGGATCGCCTGTTGTCTGCAGCCTTTGCCCAACAGTTTCCGGCCGATGGCATCGTCACCGAAGAGAATCAGGGGTCAGCAGCGGCATTCCAGCGTTGTTACAACCGCCTCTGGTTGATTGATCCCATTGACGGCACAGAGGATTTTATCAATCGCGGTCAACACTATTCCGTCATGGTGGGTTTGTTGTGCAACCATCAGCCTCAGGCCGGATGGGTATATGCGCCGGCCCAAAGCCGACTGTACTGGGGGGGCGTTGATTGGGGGTTGTTTCAGCAAGCTGACGAGGGCCATATACTCCCTCTAGAGCCTAGCCCACAGAAATTAGGAGATAATCAAACGCTGTTGCTGGGCGATCGCGATCAGCGGCGATTTGGCTTGGCGATCGCCGCCCGTCTCCCCGAGTTGAGGTTTGATGCGATTGGCAGCTTTGGCCTCAAAGTTCTGGAAGTGATTAAAGGACAAGCCGGGCTATATGTCTATCTCAACGGTCGCGTTAAGCTGTGGGACACCACCGGACCGTTAGCATTAGCCTGGGCGGCTGGCCTCATGTGTTGTGATTTAAATGGCCATCCTATTCGGTTTGACCCCAACAACATTTATCCGCAAAGTCTAATTCACCGTCAGCCCATCATTGTCGGTTGGCCAGCTTATGTAGAAGCATTTTTACCCGCGCTACGTGAAGCGGTAATTGATGTCCGCCAACGAGAATTAGCCCTGACACCATAAGGCCATTTATCTTGCCCTAATTCCCGTCTGGCACCGTCAGGTCTTTGGGATTTATCGAGTTGCGATGGATATTGCTTGGGGTTTGTGGGTAGTATGAATGCAGATTTCTCATCGCTCAGCCGCGATCGCGGTCTTCATTGACGGGATTAATCATGTTCCTTTTGTTCGTGTAGCTCCACTACCTAAACTCCCATGCAGCAAGAAGCCTTTAGCGAGCTTTTTCCCTTATTTGAAATTGCTAGCCCTGAAACCGTTGAGTGGCTTTTATCGGTTTCCACAGCGCACGAATATCCTGCTGACCGAGCTGTGCTGATGGAAGACGCCTGGGGCAACGCCGTGTACTTCATCGAGTCTGGCTGGGTTAAAGTGCGTCGTCACGCCGGCGATAGTGCCGTCACCTTAGCCGTTTTAGGTCCAGGAGACTTTTTCGGCGAGATGGCCATCTTAGATGAGTCTCCGCGTTCGACTGATGTGGTTGCCCTCGCTCCAGTTAAGCTGTTAAGCGTATCCGCCCAGCGCTTTATTCAAACCCTCTTTAAAGATTCACAATTGCACCATCGAATGCTGCAGCTTATGGTGCAGCGGCTACGTCTCACCAACTTTCGGTTTCAGTTACGCAATCAGCCGCCGGCAGTGAAATTAGCGAATACTTTGGCGACTCTGAGTGAAGCCTATGGCCAGGAAGTGGATGGCGGCGTCGCAATTTTTAACATCCCAGTCGATGATTTGGCCGATGTCGCCGATATCTCGGATGAAGAAACCGCCAAAATCATGGAAAAGCTGGTGGAAAAGGGCTGGATTAAAGTTGATGATGCCAACGCCTCAATTTTGTTAACCAACTTTAAACAGCT
>JBCDAJ010000137.1:0-16878 GCA_039185935.1 Cyanobacteria bacterium P01_F01_bin.56 | reverse complement strand
TACTAACTTAAGCAGGTTTTCGGTGGCTTCGGCTTCGACACGAATCTCGGCATTGGGGAGGAGGGGGCGAAGGGCTTCGGCTTCAGCGGCGGTGCCGGGCAGGGGACCGACTTGTAACTGACTGAGCTCGGTAGAGCGGCGGTTCCTTTCGGTTCCGCTCAAGGACCGCTCGACTCCGCTTAGGGAGCGATTGTTGTCTAACTCTACTAGGGAAGTTTCACTCTCCAAGCCACTTTGAGCCCTGAGCGGAGTCGAAGGGCGGCTGGCCCTCACCCCCGACCCCTCTCCCAGATTTGGGAGAGGGGAGGTAGATGCCGTCTCATAATCAGGATTAGCGACGATGACGGCGGGATTTTGGCTGGGCTCGATGACGTTGAACTTGAGCAGGTCGCGCCCGGAACTGAGGTAGCTGATTCGGTATTGCTGCACTAGGTAGTCGCCCCCCACCTCGGTTTGCAGGGCCTCAAAGGGCATCAGGTTGAGCTGACCGTCGGGGGAGATAAGCAGATGGTCGGTGTCTTGTAGATAAGGGGCGATGGGATCAAAGACCAATTCCTTGATGTTGCTCGTCACCTGCTCCACTTCTGCTTCCCGCAGCCTTGGCACAGGGGCGTTGCGTTGAAACTGGACGCGACGGTTTTGCACCAGCCCCATAAAGGCCTGCACAGCAGCGTCAACTTCGGCGGCATCGTCCAAATCAACCACTTCGATGCGGCCATTTGGGAAGAGCAGGTAAGCGGCGTAGCGGGGGGCGCTCCATCGATTGGCTTGGGCATCGACGGGACGATAGCGGGCATATTCCACTAGCACCCCGTTTGAAGGAATTTGGGCCTGCACCGCTGCCCTCTCCACCGGGACCGTCTCGGCGCGGAAGACGGCACTGCGCTGGGCCAGGGTCTTTTCGAGTTCGGTGGCCTGGGTTTCTAGCTGGGCTAGCTCGGTGCGGTAGTCTTCGGGGGATCCATTAACGGGGGGATTGAAGGTAAGGGTAGCGAGCTGTTGACCCACTGCCACATACTCCTCCAGCACTGACTGGTCGGCGGCGGTGAGGTTTTGCCGCAGCCGCTGTAGGCTGCTGCGGCCCGACTCGAGCAGGCGGCCCTTGCGGCGCAGCAGGGTGGTCAGCCCCAAGGAGTGAGCCTCGGCAGTTTGCAGGGACAGAGAGACGACCCAGTGGGTAGTGCCGGCAATGGTGGCGGCATAGTCTTGCCGTTGGGCCTCGGTGAGGGTGGCGAGGGTGACTTCCAGATTCTGCTCTTCAATGGCGAGTCCGGACTGCAGCAGGCGCGTGGCCTCAGGCAGGTTACCCTGAGCGTTATACAGCCCTGCCAGATTGTTGAGGCTGAGGGCCATAAGGGGATGCCGCTCCCCGAGCTGCTCGCGGCGGATGGCGAGGGCTTCCTGAAAAAGTGGCTCGGCCTCCCCGTAGCGGCCCTGAACTCGATACAGCAATGCCAGGTTGTTGAAGCTGGTGGCGACGCTGGGATGGCCATCACCCAACCTTTCACGCCAAATTTCCAAGGCTTCTTGAAAGATGGGTTCGGCCTCCTCGTAGCGCCCCTGCTCTTGATATAAGGAGGCTAAACTGTTGAGACTTATGGCTACATCGGGGTGGCGATCACCCAACTGCTCGCGACGGATGGCGAGGGCTTCGAGATATCGGAGTTCAGCCTCTCCATAGCGCCCTTGGTCTTGATACAGTCCAGCCAAATTGTTAAGGCTGCTGGCTATAAGAGGATGAAGCCCTCTAAGCCTATCGCGACGGATGTCGAGAGCTTCCTGAAAGAGTGGCTCGGCCTCCCCGTAGCGCCCCTGGTCTTGATACAGTAGAGCCAAGTTGTTGAGGCTGGTGGCAACATCCGGATGGTGATCACCCTGCTGCTCACGACTTATAGTGAGAGCTTCCTGAAAGAGTGGTTCAGCTTCGCCATAACGTCCCTGGTCTTGATATAGCGATGCCAGGTTGTTGAGGATAGTAGCTACCTCGAGATGGCGATCACCCTGCTGCTCACGACTTATCGTGAGAGCTTCCTGAAAGAGTGGTTCAGCTTCGCCATAACGCCCCTGGTCTTGATATAGCAAGGCAAGGTTGTTGAGACTAGTCGCCACATCAGGATGGCCTTCACCCCGTTGTTCGCGAAAGATAGCGAGGGTTTCTTGAAAGAGCGGTTCAGCTTCGCTATATCGCCCCTGATTTTGATACAGCCTCGCCAAATTGCTTAGACTAGGGCCTAGAAAAGGTAGAAGCGAATCGTGCTCCCCCCACAGCTCGCGGCGAATGGCAAGGACTTCCTCTGCTAAGGGAATGGCCTCTTGGTAGCGTCCAGCCTGAAGCAGTTCAGTTGCTTCCTGGTGCAGTACAGTCGCTCGCTGCCGCGCAGTCGCTTGGGCAATCTCCACTGCGGTCGCGGGGCGCCAGGCTAGAGTGTACTGTCCAGTTTCCCCAGCATCATATGACTTGGCAAGAATTTGATATGTTCCTGTAGTAGGCAACGTTATGACGATGCGAGCACCCAAACCACCATAGTCACCGCCCTGCGCTAGAGCTTGCCCATTTGGCTCTCGCAGAATCAGATAAGTATCAAACGCTTCACTGGTTAGCTCAATAATGATGCTCTCTCCAGCACTTCCCTCAAACGTGTGAATGTTGAAGTAATCGATGATATCGACGGGCCCATCAAACGTGTAAGTGTTGAAACGGCTGCTTTCATATAGGATTTCGCTATTTTCATCAAGCTGCCCCATGATGGTGGTGGGAGTGACTTGAGCAAATTGTTGAACTAGGGAGTTGGCTTGCACCGGTGACCCGCTGCCGCTGCTCGTGCCCAGCAGTACTGCCAGCATTCCACTTGCCCAAACGCGTCCCATCCCCATTTTCCGACTCCAGTTTTTTCTTACTCTTAAAGTCCCTATCTCTTGGCGATATGAGCTTATTCACTCGGCATGCTACCAGCTTCTCATAGAACATTTGCAGTGCTCCCGCCACCTCTGAAGACTCTGTTTGCAAAGGCCAGATCGTGGCCCAATCATCTGCTTCTAAGCCCTGCGGCCAGAAATATTCGGCACGAGTGTCTAACTTATCAGGCCCAAATGCGTTTCAAGGACAATGTGAAACCGGGCAAGACCGACTCGCCCGATAGCGTACTAGGATTTTCCAAAATCTCCACGGGTTGATCAGGGCGATAGATTTCTACCAGTCGCGTTTGCGGGTCAATCAGCCAGCCCAACTGAGCCCCATTATCGATATACTCCTGCATCTTCACCTGTAGCTTTTTCAGTGCATCCGTTTTCGATCGCAACTCCACCACAAAATCCGGGCACAGCGTCACAAAGCCTTCTTGCTGCTCTGCGGTCAGTGCTTCCCAGCGCTCCTTACGAACCCAGGCCGCATCCGGCGAGCGATTGGCCCCATTAGGCAACTCAAAGCCGGTGGAAGAATCAAAGGCTTCCCCCAAAGCATCATGGGCTTCAAACCAGATACCCAACTGCGTGCTGATGCTTAAGTTACGCTTGCCCGATGTGCCGCCAGTGGGAGGATTCACAATCAGTTCTCCAGATGCAGTGCGTTCTAATCTCAGATCACGATTAGCCGCCGCTAACGTGGCAAACTGTTCGGGCGTGACGTTGAGCCTGACTTCACTCGGCAATTCAAGCAATAGGGGCTGAAGTTTAGGGGCTGTTTGTGCAGTCATGGCGGCTCCTGTGACGCCCAATGATCTCTATTCTAGGGGGTGCTAAGTAGATGCACACAACTGGGCTTCGACTCCGCTCAGCCCTCTGCGACTCCGCTTAGTCCTCGTCTACCTGAGAGCAAAAGGATCGTCTGGTTGAGCGGAGTCGAAACCAGCTGCATTGGCGACATTTAATTTTGACTACCGACTTAGGGAGTGGTAGCCGGGTTGCAGAGGGCGTCAACGCCCGTGGCGATCGCCTCAGCTACCTCTGGAGACGCCTGCTGAAAAGTCCAGATAGCGCTCCAGGCATCGACTCCCAAATCCTGTTGCCACAGCAGGTCAGCTTTTGCGATCGCAATTGCGGTTTCCGATGTTTCGCTAGCACCGCGCCGCTCATTTTCTGACGCCAACAGCACAACCGTGGTTTCGAACTCTTCTTCAAAATTCAGAGTCCTCAATTCGCGCTCTTCATAAATGGAAGCAGGAAAGTCAGGATGGCCAACCCGTAAGGTATAGGCCGTATCGGGTTCAAGGGGAGGACCGGCGTAGGCGACCACCTCGATATCGTTGACTGGATATTCCCAAATGGGATCTGGGTCGGTGTCACGATAGAGGGCCAAGCTGCGGGGGCTGCCCTGGATAATGAACGTAGGGCGATCGCTCCACACCTGATTGACGACGTTCGGCTCGAAATTAACCAAACAAAAATCATCCCCCCGTTTGGTGCGAGGGTCTTCGTTAGCATCTTGGTTATCCGACTCTAATAGCCAATCTAAGAAGGACGCATCGTTGCTAAGGCTGGGTGCGCAACGATGGCCTTCTGCGCATCTGGCGACAGATCTACTGCGCCAATTTGATAAAGACGCATCAGTGTTTGAGGTCTGTACAGCAACACTAGCCAGCGCCAGTCCTGGGAAAACGGCATGTGCAATAATCCCCAGGAGATTAAAAGCGGTGATTCCTTTCATCATCCTTTCACTCTTCATGTCGGCAACCTCCAGATTTTGGGTAAGACGTAAATCCAAACGGTGGTGCTGGGCAGCAGCCAGGGCAGCAAAAGTCCAGTACTAATCATCAATTGCAGACTCAGCCAGCCATAACTGCTGGTGGCTCCGGTTAGCAGCCAGAGCCCTTGGCGGCGGCGATCGATTCGGGGAATGCCGTACAGTGCAATGCCTGCCCCCAGTCCAGCGGCAATGCCAACCATCCAGAGCGCCGGCACTGGCGTCATGTAGTGCGATCGCCCAAAATGGTGAACGTCGTAAGCGATCGCTTCAACTCCCGCAACGGTTTTCTCCGTGCTGTCATCTCGGCCCCATTGTCGCCAGTAAGCGATCGCCAGGGGGTTCGGAGAAATATCAGTCGAGAGTGGATCGACGCCCCCTTCGGCATAGCCGACCCCGCCGATGATCACCACGGATGATTGAGCGATCGCTTGCACAGTTTCATCATCTACTGTCTCTGTCAACAGTTCATAGGCCGAAACGCGATGAAAGACGCGGTCAGGGGGTAGCGAAAAATCCAAAATCGGCCTGAGCCAGCGTTGCCTAAACCTGCCACCAAGAGCGGTGATGGTTGAGATTTGGCGACGAGCCAGAGTCTGATGTGCGGGCATGTCAGACTCAATCAGGGCAGCAATTAAGTCCCCTCGCAGGGAGGTCTGGCGGGTCAAGGTGGGCTTTGGAAAGGTGGAAGACATTGAGGCCTGAGCCGCAGCGGTCAGTAAAAAGGGAAACGGACAGTCCTCTCGACAAACTTCTGTGCCCCAAGGCAGTGCCATGTACCAATCGGGGGCATTCGTATACCCAGCCATTGCCCAGTTGGGATCAAAAATTTGTGATTCGGCATGAGTACTGATTTCCTCTCCCCCTTCTAAAACCGCGCTAAAGACTAACCACATAGCGGTTTCATCGACTGCCTGACGCGTTGCGGCAGCTAAGGTTTGAGACTGCTGGGGGTTGGGTAAATCCAATAGATAATCAAGCCCGACGACGGTGGCATCTAGCTGACTCAAACTCACCAGCAAATCGGCTAAGTATGCCTGATTAATGGGTGAAATATCAGCCAATTCTGGTGCGCGGCGGCGAGAGGCTTCATCCACTTGTACGAGCACAACTTCAGGCTGTGCCGTGGGCATTTGCCCTGTCAGGTTGCGATAAACCGCCTGCGCTAGTAATCGACCAGATAATAACGTCTCCTGTATACCAGGCATGATACTCAGCAGAAAAACACTGCTGAGGGCGATCGCCTGTCGTTTACCGGGTAGCCAGCGCCGCAGTTCCTGCCGCCAGCCCCGCTCGGGAATGTGAAACGGCACTGAATCAGGATGCCGAAATAAGGAGGGGACCAGATGAGCCGAGGGGAAAGTCAGATGCTGTTCGAGCTTGAGAGATCGGCTAGCTGCCTGCAGCGCCGAGTGAGCATCCTCATGGTGGGCCAGGGACTGTAAGAACGTCAGCAAGAAGGCGTGGGCCACTTGGTTGTGAATCGGTTCCCGCATGATCGCCACCTGGCTCAAGCCCAGTTCGATCAGGGCATCGGCAATTGTGATGCCAGAGCAAGAATTAAAGAGAGCGAACTGCAGGCCATGCTCTTGTGCGGTTTGCAGGTAGGGCTGGAGCTCGTAGATGGAAAGCGCCGTATTGGGAGCGATCGAGAGATGACCCGCGACGGCATCCGCTTCATTGCTGTGGCCCGCAAAAAAGAGCACATCCCATCCCTGCGGATCAGCGATCGCCTGACAAATGGCCGTTCTCAAGGCTGCCGCATCTTGCCCCGGCGTCCAGCCAATAAAGGTGATATTTAGCAGGCGTTCTAGGGCTTGCAGCGCGGCGCGATCGCCGGAAAAATCGAGTCCGGTTTCGTCACCGATAATCGCCAGCACGCGGGTCTTGCCGGATGGAGCGGTGGGGGCCGTCGCGGTCACGGGAATGTTGGCGGGCGATCGCGACATGCGGATGGGGGCACCGCCATATTCCGCGCCAATTTCCCAGGTCTCCCAGGGCAAGCGAGCCAGCTCAATCGGAGTGCAGGTGAGAAAGAGATCGACGGGGGCTTCCTTGGCAGCTAGGCTCAGGGTCCGACGAATGTCGGTGAGTTCCCCTTGCTGCAGCCAGCGGTGGAACTCTAGTAGCAATTGCCCCTCCGCATCGACCAGATGCTGATGCCAATCGACTTGGGTGGCGGCGCTGCCCGTCACGCCGGGCCGTCCTCGCAGGGCTGATCCCTCGTCTGGTGGAGTAATCTCTATTGAGGCGGTCGCCGCTGTGCGTCCCCGTAGAGCTTGCCGATAAAAGTTGAGATAGGCCCGCTGCCATTGCTGATAGCGCGTTTCCAACTGAGCCGGAAAGGGCACCTGAGCTTGCAGACGCTGCGATCGCCCCCAAGTCAGCTCAAAGAGACAGACCCTTTCTACTTGTTGAATTTTGAGTTGATACACCATGGCAACTAAGCGTCTGGCTGAAAGCCAAAGGCGGGCAACGTCAGCGGCTCCTGTTGGTGGGGTGGAAAGATATCCAGAGAGAAGGTTTCGTCCCAGCGGCCAAACACTTGGGCGTACAGATAGACGGCCTCAGAATGAGCCGCAAAAGTTTCTTCCACCAGCACCGTGTGGTCATCGCGAATGCAGAGTCGTAACCCGGCGGGCAACATCTCCCCCGGCGACGGCCCCAAAAACACCAGCAAACTCCACTCCGGGATGGCATCTTCAAAGACACTCCAAATCAAGGCATACAGCCGTAGCGGCACCGCCGCGATCGACACTTCCGTAAAGGCCGCGCGGGCCCGCGCCGGAATATTCAGGCTAGGCGGTTTAACATCGTGCAAAATCGCTTCCAATTCCTGAGCAGGCGATCGCAGTTCACTGGCTGGAGTGAGCGGGTCGAGCAGCGTCCAGGCAAACTGTTGGGCCACCTCATCGAGCTGATTATTCAGCCAGCGACCCGCATTCATCACCGTTTGGCCCAAGTTAGCCCCGTGGCGCTGGGGTGCAGTCTGGGGTGCCAACGCGGGCAAATAATGGAGGAGCAATAAGATGCGATCCGGCGGTAGGGTAAACGCTGTGAGGGGCAAGACGAATTCCCCTGCTGGATTGAGCATCGTTGCCCGAGCTTCAATATGACGACTTTCGAGCCCTCGCAAGACTTGAATCTGACCGAGTTCCTCTTGTACTTCCACCAGCAGCCACAGGTCTACAGCCGCCTGGCCCTGCAGGGTCAACTGGGGAATGGCCATGACCTCGGTGGGGAGACTACTGATAATCGCGACTCCCACTCGCCAGCCGTTTACTTGAATTGTGGATGTGACACCAGCGGGTTGGCGATCGCTGAATTGAATATCAACTGGCACAGTGCCCGCTTCGAGCCAATGCCGCACGCCGACCAAGGCCAGCGATCGCAGATAACAATCCCACTGCTCGTCACCATCGATCACGGTCTGGCAGTGGCGAATCGCTTGCTCAATCACTGCTTCGGGTAAGACCGTGACCTCTGCTAAGGAAGAGAAATCGGGCCGGGTAGACAAGAGACTAACCATGATGTGTGCTCACTCAAAGAATAACGACAGAAAGGTGAAGGGGAGCGGGAGGGGACGCAGAATTTGGATGGGGGGCGGTGGTTGGGGGATTGCGTGGTTGGGGGATTGAGGAACCCCGACGAGTTCTCAATTTTGAGTTTTGAGTTCTCAGTGGGAGATTGCTACGTTTATTACGAGCGCTTCCCTAGGTGAGATGGGCGAGTGGGTGTGAGGGTAGCTGCCTTTCAGGAACCACCTCACCCACCCTTCACCTCACCCACTCTTCGCCGACCTGAGGCTGGCGCAAAGCTGCCGGGCAAAGCGGCTATTAGCAGTGCGGTGATGGGGGATTTTGGCTTCGGACTCGGCGTCGGCAATCAGCTGATCGACCTCCTCAGACAGCAAGACATCGAGGCGATCACCCAATTCCTGCAACTGCTCGGGTGAGGCAAATTGCCGGATGGTGTCGGGCACCTGAGACTGCAGGCGGGTCAGCAAGGCACTACGCACGTCTGCCCGAAAGCGTTTCAGATTCATCAGGCGAGTGACGGCGACTTGGTTGGTGAGCCCCAGCTTGAGGGCGATTGCTTTCATGCTTTCGCCGTCGCAGTGAAACAGCTGCAGGGCGTCGAGAAAGAGCTCGGCTTTATCAGGCTGTTTGCGCCGCAACTTATCGCAGTACGCCTGCAGCGTTTCGGTCATGGCGGCGGCGAAGGATGCCTCAAACTGTTGCCGATAGGCTTGCAAAAAATCATCCTGCTGAATCTCGCTGTCGCTGCGTTCGGGGACGGGCAGTTCTCGGCTTGTTTCAGCGTCTAAAGGCTCCAGCAGGGGCAGTCCGCCCCGCACATGAATGCGGTACTGCCGCAGCCAGTAGGCTAACTGCCGCAGTTGACCCAGGACGCTTTGCGGTGGCAGGTCTGGATTGATTTCCTGCAGTTGGCGATCGCTGGGGAGCTCGCAGCGCCCTCGTTTACGACCGGAAGCAAGCTGGAGGCGATCGCGGCGGTAGACGGCGTGATAACGACTCAGCAGGGTTTCTGCAGCGGTGATTTCGGCCTCAGTCAGCCGATGAAACTCGCCCAAAATCTTCGATAACTGGCTAATTTGGGTATCGTTCAAAATGGCCCAGTCGCTGACCCGATAGAGCCCCCGCTCAATGAGGAACTGGTTAAGGTCGCGCTGGTTGCGGGTCAGGTGGGCGGCCCAGCCTTCGAGACTCGCGCGGCCCGGGGCATAGGTCTCCACAATGTGAACGCCGAACGGCTGATAGTCAACCAGGGGCTTGCCTTCGTCATCCAGTACAAAGGGCAGTAGGTCCGCGTTGTAAAACTGGTAGTAGTCGCCGAACTGGCTCACCAGTTGCCAGCAGGTGCGGAGGATGGCATGGGATACGGCACAGCGCAAACACAGTAGCGCCAGGGCCATCTGCCCCTGCTGCCAATCACCCAACAGTCGCGCCTGCAACAGGCGCTCATCGTCATCGTTCTCTTCGACAGCGTTGGGGGCTTGCTGCTGTAACCAGGTGTAGGCCGCCGTCAACTGCTGCCGCCGACTTTGCCCACTACTGTCGAGCTTTTGTAAATGCCAATAGTCAGAAACACTCATAAAGTCAGACCCTAAAGGCGATCGCGTAACCCGTTTTCGGCTTACAACCATGACTATCTCTGGCAGTGTAGAGCTTATTCACGGTGCGATCGCGGGCTGAGCGGAGTCGTAGCCCCGGTAGCTGAGCGAAGAAGCTTATCACTGTTTGGGCTCAGGAATATGAAAGCGATGATGACTATGATTCTGACAAGCTGACAAATTGTGTAGCTGATGATGAGCCTGAGCAATCAATGCTTGTTTTTTTCGACGGCTCCATCCTTGAATTTGCTTTTCTCGCTGAAATGCTGTGTCGATGCGATCGTATCGTTCAAAATAAACTAGTTTTACAGGCAGTCTTTCGGCTGTATGTTTTGCCCCCTGACCGCTTTGATGTTGCTGCAGCCGCAATGCTAAGTTCCAGGTGCTACCGGTGTAATAGCTACCATCTGAGCATTCTAGGATGTAGGTATAGGGCATTACTCACCTATGCAGTGTCGGAGTTGCAGTTTAGATTGCCCGTTTAGGAGGATGAATTCTTTTTCGGCTGCTCCCTTCGACTCCGCTCAGGGAGCGAGATACTGCGGTAGCTGAGCGGAGTCGAAGCTACAGCCCGTTACCAATAAGAATGAACGGTGCCCAGTAGTAGGGATGACTGTAGCCAGGCAGGGCACTCGCCACCGCCCCGTCGCGAGGTGTCGGTGGTGCCCCTGCACGAACACGACCCTCGCCCCCGACCAGACTTAAATCATCGTTCATCATGGCTTGTTGGGCTCGCTGTAGGGCGATCGCCTTGGGGTAGCCATTTTGCAAGGCGGTGTAGAAGGCATTCATTAAGGCTTGGGTACCGTTGTCGCTGACCTGCCAGAACGAGGCCATCACCGACTTAGCCCCCATCCGCTGCAATTGGAAACCCAGGCCCAGCACCTCGACGCCATCGCCCAGTTCAGGGCTACCCAATGCCGTTTCGCAGGCGCTTAACACGACCAAATCAGCATCAAGCTGCGACCACTCTCGCCGCATTTGCCGCAGATTCACGGATTGACCATCGCCAAACAGCACAAAAGATTCGTCGGGATTGCCAGACACAAACTTGCCGTGGGTGGCGAGGTGAATCAGCGTCGCGCTACCCAGTAACTCTTTGAATTGCTCGGGGGTAAACTCGCGATCGATTAAGACATTGGCACCGGGTATTTGCTCCGCTAACAGCTCCACCTCTCGCCGGGTCGCCGGTAAATCTAGAAAGTTAAAGGCATCATCCCCAACGTTAACGGTAAAGTCACAGTCAGCGCAGGCCGCCGCCAGCAACGTGCGACTCTCTCGGGGGCGGGCGGCAAAGTCGGTTTCTGAGGCGGCGGTGATTTGGCTAAAGCTAAAGCGCTCGGCTAGCCACTGGTCGCCATCGTACAGAGCGGCCAAGGGCACATAGCGCAACACGCCATCCGGAGCAAAGATGATGTTTTCTGCACCAATGGCGGCTAACTCGGCTTCCAACGGAGCGATGACCCAGTCATACAACTGCTGAGCACTGAGGCGCGGGTCGCTGCGGCGATCTTTCAGGGCTTGACCAAACTCGACGACGGTGCGATTGAGGGTGGTGGCATCCACGTCGATGGGGTAGCGCACGGGGGGCGCATCGGCGGAGACCAGCACCAGTTCTAGCCGCTCTTCGAGCACGAGGGGATAGAGGATGACGCTGGTTTGGGGTAGTTGCCGCAGGCTGGCTTGCAGGTCGGTGAAGTTTTCAATATCGACCGTGCGACTACGGGTATCGACTCGCAGTTGATCCACGGCGGCAATGATTTGGGGATGATCGAGCCAGTCGATGAAGCTGGTGTAGAGGCGGCTTTGCTGGGCTTCGAGTTCGGTGAGGCGAGCTTGCTGCTCAGGGGTGAGGGTGGCGAGGGCTTGCAGGCGCTGGAGTTCGGTGCCGGTGAGCAGCACGTCGTCGTAGAGGGCCAGCACGTCTGCTTCGGGTTGCCAGAAGTCTACGCCAGTTTCGGTTTGGGCGTTGCGCTGTATGTCGTCCAGGTACTCATCGAGTTCTTGCACCTTCAGCAGGTCGAGGACGCGCTGGGCTTCGATGATGCGGTCTTGTTGCAGCAGTAGATCGGCGAGGAGGCGATAGTCATCAGCGATGGTATCGGTAAAAGATTGCTGTAATTCAGTATCTAGTCCGCGAATATCACCGCGAATTTCCTCGCGCACCTCGACACTGGCTTTGAGGAAAACGATGGCGAGTTCCGGCTGGTCCTGATCGTTTAGGATTTGCCCTATTTTGCTGAGGAATAAGCTTCTTTGAGAACGGGCTCCCAACTCTTGAAATAGGTCTACCGCTTGTTGATATTGGTCTAATGCTTGTTCGGATTCCCCTAAGCTTGCGTAGGCAATGCCAAGATTACCTAGTGCCCATGCTTCGTAGAAACGACTGCCAGTTTCTTTCGCAATTGTAAGGTGCTGTTGATGGAGCTCAACTGCCTTTTGAGAGCGGCCCAAAATCTCATACACGATGCCCAAACTCCCTATTGCCCATCCTTCTCGGAGGCGATCACCACTTTGTTGCGCAATACCTAAGACTTCTTCATGGAGGTCAATGGCTTCTTGGTACTGCTCTAGGAAACGATAAACGACACCTAAGCTTCCCAGGGCAGCACCTTCTCCATCACGATCACCAATCTCCCGGGCGATAACAAGCTGCTGTTCGTAGAGGCCAATGGCCCGCTCGTACTGGCCTAAATTAGAATAGACAATGCCTAAATTCCCTAGAGCAGCTCCTTCACCAGCGCGATCACCGATTTCACGGGTAATCGTGAGCTGTTGTTCGAGGAGGTCGATGGCGCGCTCATATTGACCCAAATTACGGTAAGCATTGCCTAAATTCCCTAGAGCAGCTCCTTCCCCGGCGCGATCACCGATTTCACGGGTAATCGTGAGCTGTTGTTCATAGAAGTCAATGGCGCGCTCGTATTCACCCAAATTACGATAAACGACGCCTAAATTCCCTAGAGTCGAGCCTTCTCCGACACGATCACCGATTTCGCGGGTAATCGTGAGCTGTTGTTCATAGAGGTCGATGGCCTGCTCATATTGACCCAAGCTATCGTAAGCGATGCCTAAATTTCCTAGGGCCCTACCTTCCCCAGCACGATCACCAATTTCTCGGGCGATAGCAAGATTTTGTTGGTGGAGGTCGATAGCCCGCTCATATTGACCCAAATTATTGTAAGCATTGCCTAAATTTCCTAAGGCCGCGCCTTCCCCAGCGCGATCACCAATTTCTCGGGCAATGGCGAGGTCTTGTTCGTGGAGGTCGATGGCCCGCTCATATTGACCCAAGCTATCGTAAGCGATGCCTAAACTCCCCAGGGCCCGGCCTTCCCCAGCACGATCACCAATTTCTCGGGCAATTTCCAGGGCAGCTTCATGGCGCGTGATAGCCTGCTCATATTGGCTCAGACTCCGATACGCCGCTCCCAACGCATTCAGCACAAGACCTTCGCCTCGGCGACTGCCCGCCTCTCTCGCCAGAGTCAGCACCTGCTCCCAGGTGGCAATGGCTTCACGAAACTGGCTACGGTTGAACTGTTCTACTCCCTGCTGCCAGAGTCTGTCTGCTTCCCTCTGACCGCCCTCAGCCTGAGCCAGATACTGCCGGGGGGCGACCTGTCGAGGCACGCCAGCAGGACTCACCGCATCCGGTATCGTGAGCAGCCGGAATTCTTCAACGAAAGTCGGCTGCTGGGCGGCAGTGGCGGCGATCTCCAGCACGGGGACGAGGATAGCAGCGAGGGCGGCGAGGCTGAGGAAGTGGGCAGCAGGGCGCATGGGCGGGCTTTCCTTTCAGAGCTGACATCAGCATATAGCTCTGAGCCAGGAGTGCTGATTCACTTTCCCGCGCCCTCCTAAATCGTATCTGGGTCAACCCCTAACTCCTGCAGCTTTGTCGCCAGCTTTTCATTCCGTTCCTCTGGCGTTTCGATGAGCTGTCCTGTTGGGGTAAAAAAGCGGAGTTGACGGTCATAAACACCCAAAAATAGCTGTAGCTGCTGACTCCATAACTGGCCTTGTTCATTCGGTAAGAGGGCTTCATAGACTCCATCAACCAGATGGAAGCCTTGAAATTCCAACGTGTCAGGACTAAACCAAAAGTAGTCCGGAGTCCGAAAAGTGTCTTGATAAATCCCTTTTTTGAGAGTGCGGTCAGTTTCAGCCGTACTGTCTGACAGCAACTCCACAATGACGTTGGGGTACTTGCCTCCTTCCTCCCACACAACCCAGCTCTTGCGAGGGCGCTTTTCTGCTCCCAGAACGACGAAAAAGTCTGGCCCTCGGAAATCCTCTGACTTGCGCTGTTGTGGACTGTAGTACACCGTCAGGTTACCGGAAGCGTAGAAATCTTGTCGATCTGCCCAAAACGCCTTGAGGATGCGAATGAGCAGATCGATTTGATTCCGGTGTAAATCAGATTCCAATGGCGGTTCGTCACTGTAGAGGTCACCCGGCGGAAAGACGATATCGTGAGGGTTGGCCTGCTCTTGTGCAGGTTGCACAGTCTCAACTGGGGAAACAGACATAGGCAAAGATCACTCAGCAGGTGACTTTAGTTTAGCGAAGCCTGTAGGAGCGCGATCGCTCCCTCGATACAATAGTCCCAGTCGCGATGGTCAAAGACCGGTCCTCAGGGACCATCGCCCCCTTGACGCCTATGGTTGCCCTGCCCGATACGCCATACCTATCCCCCGAAGAGTATCTCGCCGCCGAAGCCGAGAGCCCTGTCAAGCATGAGTATCGCGATGGCAAAGTCTACGCGATGGCAGGCGGCACTGATGCCCATAATCAAATTGCGGGGAACCTGTACGCCTTGCTCAGAGGGCACCTGAGAGGAGGGCCGTGTCGCACTTACATTGCTGATGTGAAAGCCCGCATTGAGTCATTAAATCGGTTTTATTATCCCGACGTGATGGTGACCTGCGATGATCGAGATCGCACCAACAACACCTTCAAATACCATCCCTGCTTGGTGGTGGAGGTGCTCTCAGAGGGTACCGAAGCCTTTGACCGAGGCGACAAGTTCAGCGACTATCGCCATCTCGATAGCCTGCAAGAGTACGTGCTGATTTCCCAGGTGCGGCCTCAAGTGGAGGTATTTCGTCGTAATGCTGAAGGGCTGTGGGTGTTGCATCCCTATGGTGGGGAAGACACAGTTGAGCTAGTGAGCGTGGGTTGGTCAGGGGCAGTTTCGGAGCTATACGAAGCGGTCGATTTTCCCCCTGTTAGCGCTGAGCCAGAGGCCAGTGCGGCCAGTGAGGGTTGAGCTCGCCGCATTGTCCTGCCCTTGTTGCTTTATTCCATCGGTCGCCAGTCACCGGCGAGGATGAAGGCAGCCCAGTAGTAAGGATGACTGTACTCCCCGCCCTGCTCAATCATTTCGAGCTGCACCTCTCGTAGCGCCTCGCTGCGGCCCATGCCAGCGGTGAGGTTTTCGTAGTAGCGGGCCATTAGGCTTTGGGTGCCAAAGTCGCTGACTTGCCACAGGCTCATGAGCTGAGTCTCGGCTCCGGCCAAGGCAAAGGCGCGGCGCAACCCGTAGACGCCCTCACCATTGGCCACGTCGCCAAGACCAGTCTCGCAGGCGGAGAGGACCACCAGCTGGGTGCCAAACAGGTTGAGCTGTGAGGCTTCTAGCCGACATTTCGCAGGTTCTCTCAACAACCCGAATGATTTTTGAAGCCTTGTTCTACAAGGCTTTCATCAATAGGAGCGAGATTTGAACAATTTTGATTTTGCTGCGTTCGGCATCAATTTGGTGGCCTTCACGGTTGATGCCGGAAGCTCAGTCTTAATGTCAGTCTGCTTTTCAGCGGTTAAGAATGGAAAACTCCAAAAATTCTAAAATGCTTGCACACACGACTTGGCATGTTCTGAAGAAAGAAAAAAAGTGACGGGTTTGCGATGCTAGAAAATTAGCAAGATTCAAGATATGGAGACGCCTCAATGCTCCCTTTGGTCAACATTCCTCAAACCCTGCAAAAGCAATTGCAAGGGTATCGTGCGGTGTTTTGTCGCAGTGCCGGCTTTGCCCAAGTGAGTCGCTACCTGACGGGCTTGTTGCTCAGCCCGAATAAGACGTTGCAAGGCATCCATGCCCAGTGGGTGTGGCCGGAGGGGGAGGGGGTTCAGCGTCGAGCAATGCATGCGTCGGTGTTTGAGTCTGCAGGTTGGAACTGTGAGGACTTGATGGAACGGCATCGTCAGGTCATCGCGCCCGCGCATCGAGGGCGCGGGCGAGCGGTGCTGAGCCTGGATTGGACGTTTGCCCATCATCCCTATAGCGAGCAAATCTACGGCGCGAAAGCGGCGTATGATTACGTCAACCGCTGCTGGAGTCGGTATCAAACAGTGGTCACAGCAGCGATTGCGAACCCGCATCGGATGGATGGGGTGGCGGTTGAGGTGCAGTTTCCCAATTACCAGCGAGAAGAGTTGGCGTATTTAGAGATGACCGCTCAAGAGAGCTACGACCAGATGGAGCAAGTGCATCAGCGCCTCGAGGAACTGCTGCATTATCAAAAGAACCGCTTAGCCTACCGCAAACGCACCGAGATGGCCGTCGATATCGTCCGTCAGTTGGAAGCCGAAGGGGAGTTCCCTCAAGCGGACTATGCCTTCGATTGTGGGGTGCTCTCCAGGCCGTTAACGGCATTGATTGAAGCCTCGGGCAAGCACTGGGTGAGTGAGATTGAAAGCTCTCGCCTGATTCTCTGGCAAGGGCAGTGGGAGCGGGTGGACGGAGTTGCCCGGACGTTGCGCCAGGAGCATCCCGAGAGCTTTCGCCCCAAAGTCGTCACCGGCCGCAATGGTCAAAAACGAGAAATTTGGGCCTTTACCAAGACCGTGCGGTTGAAAAAATATGGTTCTAAACGACTCGTTATCGTGCATGAAACCGCTGACCTCAGCGATGCCCCACGTTTTTATTGACGGATGCTTTGCATTGGGACAGTGCCCGCACCTTTGCCACTTGGAGTTATCGCTGGCCGATTGAGACCTTTCATGAGTTTGCCAAGCAAGTCGTCGGCTTTGAAGCGGCTCAGCTGCGCAAGGAGGAAGC
>JBCDAJ010000136.1:0-16929 GCA_039185935.1 Cyanobacteria bacterium P01_F01_bin.56 | reverse complement strand
CCCGAACCGTTTGGCTAACTGGCGTTGCGAAATTGATTCGTCCTCGTAAGCCTTGATAATTTTGCGACGGAAGTCGATAGAGTAAGCTTTCATCTCGGTTTTTTGGAGTAATTCAAGTAGTATTAAGTGTACCTTGCCAGGTCGGGAAGGGCTATATCATCTCTGCACTTTGCCATTGTGACACTGATTAGGGCATCAGCATCTGGTGGGGTAGCGGCAGCGTGCCCAGCGCTGCCGTTCTGCAGCCAAAGCGGGGTTACGACGCCATAACAGAGCCTTTGGGCCGAGCAAAAATCATCCGCCCAGCCGATGTTTGGAGGGCACCGGTGACGACTACAACGATCTCGTTACCAATGTAATCGCGACCTTCTTCTACCACCACCATCGTGCCGTCGTTTAGATAACCAACCCCTTGTTGCGGTTCTTTGCCCTCTTTCAAAATGCGTAGGCCCATATCGTCACCCGGCAAATAATTGGGCCGAATGGCCTGTGCCAAGTCGTTGATATTTAGCACTTCTACCGCTTGAAAACTGGCCACCTTGTTGAGATTAAAATCGTTCGTTAGCAACATGGCATTGAGTTCTTGTGCCAATCGCACTAACTTGGCGTCTACTGTAGGCACGTCATCGTAGTCGATCGCCGAAATGACCACGCGACTGGCGTAGGTTTCACGGATGCGGTTGAGCACATCTAATCCTCGCCGCCCTCGGACTCGCTTTTGGTCGTTTGAGGCATCGGCAACCTGCTGCAGCTCTTGTAAAACAAACTGTGGTACCAGCATCTGCCCCTCTAGAAAGTTGGTTTCTAGTAACCCTTCAATGCGGCCATCGATGATACAGCTGGTATCCAACAGCTTTGTTTTGACCGGCTTGAGGGTGCCTTCGGCCACCAGGGTTGATTCCATCGAGCCAGGATTGATCAAGCGTAGGAGCGATCGCCCATGACTATCGGCAAGATTCATTCCGGAGACAGCAAAAATGACGCTGCCCATAACTGCTAGCAGCGGTTTAATAAAGCCAAACTCACTGGGAATCGGCAACAAAAACAGGGGAGCCAGCATCAGATTGGCAATCAGCAACCCGATTACCAACCCAATGGCTCGACTCAGTAACCGCTCTGGCGGTAACTCTCGAACCTGAGTTTCTAACCGCCGGTAACTGGTCTGCATGGCCAAACCGATCGCCGTGCCAAACAAGGCCCCAAACCCAGCTGTGACGGAGCTTAAACCCTCCAGGCTACTGACTTCGCTCAGGACGCCTGCAGGCAGCAGTTCGGGGGCATAAAAGCCAATCCCCCCGCCGGCAAGGATGAATGAAAGTACGATGAGTGCATCTAACATGATGACAAGCCGCAGTGGCTCAGAAACAGAGATGTATTCATATATATAGGGTTATCCCATATCTAAGGTATGACACAGGCTGATTAAGCTGTCAGCTTAAAACTGCTCGGCCGCCAGATTAAAAGGATGACATCCCCCAATCAGCATGGCAAAGCTGCCCGTAGCTTGAAAGCTAACGGTTGAAAGTCGTTTGCAACGCGATTCGCAGTAAATTTTCACACTCTAGGTTCTGAGATCTCGTTAGTGTCCCAACTTATTCGCGACCCAAGTTGCCCTTGGAGCATCACAGGCTGTAGAACTTCTCCTCCCATCTCCTTTTGGCTGCCACTCATACATCAGTTTCTAATTGATTATTTCCAGGGCTCTAGCTCCCTACATCCCTCTACCATGGTGTGGCTTTGAAGCCATTAAACGAACGGCCATCCAGTTGGGGAGAACCTGAGGACCCTAACGAATTCAGAAATGAGACCCGCGCTGAGTAAGCGTTGCCATAATTTGAAAACATCTGAATTAACAGGTGGCTTGTATATGAACCTAGGGTTCCAAGTGCGGCAGTAAAATCCTGACGGCATCGCTTAGGGATCGGCTTGAAAATAAAGTACCCGAACAAGACTGTGGCCGGGTGGATGGGTAGCAGGGTCGGTGGGATGTTATTTAAGCGCAACTCCCTTAGGGATGAGGATTCAATAAATTACTGAGGCCAAGCTGGGTAACCTTTCCCCTCCTGGGCGGGGCAGCGGGGTGGGTTGCCCCTGAGTGCGAGGGTTCGAACCCACCCCGCCTACGGCACCCTTCCCGAGAGGGGGAAACCCGGCACATGATTAAATTCCCGATCCTTAGTTTCCCGCCCCAGTTCAAGCACGACTACTCGGCATCATCAATGACTGCCGTGCGATCAAGTAGTAACAGGTTGCGAAGAGCGTCGGTATCGAGTTCGGTAAGCCACTGTTCACCAGCGCCGACGACTTGTTCGGCCATCGCTTTCTTGGACTCGATCATGTCATGAATCTTTTCTTCTAGGGTGCCGTTGGCGACGAACTTATGTACCTGCACATTTTTGGTCTGGCCGATCCGAAACGCCCGGTCAGTGGCTTGATTTTCGACTGCTGGATTCCACCAGCGATCAAAGTGGAAAACGTGATTGGCACGGGTCAAGTTCAGACCGACACCACCGGCCTTTAACGACAGGATAAAGAGGCGGGGGCCGCTGGGATCATGCTGAAAGCGATCGACCATTTCTTCACGTTTGCCTTTTGAAGTGCTGCCATAGAGGAAGAGAGTTTCTTGGCCAAATTTTTGCTGTAGATGGGCCTGCAGGTGTTTACCCCACTCGGCAAATTGGGTGAAGATGAGTGCTCGATCGCCCTCGTCCAATAACTCTTCGACCATTTCGTCAAAGCGCAATAGCTTGCCCGATCGCCCTGGCAAAAGGGTGGCCACATCTTGTTTGAGAAAGTGCGTGGGGTGATTACAAATTTGTTTCAGCTTGGTGAGCAAACCCAGAATTTGGCCCCGCCGCTGGACACCCTCAGCCGCTTCGATGTCGCGCATGGCCTTTTCGACCGTGGCCTGATAAAGCTGGGCCTGCTCGCTCGATAGACCGCAGAAAACCGTCATCTCTTGCTTTTCAGGCAAGTCTTGAATGATGGTGCGATCCGTTTTGAGACGGCGCAGGATAAATGGTTGTACGAGCGATCGCAGCGTTTTGAGCGAGGCCGTATCACCATAGCGCTCGATGGGCGTCGCAAACCGCTTTTGGAAAAAGTTCTTGGGGCCCAAATACCCTGGATTCAGAAAATCCATGATGGACCATAGCTCTGCTAGGCGGTTTTCGACCGGGGTACCGGTGAGGGCGATGTGAAACTGGGCCTCGACTTGTCGCACCGCTTTTGACTGTTTGGCATCGGGATTTTTGATATTTTGGGCCTCGTCCAAAACGACACCGAGCCAGTCTACTCGTTCTAAGTCTTTGAGGTCGCGCTGCACCAGGGCATAACTGGTCAGTACAACACTAGTGCCCCGCGCCTTACGGGCAAACACGGCGGCGTGCGATCGCTTGTCGCCGTGGTGCATCAACACCTTCAAGTCGGGACCAAACTTATGAATCTCTCGCTCCCAGTTGCCCAACACCGAGGTGGGGCACACCAACAGCACCGGCCCCGTGAGCAGATCGCGCTGCTTCATCGTCAGCAAAAAGGCAATTAGTTGAATGGTTTTACCCAAACCCATATCGTCGGCGAGGCAAGCCCCCAGGCCCCACTGCTCTAAGAATGTCAGCCAAGAAACGCCACGAGCTTGGTAGGGTCGCAGTTTGCCCGCAAAGCCGTCTGGTTCACAAATGGGCTCTAGCGATTGGTTGCCTTCCGTCAGGGTCGAAATCAAATCTTGCAGAATGCCCGACGCCTCAAATTTAACGACGGGAAGCTTATCGATGACTTGAGTATCACCGGTGCTGAGACGCAAGGCATCTTCGACATTGAGCTCAATTGGAGTATTGCGCCGCTTAAAAAAGTCGCGAGCCGTGCGGATATCTTGGGGTCGCAGTTCCACCCATTGGCCATCGATTTCTAGTAGTGGCGTTTCTTGGGCAACCAGCTTTTCAAAGTCGGTTTGCGATAGCTTTTTTCCCGCCAGGGAGAGTTCCCATTCCACATTCAACAAGCTCTTGAGGCCCAGGCGTTGGCGCTGTTTGCGATCAGGTGCTGCCGCCGAGACTTGGATGCCCAAACGATTATCTTCACTCGGAGATTCGAGACCTGGGGGTAGGGCCACCCCAAAGCCACTGTCGCGCAGACGGGGCAGGGTCATCTTGAGAAAGACAAAGGTCTGCGCCGGGTCAAGGGGAACGCGGCTGGGGCGACGCTGTTGCAAACTCTCGCGGACAGGATCACTAAAGCGAGAGGCGCGTCCGAGGCCTGCCAGCAGAGTTTCTTGCGGATTTGGAATGGTGTACCCGGCAATCACGGCTTGGTCGACGGGGTACTCCCACAAGGTTTCTGCTGACACCAAAAAGGTATCGTCATCGCGCGACTGCAAGTAGTAGCCAAGATGCCAAGAGTCGGCATCAGTGTCTGGCGGTTCTAGTTTCAAGCAGACGCGAAATCGATTTTGGTCAACGCTGCTTTGCAGCGGCATTTTCCAAGTGGTCAGGGCATCACGCAGGCGAGCGGCTGTGATCGCGCTACTTTCGAGCAGGGTGGTTTGGTCGTTACCCAGGGCTTCGAGCCATTCTCGCAGGGGTAAGTCAGGGCTGAGAACTTCGTTACTGCCGATGGGTTGGGCCTGCGATCGCACCTGGGCGTCGACAATTTGCTGCATAAAGTCACAAAGGGACTCATTGCCAGTCGCCAGCAAGGGCACACTCACCTCGATCGCTTGGCCTTTGCGGGCTTTGGGTACCGGCTTGTAGGTACGGCAACTGGACGGCATATGGTGGCTAAAGAGTTGCAGTCGCTGAGCATCGGTTTCACTATCTAACAAGAGTTGCCACTGCGCCTGAATCGTTTTCTGGGGAGTCATGGCGATCGCTGGCAGAAACTTGCCTCGGGCTTGTAAATCTAGACTCCACCGAGCGGCATGACTCCAAAAGCGTAGGTCTTCGCCAATCTCTACCCCAGCGACTTCCCGCTGTCCCAGGGGCAAGTTTTCCAGAAACTGAGCGATTTCCCGAGGCGTCAACCAGACCCCGCGAATCTTCCAAGGATGCAGGGCGATCGCGTCAGCCACTTCGGTTAGCGCTTCTGCCGAGTGTTTTGGTAGGCAGGCATCGGCAGTGAACCCGGTGGGCAATGACAAGACTTGCTCCAGAGCGCGGGCGGGCTGTTTGCGACTGCGCTTGGCGCTACTACCATCCCCCATCGCCACCCAAAATGGTTTCGGCACGCCCCCGATGGCTTTGAGGCGTTCCAGCAGTTCGGGCATGGCCATACAAAAGGGATGATCTTGCAGTTCGGGTTCTGCGGATAAGGTGCTGGCATCAAGCCGCTGCCACATTTCACCCCAGAGAAAGAACTGCTGATGTTCCGATAACCAGCTTCCGTGTACGATTGCCATGCAACACTCAGACTAATCAATAAACCTTACCGACTTAGCGTGATCGCCAGTGGATCTCCCAATTTACCGCCAAACGAAATCATCTCACTCTGTTTGTTTAGATGTAATGCGCTCGCCAGAAGCGGCAACGGTGCGAGCCTTGCTCAATCAAATGGTGTTAGCGGGGGAGAGCTATCCTCAATCAGTGCCGCTAACCGCTGATGCGTTTACAGCCTATTGGTTGAAGGGAGAGGCCTTTGTCGTGCGCCTCCTAGATGAGGCATCACTAACCTTATCAACGGACGGGCAAATTGTCGGCGCTTTCTATCTTAAACCTAATTTTCCGGGTCGTTGTAGCCACATTGCTAATGCCGGATTTATCGTCGTACCGGAACTGCAGGGGCAAGGGCTGGGCCGCTGGATGGGCGAAACCATGCTGCAACTAGCCCGCGATCGCGGCTATCGCGCGGTGATGTACAACCTGGTCTTTGCCACGAACGTGCCCTCGCTGCAATTGTGGCAGTCACTCGGCTTTCAGGAAATTGGGCGCATTCCCGAGGGCGTCTGTTTACCAGATGGCCAATATGTGGATGCCGTGATGCTGTATCGGTCATTAGTCGACTAGTGAGGCCCCGAGAACTTGGGAATACGCCGCCTAAAACGACACTGAATTACCGCTGTAGATAGGGGTTAAACCCAACCAGGAGCGCCCTAGCAGAAAATCAATCTCGTTCCAATTCGCAATGTGCCTAATTCACTTCGCAATGTGCCTAATTCACTGGGCAACAGAAGCCGATTGGGGTGAGGAAAACGCCACGATGCAATTACGCCCTTTTTCTTTAGCTTGATAGAGCGCTTGATCCGCGATGCTGATCAGGTCATCGGGCGCTTTGAGCGGATGCGGATAGATTGCCGCAATGCCTGAACTGACCGTCACCAGTTGACTCACGGGTGAGCCTTTGTGGGGAATTTGAGCTTGATGGAGCAGGACTCTAATTTTTGCTGCAATGGTTTCGGCCCCTTGAATATCAGTGTTGGGCAATACCAGGGCAAATTCTTCACCACCATAGCGGGCGACAATGTCGGCTGGACGCTGGATGGCACTGCGTAAAATGCCCGCAACTCGACGTAAGCAATTGTCACCGGCTTGGTGGCCATAGATGTCGTTGTAGGCTTTGAAATGATCAATATCGACCATAATCAGCGCCATGGATGACTGTTCGCGCATGAGTCGCCGCCACTCTTGATTAAGAAAATGCTCAAACCGGCGGCGATTGGCCACCTGGGTCAAGCCATCAAGATAGGCAAATCGTTCAAGTTCGCGATTGGCACGGGTCAGGTTAGCATGCAAGCGATCGCGCTGAATCGCTGTACTAAACAACCTCCCAACGGTTTCTAACAGTCTGGTTTCCTCGGGTAGCCAATCACGGGGTTGTCGCGATTGAGCTGAGAGCAATCCCCAAAGTTGCTCACCATCTAATAAGGGAATGGATAAGTCGGCACCAACGTCAAAAAATGTCCAAAATCCCAATTCTGAATCACTCAACGACTGTTGATGCAGATTAGAAAGGCTAACTGGGTGGCCTAACTGAAATTTCTCCAGAAAGTTCGGTTTGACTGACCAGGGATGGCGCATTTCCCAGTCCATCATCGATTTCACTGCCGGAATGTGCTCTTCAATAATGGCTTTACCAGGTTTTGCTCGGAGGTCGATCAGCACGAGCCGATCCAGCTCTAAGTGTTCACGAACGACCCCAAAGGCTTCTGGCAATAGCTGATTGACCTGTTCAGTACGGCTAATATCTTGGGCCAGTTTGGCAATCAGGCGATCTCGACTCATTTGCTTCATGAGCAGGCTTTTGGCCGTATGCTGAGCCGTAATGTCAAACGTCACCCCGACCATTCGCACGACCTGACCTTGCGAATCACTCACCACCTGACCTCGCTGATTGAGCCAGCGGATTTTGCGATCAGGCAGAATCACGCGAAACTCAGCCGCAAATTGTTGCTGAGTCTGTGTCGCCGCCGCGATCGCCGCTTCTAAGAAATCGCGATCGCCCTCATGCACGAGTTGCAAAAACGTTTCGGGTTGTCCATCAAAACTGCCGGGTGACAACCCAAACAACCGTTCTTGCGGCAACGACCAGAGCAGCTCTTGATCAAGCAAGTGCCAATCCCACGTGCCCACGGCAGCCGCTTCGAGAGAGTAGCGAAGAAAGTTTGTTTCAGTTTGTAATAAATCGTCTGTGTGTTGGTGGGCAGTCACTGGCCCCAAGATCAAATAAACGCCTGCCACCACTTGCCCCTCAAACCGCGGGACAACGCTAACTCGTTTGTACTGTAATCGTGGTTGCCCGCTCCCAATTGGGAGACAGACATCGGCAATTTCACCGCTAAAGGCTTGCTTGAGAGGTTGGCGTAATTGTTGATAAATCACGGGCCCAACAACCGATTGCAACGTGCTGCCAGGCAAACTTTCTGCCAAAACTCGAAACGCCTTCAGATAGCTATGATTGGCATAAATATGCTGCTCTTGCTGATTGAGATATGCCACTAGACTGGGCAGCACATTCACAATTTGATGCAGATGTGGCGTTTCTTGCCGCCCAGACAGCATCGCCGTTTCGACCTCGGTAAGGTTGCGGCTCAGCACCGCCCCATAGCGCACGGCACCGGTCTCATCTCGTAGAGGCATGGCCTGAATGGCGAGGCGACGATCTTGATGCTGATGATCGGTAAACTGTAAAACCTGCTCAGCCACCTGCTCACCCTTGAGGGCACGAACACAGGGATATTCACTTAGCTCCAAAACCTGCCCTGTAGGGTAGCTAAAGGTAACGATATTCAATCCCTGAAATTGTCCTTGATGGTCAGTCATCAAGACTTGTGGCGTCTGAAATCCCAAGTTTTGGGCTGCCACTTCATTCGCATAGAGCAGACAGCCATCCTCATCAAAAATTTGAATCCCTTCACCCACGTGCTCCAATAGCGGCAAAAAAGTCGCCACTGCTGCTGGAATCCTAGGAGAAACATTACTATTCATTAACGTTTTAGTGGCTATCAAGCTGTTAGCGGCGGAGAGAAAAGTGAATTCTTAAGAAAACCAAACTACATCGTCAAATTTTCAAAGAACTCGGCGCAGGAGCATGCAGCGAGTCTATCAGTCAGAACGTCCGAGATCACCGGCGAAATTACGGCTGAGAACACCGTTAGTGATTGTGAGTCAGCGTCAAGGTAGTGCATCTGAGCGCTGCGCACACAAACCCATAGCGGACTGTTGCCAAGCGAAAACAATTCAGCATATTGAACTTTTCACTCAGCTAAGACCTTTACTTCTCTCTGCTCATGACCACGTGTAGGCCCTTGGCTTGCCCAGCAATTAAGCGCCGCTTAATTGCTGGGCAAGTGCCAAAAACTTCACTTATCACGACCGCCTTCCTCCTAGCCTTCTATTCTAGAAGTGCTCATAATTTTCATGTCAATAAATGGATTTTTGTAAACTCATCTGGCTTCTTGGCTTGATTTTTAGTTATCCCAATCTGCCGCCTCTTTAATATTTGCAAAATCTCGTTGATGAGAATGCCGAACGGCATGACTCTTTGCCCTTAATGCCACTCGCTTCGCTAAGATAAATGGTACTGATTTTGTCGTTATTAACCTGTACTGTTGCAATTATCTTCACCTGAGTTGCAATGCCTGCTGTGGCTGCTGCGTTATCCCAGCTATCACGCTCCCATTGGGGCCGAGCCGCCCCTCTCGCAACTATCGGCTGCCCGTCGCGATCGCCTATGGCGACAACTGCAGGAAAAGCAACTGGTGGACTTTGAGGTAGTCGTGACGCGCTTTGGCATTGCAGCAGCAGGAAGAACGCTACTGCAACTAGATACCTCTGTGTTGCCGGTGACCCCGGACGAAAAGTACGTGCTGCAGTCTTGCCACGATCGCAGCATTCATCCTGACCAAATCTGCCACAAGGTGCCAAGCGCTCAGCGGCCAGGCCTGATTGTGGATTTAGCGCAAAAAGGGCTGATTCGGATTACCCAGCAGCATTTAGGCGAAATCTGGTTGACCGCTGCCGGTGCCGCCTTTTTGCGCGATGAATGCGCCCCGCAAGGAGAAACCGTTGCGATTAGTTGGAGCCTATTGAGCGCTTATCTGGCTTTTATGCGACAGCATGAGCTGCCGCCAGCGGCTACCGCAGTCATGTCGAAGCGGCCCCCCACTCCTGTTGGGGCTCAAAATTGGCGTTGATATTGTTGGCCTGGCATTGCATTTGGTCAGTGAGCGGGGCGATCTCGCAGCAACCTATTCAATGATTGTTTTCTGTGGTGATTCATGCTGGCTTGTACCTGTCCTCCCCCACTCAGACCTGGTGATGAGCTGCACGTGGTGGCTCCCAGTGGAGCGCTGCGCGAACAAGCTGCCCTACAGGCCAGTCTGGCCCGCTGGTCAGCTCAAGGCTATCGCATTAAGCTGACCCCTGGATTTGATCACCGGTGGGGATATTTAGCCGGCACTGACGAACACCGTCGACACCAGTTGATCACTGCCTGGCAAGATCCGGCTTGTCGTGGCATTCTCTGTGCGCGGGGCGGTTTTGGCGGCACCCGTCTGCTGGAATCTTGGCAATGGCCACCGGGGCCGCCCAAGTGGCTAATTGGCTTTTCCGACATCACCAGTCTGTTGTGGAGTCTGGTCAAACAAGGGGTATCTGGCGTCCACGGCCCGCTGCTAACCACCCTCATACAGGAACCAGACTGGTCGCAGCAGCGCTTGTTTGACTGGGTGGCAGGGCACACTTTGCCGCCGCTATCGGGTCAAAGTTGGTGCCCGGGTCAGGTCACTGGGCCATTGCTACCGGCCAATTTAACTGTGGCGACCCATCTGTTAGGAACCGTCCATGAGCCCACTCTACAGGGAGCTATTTTGGCCTTGGAAGATGTGACGGAAGCTCCTTATCGCCTCGATCGCATGCTGACCCACTGGCGCATGTTAGGTAAGTTGTCTCAACTCGGGGGCATTGCTTTGGGACGCTTTAGTCGCTGCGACCCACCTGACAATGTGCCGAGTTTCACGGTTGAAGAAGTCTTGCGCGATCGCCTCACCGACCTGGGTATTCCGATTGTGGCAGCGTTGCCCTTTGGCCATGACGGGGTAAATGCGGCGCTCCCTGTCGGCGTTACCGCCACCCTCGATGGCCACACCGGTACCCTCACCGTTCACCCTCCCTCAGCTTAGGGATTGGTGGGAAAATAACGTATCGGTGTAGGCAGTAGGTGGGTGAGTAAGTGGGTGAGTAGATAGAGTAAGTTCACACTAGAAGCCGGTACTCTATATTTCGAGCACGTTCCTTAAGGTCACCCACTTCCTCACCGACGCCACCCACTCCCTCACCTTCCCATGACCGCCCCGCCAACTGCCATGTTTCAAACGACCCGCCGCCGCTTGGCCCTGTGGTACACCACGGTCACGGCGATTGTGCTGCTGCTGTTTGCCAGTGGCGTTTATTGGTATGTGCGCACCACCCTGGTCGAACGCGTTGATGACACCCTTAACCATGTGGTGGAAATTGTGCAGCGATCGCTCGTCATTGAACCGGGGGGCGCGATCGGCGAGCAGGTGTTAACGACGATGGGCAAGGTCGCGCCCTCGCTGCAGGTCAATGTCGAAGCTAGCTTTCGAGATAATGCCACCACTACCGAAGACGACCACATTGATTTGGAATGGTTTAGCCCGACGGGAGAACTCCTGTGGTCAACGCTGTCGGAGCCGCTCGATTTACCCGTCAAGGTGAATCCTGAAGGTAAAACCGTCCCCATTGACAATGAACATGTGGTGCGGCAAGTCACCGATCGCATCGTGTCAGGCAACCAAATTTTGGGATATTTGCGCGTGAGCCATCCCTGGTTTGAAGTCACGAAACCCAGTCGCCAGCTATTGCAAGATCTCACGCTGGGCCTCAGTCTGATGATTTCCGCTGTGGCAACGATTGGCTGGCTACTGTCGGGAATTGCGATCGCTCCGGTGCGAGAGTCTTACCAACAGCTCAAACAGTTCACTGCCGACGCTTCCCATGAGTTACGTAATCCTATCGCGGTGATTCAAACCAATGCCCAAGTGGCCCTAGCCGATCCGGAACCCGATGCAGCGGCTCAACAGCAGCAATTACAAGTAATTGAACGGCTGACCCGACGGTTGGGTCGTCTGGTCGATGACTTGTTGTTTCTCGCGCGACAAGAGGGCGGACTCGCGCCCTTGGCCGCTAACCCGGTCGATGTCTCCATGCTGCTGACGGATGTGATCGAAGAACAAGCTACCATCGCCGATCACAAGCACATTCAGCTCAACTGTCAGGCCTGTGAAAATGCCCTGGTTGCCCTCACTCAGGAGCCCTCACTCCCAACGGCTCCACCCCCGCCCAACTGGATGGTCGAAGGAGACGCCGACCAACTCGTGCGCCTATTTACCAACATCATCAGCAACAGTCTGCAATATACCCCTGACGATGGCCGTATTGAGATCTTGTTAGAAGAGGGCAAACTGCAAAATCAACCCACCATTGACGTCACCATCAAAGACAATGGGGTCGGCATTCCGGCAGAGGCTCTGCCGCATATCTTTGACCGCTTTTATCGGGCCGATCCTTCTCGTCAACGTTCGATTACGGGTGGGTCGGGTCTAGGGTTGGCGATCGCTAAGGTCATCGTCGAAAATCATGGCGGTAACATTCAAATTCATAGTCGGCCCCAGCAGGGTACCGAGGTTGAAATTCGGCTACCGCTTTGCATCGACGTAGCCAAACCTCGTACTCCCGTCCCCACGACTAGTCGCTGATTGATGCCGCCGCGATCGCCCCAATTTAGCAAAGTGCGGCAGGGCAATCCGGTTGTTCCAAAACGGTCAAACATAGCGGAATGCAGCGTTCGGAATGCGGCGTTCAGAATAAGAACGCTGGCCGCGTAGTCATTCCAGAAATTACAACTGCCCTGACCTGATTGCGGATCGCTATAAATATGGCGTTTACCCACTATTTGGGGTCATCGAAAAAAGCGCCCAAAGATTTTTGGGCGCTTGGAATCACTATTCGAGGTTCAATCTCAGGATTACTTGATAAATAACATCTCCTGATAAGTCGGCAGAGGCCAAGTGCTATCGGCGATTTCCCCTTCTATGGCATCGCCCGACTCTCGCACCTGATCCATCAACGGTCGCAAGGTAAAGGCGCAGTACTTCATATGCTCTTCGGTCGAGGCAAAGTCATGCTTGGTGAGAGCCTCACTCAACTCACTCGTCGTTTTCATCATGGCGCTAGCGAGGTCGGCTACTGTCTGCGCATTGCCCGGATCCAGGGTTACCCCCAGACCAGTCAAGCTGGTGATAGTGCTTGATAGCTGGGATAGGTACTCCACCGCTGCTGGGTAAATCATCGTTTTAGCCATTTGAATGACCAGCTTTGCTTCCACCTCAATGGAGAGAATGTACTGCTCTGCATAGACTTCAAAGCGGCTTTCTAACTCCACAGGAGTAAGTACCCCCGTCTTTTTAAACAGATCCTCGATATAGTCCTCTTTGAGCACTGGCAAGGCATCGGCTGTGGTGGGTAGATTGGCTAGCCCCCGCTCCTTAACTGCCATGGTGTGCCACGCTTCCGAGTAACCATTGCCACCGAAGATCACGTCACCATGCAGTTCCATAACTTCTTTGAGGACGGTGATGATGGCACTATTGAGCTCGATACCATTGTTCAGTTCGTTTTCGAGGCGATTGCCAATCCAGTCCAGGGAGTCAGCCAACATCGTATTAAGTACGATTAGCGGTCCCGATACGGATTGGTGAGAGCCCACAGCACGGAACTCAAACCGGTTGCCGGTAAAGGCAAAAGGCGAGGTGCGGTTGCGATCACCCGCATCTTTGCTGAGGGGCGGCACGGCACTCAGCCCCAAATCCATCACGCCCTTGTGCTTGGAGTCAGAGACGGAGCCATTCTTGATTTGGTCAAAGACCTCTTCTAGCTGGGTGCCTAAATAAACTGACATAATCGCCGGGGGAGCCTCATTGGCCCCCAGCCGATGGTCATTACTGGCCGTCGCGATCGCCGCCCGCATCAGGGGGCCGTACTTGTGAACCCCACGGATGACTGCCCCACAAAAGACGAGAAACTGAGCATTTTCATGGGGCGAATCGCCGGGGTCGAGCAGGTTACCTTGGGTGGCATTGCCGACCGACCAGTTAACGTGCTTACCCGAGCCGTTGATCCCGGCAAAGGGCTTCTCGTGCAGGAGACACACAAAGCCATGCTTTTTCGCCGTGTGTTTTAGCACCGTCATGATCATTTGTTGGTGATCACTGGCAACGTTCGCGGCTTCAAAGAAGGGGGCAATTTCAAACTGACCAGGAGCCACCTCGTTATGGCGAGTTTTAGCCGGAATACCCAGTCTGTAGAGGGTTTCCTCCACATCCTGCATATAGACCTGCACCCGTTCTGGAATGGCCCCAAAGTAGTGATCGTCAAATTCTTGGCCTTTTGCCGGTGCCTTGCCAAATAAAGTTCGTCCCGCTAATAGTAAGTCGGGCCGCTGGGAAGCAAAGTTAGAATCCACCAAGAAGTATTCTTGTTCGGCTCCACAGCTTGAGTTGACATGGGCAATTTCGTCATTACCAAGCAGCTTTAAAACCTTGCTGGCGGCTTGATCCATCGCCGCGATCGAGCGCAGCAGGGGGACTTTCTTGTCGAGGGCTTCCCCCGTCCACGAGACGAAGACGGTGGGGACGCAGAGAGTAGAGCCGTTATCCGTTTCCATGATGTAAGCCGGACTGGTAACGTCCCAGGCGGTATAGCCGCGAGCTTCAAACGTATCGCGGATGCCGCCATTGGGAAAGGACGAGCCATCCGGCTCGCCCTGCACCAGCACTTTGCCAGAAAATTCTGAAATAACGCTGCCGTCTCCCTGTATTGAAATAAAGCCGTCATGCTTTTCGGCGGTGAGGTTCGTCATCGGGTAGAACACGTGGGCATAGTAAAGTGCTCCTTTGCCGGTTGCCCAGTCACGCATGGCGGTCGCCACCGAGTCGGCGACTGACGTGTCCAACTTTTCGCCAGTCATAATAGTCTTCTTGATCGACTTAAAGACCGCTTTCGGCAAGCTCGCCTGCATCTTTTTCAAATCAAAAACATTCTCAGCCCAGATTTCTTCTAAACGCTCGGGAGCTTTGGGCGCCATCGGGGTGCGCTTGATGATGTTCGAGATCGCCTGAACTCGAGCTGTATTTCCACTCATACTTGATATTCCTCAAAGGGCCAATTGTTCGATAGTACGCAGGTAGATACCTCGAAAATGTTGCGAAATAGACTATAGGTCATTGCAAAATAGCTTGAAATTCACAGGGCAATTCCCTAAGGCGTCGCAACATGGCCAAACAAATTTGCTCGGCTTAAGATTTGTCTTCAAGGCTGCAAAGCCTTTTTTTGAGGGACAATTTAACTCTGTAAGCCACAACAGTCATAAAAACATGTGGTCAGTCTCTCAACGATGCACAACAACAAAAGGCATTGTAACGGCATTGAACCCGAGTGCAAGCTTTGATAGAAAATGGCGCCACTAACGTCAGAAAGCATTGCCACGGCTAGTATCACCTAAAGACTTCACGTAGCGTGACCTCTATGGGCTACCCCAACGCCGCAGATTAGCCCATACATCAGTAACGCCAGTCTATGGAGTAATTCAAGCGACTGCTTGTCTATTGGTAATGTATTGGGAGGGGGCGAATCCTTTTGTAGCCAGCAGGACAAAAGGATTTGAAGTTTGAACGAGTGCTCTAAGGGTTCTGGGATATCATTCGCTGAACACGATTTTGGGCGGGCATGGGCTGACCCAAAATTATTGATAGTTAACCTCATCCAGATTCAGAAGGCGATCGTGGTTAATGTGCAGTAATGTTTCAGTCGGGCTGAATGTGAGCCCTAGAGTTCTATCTTCATGACCTTTAAGGGTTGAGTACCGGCACAAAGACTTGGTCGCGGCGAGAGTAGGAGATAAAAACGTCGGTCATAGGCAACAGCTCACAAGACAGTCAGGAAATTCAAGCAGATCTTTCACTTAACAGATCTTTCACTTATTTCACTGAGTTGATGTGCCGTCACAATAGTCACTACCGTCAAGCCTGTTGCTAGCAGCATCAATAGAAGAGTGGTGCGCGAATTCTTATTGATCTCCCCAAGAAAATCAGATTGCGGGATCATCACCACAATCACCCAGTCAATCCCCTGCTGATCGGCAAATTTAGAAACTTGAATAAAGTGTTCTTCGCCATCAATCACAGCGCTGAGCTGAGCCCGCTCTGACAAGGCTGGCAGCTCCAGCCTCTGGTCTATAACCTGTGCCGTTGACTGGGTTAAATTGTTTTCGCTATTAATTGCTTCTATACGTTCGACATTATTGTCATCAGTCAGTTGATAAAGCGCCTCGCCGGTAGAACTAGCGACTAACAGGCCAGAACTTTCCATGATGAAAGCTTCGCCAGTTTTACCAATTTCTAAAGCTTCTAAGAAAGTACTCAGATCATTAAAAGAATAATCGACCCCGGCAACCCCAAGCAAATCGCCGCCGGCATCATATACGGGGGCAACCGCGCTAAAAATCAATTCGCCCAGCCCAGTATTCACATAGACATTACTCCAGATCGGCTCATTGGCTGCCACTGCAGTTAAAAACCAAGGTCGCTCACGGGCATCATAAGTCGCCTGATTGACACTAGCTAAAGTGGTTCTTTGACCTTGAGCATCTAAGTCGTAGTAGTGTCCCAAAAAATCGCTAGTGGGATCATTAATCACCGCCTGGAGGTTATCCTCAAGTGAGCGCCTGATGCCCACAAAACTGCCATTTGAGGCAGCGGCATAATACATCCAAGAAACGGCATCGAGGTACTGCATTTGCTGCCAAAGGTAAGTTTCACTCGCCAAACTTTGGGTGGTGAGTTCTCCTCGACGGGCGGCATTCGCGTTGATTTGGTTGATGAGATTAGGCAGCTTAATTTGTTGCGCAATGTTGTCTTCAATGCGGCCAGACAGTTCTTGATGCAGCTGAGCGGCAACGTCATTGACGGCTTTTTGACCGTTACGCAAAGAGAGGGTGCCGCTGATGCCCATCCCCATCAACACAGCAATAGCGGTGCCAATTTGCATCCAGCCCTTTAATCGTCTACGCCGAGCCTCGCGCTGCAGGTTTTTATCGTGGAAGGTAGCACTGGCAGCAATAAACTCCTTTTGTGGTGCCGTCATGGATGGCTGCTTATCGTAAGCTACGGTTTCCTGCGACCAGCGTTCTGCCCACAGCAGTTCTCGTCCTCGCAGCAAGACATCATCGCTGCGCTGCTTGTTTTCCCACTCCAAAGCCTTGACGAGTAGCCTCGTGTGCGCCTCCAGGTGGGCGCGATCGGTCTCCAGGGTGCGCAGCAACTCTTTGAAGTTGGCGTTGAAATCGCCCTCCCCCTGGCGAAAGTCAATCCACTGCACCGCCGCCAACACCGGATGCAGGTCAGCAGTATCTACTGGACGATGG
>JBCDAJ010000135.1:0-17244 GCA_039185935.1 Cyanobacteria bacterium P01_F01_bin.56 | reverse complement strand
TGTGCCCGAAGCGTACTTTGGTATGATGCAGGCAACATATTTTATTGGGGGAGGCCTGAAAGCTTCCCTATTTTTTTGCCTCTCTATTTTCTCAAAGCTTTGTCCAGCCTACTTTAGACTCGCCTTGTCACCCGCAAAGCTTTTTTAGAGCATCCAAATCAACTTTGAGAGTTTCCATTTCGAGACTGCGCCTCTGTGATTTCTTTTCAAACGGCTGTTTTCTTGCAAACCCAACAATATTATTAGACAGACATTTTCTGCGTATTATCCCTTTCAGGATAGATCGCAGGAAAGTTTCTGCATATCTACTTGAATCGACTCGATCGCGAGAAAGTTTCCGAAGAATATGCCAGTTTTGCTGACGTGCGACCAGCCTTCCAGATGATTTGATGGCCCGCGATCGCCTCATTTCAATGAGCTAGTAGCACGGCCCCGCACTGGAGGGCAAAACCCTTGAGGATAAAGGCCGGGAAATGTCGAGGTCATGTAGATGTTTGACCAAAGTTTGCAATAATTGCGCGATTTACCTGCACATAACCAGGGTCAACATAGTCAAAATGCGAGACCAGTTGAGTGTGCGCGGCAGCGAGCTGATGAAATGGAATGGAAGGATACAAGTGGTGCTCAGCATGGAAAGGCATATTCCACATGAGGAACCGGAGCGGCCACAGCGTCAGCGTGGTGCGGGTATTGGCCAGCGGATTATCGTCGAAGGAGCAGTTGGTATGCTCAGCCAGCAAAATCATTCGCAGTAGCGGCTGTCCGATCGCTAATGGCAGCACCCAATAGAGCAAAAACCAGGGTTGACCGGCAATAACTGAGGCCGCGATCGCGAATCCATAAACGCCAAGCTGCAGCCGAGTGGAGCGCATCACGGTACCGTAAGCACCTTTAGGGATATAGGGCATATCAGCCATATTCCCCGTCGCCACTTGCCAATGCCCTTTGACCTTGCCCCACCACCACGGCAAGCCACTGACCTGCCACAGGTACTCCGCCAAGGTAGTGGGGTCCGGATCTTCTAGCTCTGGATCTTTGCCAGGGATACGGGTGTAGCGATGATGCCACTTGTGATAGCGGCGGTAGAAGTCATGGTTGTAGAAAGACAGCAATCCCGCCAACCAGCCCGCACCGTCGTTAAGCCAGTCGCTGACAAAAGCCGTGCGGTGGGCGCATTCGTGAACGGCAGCAAACATGCTGGCCAGACTAAAGCCATAAATCACCACAGCGGGCAACGCGATCGCCCAATGACTGCGCTGAGTGGCCCAGAGATAGCCGCTGAGTCCAATCACCAGCAGATGCCCCACCAGTTGCCAAAGCCCTTTGACGTTAGACCGGCTGTTAAGCCGCTTCAAATCCTGAGCAGGCAAAAGTCTTCTTGGGTTAATGCTTTTTATGTCTGCTGTTACTGTCATTGCCGAATTCCTATACACAACGGTTCAACTTGGAGGTAACTAAAGCACCGTCTTGCTGACAGCAAGCGCTCTGTCTGACTTCCCGCCTAAACTACTGTTTACTCCGTTCTGATTTTAAAGCCGTATTTCCATACCAAGCGTAGTCTTTGTTGTCGAAAGTAGGGAGGCCACTGCCCAGTAGAAGAGCCTAAAATATCTACCCTATAAGGGATACAGCCTCAGCATCTGCGAACTGCGTGCTGGCAAAACTGTCATGATTTTTTGATGCGTTGTGCACTTCCAAACATGAACTTCCATCTCACCCTCTTACCCCACGTCGAAGCCCTACTCCGCTGTCATGAAAAAGCGGGACAGCAGCCCGATAATCTGTGTGGGCCTTACTGGGTGGCTTTGCTGCTGCAAGCCTACGCTCAGTTGCCAGTTTCAGCGATCGCGATGGCTTTGGCAGCGTCTACCATTCTGCCCAGCCAGGGCGATCCTGAGAGTTGGCTACCGCCGGGAGCAACCTCGCGTTTAGGTGACGGATACGAGCGCATTCCCACCGTTGCCGATCTGGCGGTTTGTGGGACTGCCATCAGGGGACTGATGCGGGCCACAGAACAGTTGAGCCAGGGACGCTTTTGTCTCTTGCCGCTGCAAAGCGAAGATTGGGCCGCTGGCGCAATCAGCCTCTTTCACCTCTGCCAAACCCACCCCGAATGGCAGGCCGTGCCGCTGCTTAATGTTCACACGGGCTATTTCTGGGGCTCCCAGTTGACGCCACTCCAGCTACTCGCCTATTTGCAGACCGGTCAATTGACGCCACCTCCTGCCGATTGGAGCGTCGGCCACTTTGCGCTGCTCGTCGGTCAACTCCAGGGCGATCGCCATGCTCTGTATGCCGTTCTCGATACCTATCCCCACTTGGGCTGGCAGGGCCTGCACCTACAGCCTCCCGACGCCCTAGCAAATGCTCTCCAGCGTCCCGATTTGCCCACCCAAGGCGGCATGGCGCTGTTTGTTGCAACAGCGGTGCGATCGCGCGTCACCGCCTCTTTAAAGCAGGCCAAATTTCGCCTGGAGCCGTGGGATAACGGGACTCCCGACGGGGTGACGGAGTGATGAGGGGAGGAGTGATGGGGTGATGCCTGCCCGGAGGGCTTGGGTGGCAGGGTGTGAGGTGGGTGAAGTGGGTGAGGTGGGTAGGGGCAGTTGAGTCGCGGGGGCACTAGCCGACCGATTACTCATCACCCAAGAACTAAGAACCAAGAACCTCTTTTTCCGAACTCCCTTACTCCACCCACTTCCCCACTCCCCTACTCCACTCACCTCACTCACTCATTTTGTCCCTGTCGATACAACGAAAAACCGGATCCTCTACGAGATTAGGAAGTGTTCTCTAGAGAGCGATCGCTCATGGTTGTAGCCACTTCTGCCCCCGAAACCGTTGCCGATTGGGTCGAGTCACTGAAGCAGCAAGGCGTTAAATACATCCGCTTTGAGCTGCCAGATTTGCACGGCGTGTCACGCCTCAAAGTCGTGCCCTTAGCCAAAGTCGAAGGCTATGCCCGTAAAGGCCTCAACTTTTATGGCGGCACGCTGGCGTTAGACACAGCATCTTCCGTCGTTCCGGCTTCGGGCTATCACGAAGAACGTAAGTATCGCGATCACCTGCTGTTTCCCGACATTAGTAGCTGTACCCCGGTGCCCTGGCTGGACAGCACCGTCAAAGTCGTTTGCGATGCCTACTGGACGCCGGACGAGCCTCTGCAGGCGGCCCCTCGTTATGTGCTCAAATCGTTGCTTGATCGCGCCAAACAAATGGGCTTTGACGTGATGATGGGGCACGAATTTGAGTTTTATTTGTTAGACAAGGAAACTCACAAGCCCTTGTTTGAGGGGTTGCACATTTTCAACCATATTCGCAACCAGTATGTGCCCGAGATTGCTCAAATGCTGGATTATTTGCAGGCGGCGGGCATCGATGTGATCACCCATAACTGTGAATATGCGCCATCTCAGTTTGAGATTAACTATGGTCCCGGCATGGGCATTCACGGCGCGGATAAGGCCTTTACCTTCAAAAATGCGGTAAAGGAAATGGCGCACCATCTCGGCTACCAGGCTAGCTTTATGTCTAAGCCCTTTGCGGGGATGGCAGGCTGCTGCTGCCATTTTCATTTGAGTCTTTGGCAGGCCGGGGCCAATGCGTTTCTCGATGCTGATGCGCCCTATGGCCTATCTGCCACGGCTCAATCTTTTGTGCAGGGAATTCTCGACCATGCCCCAGCCATGCTGCCGCTGATTGGCCCTACCCCCAACTGCTATCGCCGGTTGAAGCCCCACACGTTTGCCCCCTCCAACATTAGCTGGGGCGTTGAAGATCGCACGGCGATGGTGCGGGTCAAAGCCACGGGCGATGAAGACACCCATCTAGAAATGCGGGCGGCGTCTGGCCTCAGCAATCCTTATCTGAGTGCGGCGGCGACCCTGGCGGCGGGTCTGTTAGGTCTGAAGGAACAGCGGGAGCTGCAGCCGATGGTGGACGGCCCTAGCGAAGATGATCCCAGTTTGCCTCTCTTTCCCAAAACGTTGGATGCCGCCCTCGAAGCGCTGGCCGCCGATCCGGCGATGCAGGAAATGTTGGGACCAGAGTTTTGTCAGCTGTTCACTACCGTGAAGCAGTTTGAGTTAGATCGCTTCCACAACCACATCACGGATTGGGAAGTAGCCGAGTATTTGGAGGTCTATTAGGCAACCATGCAGACCCAGGTGCGGCGATCGCTCACGGCCAAACAAATTGCCCAATTTCACCAGGATGGCTTTTTGGCCATTCCAGAGGTGGTGCCTTTGGCCCTAGTAGAGCAGTTGATCGCCCGGTTTGAGCCGCTGTTTGCCGGAGAATTTGACACGGGCATCTATCCTGACGAGTGGCACTGGAATCCTTATCTGGGCCAACCCGGAGCATCGGGGCAAATGACTGGGGTGTGGAAGTGCGATCGCACCCTAGCTGCAGTGTTGCTCTCAGCCCAGTTGGGGCAGCTGGCCGCCGCCTTAGGCGGCTGGTCAGGGGCGCGGCTACTGATGGACGATATTTGGCAAAAGCCTCCTGGGGCCAAAGCCACCACCCTGCACCAGGACGCCATGTATTTCACTTATCACACACCGCCAGAGAGTGTGACCTGCTGGATTGCCCTGAGCAATGCCGTGCCAGGCGGCAGCACCATCGAATATGTGCCCGGCTCCCATTGCTGGCCGTTATCTAACGCCGTGCCAGAATTTCATGGCCCGACTCGCCACTACTGCTGGGACATGGAGCAGGCTGCTAAGCAGGTCCAAATGTCCCCACCGAAAGTCTTGCCGCTCGACCTGAAGCCAGGAAGCTGTGCCTTTCACCATGGATATATGTGGCACGGCTCCGGTCAAAACTTGATGCCCGACGCCGTGCGCCGCAGTCTCGTTCTCTCTTACATTCCCGCCGCCGCCCGCTTCAAACCGGCTAGCGCTTATGTGGCAGGCGGCTATGTGCCAGGCAAGTACAAACGCCACGGGGAAGACACCATGGACGAAAGCTTTTTCCCGATTGTTTGGCGTGAAGACGGTTATCGCACGCCCTTCCTAAGCGAGTACTGTCATGACGCTCTCGCACTTTAAACCCTGATGACCCATCCGTCAGGCTTTGCCAACCCTGATGTAGATACCTTTTGGTGAAATCGACATGCCCACCCAAACTCGACCACCCCTGACCTCCCAGCAGATTAGCCAGTTTCATCAAGATGGCTTTTTGGTGGTAGAAAACTTGCTCAGTCCAGCCCTGGTGGAGCGCATCATTAGCCGCTTTGAACCGTTATTTGCCGGGGAGTTTGAAACGGGCGTGTATCCCGATGAGTGGCACTGGAATCCTTATCTGGGTAAACCCGGTGCGGCCGGACAGTTGACCGGCGGCTGGAAGAGCGATCGCACCTTAGCCGCCGCCGCCACCGCTGCCAAAATTGGCCACATAGCCGCCGCATTAGAGGGCTGGTCAGGAGCCCGTTTGCTGGCCGACGGCATCTGGCAAAAACCCAGCGGAGCCAAAGAAACCACCCTGCATCAGGATTCGATGTACATCAACTACCACACGCCTGTGGGGGTCACCGTTTGCTGGATTGCCCTGAGTCATGCGGTGGCGGGGGCTAGCACCATTGAATATGCCAAGGGCTCTCATCGATGGGAACTCTCCGCAGCGGTGCCCGAATTCCACAACCAGAACAAGAGCTATCGTTCGGAAATGCAGCGCGCCGCTCACCTGGCTGGGGTTGACGTGCCTGAGGTGGTGCAGCTAGATATTGCCCCGGGCAGCGGCGTTTTCCACCACGGCAACACCTGGCACGGCTCCGGCAAAAACACCCTGGACGTCGTCCGTCGCAGCATGGTGTTGGCCTACGTTCCCGCCGAGGCCCGATTTAAACCCTATGACACCTACGTTCCCGGCGGGTACATTGCCGGCAAATACCGTCGCCACGACGATGACACCATGGATGAAAGCTTCTTCCCCATTGTCTGGCGAGAAGATGGCTACCGGACGCCGTTCTTGGCAAGCTACTGCGGCAGTGTTGAGTAGGAGAGTAGGTGGAGTAGGGGGAGTAGGTGGAGTGGGTGGAGTGGGTGGAGTAGGTGGAGTGCGGAAAAAGAGGTTCTTAGGGATCGGCTTGAAAATAAAGTACCCGGACAAGACTGTGGCAGGGTGGAGGGGTAGCAGGGTCGGTGGGATGTTATTTAAGCGCAACTCCCTTAGTTCTTGATTCTTGGGTGATGAGTAATTGGTCAGCCAGTTCCCCCGCGACTCTACTACCCCAACCCCCTTCACCCCCTTCACCCACCTCACCCCCTTCACCCCCCTCACCCCCCTCACACTCTGCTACCCTGCCACCCCCATACCCTGCCCCCCATCCCCCCCATCCCCCCTTCACTCCACTACCCCATCCCCCCAAACCATGCCCTCCCTCCAAACCTGCCCTACGTTCACTCCCGACCAAATCGATCAGTTCCAGGCCCAGGGATATCTGGTACTGGATCACCTCCTAACACCAGCGCAGGTCGCAGAGCTGACTGAACGCTTCGATCCCCTATTTGATACGCAGTTTGAAACCGGCATTTATCCTGACGAGTGGTATGGTCGTCCCGGACTGAGTCAGCCCAATGCGACTCGGCAGATGACCGGCCTGTGGCGGTGCGATCGCACGGTTGCCAGCTATTCCCTATCCGGCGAAATTGCTCGTCTCAACGCCACTCTGATGAGCTGGGACGGCGGCCGTTACGGACTTGACACCTGCTGGATCAAGCCCCCGAACGCCCCAGAAGTGACCTTCCATCGCAACAACACGTACGTCTCAGCAATTGACCCGCCGTCCATCATCACCTGCTGGATTGCCCTCAGCGACTGCACTCAGGCAACCGGAACTCTCGAAATCGTTCCCGGTTCTCATCGCTGGCAGGGCTCAGATCAGGTGCGATTCCTCCACGCACCGAAAGAAGACTATCGCGCCCCGCTACTCAGCGCCGCCAAGGAAGCCGGAGTTCAAAATCCTGAAACTATGCCGTTGGAACTGCCCTCCGGCAGCGCCATCTTTTTCCACGGCGATCTCTGGCACGGCTCGGGACGGAATCAAAGTGCAACTCAAACCCGCCGCAGTTTTGCCGTTAGCACCCTACCCCGACAGGCCCAATTTCAGCCCCTCGGGGTCGGGACCGGCTATATCTTCAACCGCTATCGCCGCCTCGACAGCCTAGAAATGCACGAAAGTTATTACCCAATTCTTTGGGGCGAGAATGGCGATCGCACCCTCTTTTTGGAACAATATTGCTCAGATGCTCTGAGTGTCTGACACCCGCTGACCTGCTGACTTATATCGTCACCCCTAAATAATGCCACGAATCGCTCAAATTTTGGTCGTTTTGCTTTCCTTCACTGCCTACGGTTGCCTTGGCACTCACACTTACATTGATTCATCGTCTTGTCAGATCACACATGAATCTCAAAATGCAGAAAAAGAGCAAAATTCAGAAGGATGATTTCCGGTTTCGGAAAATGCTACTTGGGGCTTTATCAATCAAAACGGTCAAATTTCGATAGAGCCACAATTCAAGGATGTTCTAGATTTTTCGGAAGGTTTAGCTGCTTTTAAATCGATTGATGATGGGCGATGGGGATACATCAATGAAAATGGCGATGTCATCGTTGAGCCTGTTTTTGATGAGGTTTCCCCTTTTTCTGAAGGCAGAGCCGTTGTCATAACTAATGGCCGACAGGGTCTTATCGACCAAGATGGAAATTTTGTTGCTCTTCCTTTCGGGAAAATCACAAGATTTTCTCAAAATAGAGCTTTTGTTTTATTGGGCAATAGTTGGCGGCTTATCGGTGATCAAGGGAATTACATAACCCAAAACTCTTTTAAGAAGGTCGGCATTTTTCGTGAAGGTCTCGCCCCTTTTGTTGGCTTCAATAACGATTACAGCCTGTCAGGATATATTAACGCAACAGGAGAAATAGAAATCCAGTTGGAAGAGCAGCTTTTTGTAAACATTGATGGTTTAGCTGGATTCTTCCACCGAAGAGCATTGGTTTACAAGACTAGACCCAGTCTGTTTGATTGGCGTTTTGGTGGCCCTGATAGTGCGCGGCGGCGTGCCTATGGACTGATGAATCCGCAGGGAGAAATTGTCGTGAGGCCGCGATATGACTATATCGATATTCAATCAGGCTGTCTTGCAGTCATTGTTGAAGGAAATCGCTATGGAGCAATTGATTTAGACGGCAATGTAATCATTCCTCCAACTTTTAGCTATATTGGCGACTTCTCTGAAGGATTAGCGATCGCCCAAAAAATAGCGAATGAAAAGTATGGCTACATCGATTCTCGTGGAAAGTTTGTCATTGATCCCATTCAAGAGATTAGCTATCCTCCCAGCAATTCTGGCAATCTAGAGTTTCCAGAGCGTCGGAACTTTTACGATGGCAGAGCCCTTTATAAAAATCGCGACGGCAAGTATGGCTACATCAATAGAGCTGGAGAAATTGTGATTGCACCTGTTTTTGATGAGGCTTTTCCGTTTGAAGATGGAGTTGCAAAATTTAAGAACTCCGATAGTTGGGGCTATTTAGATATTTCTGGAACTATTATTTGGCAATCTGCAGACATCCAAAACTCTGATCATTCTCTAAACCATGTCTTCTAAAACTCTGCGCCTTGCAAGCTTCGACGTTGGCACTGACGACCTGCGCTGGTGGGCTCCCGAAATTTTAGAGCGCTACCCCGACGGCTTTTATGACATGCACTGTCAGCTATTTGATGAGGTGTGTGCCAAGAGCCAGCCTGAGGATTTGGGCGGTATTGAGTTGACTCAGGTGGAGCTTATTAAGTACGAGCCCCGCAAGTCCCATTACCCCACTGATAGTGAATTGGCGGCACTAGACGGCATTGTGATTTCCGGTTCTGCCGCTGGGGCTTATGAACAAGATGACTGGGTGCTAGAACTGCAGGCCGTGATTCGAGACTATCACCAGCAGCAAATTCGGCTGTCGGGCTTTTCCTTTGCGCCGCAAATTGTGGCCCAAGCTTTGGGCGGCAAGGTAGAACGCAACCCTCCTGGCACCGAGCTATCGGTGGTGACGATTAACCTCAGTGAGGCGGCGCGGCAGTACTTTGGCAGCGATCGCACAGCCTACGCCATTCAAGTTCACCACAATGACGGTGTCACTCAGTTGCCCACCAGAGCCGTATCGCTGGGCACCAGCGGCGTGACGGAGTATTTGGGCTGGATGCTGAGCAGTCATATTCTCGTCTTCTCCGGCCATCCGGAATACTCCCGCGACCCCTGGATACTGGAGCGCATGATGCTAGTTGAGCGGCGCGATCGCCTCGTCCCCGCTCAACTGATCGACTACGGCCTTCAAAATCTCTGGAACCCCACAGACTATGTATGGCAGACTCAGCAGCAGTTTCGGTTTTTCTTAGGCCAGTTGAGGGTTTAATCAGATTCGGCGTGCTTCTGTGACTACACAGCGACAGATTCTGTGTCATCGACCCAAATTGGGGCCACCGAGCTGAACCCCTTTCTTCCGGTAAACACCCGTCGCATGATCAGCGCTCTGCTAGTGAAATTGCTGCCACCAATGTTGTGCTGAGACATCTGTGGGTAGTCTATCCACTAGAGCGTCATCGTTGCTGGAATATGGAATATCCCATTGTCACTGAGTCAGTTCACGAAATTCTCAATCCTGATCAGACCATTAGTGAGGCTCAGTACGTGTTTCGTCATGTGAGCCCAGAGCTTTGTCAGGCGACGATTTCGACGGCTGAACACCAATGGCACAGCCAGGGAACCGGGCCTAAGGGTGTAGACATCGCTTGCTCCAACCTCTTTGAGCAGCTAGAGGCTGATGGCTATCAGTTTTTTGGGGGGCGTCAACACCTCGAAATTCCGATGGCTACCCCTGGGCAAACTCGTAAAGCCGCTCAAGTTTCGCATTGGTGGGCCCAACAGTACTCTCTGAAAATCACCTGTGAAGCGCAAACTTGGCAGGGTAGCGGTGATGATTTGTTAGCGGCACTAAAGGACATTCGGCAAAAATTTGAGCCTGCGGGGTATCGATTGCTCTGTTATGGCACTAGCCTCAACTGTTCGGCTTCGGGGATGAGCTATGACTCGGGCCAAGTTTACCAATTGGAGTGGGGCCCACCGCCTCGCAAGGCACGCAAAGGAGAACTTCACCACGCTTTTGAGACCGGTGCGGATGTCATTCCAGCCACTGACGACGAACAACAACGCTTCAAAGAAAGATGGCATGCTGGAGTTCAGTTAGGCCGCGACGGCATGGCCTATGACCTTGAGGAATATCCGGTCGTGGCGGTTAATCACCAGGGTCATGTGACTCGTTGTGACGTAACTCAAAATTTGGTGGTGACTGCCCCTCTTGAAAACCTTGGCCTAGAGATGGTTTTCATTCCCAGGGGGACTTTTCTGATGGGTGAGACGCCAGGCAGTTCCGAAATAACGTCGTCAGCGCCGAGGCCGATGAATGCCCCCCAGCATGAAGTTCGTTTAGCCCCATTTTGGTTTGGCAAATACCCCATTACCAGAGCCCAATGGCAGGTTGTCGCGTCATTGCCTCAGCAACGCGATGAGATGCGAGCGGCCCCATGGCTCCAGAGTGCCGAGGCTGATGGGGCGCTACCGCACCACCCGGTTAGCGGGGTCTCGGGGTATGAAGCTCTGGAATTTTGTGCTCGTTTGTCGGTTTATACGGGACGGCCCTATCGGTTACCCACAGAAGCGGAGTGGGAATATGCCTGTAAGGCTGGCACTATGACCCCTTTCCACTTTGGTGAGGCGACCTTTCTGCAGCGATCGCAGTTACCGACTGAGCTGGCGACCTTAAGAGCATTTTCATCAGCGGTTGGCGATCAGGTGGCACTACTGAATTACGACAGCATGAGACCAGGAACAACGCGCGTGGGCAGCTATTTGGCTAATGCTTGGGGGGTGTATGACCTCCATGGCAATGTGTGGGAATGGTGTATGGACCATTGGCATGACGATTACAACCAAAAGCCCGAGGTTCTAAAGAGCACTGGTCATCGTTATTGGAAGCAAGGTCATAGACGATATCGCGTGCTGCGGGGGGGCGCTTGGCGGGAAAGTGCCTCCACCTGCTCTGCTACCGCCCGACACCGAGGCGCATTGGACGACGCAACGGCAGGCCATGGTTATGGCTTACGCGTTGTGTGTGAAAGCTGTTAATGGCGGACTCAGAATAGTGCCAAGACCTGACGGCGTGAATTGCCGCCTGGGGCAGTGTCAGACTAGGAACCTGATTCCCAATCCCCACTCCCCACACCCGGCACCTGACACCCGGCACCAATCCAATTTAACGAGCCTTGTGTAACACCTTCGCCAATGCTGACAGTAGCGTCTCAGCGCGATCGCGGTGGCTATTGGCTCCCATCAGGCCGATGCGCCAAACTTGACCTGCGAGGTCGCCCAAACCGCCGCCAATTTCAATGTTGTAGTCTTGCAGGAGGGTGCGAGCCACCGCCTTCGCATCAACCCCATCGGGAACGCGGACGGTGGTCAGCGTGGGTAGGCGATAGGCCCGGTCAACGTGACAGCTCAGCCCGATGGACTCTAAGCCGGCCCAGAAAAATTCAGCTGTCTCTTGATGCCGTTGCCAGCGAGCTTCGACGCCTTCTTCGGCCAGTAGCCGCAGGGCCTCCCGGAGCGCAAACGTCAGGTTGACCGGGGCCGTGTGGTGATAAACGCGATCGCGGCCCCAATACTTCCGCAGGAGCCCAGCATCTAGATACCAGTTGGCGACTTTGGTTGGGCGCTGTTCCAGTTTGGCGACAGCTCGTGGCCCCATCGTGAAAGGCGATGCTCCTGGTGGGCAGCTCAGACCTTTTTGGCTGCAGCTATAGGCTAAGTCGACTTGCCACTCATCTAGAAAAATGGGCACCCCACCGAGACTCGTCACAGTGTCGACAATCAGCAAGCAGTCAAACTCGCGGCACAGCGCGCCGACGCCTTCGAGAGGTTGTCTCGCTCCGGTGGAGGTTTCGGCATGTACCAGTGCTAACACTGCTGGACGATGCTCTGCCAGCCCCGCACGAATCGTTTCCAGGGAAAAGACCTGCCCCCAGTTTTGCTGCATCGTGCGGACATCAGCCCCGTAGCGTCCGGCCATATCGACCAGGCGATGACCAAAATAGCCCATCACCCCGACCAAGACGCGATCGCCCGGTTCCACCACGTTAGCGAGGGTGGCTTCCATCGCTGCTGAGCCGGTTCCCGGCACGGGATAGGTGAGTTCGTTGCTGGTTTGCCAGGCGTAGCGCAGCAGTTCTTGCACCTCGTCCATCATCTCAAGATAAGCGGGGTCAAGGTGGCCAATGGGCTGACAGTTCATCGCCGCGACGACTGAGGCTTCGGCATTAGAGGGGCCGGGCCCCAGCAACAAGCGCTCTGGTACCTGCAAAGGAGCCAGCGAGAGCTTGTGAGCAGCGTTTACTTTGGGGGTATTTAGCGGCAATGTTGAGGTCATGATCGGCAATATTTTTGAGCGCTCTTCTATAATTCTTCATTGTCGGATGGGATGGGAGCGATCGCGCCAAAATTCCGTCAGATATTTGCGTAAAGTAACTTTTTTCACAGACAGGTGGCCTTTATCGTGCATTCAGCCAACCTCACTCTAGAGGCAGAATATCGCTGCCAGAGCCCTCTCGATCTGTTCAAATCCCCTGAGTGTGAGGGCTTGGTGACCCAGGCAGCGGCCGGTCGCCACCTGCGAATTGTGGCTCAGCCGGAGTCAACCGCCACGGCGATCGCCGTATGCCTCTGTGAAGACGACTATCCTGGTTGGCTACCCATCACTGGGCTCAGCGTCTTAAAACCCGCTGAGCAGTCCTACGTGCCCCCAATGTGGACAGCGGCGGCCATTACCACGCAGATTCCCGCTGTCATGGCCTTTGCTCACGGGGCCATGGCCCAAGAGAATACCTACCTTTGGGGCGGCACGGTGGGGCCTAATTTCGACTGTTCTGGCCTGGTGCAGACAGCCTTTGCGGCATCCGGCATCCGACTGCCGCGTGATTCTTACCAGCAAGAGGATTTTGTTGACGCGATCGCGTTGAGCGACTTGCAAGCTGGAGATCTCTTGTTTTTTGGTCGAGGCGATCGGCCCAATCATGTGGCGCTCTACCTCGGAAACGGCCGTTACATTCACAGCTCTGGACGCGATCAAGGCCGCAATGGCATTGGCATCGACTCCATCACCGACCTAGAAGATGCGATTAGTCGCACTTACTATCCGCAACTGCGCGGGGCGGGGCGAGTTTGCCGCAGTTACCAACCCCAGGGCGTAACCAAAGGGCACTCTCCACTGCACTCATCCTGACTCGATGCAGTCTCCCAAGGGAGCCAGATGAGTTTACGAGTCCTCAGAGGATAAATCATCGCGCTGAGCCAAGCTCACCCACGAATGATGACTGAGCTACGTGTCCAGAGGAGATGGTCTAGCGCTACTGCTCTCAACAGACAAGCGGCTCAACTACGTAAGCGGCGGTGTTATGGCAAGCTGCATTTAGTTCAGGTCATTCAAGATAGCTAAAACCTTTTGCCTGAAGAGGATTTCAAATTTGAACTCTGTAGAGCTCTGCCCTGCCCGAGGGGGACTCTGATTTCTGCACTTTGCCATAACCGAGCCAAATAGCGTGGTTTGTAGCCGAATAGCGTGGTTTGTATTTGATCCATGATTTACGCAGTTGAATCCGATTTTGGCCCCTGAATCCCCAAACCTGGGGAAATCGGATTCAACATCCTCCAGATTTGGGGGACTGAGTTTTTTTTGCGTAAGTCCTATGATCTAGTTAATTACTGATGCCTTGGCGCGCCTTTGCCAACTCTTCTTCCATCCATTCTGTTCCGGGTGCCAACTGTAATGCCTGATTTAGGTCGGCAATGGCAGCGTTAAAACGACCCATTAAGCGATACGCTATCCCACGATTGCCAAAGGCATCAGCGTACACATCATCAATTGCGATCGCTTGGGTGAAATCAGCAATGGCTTCCTCTAAATGCCTTTGTTCAAAACTGGCAAGGCGAGTAAGGTGATTGTACTGATCAAGATTGAAACTAAAGTTGTGGTACTGCAACATACGAGCAACGCCACGATTGGTGTAGGCGTCGGCCAGTTCAGGGTCGAGAACAATTGCTCGATTAAAATCGGCAATGGCATCACCTAAATTTCCTCGATTCCCGTGGGCACTCCCACGATTGAAATATGCGATGGCATCTTCAGAATTGAGGGCCAGTGCTTGATCAAAATCAGTAATGGCGCGCTCGAAATCCCCTTGGTTTGCATAAGCATGTCCGCGATGGGCATAAACGATGGCATCTTCAGAGTCAAAGTTGAGCACTGCAGTAAAATCAACGATCGCTGCGCCCCAATTTTTCTGATAGACATAGGCGATGCCACGGGCACTGAGGTGCAATACTGTTGCTTCACTATCAGTTGACTGCTCAATAGCTTGGGTATAAATAGCAATCGCTTGCCCAAAGCTATTGAGGGCTGCTGCTTCCTGATTTTGACGACGATAGACGATGCCACGGGTCAAGTGAGCTTCTGAAAAGTCAGCACGATGAGTCAGGGCTTTGTCGAGGGTAGTGAGCGCCTCAGCGTGTTGCCCCATCGCGAGTAGCGAAATGCTGTGATAATGCAGCGCCTTTGCATCTTCTGCGTCAAGCTTTAACAACAGTCTGCTGGCTTCGGCAATGATGGCGGCCTCTTGCTCATCGAACCGAAAGTCAGTGGTTCCCGACCAGTCCACTTGGTAAGATTTAGCTTCTTGAGCATCGGTATTGCTCGTAATTGCTGTAGCGCTGGCCAACCTAACGGATTGAGCAGAGTTGGCACTGAGCTGGCTAACCACCAAACTATCGAGGAGAGATTTCAAATACTCGGCAATGGTCTCGTTCGACTGATCGGTCTCGGTTAACTGAATTTTGAGGGCAGTGGTGTAGGCTGAGATCGCTTCGAAAGTTCGTCCCGATTCAGTCAAGACATTGCCTCGACCCACATGGGCCACAAAGTTATCCTCGTCTAGCGCGATCGCCCGATTGAAGTCCTCAAGGGCATTATCTTCAGAATTCATCTGGGTGTGAAACTCGCCTCGCACAATCAGCACCGCCGAATTATTCGGGTTGTCCTCAAAGATTTGAGAGAGAGCCTCAATGGCTTCTTGCTGCTTGCCGTCGGCAAAGGTTGACACTGCCGACATGATGGGAAAAACGTCTGCCAGATTGCGTTGTTGACGCCGATTTTGCGCATTCAGTTCTGTGGATGCTGTCGTCAGATTTGTGACTTTCTCTTGAGCCTCCACGGCTTCCCTCTGTGCCCGTTCTCGTTCGGCTTGAGCCTCGGTTTCGGCTGCTCGCGCAGCTTCAGCCGCCTGCTGTGCAGTCTGCTTAGCGGCCAATGCCTGGTCGGCTGCTTGGGCTGCCTGCTGATTCTGTTGCGTTAAAGTCGTATTGTCAGCGGTTAAGTCAGCATTGTCACCAACCAGCTTTTGATTATTAGCATCTAAGATGTTGTTCTGCGTTTCTAGCTGCTCATTTTCATCTGCTGTCGTTTCTAACTCTGCCTGGGCTGCTTTTTTCTGCTCGACAGCTTCTCGCCGTTCTGTAGCAGCGGTGGCTCGCCGCCTTTCTGCCCATGTGGCACCAACTCCTAAGACACTAACGAGAGCGAACCCGACAGCAACCACCCAATTAAAAAATCGACGCACTCGCTTGAGTTCTCGCTGGGCTGTGGCCAACTGCTGATTAATGCGCTCTAGGGCCTGGTTGCGTTCTGTAAGCTGTTGATTGACCTGCGCCACGGCAGCCTGGCTCTGCTCTAACTCTTGCCGTAGCCCCAGCTTTTGGCTTTCGACCAAATACTGATAGTCTCGCTTGCTGAGGCTGCGGGCTTCGGCCCAGGCCAACGCGGCCTCTAGTTTCGGCCCCTGCAGCAGGTAAGCATCAGCCCGGGGGGCGCTCTGAAACCACGCCTGAATCTCTGCTGCATAAGGTCGCCGCCGGGCCAGGGTCGCATTCACCCAAGCCATTGAGAAAATCGTTTGATAAATACGATTGTGAGGCTTTAGAGTGCGGTGACGCTCGACCACCAAGCCCGCGAGGCGGAGTTCCATCTGTTCGCGGCTATTGTCAGTGAGGACTGTTTCGCCCACTAAGATCTGCTGATACAGCCCTAATCGCTGCCCTTCGGTCATCTCATCGTTAAGCAGGCGATCGCGAATGGTTTTCAAATGCTCAGGTTCGTCCTGGGCTTCCCAGTCATCCAAAATGCGGGTTTGCACGAGCTGGGCGATCACCCGCTCCTCCTCACCAGCGGGAATCTGGGCTAGCGTCTGAGCCAAGCGACAGAGCTTTTGGGTCAAAAACGGTTGCCCATCAGTCCAACTAAGAATGGCTTGAAGCACGACCTCAGGTCGCTCAGCGATAGCAGCCAAGCCGCTGATCAGCGGTGCGGCTTCGGCAAATTGCAACCCCCGCAGCGCGATAGCCTGCCCAATGTTGAAAGGCGTCCGCGTTTTGCCACGAATTAGGTCAGAGGGCGTCGCCACCCCTAGAAAACAGAAGGTCAGTCGTTGGTAGGCAGAGTTATTCGCTCGCTGATTATAAAAATCACGAATCAGGGTAAAAAAATCATCCAGGGCAAAGGCTAGGCTCTGCACGGTATCCACTTCATCAATAAAGATGGCGATGGGCTGATCTAACTCCGTTAGGAGGACTGTATCCACAAATTCACCCAATCGCTGCACCGCTGGAATGCCGTCGTGATCGCGCCACCATTGCCGAAAGTTGACCTGAGTCGTCAAGTTAAAACTTTTCCACAGCAAGCGCACAAACCCGGCATACCACTGGTCCGCCGTCACGTTTTTATCGCCACCAATTTGGGTGAGGTCGATCGCCGCGCATGCCACGCCCGCCGCAGTCAAGCGCTGCATCACCTGCACCCGCAGGCTAGACTTACCCATCTGGCGAGAATTCAGTACGTAGCAAAATTCGCCAGCCTGAAGCTGTTCGTACAGCTCATCGTCTGCGTGCCGTTTCACATAGCTGGGCGCATCTGCAGGCAAACTGCCCCCGACCTGGTAGTCATAACTCATGGACTAAGAGTAGTCCAAGGAAAAGATCATCCAATAGTTAAGCAGGCGTCGGAATGATTTCAACAAACCACTTTTCGAGACCTGGCAACCGATGCAGCTTCTTTTCAAGTTCTGCCATCGCTTTTTGGGTGAGCTTGACACCT